>NZ_CP016027.1:600000-1200000 GCF_001663815.1 Halothiobacillus diazotrophicus
ACTGCCGAGTGTACCCGAGCGACAAGGATTCCCATGCCCGATATGACTGTTCCCGCCGTCCTTCTTGCCCTCGTTCTGCTGATTTTGCTTGGACAGTGGATCATGGTGCGCCACGCGAAAAGCATGCGTGGCAATCCGGCACCCCAAGAACTGATTGAACTGCTTGCCACAGATGAGCCAGGCAGGAGTGATGGCCTTTTCTTCTTTGAATCGCCCAACTGTGGCGCCTGTCACCGCATGGCGCCCATCGTTGACAATCTGGCCCAGCTGCATTCTCTGCCGCTATACCATCTGAATGTCCAGACACAACAGGGATTGGCGCGAATCCTCCGTATCATGGGTACCCCGACCACGCTTCTTGTTCACGACGGCCTGATCGTCGACGTGATTGTCGGCACCATCTCCGAATCCAGCCTGCGCGGAAAATTGAGCCGTTATTGGCCCCAATGAACCCCAATCGCCAAGGCACTGATACCAGCAGGGTAGGGTGCGATGGCGTTTTTGGCTTACACTTTCCGACGCAATTGCGCCCTCGCGCTTAAATAAGGACCTTAACGGGTCCTTAAATCCGCAAGAATTTCGCCCCAATTCGCCCCAAGGAGCATGTATGACCTCAATGAATGCGGCACCGCTGTCGCTGGTCATTCCCGTTTTCAACGAACAAGACAATATTGCGCCCTTGCTGGCCAGAGTCCATCAGGCCCTGTCGGAATATCCTGCCCCCTGGGAAATCCTCTTGATCGATGACGGCTCCGCAGATGCCACCGTTCAACGTATCACCGAAGGACAGGCAGCGTACGGCAACCATGTTCGACTCGTCCCCCTCGCACGAAATTTTGGTCAGACCGCAGCCATGCAGGCCGGGATCGATCTGGCTCGCGGCGATGTCATCGCCACGCTGGATGGCGATCTGCAAAACGACCCCATCGATATCCCGCGGATGGTGAACCGTTTGATTGCCGAGGATCTCGACCTTGTCGCCGGCTGGCGAAAGAATCGTCAGGACAATCTTTGGCTCAGGAAGGTGCCGTCGAAAATAGCCAATCGACTCATCCGAAAGATAACCGGCGTGACGCTTCATGATTACGGCTGCAGCCTGAAGGTATTCCGTGCCTCCGTGATCAAGGGCGTTCGTTTGTACGGTGAAATGCACCGGTTCATTCCAGCCTGGCTTGCGACTCAGACGGCCCCAAGCCGGATCAAGGAAGAGGTCGTGGCCCACCACGCACGGACGGCTGGTGTATCCAAATATGGGCTGTCGCGAACTTTTCGTGTCATCATCGATCTGATCTCCGTCTATTTCTTCATGCGCTTTGCCGCACGTCCGGCCCACTTTTTCGGGATGCTCGGACTGGGCTTCGGCGCACTGGGTGGCCTGACTTTGTTCTACCTCTTGATTTTGAAGTTGCTGGGGGAAAATATCGGTGATCGACCGCTGTTCATGGTCGGCATCATGCTGGTGCTTATTTCGGTTCAAATACTGACGACCGGCGTCCTCTCTGAAATGTTGTCGCGGACATACCATGAAGCCCAGGACGTTCGTTCCTATCACCTCAGACCTAGCGCAGGGGAGGCGCTTGATGCGCCCGACTGGAAGCAGCCCCTTGAATCATCCCCCCCTACCGAACAGACGGTTTCATGAACAAACTTGCGACACAGTTTCCGCATTGGGCACAGGATCCGATGGATGATCCCAGTGCCGGGATGAAACTGGCCTACGGATTCATCCTGACGGCCGCGATCAGTCTGATTGTGGTTGCTGCCACACCAGGTCTGCGTCTCACCCTGTTCCACGACTTCAACAACCTCGGGCCGCTGGCACCGGCGATATGGTCCGGTTTCAGCTCGTTGGCTGACACCTATCTCGCCTTGGGGTTGTTGCTGCCCGTACTGCTCTGGCGTCCGAAACTTGCCGCGTTACTGCTCCTGTCGGCAATTCTGGCGACGGTGATGACGCATACCCTGAAACCGATCCTGGACATACCTCGACCCCCTGCGGTGCTCCCGCTCGATACCTTTCACCTGATCGGCCACCGACTCGACCACGGCAGCTTTCCCTCCGGGCATTCGGTTACGGCATTTACGCTGGCCGGTCTTCTGATCATCGGACTTCGGCTTTCCTTCGGTACGGCGTTACTCACGCTTGCCGGGGCGACGCTGCTTGCGATTTCTCGAATGGCCGTCGGGGTGCACTGGCCGACGGACGTTCTGGCAGGCGCCGTGATCGGTCTCGTTTCCGTATTGCTTGGCCAACGTCTCCTGAATCGATGGAAGTCCTTGCATAACGCCAGATGGACCACACCGGCAGGGCTGTTCATTACCGGCCTTTGTGGCTTGACAGCGCCCTGGTACAACACGGGCTATCCGGAAGGCATCTGGGCGAATTGGACCGTAGCCATCCTGTCACTCGCCGTTCTCCTGCTTGCTTCCCGTTGGTACTGGCCTTCGTATCGCAACCGCAAAAGGCTGCCCTTGCGCGATTTGGGTCGCTCATGATGACCAAAACGCAGGTTATTTCAGTTTTTGCTAATATTCTCGCTGAGAATCCACGCGCTTGGGTGGGCGTGGACAGGATGGCGAGGTATAATTGTCGGCTATGTCACTAATCGCCTTCGGTTTGAATCATAAAACGGCACCGGTCGATGTGCGGGAGCGCATCGCGTTCGGCGTGGATCGGCTGCCGTCGGCACTGAAGGATCTGATTCACGGCTGTGGCGCCAAGGAAGCGGCAATTGTATCGACCTGCAATCGCACCGAAATCTACGCACACTCGGAATGCGTTCGCGAAAATCTGATCGAGTGGCTGGCCACATTCCATCAATTACCGATCGATGCCATTGCGCCCTATGTCTATGCACATCAGGACGAGCTGGCAATCCGTCATCTGATGCGCGTTGCCTGCGGCTTGGACTCCATGGTCCTGGGCGAGCCCCAGATTCTGGGCCAGATCAAGGATGCCTTTACGGTCGCTCAGGATGCACAGGCGCTTGGCCCCGTCCTAGGTCGTCTGTTCCAACATACCTTCTCCGTGGCCAAGCAGGTCCGAACCGATACACAGATCGGCGCCAGCCCCGTATCCGTAGCATTTGCAGCCGTCAATCTTGCCAAACAGATATTTGGCGATTTCTCCCAAAAAACCGCCTTGCTGATTGGTGCCGGTGAAACCATCGAACTTTGTGCCCGACACCTCCAGGGGAGTGGTTTGCGCCAGGTCATCGTCGCGAACCGATCCATTGAGCGGGCGCATCATCTCGCCGAACAGTTTGGCGGGCTGGCTATCGGATTGACGGAAATCCCGACGCATCTGCACAAGGCGGACATCGTCATTTCCTCAACCGCCAGTCCCTTGCCCGTCTTGGGCAAGGGGGCCGTCGAGCAGGCGCTCAAGCAGCGCAAACGTCGCCCCATCTTCATGGTGGATATTGCGGTACCGCGTGATATTGAACCCCAGGTGGCAGACCTGCAGGATATCTATCTTTATACCGTCGACGATCTGAAGTCTGTCATAGACGAGGGACAGAAATCCCGCGCGGCGGCGGCCGAACAAGCCGAAGAGATCATCAACCTGCAGGTCGGCCACTTCCTCGAGTGGGTGCAGCTACAGACCGGAGCGGAACTCATCAAATCCTATCGCCATCAGGCCGAAGTGACCCGCGATGACGTGCTTTTCCGGGCCAAGGCGTTGATGGCGGCCGGCAAGTCGCCCGAAGAGGCTATGGAGTTTCTGGCCCATACCTTGACCAACCGACTGATCCATCGGCCAACCATCGTATTGCGCGAAGCCTGTGCCAGTGGCGATCTGACATTGGTACATTCCGTCCAGAATGTCCTTGGGCTTTCGGAAAAACCGGAAAGTTAGCGCCCTCCGCACACAGCTACGCCTCCGTCCTTTTCGCCCTACCCAGGGTCCAAACGCCACCGACATCCCTTATGTTATCCGACGCCTTATTCAACCGTCTGCTCGCCCTTTCCGAGCGATACGAAGAAATTACCGCTTTACTTGCAGAGCCTGAGATCATCAGTGATCAGGAGCGGTTTCGGTCTCTTTCCCGCGAACACGCCCGCCTGTCCGATCTGGTACGCGCATTGGATGACTACAAGAAAGCCAAGATCGATCTTGCTTCCGCCTCCGCGATGAGCAACGAATCAGACCCCGATCTCGCGGCCATGGCCGAAGAGGAAATCCCGCTGATCAAGGAGCGATTGGCGTCCCTGGACGAAACACTCAAGCTCCACCTGCTGCCGCATGATCCGGCGGATGACGGCGACGTCTTTCTTGAGGTACGAGCGGGAACCGGCGGTGATGAGGCCGCCATTTTTGCCGGTGATCTGATGCGCATGTATCTCCGCTACGCCGATCAGCGCGGCTGGCGTTCGGAATTGCTCTCCGAACAACCCGGCGAGCATGGCGGGTATCGCGAGGCAGTCGCTCAGATCAGTGGGGACGGCGTCTATGCCGCACTCAAATTCGAATCCGGCGCCCATCGCGTACAACGCGTGCCGACCACGGAAACACAGGGGCGGGTGCATACATCGGCCGCGACAGTGGCCGTCATGCCTGTTGTACCGGAGGCCGAGGCCGTCACGCTCGATCCTTCGACGCTGAGAATCGATACCTTCCGGGCCTCGGGTGCGGGTGGTCAGCACATCAACAAGACGGACTCAGCCATCCGCATTACCCATTTGCCGACCGGTATGGTCGTCGAGTGTCAGGACGAGCGATCCCAGCACAAGAACCGTGCCCGCGCATTGAGCGTCCTCGCTGCCCGACTCGCCGATCAGGAACGTCAGCGTGTTCACGCGGAACAGGCCGCCACCCGCAAGGCGCTGGTCGGCTCAGGGGATCGTTCCGAGCGCATCCGGACCTATAATTTTCCGCAGGGCAGGGTCACGGATCATCGGATCAACCTGACGCTCTACCAACTCGATCGCGTACTGGCCGGCGACCTGGATCCGGTCATCGTACCCCTTCGCCAGACCGATCAGGCCGACCAATTGATGGCTCTGGCCAATGGCAGTCACTGATCCTCGGAAAGACCCAGCCCGGAATGTTCCAGCGACCCTCGCGTCGTTGCTCGACGAGGGTAGGGCACTGCTGGGCACCGATGCGGATGCCATGATCGATCTTCGTCAGCTGGTGACGGGTATATCCGGCATCGATCGTGCACGTCAGATCATTGATCCCGAGCAGTCACTTTCAGAAGCCGCGGCCACTCGCCTACGCCGGGCCTTCTACGATCGGGCCAAGGGAATCCCAGTTGCCTACATTCTCGGCGCGCGCGGGTTTTGGCGGCATGATTTTCGGGTCACGCCTGACACCCTCATACCCCGCCCGGAAACGGAAATACTGCTCGAATGGGCGTTGGAGTTACTGTCCGTAGACGATCAGGTGACCGTCGCAGACCTGGGAACCGGCTCGGGGATCCTCGCGGTGTGCCTTGCCGTGGAACGCCCCAGGGCGATGATTCTGGCCAGTGATTTGAGTGCAGGGGCCCTGAAAGTCGCTCGGGAAAATCAGCAGACCATCGTACCAAGTCACCCCATTCACTGGTTCCAAGGCAACTGGGCCGACTGCCTGGCAGACGAGTGCCTGGACATGATTGTCAGCAACCCCCCGTACATTCCCGATGACGACCCTCATCTAAGCACCGGCGATCTGAGGTACGAACCCCGCACTGCTCTGGCTGCCGGCCTCGATGGCCTTGACGACTACCGCGTTCTATTCGCGGAAGCCGTACGCGTACTCAAACCCGGGGGCCACATCCTGGTCGAGCATGGTTTCGATCAGTCCGCGGCAATTATGGCGCTGTTGACGCAGGTCGGCTTCACCTCGCTGATCACCCGAAGCGACTACGCCGGGCTGCCAAGGACGACAGGCGGACATAAGCCGGGCAGGTAACAAATCGTACAAACACGACCAATTGAGTTACTCTAGACGGCAAGCTTCAGAGCGGCGAGGAGCGACATGGATCAATCGACGTTAATCAAACAACGGGAAATTCGATTTCGTGGCCCGCATCATCACGGCGACCAGTCCACAGGCGCAGCCGTGTTCCTGGGCAATCTTCCCGGCGTGTTGAAGGCCGAACGGCAGGATGCCTGGTGTCTCGTAGTTCACTATGACGTGCAACACATCTGTCTACGGGTCATTCGCCGCCACCTACAGCTTGCGGGCTTTCATCTCGACGCCTCGCTATTGGTCAAAATGAAGCTGGCACTCATCGAATATGCCGAACAAAATCAGCGCGAACTGCTTGGACTGGAAAACTGCCCCCTGCCGACGCGGCCCTATCAGGTATCCGTAGATCAGGTGACGACACAGTCTCATAAACTGCGCCCTCCAGCGATCCCCGAGCGTTCCGACGACCCTTGGCGCCACTATCACTGAAAGGTGCTTATCTTCAAACGATACGCCACCGCAACAATCCATGAACGACGAACAACTCCTCCGCTACAGCCGGCATATCATGCTTCCCGAAATCGATTACGAAGGGCAGCAGCAACTCACCGAATCACGCGTATTGATTGTGGGTCTGGGGGGACTCGGGTCGCCCGTGGCCCTGTACCTTGCCGCCGCAGGCGTAGGAGAACTTGTCCTGGCCGATTTCGATCAGGTCGATCTGAGCAACCTGCAACGTCAAATTTCGCACGATACCGATAGTTTGGGCATGGACAAGGTGATCTCAGCCGCGAAACGTATCCAGGCGATCAATCCCGATGTCCGCACGCGTCTGATCACCGAACGTCTGTCATCCACCAACCTGGACGCGATACTGGACGATGTCGATCTCGTTTGCGATTGCTCCGATAACTTCGAATTGCGATTCGCCTTGAATGCAGCCTGCATGCGATCGGGAAAGCCGCTCGTTTCTGGTGCCGCCATTCGTATGGAAGGACAGGTGACCGTGTTTGACCCCCGACGCGCTGAATCGCCCTGTTATCGCTGTCTCTACCGCGAGGAAGGTCATGAGGCGCTTCGTTGCAGCGACGCCGGCGTATTGTCGCCGTTGGTCGGGATGATCGGCAGTCTGCAGGCTGCCGAGGCCATCAAGGTGCTCGTCGGTTTCGGGGAACCGCTGGTCGGTCGACTGGCCCTGTTCGATCTGAAGCGAACCGAATTCCGGACCATTCGTTTCCGACGGGATTCGGCTTGCCCGATCTGTCATATGCGCCCGGATTAACGCGATGTGTCTGCTAGTGCACGACTGATTTCAGCAATCAATGCCGGCCCCCGGTAGATGAATCCGGTATAGACCTGTACGAGATCGGCGCCGGCCTGAATCTTTTCAAGCGCCGCCGTCCCGCTATCGATCCCGCCCACGCCAATGATCGGAAAGCCTTTCGGCAACTCTGCACGCAACTGTCGAATCA
Source organism: Halothiobacillus diazotrophicus (assembly GCF_001663815.1). Lineage (NCBI taxonomy): Bacteria > Pseudomonadati > Pseudomonadota > Gammaproteobacteria > Chromatiales > Halothiobacillaceae > Halothiobacillus > Halothiobacillus diazotrophicus. The sequence goes on from NZ_CP016027.1 coordinate 607,372, forward strand.
CACGTGTTGACGCTTCTCGGACAGGACGGCCACTGAGCCCCCCCGTCTCGTCGGCAAACGGCAGACCCTCAACCCCAGCGCGGGATATCGTCGTGTTTGTGGCGATCACGCCATCCATCCCTTCCTCAACCAGTACACGGGAAATGTCCGAGACAGACTCCTCGGTGAGATCGGGGGCAATCTTGACCACCAGCGGAACCTTGCGTGCGTGACGATCATCCAGAACATCCTTTTCACGGCGCAAGGCAGAGAGTAGCGGACCGAATTGATCTGCCGCCTGCAGGGCGCGCAGGTTCTTGGTGTTTGGTGAGGAAATGTTGATGGTCACGTAATCAGCAAACGGATGAACTCCGCGCAACCCGATCAGATAATCATCGACCGCACGCTCGATGGGCGTATCGAAATTCTTCCCGATATTCAGGCCAACCACGCCCTGAGAGCGTCTCGCCTGAACATGGGCGACAAAGCTGTCCAGTCCGTCGTTGTTGAAACCCATTCGATTGATCAGCGCTTCTGCGTCGGGCAACCGGAAGAGCCGAGGGCGAGGATTGCCAGGCTGCGGACGCGGCGTGACCGTACCGACTTCGACAAATCCGAACCCGAGGCAGTTCAGGGCATCAATATGCGCCCCCGTCTTGTCCAGCCCGGCGGCAAGTCCCACACGATTCGGAAATCGTATTCCCATGATCTCGACAGGATCTTCGGTCACTTGTCGGCGGGCGTACGAACACCACGATGTCTTGGCGGCCAGATCCAGCAACTGGAAGGTGACTCGGTGTGCCGTTTCCGGCTCAAACCGGAAGAGAAGAGCACGGAGATAGGGATAGAGATTCATGAGTAGCTTGAATGACTGAACGTTGGGTCAGCCAGTGTACCCAGTTCAAGACGGGGCGCAATGAGCAAGCAGGTCGCCTCCGATTTCATGAAAAATTCATCAATGTGTCAAGCATCGGCCACAAAACCTTAACAAGAGCGAAATGCACATGATCTAACCTGCAAAATCACACAAATCCAATCGGTTAACTTGCCTATGCCCTATACAGTCGATCAATCAGAGTTGATCCACGCCGATCAGACGAAACGCGTGGACGGAATCGACGCCGGCCATCGTTTACAGGTCGGGCTAGCCGTTACGCCTGATGAGATCCGGGCGACCTTTGCGCTTCGTCACCGCGTCTTTGTCGAGGAACTGGGCGCTAAAATCCCGCCCCATGCCCCCAAGGGAATTGAATCCGATGATCTGGATGCCTACTGTCATCATCTGGTCGTACACGACCTGGATACGGGTGACGTTGTGGCATGCACCCGGATTTTGACGGATACGCAGGCAAAAGTCGCTGGCGGATTCTATTCCGCCAATGAGTTCGATCTCAGTGCCATCGAACACATCCATGGGCGCGTCATGGAGATCGGAAGAACCTGCGTCCATCCCGATTATCGAAACGGCGCAACCATCGGCACGCTCTGGACGGGGCTGGCCCAGTTCATGGAAATCAACCGTTTTGCGTATCTGATGGGCTGCGCCAGCATTTCGATGAACGATGGCGGCTTACTTGCCCGTCAGATCCTTTCTCAAATGAGCCACAAATTCGCACTGCCCACAGGGTTGGAAATCACGACCAAGCGCGGTCTCCCCCCCCTGGCTTCGAATCGGTTAGCACAAGGCGATCTCAAGATCCCACCTTTGCTCAAGGCCTACTTGAGGCTGGGTGCGTGCATGGGTAGCGAAGCCTATTGGGACGAGGATTTCAATACGGCAGACGTCTTCATCTGGCTCGACCGGGCGAAGCTGCAGCAACGATATCTGAGACATTTCGTCCAACGTAAGGACACCCCCCGTTCCGATCGGTATCTTGGCCGGTTTGCGGCCTGAGCAACGAGCCACGAGCCACGCATGAAGGCAGCAACATCCCGAGAATCCTCTAGAGCCAGTGGGTTGCGCGGTCGACGTAGTTGGTCGCCATGGGCTAGAGTAGGGGGCCTTATGCGCGAAGAACTTACCCCGGACACGCTGCACGAAACGCCCATGCTTCTGCAGACTCTCTCGGAACCGGAAACCGGCTTCCTGCGTCATGTCGAACGATTCATTTTGGATGGGTGGCAAGAATGCCCGTCCCGCGCTGAAGCAAACATCCTCCTTGCCGCTGCCGGCAACAGCGTAGCTCAGCAATGTATGGCCCGATACGCGGTCGGTATGGTCTGGCTTTCCTGGTATTACGCGCCCGCGTGGTCGTGGTTGAGCCCGGTCATCGAACAATGCGCAAGATATGTCCACAGCACGACCTTTCTGCATGTTCAGCAGCTGACCCAGCTGCTCAAACACATTCCCCTGCATGACCGACCGCGCCAGCAACCTCAACACATCGAGCATATGGTCCGAGAAGCGGAAATGATCATCTACCTGAAGACGGGACGATGGACGCCCCCCGTTCCTATGCCCTGATCGGCCGGGAAATGCCGTAATCATGCTCATACGCGGCACAGCTCTGGTCATCAATGATGGTCGCTTTCTTCTGGTTCGGGATATCGGCGACAATAAGTTTTCGCTACCCGGAGGAGGCGCCAATCCCCAAGAACCCCCCATTGCAGCAGCCGTGCGGGAGCTGTACGAGGAATTGGGCATGGAAGCACAGACGGCTGAACGCCTGACGAGCTGTGACTATCGCGGGAGTGTCAATCATCATCACGTGGTACTGATCCACTCCCTGGACACGCCCAGCTGTAATCCGCGCGAAATCGCAGAATTTCATTGGTGGGATGGAACATCCCAGCTACCACGGCAGTCTCATGTGGATGCCATTCTGGGGCACTGGTATCGACATCGGCCAACATATAAATGATATGCAAGGCTACTTGAAATTTTCCTATGACGCCCCCACTTTAGGCTAAAGTAATTGTCGCCTAGGGTTGAATGTTCACCGGGCTTGGCACTGTTTCTCAGGAGCGTTAGAAAACACCATGAAGCGAATCCTCTTATTCCTTGCAACCAACTTGGCAGTCATGCTCATCCTGACCGTCGCCTGGTTCGTCATTTCCTCCGTCTTCGGACTTGGATCGACCATGGATTACCGGGGCGGTGGCATCAACTACACCTCCACGCTCGTACTGGCAGCCGTTTTTGGTTTTGGCGGTTCCCTCATTTCTCTGATGATGTCCAAATGGATGGCCAAGCGGAGTGTCGGCGCCCAGGTGATCGTTCAGCCGGGCAACGAAGCTGAACGCTGGCTGCTTCAGACCGTCGAGCGCCAGGCGAAGCAAGCCGGCATTGGCATGCCCGAAGTGGCCATCTATGACTCGCCGGAGATCAACGCCTTCGCGACCGGTGCCAGCCGCAACAACGCCCTGGTTGCCGTCTCGACCGGGCTTCTGGCCAACATGACCCGCGATGAAGCCGAAGCCGTTCTCGGTCACGAAATCGGCCACGTCGCCAATGGCGACATGATCACGCTCACGCTGATTCAGGGCGTCGTGAACACCTTCGTAATTTTCTTCGCACGAATCGTCGGCTACTTCGTCGACCGCGTTCTCCTCAAGAACGAGAATGGTCCCGGTATCGGCTTCTTCCTGGCCACATTCATCGCGGAAATGGTCTTTGGCGTGCTCGCCAGCATCATCGTGATGTGGTTTTCCCGCCAGCGGGAATTCCGCGCCGATGAAGCTGGTGCACGATTTGCCGGTCGTCAGAAGATGATTGCCGCCCTTGAGCGGCTCAAACTCAATTACGAGACACCGGCACAATTGCCCTCGCAAATGACGGCATTCGGCATTTCCGGCCACGGCAGCACCTTGGGTCGACTGTTCATGTCCCACCCGCCACTCGACGAACGCATTGCCGCCCTCCGCGCAGGTACCGGATCCGGACAGGCGGTGACATCCACCTTCGGTTGATTATCCGCACCCTTCGCCCGAAGTCGGCGAAACAATCCCGAAAACCCGCTCTTGTAGCGGGTTTTTTGAACCTGTACGCGAAAAGGGTATCTTAGGCGTAAGGCTTGGCGGTGTTGTCGTATTCCCGGCTCAGCGCACAACGCCATCATCGAACCACGAGAAGAGGCAACCCCATGGGCGTTCTGTATTTATTCGTTCCTCTGAGCATGATCATTGCCGGGATTCTTGTCTGGGCCGCGTTCTGGGCGATACGCAACAATCAGTACGAGGACATGGACGGCCCGGCGCATCGTATCCTGCTCGATGACGACGATCCACGGATTCCCACACAAAGCAATGCAGGCGACGCCGAGGACAAAACCACGACAACGAACAACCGAAAGTAACCTGACGATTGCGTCTGCACACTCGTCCGAGCGGAATGATCGACGACGATCAACCGGCTTCGAGCCGACAGCGGTGGATATCAAAAAGCCCGGTCGATGACCGGGCTTCTAGGCGCAAACCAATCGGGTTTATTTCACCCGCATACCCGGTTGGGCACCTTCATCCGGATTGAGAATAAAGAGATCCTTGCCGCCTGGACCGGCAGCCAGCACCATCCCTTCTGACATCCCGAACTTCATCTTGCGCGGCTTGAGATTCGCCACCATGACCGTATGCCGACCCACGAGATCTTCCGGTGCATAGGCGGATTTGATGCCGGCAAATACCTGGCGGGTCTGACCGCCGCCGATGTCCAATTGCAGCCGCAGCAGTTTATCGGCACCCTCGACATGCTCTGCGCTGACAATCCGGGCAATGCGCAGATCGACGGCAGCAAACTGCTCGATGCCGATTTCTTCAGCGATTGGATCGATCGTCGTTGCGGGTTTCGCCGCATCCCCAGCAGCGGCATCCGGCGCCCCCTTGGCTTGACCTCCGGAAGCACTCGCCAGAGCCGCGGCTTCCGCTTTCGTCGCGGCCAGGAGGGCATCAGTCGCGGTCTGCTCGACGCGCGTCATCAACGCTTCATACGGATGGATTGGGCGAGCCACCAACGGGACATCCAAAGCGGACCAATTCAGAGCCCGCAGGTTGAGGAATCGGGCCGCCTGGGCCGACATTGCCGGCAGTACCGGCGTCAGATAGGTCATCAGGATCCGGAAGGCATTCAACCCATCCGTACAGACGCCCTGTACAGCTGGCTGCGTCTCCGGCGACTTGGCCATGGCCCAGGGTTTTTTCTCGTCGATGTACTGATTGACGAAATCAGCCAGTGCCATGATCTCGCGCATGGCCTGTCCCGTCTCACGACGCTCATACCGCTGTCGAATGGAATCCGAAGCGGCCACGAGATAATCCTGAAGGGTGGGATCCGCAAGCTGGGGTGCCAGTTGGCCATCGAACTGCTTGTGAATGAACCCGGCGCAGCGACTGGCGATATTGACCACCTTGCCGACCAGGTCTGCATTCACCCGCAATCGGAAATCATCCAGGCTCAGATCGATATCGTCGATACCGGCACTCAGTTTTGCGGCGAAATAATAGCGAAGCGCCTGAGGGTCCAAGTGGTTCAGGAAGGTTCGAGCCTGGATGAACGTTCCCCGGGATTTGCTCATTTTCTCCCCGTTCAGCGTGAGGAATCCATGCGCGTTCACCGCAGTAGGAGTACGCAGACCGGCGCCCATCAGCATGGCCGGCCAGAACAGGGTGTGGAAATAGGCAATGTCCTTGCCGATGAAATGGTACAACTCGACTTCGGATTCCGGCCCCCAGTAATCGACGAAGTCCAGATTGGCGGATTCGGCCATTTTGAGAAAGGCGCCAATATAACCAATCGGCGCATCCAGCCAGACATAGAAGAATTTCCCGGGGGCGCCCGGAATTTCAAACCCGAAATAGGGGGCATCACGAGAAATATCCCAGGGCTGCAATCCACAATCGAACCATTCCTGCAATTTTGCTCGGATCGCGGGTTGCACCCGGTCCTCGGAAAGCCATTGCTTGATCTGCGTTTCCATCTGCGGGAGATCGAAGAAGTAATGCTCCGAATCCCGCTCGACCGGCGTGGCTCCGGAAAGGACCGAGCGCGGGTCCTTCAATTCGGTCGGACTGTAGGTGGCGCCGCAATGTTCGCAATTGTCGCCGTACTGGTCTGCGGCACCACATTTGGGGCAGGTGCCCTTGATGAACCGATCGGGCAGAAACATGTTCTTTTCCGGATCGTAGGCCTGCTTGATCGTGCGCCGGGTGATCAGACCCCGAGCTTCCAGTCGCTGGAAGATGTCGCTGGACATCCGCCGGTTTTCCTCGGAATGCGTGCTGTGGAATATGTCGAATCCAATCTGGAAATCGGCAAAATCGGCCTGATGGCTGGCACTGATGCGGGCAATCAGTTCTTCGGGCGTAATGCCTTCCTGCTGTGCCTTTAGCATGATGGGCGTGCCATGGGCATCGTCGGCACACACGTATCGGCATTCATTACCAAACAGTTTTTGTGCCCGAACCCAGATATCCGTCTGGATGGTTTCGATGATATGGCCAAGGTGCAAGGGGCCATTGGCATAGGGCAGGGCGGAGGTAACGAGGATTCGACGCGTCATGTATAGCTAAACTTCTAGGAAAACCAGGCTGCGAAGTTTAGCATGAGGTCATGCTTGAGCGCGGTTCAGGGTCGCAGATCAAGCTTTTTTGTTGCCATCAGTGCACCAACCCCCGAACAACCGCACAATGGATTGTTGAGTCACGCATGCAGATATTAGTCAGCCTGGTCCCTAATCCCGCAGAAGTCATTCCCTTATGGGCCGCATTCACGGATGCCAAGAAGGCGGTACCCGGCCTCGAAATCACCCTGATTGGTTCCAAGGGAATCAATGCGTGCATGCGTAGGCATCCGGCCGTCGCCCGACATATCGACATCGACGAAGACGCCTGGCTCAAACCGTTCTGGTCGCCAAAGTATTGGCGCGTACGCGCCGAGCTCCAACATCAGCTTGGAGACGCCTTGAAGGATGAGTCGACATCCTGGATCGATCCGTATGGTAGCCCGGTCAGCCGGGCAACCATCCGCAATCGGCCCGGGCGACGCGTTGGCGTATCGCGCCTGGATCGCCCCCGATTGAATCGGGACTATGCTTCGGTTTTTCCGATCCCCCCCGAACTCCATCCCGTGCAGGCACTGCGCGTGTTGTTCGCCGCCGAACTTGGCTATTCCCTCCATGATCTCGAACCCGACTATGGCTTCCTGCCGAAATCCGACGATGCGCCGACGGAGACGGATATCGTTGTCGATATGCGCAACCTGCCATGGACAGAAGATGAAAAACTTCAATTTCGGAACCGGCTGGCCGATGCGCCGCTATCCATTGCCTGTCTGGACTACGCCAATCCGGATCTGGATGAAGCGACCCAATTGCTGGGTCACTGGCCCTTGATTGAAGATGCGCGCTATCTGCTCACCGGAATCAACAGTACGGCGTGGCTGGCTGCTGCCCTGGGCCGCCCCGGGCTTTGCCTGTGTCCAACCGATCAAGCCAGCAGCCAGGGCGTGATCTCCACCCACTGGGCCAGGCAGAAAATCATCAACATCGACCGGCCGCCTTTCAACGAGCCCCATATCGTGGCCGAATCCATCGTCCAGGTGCTGAACCGACATCGTCAGGATCCATGAACGCCCATTCCGTCTCTCGTTCCGGCGTCGACCGACTTATCAATGCGCCGATTCCCAATACGCTGAATCTGCCCGTACGAGCACGGGAATTGCTCAGAATCGTCGATGCACCCAGCGCTTTCTCTCAGCGCTGGGTTCGCGACGAATGGCTTGCCGACCCCGAGGCACTGGTATTGGGCGGGGCCAGCAACATACTCTTCGTTCGAACGGAAGTCGGCAAGGCCATGTCCTTGGGCACGAGCACATACGGTGCCATCGACCTCGGAGATCGCGTGCGGGTTTTCGCGGATGGCGGTGTCGGACTGGATGAATGGGTCCGTTGGACAGCCGCACAAGGCTGGTACGGCCTGGAGCGTCTGGCTGAAATCCCGGGCACCGTGGGTGCCGCCCCGATCCAGAATGTCGGCGCTTATGGCGTTCAGATTTCGGATGTGCTCGACGCTGTCGCCCTGTGGGATCGTCACAAACAGGAATATGTCGTATGGCGTGCAGAAGAGTGCGGACTCTCTTACCGACACAGCCGGTTCAAGGAAGAACCCGGTCGCTGGCTGGTTCTGCGTATCTGGGTAACCTTGAGCAAGCACGCGCCGAGGGATTGGCCCCATTTGGGTTATCCGGGCCTGGAATCGGCGGCAGCGCGTTATCTCGAGTCGGTTGAGCGTGCGGCACATGGCCTCACACCAGCGGAACTCGCGACCATCGTGACGGATGTTCGTCGTCAGAAACTCCCGGATTGGCGTAGTGACACCATCGGCAGTGTGGGCAGTTTTTTCCAGAACCCGATCGTGGCCCGTGAACTGGCAGCCAATCTGGCTGAACGCTGGCCGGATATGCCCCAGTACCCTCAAGACACTCAGGAACGCGTGAAGCTATCAGCCGGCTGGCTCATTGAGCGGGCGGGCTGGAAAGGCAAGACGGTGGACGCCGCCGGGATGTCGGAAATTCACGCACTGGTGCTCGTCAATCACGGTGGGGCAACCGGCCAGGCTCTGTGGGACGTGGCCCAACAGGTACAGGCGGATGTGTACAGTCAATTTGGCGTCCGGCTGGAACCGGAGCCCTTGATCTGGCAGTAGTCCGAGTCGATTACGGACAACCCGGATAGCGCCCGCCACAGCCTGGTTTGGTCAGATCCGGCCGGCTTGATCAGGATTGCGGCTCGATCGCCTTGCCGCCACCATAGGATCCGTGGGCCACGTGCTTCAGTATCCCCCGCAGTTGTGCTTCCGGCCGCGCGCCCGAAAAGTAAAAGGGCAACCCATCGTCCGCCTGGAAGACAATGATCGGGATCGCGTAGAGATTGTCGCCCTGAAGAATGGACAAGTTTTCCAGCAACATCGATTCCGATTTCTTAGATACATGCTTTGCCGGCTCGATACCGCCGCCACTGCCGCTATCCAGGAATCCGTAGTTGTTCTCGCTTTCCTGAAACGCCTTCAAGGGATCCTTGGCCTGCAGAATCGCAGCGGCCTTAGTGGTTGACGACGGTGTCAGCATGCCGACCGGCACCCAGCGGAACTGCAAGTTCGGCATATCCTTGCGAATCTTTTCAAACGAATCGTAAACACGGTGACAATAGGGACAGTTCGGATCGAAGAACATGTAGACGATCTGGTCACCCGTACCATCCTTGATCCATGAAGCATCCGCGAGATCAGCCATGAGACGAACAGCCACCTGACGGCTCTTGGGCACGGAGATCGTATCGGTTTGTGTCGCGGAAATAGCAACCTGCGTCTGAAGAAGCAGGGCAGCAAGCATCAAGAAAAGGACGGATAGGCGCATTGACAGAAGACGCCGGCTAAACAACGAAAGGGACAAAACACGCATCAATCAAAAACCCTGAATGGAATGAGTAGGCAAGGGCCGATCGCTGAAGATCGGCGGGCGTGTTCCCTCACGCGATCCCCTGAGCGTCAGTCGATCACACGGGCGGCTTTTTACTGAGATCCAGATCGTCATCCGAAAGCGGCGGCGCATCATCAGGCGCCTCAATACTGGATTGCTGCTTGGCGATTTCCGCATCAAGCAAGGCATCAATATCGTCGAGATTCAGCTCGAAGGGCAATTCTCCATCGGCTGAAGCCGGTGGATCCGGAAGTTCGATCTCGTCCAGGTCGATTTGGGCTACCGGTTTGGCAGGTGTATCGGCCTCAGCGGTTTCGTCCTCGGCAAGAAGGGCCTCCGTTTCCTGTTCGTCCGCAATGACTTCACCCAGATCATCGGAAAATAGCACCGCCTCATTTGCGGAAAACTCCGGGGCGGGAGAGGATTCCGACGCTGCAATCGACTCACCTGAGACCACATCGCCCTGCGTGGGTTCCATTTCGGCCTTCGGTTGTGCGGGCGCCGGTACGTTTGCGGCCGCAATCAGCGCATCGATATCATCGACATCGGCGTTTTGGGCTGGCTGCTGGTTGTCCGGCTGAGGCTGGGTTTTTTCGGAGATCGGATTCTCTGGTTGAGCGGGTGGCTGGGGCGTCGGCGCTGGCGCAGCCTGCGCAATGTCCTCTTCACCGAGAGTGATCCCGTCGACCAGCGCGGCATCTGCCTGCTCCATGGCCGCATCGTGATCCATCCCGTTATCAATCGCCTGGAGATAGATGAGGGTGCGCAGGATCTGCGGCACCCGGTAATCCGCTTCAACCCCAAACTTACGACCATATTCGCTGACAATGATGCTGACCGATTTCAGGGCCTCGGCCAGTTGTGCGGAACGTTCAGCTTCAGCCTTTTGCAAGGCGACAAAGTCGGTTTTCAACTGAGCCAGCTTTTCCTCGGCTTGCTCATTGCTGGTTGCCACGACGGGTTCCGGCTGATTGGCGCGAAAGAGGGCTGCGATCTGGTGCAAATCCGTATGACGAATGCCCATGACGGCACGAACCGCACTTTGCAGCCCCTTCGGGGAAGGCTCCAGCCAAGGGGCCACCAGTTCGTTGATCAACTCCTCGCTACGCATTTGGTAGTCATCCAGCAGCTCATCCCCGATCGAGGCTTCCGGCAACAGGGCCGCCATGTGCTGACTAAAAGTGTCAGTCGCCGACTCGGCCAGATTATCTCGCTCGTCGATGAGCGCGCGCGCCGCCTGGATTCTCCGCCTGCGGCCTCGCCAGGCAAGAATGCCGACCACCAGTGCGAAGAGGAGGAACAAACCCGCCAGCTCGGAGGCAAGCACGGCCCAGTCCGCACTCAGAAACCAGGAGAAACCGGAAGCCGCAGAATGGGTATCGGGCGTAGTCATGCTGTTTTAGCCTCGGCAAGCAATTGATTGATTGTGATTTTCGTGGATCGGCGCCAGAGAAGCAGACCAATGATGATCACCAAAGCCAGACCGATGTTGACGGCACCGATCAACAGCCAATTGGGACCTTTACGCGGCAACCGTGCTGTCTCATGCACCTGGTGGGCGTCAGGGTGTTCGGATTTCGGGGCAGTGGAAACCAAGGCAGGAACCGACACCGGCAATAACTGCAACCTCATGGATCGCTCGGTTGTCAGCTCAGCCGTCAGCGTTCCGCTGAACTGGCAGTTACGATTCACCGGCGTAGGAACAGGCACGGTCATTGTGGTCTTGTCGAGCACCCAATGGACCTTTTCGATCCTCGGTCCGGCAGGTGAGGGAACAACATGCCCTTCTGCGCTGCCATGACTATCCACAGCAGAACCCGTTGGGGATGCTTCACAAGTCCACTGACCATCGACCACGCTTCGCTCCGGCATGACGACCGTAGGGTCCTGGGTAATTTCCAGCACCCGAACCGGCTGATTTTTAGCCGGAACCCTGGCCGGCTTCTGACCATGCCCGTCAACATGAGCCGGGGTGACATGGGCGGGCGTCTCAAGCGCGGTCGAGCCTGAAGGGGCGTTTGCGACTGCCGGGCCTGTAGCTGCCGCAGAAACGGGTTCGGTAACGGTTCGTGATTTAAACGAGATCGGCGCCTGGGGGGCCATGGCAAAGTTCTGTCGCCAGGTTCGCTGGAAGGTGGGGCTCTCGGCCGTCGCCACCAGGCTGTATACCCCAGCAGGATCGATCAGATTCAACTGATAATCGAACTTTCCATCGCCGCCGACAATGTCTGGATCGGCGCCGCGGTCATTCAGGGGAATTGACTGGATGACCTCATCACCCCGTCGCTCCTGAACCACGGCCTTGATGACCTGCGTCAGATCGGGTTGCGTGACCGGCACATCATGATTGGTGAGTTGCAAGGTGCTGTTTATCTGCTCGCCCGGATAAACGCGCGTCGGAATCGAAGTCACGTTCAGTTTCAAGTCTGTGATGATGAGTGCCCGATTGTCCGGATCCTTGGCGCCAATGATCTGCCATTCCCCCGGCTGTGGTTGGTCGATGGTAATGAGGTCACGCCCCCCACTGGCATCCCAGCGCCAGTTCGGCAAACTGCGGCTGGTTTGTTCCGTCACCAGCGTCCCATCCGGCGTTTTGAGACTGTTCGGCGTATCCGCCTTGTCCCGGAAAGCCAGAATGGTCAGCTCCTTGACGGACTTGTCGACGATGAACTTATTGTCCTTGAGGGGCAGGCCGTCACGCGGCGCTGCCGCCTCGAAGATCTTGAGAAAGGCACGCTGGAGGGCCTCGGCCGAATCGGCGGCAACGAATATGCCGCCGGTTCGATCGGCGATCTCCCGCAATAGCTTGCTGTCTGCATCTTTCGACAAGGCGATGGTATGAACACGAATATGGGCGCTCTGTAAACGCGGAATGATCTTATCGAGCAGTCGTTGCTGGGCCTGTTCATTGACCGCTTTGTCCTTGGAAATATCGACCATACCGTCCGAGAGCAGGAGCATGTTCCGATCGGTCCCCGTATCCCAGGAGGCCGCCGCCGCAGTCAGGGCATCCGGGATATCGGTAAACGGCTCGTTGGATCGGATTTTTCCGGCCGTGTTGTGTACTCGGGTCTTGGTCAGATCGGAGGCGGGCTGCGTACTCAAGACGGATGTGACCCGATCACCGAAAAACCAGATGCCGATGCGCGCGGATGGGGGGAGCAGATCGCCGAGTAACCGTAATGCAGGACGACGCAGATTCGTGGGGTCGGTCTGCTTCATGCTGCCGGACACGTCGATCAGGACATGGAGTTCCGGGGGCGTTTGCGCTTGAACCGACAACACGGGGAGCACAAGTAGGAACAGCAGTCCGGTAAGACGTTTACGGCTCAAGTATTTCGTCCTCATCTCATGCGATACTGGCATCTGTCCCTCGATCTGAACGATAATGTCAGAACATTTTACTCAGAAAACACAGGTTGTATGGCGCAGTACATATTTACAATGAACGGGGTCGGCAAACTCGTCCCCCCCAAAAAATTCCTTCTCAAGGACATATACCTCAATTTCTTCCCGGGCGCCAAGATCGGCGTTCTGGGCTACAACGGGGCGGGCAAGTCCACGTTGCTGCGCATCATGGCCGGTGTCGACAAGGACATCGTCGGCGAGGCCAGGCCCCAACCGGGCATCAATATCGGCTACCTTCCTCAGGAGCCGGATCTCGACCCAGCCAAGGATGTGCGCGGCAACATCATGGATGGTGTCGGCGAGATGGCCCAACTTCTTGAGCGTTTCAATGAAATAAGTAACGAATTCGCCAATCCCGATGCCGATTTCGATACGCTGCTGGCCGAACAGGCCGAGTTGCAGGACAAGATCGACGCCGGTGGCGGCTGGGATCTGGACCGCAAGCTCGAAGTTGCCGCGGATGCATTGCGGCTGCCGCCCTGGGATGCCGACGTCACCCGGCTTTCCGGGGGGGAACGCCGTCGCGTCGCCCTGTGTCGTCTGCTGCTGTCCAATCCGGACATGCTCATCCTCGATGAACCGACCAACCACCTGGACGCCGAATCCGTCGCCTGGCTGGAGCGCTTCCTGCAGGAATTCAACGGCACGGTTGTAGCGGTCACCCACGATCGTTACTTCCTGGACAACGTCGCCGGCTGGATCCTCGAACTCGACCGCGGTCAAGGCATTCCCTTCGAGGGCAATTACTCGCAGTGGCTTGAAAGCAAGGAAAAGCGCCTGGCCCTCGAGGAAAAGACCGAGTCGGCCAAACGCAAGGCCATGGAACAGGAACTGGAGTGGGTCCGACAGAACCCGAAGGGCCGTCAGGCCAAGTCCAAGGCACGTCTCGCACGATTCGAGGAAATGCAATCCGAAGAATTCCAGAAGCGCTCCGAAACCAACGAAATCTACATTCCGCCGGGACCGCGTCTGGGCGACAAGGTCATCGAGGTCACGGATCTGACCAAGAAATTCGGTGATCGCGTCCTGTACCAGGGCCTGTCGTTCTCCGTACCCAAGGGGGGCATCGTCGGCATCATCGGCCCGAATGGCGTCGGTAAATCCACACTGTTCAAGATGCTGATCGGCGAGGAAAAGCCGGACGGTGGCGAGATTTCCCTGGGTGAATCGGTACAGATTTCCTATGTCGCACAGGGGCGGGACGATCTCGTGAGTACGAAAACCGTCTGGGAAGAGGTATCCGGCGGTTACGACAACATCACGGTCGGCAAGTACGAAATGCCGTCGCGCGCCTATCTGGGCCGTTTCAACTTCAAGGGCCAGGACCAGCAGAAATTCATGAAGGACCTGTCCGGTGGGGAACGGAATCGTGTGCATCTCGCCAAGCTGCTGAAAGCCGGTGGCAACGTATTGCTGCTCGATGAGCCGACCAACGACCTGGATATCGAAACCCTGCGTGCCCTGGAACAGGCGATTCTGGACTTCCCGGGCTCCGCCCTGGTGATTTCGCACGATCGCTGGTTCCTCGACCGGATCGCCACGCATATCCTGGCTTTCGAGGACGATGGATCCGTCGTGTTCTTTGAAGGCAACTTCCAGGACTATGAGGTGGACCGACACAAGCGACTCGGTTCCGATGCCGATCAACCCAAGCGTATCAAGTACACGCGGCTGGCTTGATCAAAGGTGTGTTCAATGGCAGCGCAACCCGCACGAGACAGGGAAGATGCATCCGGATATCGGACTCATGAAGCAGGATTTTAAGCTATGACGAACCCCGCCCTCGAACAGGCCATCATCAACAGAATTATGGAAAAGGGCATTGCACTGCCGGTATTGCCTGACATCGCCATGCGGGCACGTCGCATCGCCGAGTCACCCGACAGCACGGTGCACGAACTTGTCGACATCGTATCCCAGGATCCGGCCATTGCCGCCCGACTCATCCAGGTGGCGAACAGCGCCATGTATCGCGGCGCAGAGAAAATGGACAACCTCAATCAGGTGGTGGCGCGTCTTGGCATGCGCACCGTCAGTCAGTTGATCATATCCCTGTCGACCCAGCAGCTGTTCACGGCACATCACCCGAGCATCAAGAAGGCCATGCAGGACCTGTGGTCTTTTTCGGCTCAGATTGCCGCACTCTCGCAACTGATCGCCCGCCGCCACAGCAAGCTCGACGCCGACCAGGCACTATTGGCCGGTCTGCTGCATGGGGTTGGCGGCATTCCCGTCATTGCCGTTGCAGAAGACATTCCGAAACTCCAGGAAGCTCCCGCAGTCCTGGACGAACTCGTACGCAGCCTGCAGCCCCGGCTCGGCGCCAAAATCATGCAGGCATGGGACTTCCCGCCGCTGTTTGAGATGGTGATTCGCGAATGCGGTAATCTGGCCTACACCCACGAGGGCGGACCCGACTTCGCCGATGTGGTGATCGTCGCGATTGCCCAGGCGCGGGGTCTGAGTGAAGCACCGGACGGACGCCCCATCGCGGCGGCAGAAAAATTGGGCGTCGATCTGGGCGTGAGCATGATCGACCAGGAACTGGATGATGCCATTCGTGCCTTGACTGAAGGTCTATGACCGTCGCCGGATCACGATGGCGCCTCTATCAATCCGCCAACAGCCGATTCAAAGCCGTAGCCAGTTCGGGCTCAAGCTGACGTTGCAAATCGGGGTGAAGCACGTTCCCCGATTCGCCATACAGACTAAGCGTCCAGTTGGGTGTGCTCGCGGCTTGAGGTCGCCCCAGATAATCCAGGCGGACCTCGGTCGTTTCCGTGATATCCCGCAGGACCAGGGCGGGCGGATCGACCAGCACATCGATCAGAACCCCCGTTTTGCCGTCGATCTGAAAGATTTGGCCGATCAGTGGCTCGAGCAGGGAAATCAATGATTGGGGCATTTCTGGACTCAGCTGTGGACATGAATTTGACAATACGGATACCCGCTAAGCGTAGCGCATTCGAGCAGGGAAGACGTGGTGAGGTCGTGAATGCAGTATGAACTTTTCGGAATAGACCCGTTGTATCGGGGCTTTTTTGCCCTCAATCGCTACCGTCTGCGTTTCGAGCGCTATGACGGAACATGGTCCGGAGCGGTTGATCGCGAAATTTTCGAACGCGGTCATGCGGTTGCTGTCCTGCCCTATGATCCGAAGCGCGATCGCGTCGTCCTGCTCGAGCAGTTCCGCCCAGGTGCGCTGGAGGCCACTGGCGGCCCCTGGATGACGGAAATCGTTGCGGGAATGATCGAGATCGATGAATCGGTGGAAGGCGTTGCCCATCGAGAGATGCAGGAAGAGGCCGGCCTGACCACGGACCGATTGTTTCCGATCACCCGTTACTGGGTCAGCCCGGGCGGCACGACGGAAAGCATCTATCTATTTCTCGGACTGGTCGACAGTGAGGAAGCTTCCGGGTTTCATGGATTGCCGCATGAAAACGAAGATATCCGAGTGCTGACTATGTCCCTGGATGAGGCCCTGAACCGGGTCGACCAGGGGACGATCTGTTCAGCCGCACCAATCATTGCGCTTCAGTGGTTGTCGCGGCACCGGGCTCGATTTGTCGACTAATGAACCCGCTACGTCGGCGATCGCGTTCGGCCATTGCCTGAAAACAACGTCCCCACTGGATTAATCGATCTAGATTAATCATGATTAATATTCGTGCGACGGTCGTGGCTTCATGCGCTACGTCGACGCACCTGTAATTCTTGTACCGCTGTATTTTTTTGAGGACATCGACATGCTCCAAGCCTACCAAAGCCACCTACGCGAACGTGAAGCGCAGAACATTCCGCCCAAGGCTTTGACGGCAGAGCAAACGGCCGAATTGATCGAGCTCATCAAGAACCCGCCCAAGGATGTTTCCGCGCCTGAGCTGCTGCATCTCCTGAGCGAATGCGTACCGCCGGGCGTGGATCAGGCTGCCTATGTCAAGGCTGCCTTCCTGGCCGACGTAGCCGCGGGTGCAGCCAGTTCGCCGCTGATCGACCGTGTCGAGGCCGTGCGCCTGCTCGGCACGATGATGGGCGGTTACAACATCGACCCGCTGATCGGACTTCTGGACGATGACGTGGTCGGTGATGCCGCCGTAGCGGCATTGTCCAACCTCATCCTCATTTACGACGCCTTCCGTGACGTCGAGGACAAGATGCGTGCCGGTAGCGCCCGAGCCAAAACGGTCATCGAATCCTGGGCCAAGGCCGACTGGTTCACCAACAAGCCCGAATTGCCCGAAGAAATCACCGTCACCGTGTTCAAGGTGCCGGGCGAAACCAATACCGACGATCTGTCGCCCGCTCAGGATGCCTGGAGCCGGCCGGATATTCCGCTGCACGCGCTGGCCATGCTGGGCAGCAAAATGCCCGATGGCCTGAAGACCATCGAAACCCTCAAGGAAAAGGGTTACCCGATCGCCTATGTAGGCGATGTGGTCGGCACGGGCTCCTCGCGCAAGTCCGCAATCAACTCCGTCCAGTGGTACATCGGCCGGGATATTCCCCATGTGCCGAACAAGCGGACCGGCGGCGTGATCCTCGGCAGCAAGATTGCACCGATCTTCTTCAACACCGCCGAGGATTCCGGTGCGCTGCCGATCGAGGTCAGCGTCGATCAGCTCGAAACGGGCGATGTGATCACGATTCGTCCCTATGCCGGAGAAATCGTCAAGAATGGCACCGTCATCGAGAAATTCGAGCTCAAGCCCACCACGTTGCCGGATGAAGTCCGTGCCGGCGGCCGGATTCCCCTCATCATCGGTCGGGCGCTGACCGATCGCGCTCGTGAATCATTGGGCCTCCCCACCTCAGACATCTTCCGTCGTCCCGTCCAGCCGAACGATACCGGCAAGGGCTACACGCTGGCCCAGAAGATGGTCGGCAAGGCCTGCGGCGTGACGGGCGTACGACCCGGCACCTACTGCGAGCCGCGCATGGCGACCGTCGGCAGCCAGGACACCACCGGTGCCATGACCCGCGACGAACTGAAGGAGCTTGCCTGCCTGGGCTTCTCCGCCGATCTCGTCATGCAGTCCTTCTGTCATACCGCCGCCTACCCGAAACCGGTCGACATCGCCCTGCAGCATGAACTGCCGGAATTCATCAGCACCCGTGGTGGGGTTTCCCTGCGTCCGGGCGACGGCGTCATCCACAGCTGGCTGAACCGGATGATTCTGCCCGACACCGTCGGCACCGGCGGCGATTCGCACACCCGTTTCCCCATCGGCATTTCCTTCCCCGCCGGCTCGGGCCTCGTCGCCTTCGCCGCCGCGCTGGGCGTGATGCCGCTCGACATGCCCGAATCCGTACTGGTGCGTTTCAAGGGCGAGATGCAGCCGGGCATCACCTTGCGCGACCTCGTCAACGCGATCCCCTATGTCGCCATCCAGCGCGGGCTACTCACCGTCGAGAAGAAGGGCAAGAAGAACGTATTCAATGGCCGTGTATTGGAAATCGAAGGCTTGCCGAACCTCAAGGTCGAACAGGCCTTCGAATTCGCCGATGCCTCCGCCGAGCGTTCCGCCAACGGCTGCACCGTGCGTCTGGGGAAGGAACCGATCATCGAATTCCTGAAGAGCAACATCACCCTGCTGCAATGGATGATCGCCAACGGCTATGAAGACAAGCGCACGCTGGCGCGCCGCATCGAAGCCATGGAGAAGTGGCTTGCGAATCCCGAGTTGCTGGAACCGGATGCCGACGCGGAATATGCCGAAATCATCGAAATCGACCTCGCGACCATCACCGAGCCGCTGCTGGCCTGCCCGAACGATCCGGACGACATCAAGCCGCTGTCTGAAGTACAGGGCGCCAAGATCGACGAAGTGTTCATCGGCTCGTGCATGACCAACATCGGCCACTATCGTGCGGCGGGCAAGGTGCTCGAAGCTCATGGGGGCGCCGTACCCACCCGCATGTGGATCGCCCCGCCAACCCGCATGGACGAGCACCAACTCACCGAGGAAGGCTATTACAGCATCTTCGGTAAGGCAGGCGCCCGGACAGAGATGCCCGGCTGCTCGCTATGCATGGGTAACCAGGCACGTGTTGCGGATGGCGCGACGGTGGTCTCCACGTCCACCCGCAACTTCCCGAACCGCATGGGCAAGGATACGTTCGTCTATCTCGCCTCGGCCGAACTCTCCGCCGTGGCCGCCTTGCTGGGCCGCCTGCCGACCAACGCGGAATATCAGGCACAGGTTGCCGGTCTCAAGCCGCTGGCCGACGACATCTACCGCTACCTCAACTTCAATGAAATTGCGGAATACCAGAAGGAAGCCACGAAAGGATTGCAGATGATCAAGGAGATTCCCGTCGTCATTGCATAAATAAAGCCCACCTGCTCACAAGCCAAACGCCCGGTCGATCATGATCGGGCGTTTGTTTTTGGGCCGAACACTACCTACTATCCAAGACGCACTGATGATCAGAATCATTGATGCTGGACGCGACAACCGACAAACCTAAACTCAGAGGCTAAAAACGCATGTATATCGCCATGAACCGATTCCGTGTGGCCAAAGGCCGCGAACAGGAATTCATCGACATCTGGAAAAATCGGAATTCGCACCTGGAAGCGGTGCCAGGCTTCAAGGAGTTCAATCTTCTCCAGGGCGCCACGGACGAAACTGCGACCCTGTTCGCCTCGCACTCGCTGTGGCAGTCCGCCGAGGATTTCGGCAATTGGACCCGTTCTGAAGCATTTCGCGCTGCCCACGCCAATGCGGGCGGAAGTCGGGATCTTTATCTCGGTCCGCCGCAGTTTGAAGGGTTCGAGATGGTGCTCTAAGAGAGCGGAACGGGTGAGGCCGTTCCGGCCTCGCTAGTCAAAACGTATTGACGCGGACCTCGATCAGCCCGCAAAAAGCTCAATACACGGCATCGTGATAGACGTTTTGCACGTCTTCGACGTCGTTCAGCATATCCAACAGCTTGTCCATCGTCGCGACGTCGTCGCCGCTGATGGGCGTCGAAGTTTTCGGCACGAACTGAATCTCATCCACATCGAAATCGAGCTCGCCGAAGGCAGCGATCAAGGCCTGACGGGCATTGTTGTACTCCGTGTTGGGCACGAATACCGTGACCTTGTCGCCGTCGCTCTCGATGTCGGTCACGTCGACATCGGCCATGAGCAGGGCCTCGAGGACTTCGTCTTCCTTGCCCGTGAACACGAAGATGGCGGCATGGTCGAACTGATGCATGACGGTGCCCGGCGTGCCCAGCTTCGTCTTGGTTTTGGTGAAGCAGTTGCGTACGTCGCCGATGGTCCGGTTCGGATTGTCCGTCAGGCAATCGACCAGCACGACGACGCCACCGGGACCGAAGCCTTCGTAGCGGGCCGGCACGTAGTCCTCGCCGAAACCGCCCTTGGCTTTCTCGATGGCTTTCTCGATCACGTGCGCCGGGACCTGATCCTTCTTGGCGCGATCGATCATGCTGCGCAGAGCCAGGTTGCCATTGGGGTCGGTACCCCCGGATTTGGCCACCATATAAAGTTCGCGACCATATTTGCTGTAGACCTTGGCCTTGGCGTCTGCCGTTTTGGCCATGGATTCTTTACGGTTCTGATAGGCTCTGCCCATGACGGTTCTTGCTCCGGAAAATCGTGTGCGCGAATGGTACCGCAAAGCCAAACGCTCGGGCGAGTCGAAATGTCCGATAAAGCAACGACGACAAAGCGCTGATGTGCCTTTTCTTCTGGTAATTCCCAACCTAATCGGAATGACGTAATGAACGTCCGGCGCGTTATGCGAGAATGGCCGTTCGATTCAAGTAAGGAAGTGAACGATCGATGAAAATCTCAATTTACGCACTTTCAGCCCTCGCGCTGTCGCTTTTGCTCTCCGCTTGCGGCGCAGGGGGAACGGCAACCACGGCCACGGCCGAAGTGCAGGCGGCCAAAGCCGCGAAACAGGATATGGATAAAGCTCAACAAGAGTTGGATGCCGCGCAGAAACTTCAGGAACAGCGCCTCAAACAGGCCGAACAGCAATAACCTCCTTCAAGAAACATGACCGACGACGATCGCCCATTCTGGCGCCGAAAACGCCTTTCCGAGATGACGCCCGACGAGTGGGAGTCGCTCTGCGACGGCTGCGCGAAGTGCTGCCTGCAAAAGCTGAGCGACGAGGACGATCCCGATGACATGGTGTACTACACCGATCTGGCCTGCGATCTGCTGGACATGGGTACCTGTCGTTGTGGGAACTACACACAACGTCATGAACTGGTGCCGACCTGCGTCTGGCTCAAGCCTGAAGACCTGGAGGAATTCCACTGGTTGCCGGCCACCTGCGCCTACCGGCGTCTCGCCGAGGGCCGGGACCTTCCGGCATGGCACCCGCTGGTGACGGGTGATCCCGATTCGGCCAGAAAATCCGGCTACTCGGTGCAGGGCAGGGCGCGTCATGTGGCCAATCTGGCCGAGGAACAGTGGCCGGAGCATATCGTCGATTGGCCGATGGAAGAAAGCGACTAAACCGAGTCGCCATCGGACCCGGCATGGCAGACTACTGACCGGTGTTCTAGGCTTTCAGTGAAGGTGTTGCGAATCACCCGCTAATCGCAAGGGAGTCGCAGCGCATCCCCACTGGACGACCAAGAGTACACCGCATGAACCTTATCCCTTCATTGCGGGCGTATTCCGGCATGGACGGGCTCAAGCGAGCCATCATTCCGGTTGCCGCCCTGTTCATCACATTCGTCTGCGTGCTGCTGGCTCTCTTCGAGCCCTGGTGGCTACTGGGCCTGATGGTCACGCTGCCCCTATTGGCGCTGGGCGCATACGACGCCACCCAGCGGCAATGGACAATTACCCGCAATTACCCGGTGGCCGCCCGTATCCGCTGGCTGTTCTTCGATTTGCGCCCGTATTTGCGCGCCTACATCGTCGAAGGCGACGAAGAGGGCAAACCTTACAGCTACGAGGCCCGTCGGCTGATTCACGCCCGGGCCGATGGCACCTCGGACGTGCATCCGTTCGGCACCCAGCGGGATGTTCACGCCGATGAATATTATTGGTTGTCGCACTCCATTTCGCCGGCCAAAGACACGGAACAGGATCCTCGAGTCCGGATCGGCACGGACCAGTGCCGGCACCCGTACGCCGCCTCTGTCTTGAATATTTCCGCCATGAGCTTCGGCGCCCTGTCAGCAGCGGCCGTCGAGGCGCTCAACAAGGGCGCGGCCATCGGAGGGTTCTATCAGGATACGGGGGAGGGCGGAATCAGCCCTTATCACCGCAAACATGGCGGCGATCTTGTCTGGGAGATTGGCTCGGGCTATTTCGGGTGCCGTGATGAATCCGGGAATTTCGATCCGGAACTGTTCCGCGAGCAGGCCCGAATCGATCAGGTCAAAATGACCGAAATCAAATTGAGCCAGGGGGCAAAACCCGGTCATGGGGGGCTACTGCCGGCAGCCAAGGTGACCAAGGAAATCGCAGAAACTCGCCGGGTACCGGTGGGAGAGGACTGCCTGTCGCCACGCGGCCATTCGGCGTTCTCGACTCCGATCGAACTCGTCGAATTCGCCGCGTCCATGCGTGAGCTGTCCGGTGGTAAACCGGTCGGCATCAAACTCTGCGTCGGTCAGATCCATGAAGTCATGGCCATCATGAAGGCGATGCTCAAGACCGGCATCCTGCTCGATTTCATCGTCGTGGACGGGGCGGAAGGCGGGACGGGTGCCGCCCCGCTCGAACTTTCGAACCACATGGGGATGCCCCTGCAGGATGGACTCGTGGTCGTGCGTAATGCGCTGGTTGGGACCGGTCTTCACGACAAGATCCGGCTCGGCGCCAGCGGCAAGATCTATTCGGCCGTCGGATTGGCTGAGTGCCTGGCGATTGGTGCGGACTGGTGCAATGCGGCCCGTGCCTTCATGTTCTCCATAGGGTGCATTCAGGCACAACGATGCCACACGGGGACCTGTCCCACCGGCATCACCACACAGGACCCACGACGGCAGCATGGCCTGGTGGTCGACGTGCAATCGCAACGGGCCGCCAACTTTCACGCCAAGACCCTCGAAGCCCTCGCCGAAATGACGGCAGCCGCCGGGTTGCGCCATCCTGGCGATCTTCAGCCTCATCACGTTTTTCACCGCATCAACGCGCAGCAGTCCCGTCCAGTGGACCGGGTCTGGCAATTCGTCCCGGAAAACGCCCTCATCGATGCGCCGGAGGACACGCCCTATGCCCACTGGTGGGCCGCTGCCGACCCGGGCAGTTTCGCGCCGGCAATAGACCTGGATCTCGTTCGCAACCGCGCACCCCGCCACTGATTCCCTTCCCGAAATCCCTATTGACGCATGAGGAGGTATGGCCCATGAGTACGGTCTCGGAAGTCATCGTCGACACGCTCGTCCAGGCCGGCGCCCAACGCTGCTACGGCATCGTCGGCGATACGATCAACCACTTCACCGACGCCGTTCGTCGATCAGAACTGACCTGGGTGCATGTCCGTCACGAAGAGGTCGGCGCGCTGGCCGCCGGCGGTGAATCCTATCTGACCGGTGAACTCAGTCTCTGTGCGGGCACCACCGGACCCGGCAGCCTGCATTTTCTGAACGGCATCTTCGAAAGCCACCGCAATGGCGCGCCGGTCGTGCTCATTGCGTCGAATATCGATCGTAGTGAGCAGGGACTCGGTTTTCCTCAGGAAGTCGACCAGAAGAAGCTCTACGAGCAGTGTTCGGTCTTCTGCGAATACATTTCCCACCCGGAACAGGCCCGACGAATCACCGCCCAGGCCGCTCAGGCGGCACTGAACCGACGCGGGGTGGCCGTGGTGATCGTCAACGGCGACATGTTCAAGGAAAAGACGAAGGACGAACTGCCCTGGCGCGTGCACCGACCCACGCCGTGTCAGCTGCCGGCGGAAAGCGAGCTACGTGCACTGGTCGACCTGATCACCTCGGCATCCCGAATCACGATCTACGGCGGCATCGGTTGTCGGGGCGCGCACGACCAGGTGGTCGCACTGGCCGAGAAACTCAAGGCGCCGGTCGTCCACACGACCCGAGCCAAGGAGTTCCTGAGTTACGACAACCCCTACGATGCCGGCATGAACGGCATTCTCGGCAATCGTGCCGGCTATCACGCCATCCAGGAGGCGGACCTGCTGCTGTGCCTGGGTACCGATTTCGCCTACACGCAGTTCTATCCCGACCAGGCGAAGATCGTGCAACTGGATATCGATGCCACCCATCTAGGCCGCCGCGCACCGGTCGATCTCGGCCTGGTGGGCGATGTGGCCGCTACCATAGATGCCTTGCTGCCCATGATCGATCCGCGCGACGACGATGCTCATCTGAACGCTGCGCAGAGCCGCTATGTCGAGGATCAGCGCAAGGCGCAATCCCGTGGTGACGAACCGGACCCCACTCTGATCCATCCGCAGTATGTGGCGCAAACGCTGGATCGCCTGGCCGCCGACGATGCCGCCTTCACGGCGGATGGCGGATCACCCATGGTCTGGCTACTGCGTCACCTCCGCGCCAACGGCAAACGAGCCTTTCTGACGAGCCTGCTGCACGGCACGATGGCCAATGCCTTTCCTCAGGCACTGGGGATTGCCGAGGCCTATCCGGATCGACAGGTCATCGCCCTGAGTGGCGATGGCGGCCTGACCATGCTGATGGGCGATCTCCTGACCCTCGTTCAGGAATCCGTACCAGTCAAGGTGCTGGTCTTCAACAATGGATCGCTGGGATTCGTGGAGATGGAGCAGCGCATCGAAGGTCAACTCGATTGCTATACAGACCTCGTAAACCCGGATTTCGGCGCCATGGCGCGCGCCTGTGGGCTGTTTGGTGAGCGGGTCGAGCGTGCCGATGCCCTGGAGGCGGCCATGGGCCGTTGGCTGGCCCACGAGGGACCTGCCTTGCTGGATGTTCGCGTGAGTCGCATGGAACTCGTCATGCCGCCCTCCGTGACGGCACAGCAGGTGACTTCGACCGCGCTCTTCGGCCTGAAGGCCCTGCTGACGGGACGGGCGGACGAGGTCGAGGATTTGCTGAAGGACAATTTTCTGCGTTGAACGCATCGCGTTCATCGATGCGCAAGGTCGCCGTGACGCAGAATGGCACCCGACAACGAACGGGTCATAGCAACCGACTATTTACCGCGCACTAAGCCCTGAATGCACGTCAGTAGCGCCGCCCCGTCCGGCGGCAGGTTGTCTCGCTGGGCGCGCCAGATCGCCTCGCTCAGACAATCCATCATGGCATGCTCGGCCGCCAATGGATCGCCATACTGGAGGCATAGACGCTCATACAGCGGACGAATGCCACCGGGCTGATCGATGCCGACCATTTCCCGTATCGACAGATGGAACCCCATATGCAGGAACGGATTCACCTCCCCCTGTTCCGGCAGCCAATCGCGCTCCAGGGCCTGATCGGGATGATCGAGCAGGTCGTGGTATTCGGGATGCTGGACGATCACCTCGGAGATTTTCAGTTCGATTCCGGTCATCGGCAGGCGATCACGGGTCTTTCGCCAGGCATCCAGAAACGGTTGGCGCATCTGTCGGCGATCGTTGCTATACATCGGCGGTAAACTCCGTCTTGGCGTATTTGCCGGTAAATTCGGGATTGCAGGGCTCGGACTTTTCTCGATAATCGCACAGATCGCACACGATGCAGGCGCCGCAATCGGGTTTTCGGGCCTTGCAGGTATAACGGCCATGCAGGATCAGCCAGTGATGGGCATCGATGAGGTAGGCCTTGGGAACGAATTTCATCAGCTGATGCTCGACTGCCAGCACGTTTTTACCCGGCGCCAAGCCAGTTCGATTCGCCACGCGGAAGATGTGGGTATCCACCGCCATCACGGGATGCCTGAAGAGGGTATTGAGCACCACGTTGGCAGTTTTTCGTCCGACGCCCGGCAAGGACTCGAGGGCGTCACGGTCTTCGGGCACTTCCCCCGCATGACTTTCAAGCAGAATCCGGCACGTGGCCAGTACATTCTTGGTTTTTGCCCGATATAATCCCAAGGTACGCAAATACGACGCAAGGGCGTCCTCTCCGAGCGCAAGGATTCCCGCGGGCGTATTGGCGACCGGGTAGAGATTTCGGGTCACCTTGTTGACGGCCACATCCGTGGATTGTGCGGAGAGCATGACTGCGACCAGCAATTCGAAGCCGCTGTCGTACAGCAGTTCGGTCTTCGGTTCGGGCCGTTGGGCGGAGAGCCGCCGGAAAAACTCGAGACGGGTATTTTTGTTCATTGAGGGTTCATCGTGGATTCTTAGCGGAACTAATCGGTTCCCAAGCAATCCCTAGGAAAGTCAGGGTTGAATTCGGTGGGTCCGCCGAGCAGTGCTGAACGGCTGGTACATGTTAGCCTTAATTCCAGCGCACCCGGGCATACCGTATCGATCCGATTTTACGTTTTGAACTGATTAGCGTGGTAAGAGCATGGAAAAGATGATGGGAAGAGTGGGCGCACTTTGGGGTGTGCTCGGGATTACGGCACTACTCGCCTGGGCAGTGTACCGGGTCTATCCGTTTGCCATGGGTGCAACCGTTGAGCCTTGGCATTGGTACGAAACCGTCTTTTTCGTTTTCTGGATGATCTTCATGCTGTACGGCGAGGGGTTCAAGGGCTTCCAGAAAGGCTTTTCTCCCCGGGTTGTGGCGCGTGCAGCCCACCTCGCGAACAATCCCGTCTGGTGGCATGTGCTGCTGGCTCCCCTGTATTGCATGGGTTTCATTCATGCCACCAAGAAGCGCCGAATCGTCGCCATGTCCGTGACGAGCGGCATCATCGTGCTGATCGTGGCCGTTCACTGGCTGCCGCAGCCTTGGCGCGGCATCGTCGACATGGGTGTGGTTGCGGGCCTGTTCTACGGCGTGGTTGCCATGTGGGTCTATGCGATCCATGCACTGCGTGGCCGGCAGATCAATCACCCGACCGACGTGCCGACCTCCCACGACGCGCCCCTGGCCTCCTGATCGGGCAGCCTGAAGTTGTCCGAGCCTGACGATAAGCACCCGCACACCGGGAAGAACCGCCTGTCACGGATCGTCACCCGGACGGGCGATGCCGGTACCAGCGGTCTCGCCGATGGCTCGCGCCTCAGCAAGACGCATCCACGCATGCAGGCACTCGGTGACATCGACGAGTGCAATGCGCAGATCGGACTGTTGCGTGCGGTCATTGACCAGCATCCGGTAGCCAACGAAGGTTTTACGAAACTCGACCCGTTCCTGGCCGATCAACAACATGCGCTCTTCGACCTGGGGGGCTACCTCGCCATGGGCAGCATGGCCACGCCCATGCAATTGCCGTCCCTGGAGCAGCTTGAGGAATGGATTCGGCAGGCTAACACCGACTTGCCCCCCCTGAAGGAATTCATATTGCCGGGTGGTTCACCCAGCCTCGCGCAGGCCCACGTCGTTCGGGTCACGATCCGGCGCGCTGAACGTACTGTCTGGCACCTCGTCGAATCCTCGGCGGATTCGGAGGCCGACCTCATCGTACCCGTCGCCGTGTATCTGAATCGCCTGTCGGATGCGCTTTTCGTACTGGCACGGCTATTGGGTCTCTGGGAGAACAGCGTGGTGTACTGGCGAAAGAAGGTCAGTCCGACAGCGTAATGCCGGTTTTACCGGAAGCGCCGATCGGTGCATCCGCATCCGCTTCTGAATCGGGATGCGAGACGGTTGACGAGGCCACATCCGCGTTATCCATATTGACGTCAAAAGAAGTGCTCGCCAGACGCTCTTCGATGTACGCGTTTTCCAGGCGCAGCCAAGCCCGCGTGATGGGCTGATAAGCGGGATGCCAGCCATCCGGATGTCCGAACAAGGCGATGCGCACCGAAGCTAGACTGAGCTGATTCGCTGGTCGGGCAGGCAGCCAGCAGGCGCCGTCTTCCTGCACAGACCGGATCAGGGAAGCCGTTGCCAACCGATTCAGTGCCAAATCCGTGATTTCCGGATCCAGCGACAATCGGTTCAACAATTCGAGCTTGATGTCATCGTTGGATGGCGGCTCTCGACCCTGTACAAACCGATGGACGATCACCGACAGGCTTTCCAGCGCGGCGACGGCCAACCGATCTGCCTGTCCCAACCGACTGATGCGGTGCGCGGAGAGGTGATCCGCATTTTGCCAAGCATGGGATACGCTGGCGCCCAGCAACACGATCATCCAGGCCACCTGCAGCCAGACCATGAACAGGACCAGCGAGGCAAATGCCGAGTAGATGGCCGTATATTGGGTCGATGAGGCAATAAGACTGCCGAAGGCCAGACCGATGCCGTTCCAGGTGATCGCTGCGACGACACCACCCGCCAAAGCCGCTGTCGGTCGAACGCGCGTATTCGGAATGAAGGTGTAGATGAATGTGAACACGCCGATCCACATCAGTACCGGGACAAACCAGGTCACGACGGAGAACACGCCGCGTATCGGCGTGATGTGCAGCAATTCGTGGGTCAGGCTGTTGGAAAGGAGGGTGGCCGTCAGCCCCATTGCCGCCAGCACGAAGACGGGCCCGACCATCAGCACGGACAGGTACATGAATAAGCGGGTCGACAGGTCCCTGAGCTGATGAACCCGCCAGATGCCATTGAATACACGCTCGATTTTCTGCATCAGCGCGATCACGATATAAAACAGCATTGCGATACCGACCGCACCCAGTACGCCGACCTTGATATTACTCACGAACTCGAGAATTCGTGCGGTGAGTTCCGGGGCGGAATTGCCCAGTGGCTCCAGAATGGCATGTAGGAAGGGTTCGATGACCCGATCGGAGCCGAACGCCTTGAGCACCGAAAAACTGACCGCGAGCAGGGGCACGAGCGAAAGTAGCGTCGTGTACGATAAACTCATGGCATTGAGTTGCAGATCCCCCTTGACCACGTCTCGGGTAACATAGAGAACGACGCGGCAGAGTCGTTGCAACCAGCGCAGGCCGATTCGATCCGGCTTGCCCTGCCAAATCCATTGTTGCAAATCTGCCCAAAGCGCCAGGATTCGTGTTCTTTGCATGAATGTTCCCTATGTCCGCGATCTTCCCGATGAGATAGAGTCTACGACCTATTGAATCGGCCACGATCTACTTTTACGAATGAATCAAACGAAATCAACCGATGGTGCGCTATGAGTAATCCCGAAATAACTGTCCCTGTCGTACTGGTGTTTTCAGGCCACGACCCAAGCGGCGGTGCCGGCGTTCAGGCGGATATCGAAGCCATCATCAGTCAGGGCGTCCACCCCGCCACGGTCATCACGGCATTGACCGTGCAGGATACGACCAACGTGAAACGCTTCGTACCGACCGATCCCAGTCTCGTCATCGAGCAGGCCCGCGCCATCCTTGAGGACATGCCCGTTGCCTGCATCAAGATCGGCATGATCGGTAGCGTCGCGCTGGTGGAGGTCATCCACAGCATCCTCGTGGACTACCCGGAAATCCCTGTCGTACTGGATCCCGTTTTGGTCGCCGGCGGGGGCGGACTGCTCGGCAACGAATCCGTCGCCAAGGCCATCGTGAATCTTCTCCTGCCACTGACGACCGTTCTGACGCCAAACGCACTGGAATCCCGCGCACTGACCACCCTGGCGGGGCAACCTGCGGAAACCAGCGAAGAACGGGGACAGGCCCTCCTGAACCTGGGGCCGGAGTTCGTGTTGCTCAAGGGTGGCGACGAACCCGGCGTCGAGGTGGAAAACTGGCTGTTTTTCGGCAATCTGCCGCCCCGGCGTTACGTCTACGAACGGCTGCCGGGAGAATTCCACGGATCCGGCTGCACGCTGGCCTCGGCTATCGCCGGCCTGATCGCCCAGGCCAGCAACGCGGATTACGTCAATGCCATCCACGAAGCCCAGGAATACACCAATCAAGCCCTGTATCACGCGGCACAGATTGGTCGCGGGCAATGGATACCGCATCGTCTGTTCTGGGCGGATTCAGAAGAGGAGGGCACCGGGGAGCCCGTGCCGACACCCCGTATCCATTGAACCGAACGGAACGAGGAATACCCATGCATCCCGAGGCTGAGAAACCATCTACGGC
Organism: Halothiobacillus diazotrophicus; assembly: GCF_001663815.1. Taxonomy (NCBI): domain Bacteria; kingdom Pseudomonadati; phylum Pseudomonadota; class Gammaproteobacteria; order Chromatiales; family Halothiobacillaceae; genus Halothiobacillus; species Halothiobacillus diazotrophicus. The sequence goes on from NZ_CP016027.1 coordinate 637,207, forward strand.
AGAATTGCTGGAACGATTGCGGGCGATCGAACACGGCCTGATTACGGCGGGTCTGGACACGCCGCAGCCCGCGATCAGCGCCTTCAGGAGCACTGCCCCCTTCTGTTTCGACACCATGACCTTCCATGAATGGTTACGTTGGGTTTTCCTGCCGCGCATGACTCAGGCCGTTCATGATCGCGTCACCCTGCCGGCGGCCTGCGCCATCGCCCCATTGGCGGAGTATCGATTCGCCGAAATGCAGGAACACGACACCGACGCGCTGCTGGCGCTGCTGGTGGAATTCGACGTCGTCGCCAATCGCTATTTTCAGATCCAGGAGACAGGTATCCCATGAACCGACCCTACGACCCCGAGTGGCAACCCAAGACGCGGACGATTCGCGTGGGCCATCAACCCACCAACGAACACGAGCATGGCGAGCCGATCTTCACGACCTCAAGTTTCGTGTTCGACTCTGCCGAGCAGGCCGCTGCACGTTTTTCCGGGGCGGAGCCCGGCAACATCTATGCGCGATTCACCAATCCGACCACCCGGGTTTTCGAAGAGCGCCTGGCTGCTCTCGAGGGCGGAGAATCCTGCGTGGCAACCGGTTCCGGCATGGCGGCGATCCTGAGCACCTTCATGGCGCTGTGCGCTGCCGGCGACGAGGTCGTGGTGGCACGCCAGGTTTTCGGCACCACGTCCGTGCTGTTCAACAAGTACCTGGCGAAATTCGGTCTCAAGGTGCGCTGGGTCGATCTGACGGACTGGGCGCAGTGGGAAGCTGCCATCACGGACGAAACCCGGTGGGTCTTCGTCGAAAGCCCGTCCAATCCACTGACCGAGGTCGTGGATATCGCCCGTCTATCCGACCTAGCCCACCGACACGGCGCGGGCCTGATTGTCGACAACTGCTTCTGCACGCCCATCCTGCAGCAACCGCTGGCACTGGGTGCGGATATCGTCATCCATTCGGCCACGAAATTCCTGGATGGCCAGGGCAGGGCGATCGGGGGTGCCGTGGTGGGCAACAAGGCTCAGGTCGGCGAGGAAGTGCGCGGATTCCTGCGGACCTGCGGTCCCACCATGTCGCCCTTCAATGCCTGGATTTTCGCCAAGGGGCTGGAAACGCTCGATCTGCGCATGCAGGCCCATTGCGCCCATGCCCAGGCGGTCGCCGAATTCCTGGTTAACCACCCCAAAGTGACCAAGGTGTACTTCCCCGGTCTGTCCACCCACCCGCAGGCAGAAATCATCGCAAAGCAACAATCCGGTCCCGGGGCCATCGTCTCCTTTGAACTCGAAGGCGGCAAACCGGCCGCCTGGTCATTGATCAATGCCACGCAAATGCTGTCGATTACGGCTAACCTTGGTGATGCCAAAACGACCATCACCCATCCGGCCAGCACGACGCACGGACGTCTCACACCGGAACAACGGGCCGAGGCCGGAATCAGTGAGGGTTTGGTCCGCCTTGCCATCGGGCTTGAGGATCCCATCGACATCATCCGCGATTTGCGTCGCGGCCTGGATGGCTAGGCCCCAACAAAACCCAACAAGACCCATGGCGTTGCGGCGAATGACGGTGATGAACCCAATCCCTCACCGTGTTGACAACCCCATACAACAACCCAATTCAATCAGGAGCACGTGAATGCGATTTCTTCATACCATGCTGCGGGTCGGCGATCTGCAGGCTTCGATCAAGTTCTACACGGAAATTCTGGGCATGAAGTTGCTTCGCCAGAACGACTATCCGGCGGGTGAGTTCACACTGGCATTTCTGGGTTATGGCGACGAATCCGAAAACACCGTTCTGGAACTGACCTACAACTGGGGTGTTTCGTCGTACGACCTGGGCACAGCTTACGGTCACATCGCTCTGGAAGTGGACGATGTTTATGCCGCAACGGATCGAATCAAGGCTCAAGGCGGCAAAATTCTGCGCGAGGCCGGTCCGATGAATGCGGGAAGCACCATCATTGCCTTCATCGCCGATCCGGATGGCTACGCCATCGAACTGATCGGGAAGAAATCCGTCGGAAATCCTGACTAAAATCCCTTGACAGACGGCAATTGTCCACACAGTGCCGTCTCATTCGGATTTGGGGCCTTGACTACAAAACAAAGATCACCTCAAATCCAAAAACCAACGCCATCGTATTGTTTTAAATAGCATTCCAGTGACGAACGTCCATTGGTTAAAAAATGCACAGCCCCGATAAACGCTTGATTGCGCAAGCTGCGCAGCAGGTTATACCCGCACTTATCCACAGATTCTGTTGATAAGTAAACTTCCTGTTACATTTGGCCGGTCACACACGGCAAACCCGCTCGGTCTCCGTTGGTCTTACGGCTCATCCACGCCTCAGACAGGCGCATTTCCACGGAAATTCACACCGTCGTCATCATTTTCGGATAAAGTTGCCGCCTTATATCCGGTTTGGCGAATGTAATGATGATGAATATTCCCGAATTGCATGCGAACCCCGAGCACCTTTTTTCCGCACTCTCGGATGAAACCCGCCTGCGGATTCTGATGCTGCTCGATTCCGAACCCCGCCTCTGCGTGTGCCATCTGCAGGAATTGCTGAATCGGCCACAGTCGACCATCTCGCGACATCTCGCCGTCTTGTTGCAGGATGAATGGTTGCGCATCACACGTCAGGGCACATGGAACATCTACGACATCAATCCGGATCTACCTCTGTGGGTAAGGCAGGTGATCCGACTGTCACGCATGAGCTGGTCATTGAGCGCGGAAGGACGGAGCACGCTCCAACGTGCAGACCAGATATACCGAACGAACGCAGCACTACTCTGTGGCACCACGGCTCAGGACCTGCCGCCGGAAATCCAAAAATCGGAATCCGGCAAGATCGTCAATGTGCTGTTTCTCTGCGTGGCCAACAGTGCGCGATCGATTCTGGCTGAAGCCCTGCTGAATCGCTGGGGGGCAGGGCGATTCAGGGCGTTTTCTGCGGGCCAGAAAACCGAGGGTAGTGAAATTCACCCCCTGACGCTGGTTGCCCTCGAAAAGCTCGGATTGCCAAGCGAAGGGTTGTATTCCAAGCACTGGTCGACCTTTCTGGCACCCGAAGCCCCCAAAATGGATATGGTCATCACCGTGTGCGACACCCTGCTCAACGAGGCATGCCCGGCGTGGCCCGGTCGTCCCATTACGGCACATTGGGGGGTCACCGATCCGGCCCGGCTGGCGGCCGAACACCCCGATCAGAACGGTACGGATTTTTTCATCGCCGCAGCCCGTGCGCTCGAACCGCGGATTCGACTCCTGACGCAGCTACCGGACTATGCCATCGAGAAATTGCATTGGCGCGACGAGGTCACCGCGATCGGCCTGATGAATCAGTAATCACCACAAAACCAATTTCCAATCAGCAGGTTAAATAATAGTCATGACAACACGCATCGGTATCAATGGCTTCGGCCGAATGGGACGTCTGGCACTCCGCGCCATCTTCGACCGCCCCGAACTGGACCTTCAGATCGTCCACATCAACGAAATCGCGGCCGATGCCGCCTGCATGGCGCACCTGACCGAGTTCGACTCCGTGCATGGACGCTGGTCGCAGGACATTTCCGCCACCGAAGACTGCATCACGATCAACGGTCAGGAGATCGGTTTCACCCGCCACAAGGCCATCAGCGATCTGGATTGGGCCGCCTGGGGCGTGGAGCTTGTGATCGAAGCGACCGGCGTCTGGCGCAGCTTCGATCAGATCACCCCGCACCTGGTTCAGGGCGCCCAGCGCGTCGTGGTCGCGGCACCGGTCAAGCATGCCGATGTGCTGAATGTCGTGATGGGCGTCAACGACCATCGTTTCGATCCGAACGTGCACAAGGTGGTCACGGCCGCATCCTGTACGACCAATTGCCTGGCGCCCGTTGTTAAGGCCATGCATGAAGGTCTTGGCATCGTACGCGGTACCATGACGACCCTGCACGATCTCACCAATACCCAGCAGGTCGTCGACAAGGGCGACAAGGACTGGCGGCGCGCGCGGGCTTCCTCCATGTCCCTCTCGCCGACGACGACCGGTTCCGCCAAGGCCATCGGCGAAATCTTCCCCGAAATGAACGGCAAGCTGAATGGCCTGGCGGTGCGCGTGCCGTTGCTGAATGCTTCGCTGACGGATTTCGTCTTCGTACCGGCACGATCCACCTCGGCCGAGGAGGTCAACGTCCTGCTTCGCGCAGCCTCGGAACGCATGCCGACCATCCTCGGGTACGAAACCCGGCCGCTGGTCTCGATCGATTTCGTCAACGATGCGCGCTCGTCCATCGTCGATGCGCTATCCACCATGATCATCGACGACAACCTCGTGAAAGTCCTCGCCTGGTACGACAACGAATGGGGATATGCGAACCGCCTCGTCGAACTTGCCAGCAAGGTCGCCCACGCGAACTAAACCTGCGAATAGGGTAGGGATCAGTATGACCGCCGCACTGCGCAATTACCTCATCATCACCGGGAACTACTGGGCCTTCACCATCACGGACGGCGCCATCCGCATGCTGGTGGTCCTGCATTTCTACCAGTTGGGGTATTCGCCGTTCGCCATCGCCATGCTGTTCATCTTCTACGAGGTTTTCGGCATCGTGACGAACTTCGTGGGTGGTTGGCTGGGTGCCCGAATCGGTCTCAATCGCACCATGCAGGTAGGCACGGCCTTGCAGATCTTCGCTCTGCTGATGCTGACGGCCCCGGGCGACTGGTTGACCGTGTTCTATGTCATGAGCGCCCAGGCGCTTTCCGGTATCGCGAAGGACCTGAACAAGATGTCCGCCAAGGCGGGTGTGAAACTCGTGGCAGGCGCCGCAGACGACCAGCTCTTCAAATGGGTGGCCTGGATCACGGGCTCCAAGAACGCCCTGAAGGGCCTGGGGTTCTTCGTCGGCGCCGCACTGCTGGCCTGGATCGGATTTCGCTGGGCCAATGTGACACTGGCCGCACTGCTGATCGTGGGCTTGCTGGCCACCCTGCGCCTGCCGGAAGGGTTGGGCGCCATGAAAAAGAAGCCGGGGTTTTCGGCCATGCTGTCCCAGCAAGCGGCCATCAACTGGCTCTCTGCGGCAAGGTTGTTCCTGTTCGGTGCACGCGATGTCTGGTTCGTGGTGGCCTTGCCCGTGTATCTCGTGTCGATCGGCTGGGATTTCGAATGGGTCGGCGGCTACCTCGCGGTCTGGGTCATCGGTTACGGCATCGTCCAGGCCAGTGCGCCAGGACTGCTGCGGAATTCGCGCCGCCCCGTCGGACCCGGAGCCGCCATGCTCTGGATCAGCCTGCTGGCCAGCACGCCCGTGCTGATCTGGCTGGGTCTGAGGTTCCATGTCGAGCCTGGCTGGGTGCTGACCCTGGGCCTTGCGGTTTTCGGTGCGGTGTTTGCGGTGAATTCCGCCATGCACTCATACCTCATCCTGAAATTCTCGCCGGCGGACAAGGCGTCCATGAACGTCGGGTTTTACTATGCCGCCAATGCAGGCGGCCGACTGCTGGGCACCGTGCTTTCCGGCTACGCCTACCAGACCATCGGAATCGAGGGCTGCCTGCTGATCTCGGCGGCATTCATCCTGACGGCAGCCGGATTCACCTGGGGCATGAAACGGAACCTGGCGGCCCATCCGCTCTGATCGGCAGGCAGGCTCAGGCATTCTGGACGCAGTCCATGAATGCCCGTGCCGCCCGACTCACCGTGCGATCCCGGTGGACGATCAGACCAAGCCGCCGCTCCGGGAACGCCGGCCCCTGCCCACGGGCAATTCGGGTCAGTCCCGGCAGCATGAGGGTTTCCGGCAGCACGCTCCAACCGATACCGGTCTCGACGAGCAGCGCAATGGAATCCAGCTGATTGACCTCGATCACGGCCAAGGGCGCGATCCCGGCCTGATGTAGCCAGTGTTCCACCGTCTGGCGTGTCGTCGTATGTGCCGCGGGCAGTATGGCTGGCAAACGGGCGGCCAATCGCCTGAGTACCGTCAGATCCGGTTGCTGACCCAGAATGTGCCGGTGGGCGACCATCGGCTGCAGACGCTCCTCCCACAGGGGGCTCTGAACCACCGGATGAGCCGTATCGCCCAAGGTGCCGTAGGCCAGCATCACCGTACCTTGCACCACAGCCATCAGGGCTTCCTCAGAATTGAGAAACTTCAGGTCCATCAGAACATTGGGATAGCTTTGATTGAAACGGGACAAGGTTTCCGGAAGGACATGCAGCCCGGCATAGTGGCTCAGGGCTATACGCAGCCGCCCCGTCAGGTCCACGCCCGTACCCAGCGTCGTGCTTGCGATTTCCTCAAGGGCTTGACGATATTGCAGGGCGGCCGGCATGAGCCGCTCGCCCCATTCGGAGAGATCCACCCGCCGAGCAAGTCGATCGAACAACGGCGCGCCCACCTGTTCCTCGAGCTGGGCGATCCGTTTGCTGACTGCCGGCTGCGTGATATGCAGAACCCGGGCCGCCTGTGAAAACGAACCCTGCTCGGCCACGGCCAGAAACGCCAATATCTGCGCACTATCCACGTGTGTGGGATCGATCATTCTCTCTGCCTCTTGAATCGGACATTTTTCCAGAGCGTCCGCCAAATTTGACCCAGCGTTTCTTGCACAACGCGCAGACCGAAACACATTCCCCAAAGGAATAGGAAATATGAAAACATTCTATTTTTGGTTTTAGATAAATGTCGCTATGGTGTCAATCGACAAATTCAGACTGCGAAGAAACTCAGGAGATACCCATGGCCGGTAAATCGCTCTACGAAAAGATCTGGGATGCGCATGTGGTGCGCCGCCAGGACGATGGGACGGTGCTGCTCTATATCGATCGCCACCTTGTCCACGAAGTGACCAGCCCGCAGGCGTTCGAAGGACTGCGGATGGCTGGTCGCAAACCCTGGCGCACCGGGGCGATGCTGGCCGTCCCCGATCATAATGTCCCGACAACCAATCGCTTGCGTGGCATTGATGATCTCGTTTCTCGCGAACAGGTCGAGACCCTGGACAACAACTGCCGTGAATTCGGCATCCAGGAATTCACGATGAACGACAAGCGCCAGGGCATCGTGCACGTCATCGGTCCGGAGGAGGGCTTCACCCTGCCGGGCACCACGATCGTCTGCGGGGATTCCCACACGTCGACCCACGGCGCATTCGGCGCGCTGGCCTTCGGCATCGGCACTTCCGAAGTCGAACACGTCATGGCCACCCAGACCCTGCTGCAGAAACCAGCCAAGACCATGCAGATCCGCGTGGAAGGCGAACTCGGCAAGGGCGTGACCGCCAAGGACGTCGTACTCGCGATCATCGGCCATATCGGCACGGCCGGCGGCACCGGCTACGCGATCGAATTCGCCGGTAGCGCCATCGAAAGTCTCTCCATCGAAGGCCGGATGACCGTCTGCAATATGACCATCGAAGGCGGTGCCCGGGCCGGCATGGTCGCCGTGGACGAGAAGACCATCGAGTACTTCCGCGGCCGTCCGTTCGCGCCGCAGGGCGAACTCTTCGAACAGGCGGCGGCCTACTGGCGCACGCTCAAATCCGATCCCGATGCGCGTTTCGATCGCGTGATCACGCTGGACGCCGCCGAGATCCAGCCGCAGGTCAGTTGGGGCACGTCGCCGGAAATGGTCGTTCCCGTCACCGACAAGGTGCCGAACCCCGATCAGGAATCCGACCCGGTCAAGGCGGACGGCATGCGCAAGGCGCTCGCCTACATGGGCCTCAAGGCCGACACCCCCATCGCGGACATTGCCATCGACAAGGTGTTCATCGGTTCCTGCACCAATGCCCGGATCGAGGATCTGCGCGCGGCAGCTGCAGTCATCGAAGGCCGCAAGGTGGCCGACAATGTCCGACTCGCCATGATCGTGCCCGGCTCGGGCCTGGTCCGCGAGCAGGCGGAAGCGGAAGGTCTGGACAAGATTTTCCTGGATGCCGGCTTCGAATGGCGCGAACCCGGCTGTTCCATGTGCCTGGCGATGAATGCCGACCGCCTGGAACCCGGCGAGCGCTGCGCCTCGACCAGCAACCGGAATTTCGAAGGGCGCCAGGGGCAGGGCAGTCGTACGCACCTGGTCAGCCCCGCCATGGCAGCGGCGGCGGCCATCGCCGGTCATTTCGTCGACGTCCGTCATTTCTAACTCGGGAGCCAGAACATGCAAGCATTTACCCAGCACACCGGCATCGTCGCGCCCCTCGATCGGGCCAACGTCGACACCGATGCCATCATCCCCAAGCAGTATCTCAAATCCATCAAGCGCAGCGGCTTCGGTCCGAACGCATTCGACGACTGGCGCTATCTGGAACCGGGCGAACCCGGCATGGATCATTCGAAGCGACGGAAGAATCCCGATTTCGTGCTGAATCAGCCGCCTTTCGACCAGGCGACCATCCTGCTTGCGCGCCAGAATTTCGGCTGCGGCTCCTCCCGGGAACACGCCGTCTGGGCGTTGACCGATTTCGGGTTCCGCGCCGTCATCGCACCGTCCTTTGCCGACATTTTCTTTAACAATAGCTTCAAGACAGGTCTTTTACCTATTGTTTTGCCAGAGAAAACAGTCGACGATCTTTTCAAGGCAATCGCCAAGGAACCCGGTTACCGTCTGACCATCGATCTGGAAAATCAGCAGATTCTGCGCCCGGACGGCGATCCGATTCCCTTTGACGTCGACGCGTTCCGCAAGCAGTGCCTCATCGAGGGTGCCGACGACATCGATCTGACGCTGAAGCATGCAGACGCCATTCGCGCCTACGAAACCCAACGTCGCCAGGTCACGCCCTGGTTGTTTCTCGACCGCTGAATCGCGGACTGAGGCACACAAGCATGGACGTCCCCGCCTGGATCCCGGTCACCTTGGCTGCGGCCGTCTTCCAGGCGTGGCGCACCGCATTGCAGGCTAAACTGCGCCACGAACTCTCAGCCGGTGGCGCCGCCTTCGTGCGGTATCTTTATGCACTGCCCCTGGATCTGGCCATGCTTGCGCTGGCCTGGTTGTGGTTCCGCCCCGAGGGCGTCACGCTGACGACGAGTTTCTGGCTGTTCAGCCTGGCGGGTGGCATCAGCCAGATATTCGGAACGTTTTTTCTGATTTCCGCCTTTCATCACCGTAACTTCGTCGTGGGAACGGCGTACGCCAAGACCGAGGCGGTTCAGCTGGTTCTGATCTCCGTCCTCATCGTCGGCGTGACCTTACCGCCACTCGCGATCGTCGGCGCATTCGTCGCCGTCACGGGCGCGATCTGGTTGTCGATTCCGATTGGGCAGTTCACGCTGCGCGGCTGGCTCCATGCCTCCCTCCAGCCGGCTGCGCTTTTTGGACTCGCGGCTGGGCTTGGGTTTGCGCTGACGGCTCTTGCCTTGCGGGAGGCCAGTCTGACCCTGAATGCCGACTTGCCGGTACTGCTCAAGGCACTTTTGGTGCTTCTGGCCACCAATGTGCTGCAAACCGTGATTCAGGGCGGATATATGGCACGTTTCGAACGGCCGCAACTGCGCCGCTGCCTGACTCATTGGCGTGCCGCCTATCCGGTCGGCGTCCTGTCCGCCCTGGGATCGGCAGCCTGGTTCACGGGATTTTCCCTGACCCAGGTCGCACTCGTCCGCGGTCTGGGTCAGATCGAAATCGTTTTCACCTTGCTGTTCGGTCATTTTTTCCTCAAGGAACGCTATCGCCGGGGCGAAGCGCTGGGCTTGATCCTGGTCGCCACCGGCGTACTGACCATTGCGCTGGCGGAACTGCACTAGCGCACCCTCAAAATCATTGACATCAACTTTTACGAATAACCCCTTGATAGAGGAGCACATCACGATGCAAAAGAACATACTGGTATTGCCCGGCGACGGTATCGGCCCAGAAATCACCGAACAGGCCGTTCGCATCCTGGAAGCCGTTACCGAAGGCACGGGTCTGAGCCTGAATTTCATTCCCGGTCTGATCGGCGGTGCCGCCTACGATGCCGCCGGCCACCCGTTCCCCGACGCCACGCGCGACGCCGCGCTGAAGGCCGATGCCGTGCTGCTCGGCGCCGTAGGTGGCCCGCAGTACGACAATCTGGACCGCCCCTTGCGTCCGGAACGCGGTTTGCTCGGCATCCGATCCGCGATGGGCCTGTTCGCCAACCTGCGCCCGGCCATTCTCTACCCGCAACTGGCCGACAGCTCCTCGCTCAAATCAGAAGTGGTCGCCGGCCTCGACATCCTCATCGTTCGCGAGTTGACCGGTGGCGCCTATTTCGGCCAGCCGCGCGGTATCCGTGTGGTGGATGGCCAACGCGAAGGCTTCAACACGATGCATTACAACGAGATGGAGATCGAGCGGATCGGGCGCGTCGCCTTCGAAGCAGCCATGCAGCGGGGCCGCAAGGTCTGCTCCGTGGACAAGGCCAACGTGCTGGAGACCTCCGAGCTCTGGCGCGAGGTGATGATCCGCGTCAGCAAGGATTACCCGGAAGTCGAACTGAGTCACATGTACGTCGACAATGCCGCCATGCAGCTCGTGCGCTGGCCAAAGCAGTTCGACGTCATCGTGACCGAGAACCTGTTCGGCGACATTCTCTCCGACCAGGCCTCCATGCTGACCGGTTCCATCGGCATGCTGCCGTCCGCCTCCCTCAACGACAAGGGGCAAGGGCTCTACGAACCGAGTCACGGTTCGGCACCGGACATCGCGGGGCAGGGGATCGCCAACCCGCTCGCCACCATTCTCTCGGCCGCCATGCTGCTGCGCTACAGCTTTGGCCGCGCTGATCTGGCTCAGCGCATCGAATCCGCCGTGAACGATGTGCTGGAGCAAGGATTGCGTACCCGGGATATCTGCACGAAAAATGACCAAGAGGTCTCCACTCAAGCGATGGGCGATGCTATGGTAGCCATTTTGCGTCGTTAAACATGAGGTAGCTCGTGCGGGACCTGCTGACCATTTCAATCTCGACCGTTCACGAAACGCGTCATTTCAGCTTGAAATTCAGCACCCTCAAGGTCGTGCTGTATGCCATAGCCCTACTGGGATTTCTCCTGATCGGCCTCGGCAGCACAACCGTCTGGTTATGGGATCACTGGACGAACAGCGAGTCCTATTTCGCCCGCAAGATCGAGGACATCACCGAAGAATTCGGCGCTGCCCGGCAACATGATCAGAAACTGATCCATACCTACGAGAAGGTCATGAATCAGCAGGGCCGCAGTCTGCTCGCCAAGGAGCAGGATCATGCCGACCTCGTCGGTCAGCTCGATCAGCTTCAGGAGACTTCCGATGCCTGGCAGGGGGCCTACCAGACCCTGCTCAACAAACTGGACATCTCCAACCTGAACGAACCCAAAATCACCGACCCCATCAGCTTCAAGTCGGTCAAGCTTGATTCGGACATGAAGGCGATCATGCGCAACATGATTCCGAGCGGATTCCCGGTTCAGGATTTTCGCTGGAGCGACAGTTTCGGCTGGCGCATCCATCCCATCACCCACAAGCGTGAATTCCACAAGGGGCAGGATCTTGCAGCGCCAACCGGCACCCCCGTGTACGCCCCGGCAGACGGCGTCGTTGCGTACAGTGGGTATGAAAAGGGGTACGGCAACCTGATCGAGATTGATCACGGTTTCGGTTTCACTACCCGCTATGGCCACCTGTCCAAAATGCTGGTATCGAAAGGGCAGGTGGTGACTAAAGGGACGAAGATTGCGACAATCGGTGATACCGGTTTGAGTACGGGACCGCATTTGCATTTCGAGGTTCGTTTTCTCGGTGAGCCGCTGAATCCGACGCCGTTCATGCGGTGGACGCGCCACGATTTCAATTACGTCATGACCAGGGAGAAGCAGGTACCATGGGGATCTTTAGCCGAAATGTTGCGCCTGAGAACACTCATGGCGCGAAAACAATTATTGCGGTCGGTTGTGAAATCCGTGGCGAGCTCGGATGCCTCGGTAACATCCACATCGACGGGCTTATCGACGGACATCTCCACGTCGCTCAAACCATAACCATCGGCAAGGAGGGGCGGCTCTACGGCAATGCCAACACTGAGCATCTGTTCGTGGCTGGCGAGTTCGTCGGCTTGGCGAACTGTCGACAGTTAACCATTCTTCCCGGTGGGCGATTCAACGGTGAACTCAGCTGCGAGTCCCTGACAATCGAAGATGGGGGACGCTTTGAAGGGAACTGTACGCACAAGTCTTTTCTGCCCACGCCAGTGGCAGAACCCGGGGCGCCGGAAGACGCCTCGGCCCTTGATCGGGCCCGAGACAATTCACACCTGTTACAAAATCAATCATAAAGAGAGAAATTCATGAGTCGAGTCGTAGATGTTGCCGTCGTTGGTGCCACAGGCGCCGTTGGCGAAACCATGCTGTCCATTCTTGCGGAACGCAATTTCCCAGTCGGGAAAGTGTATGCATTGGCCTCAGAGCGGTCTGCAGGAAAGCGCGTGGCATTCGGCGACAAGATGCTGCTCGTCGAGGACTTGGCCGCCTTCGATTTCAGCAAGGTACAGATCGGACTCTTCTCGCCCGGGGCCTCGGTATCCGCCGAGTATGCGCCGAAGGCCGCAGCGGCCGGATGCGTGGTCATCGACAATACCTCGCAGTTCCGATACGACCCGGAAATTCCCTTGGTCGTCCCGGAAGTCAACCCGCAGGCCATCGCCGACTACAAGAACCGGGGCATCATTGCCAATCCAAACTGCTCAACGATCCAGATGCTGGTCGCCCTTAAACCCATCCATGATGCCGTCGGCATCGATCGCATCAACGTCTGCACCTACCAGGCCGTTTCGGGCACCGGCAAGGAGGCGATTGAGGAACTCGCCGGTCAGACAGCCGCGCTCCTCAATGGCAACCCCAAGGCCCCGGAGGTCTATCCGAAGCCGATCGCGTTCAACGTGCTACCCCAGATCGACGTATTCATGGAAAACGGCTACACCAAAGAAGAAATGAAAATGGTTTGGGAAACTCGCAAGATCATGGGGGACGAAACCATCCGCGTAAATCCCACGGCCGTTCGCGTACCCGTTTTCTATGGCCATTCCGAAGCCGTGCATATCGAAACCCGAGCGAAGATCACGGCACAACAAGTCCGAGCCTTGCTAGAGAAAGCCCCCGGCATCCAGGTATTCGATGAGCGCAAGGATGGTGGCTGGCCGACCGCTCAAACGGAAGCTGCTGGAAACGACCCCGTATTCGTGGGCCGCATCCGCGAGGATATTTCCACGGAGCGGGGCATCAATCTCTGGGTCGTCGCCGATAATGTGCGAAAGGGCGCAGCCCTGAACAGCGTGCAGATCGCGGAAGTTTTGGTACGCGATTATCTCTAAGCTATGGCACAATCCCAGCAATGCGGTGTTGGAATAAGGAATTGAATCTGGCGTAGTCGATAATGCGCTATCTTAGCGACACGCCGGTTCACTCGGGAGCGGTTTAAAGGAGTTGATAGACATGCGGAAGTTGAGTTGGATTATTGCCGGTATTCTTTGCACCACCCCAGCTGTCTTGCTGGCTGCGGAACTGGGTGCGCCGAAACTGGAATCTCACCTCACCGAAAAACTGAAAGTGACTATTCCGATTACCGGATTGAACGGAACGCCACTCGATGAAATTAAGGTCAGGCTTGCACCTGAATCGTATTATCAGCAAGCCGGTATTTCCATGGATCCGCTGGCCGGAAACCTAATGTTTCAGGTTAAATCCGGTGCGAAAGGGCCCTATCTCCTGGTCAGTTCGAAGCGCAGCATATCCGACCCCATTCTCAGCATGCTGCTCGAAGTTCAGACGAGCCACGGTACCTTCATCAAAGAATACGACCTGCTGCTGAACCCGCCGGTGCACGGTGACAGTCACCGCACCCTGTCCACTCAATATCCGCAAATCTCGCCTCAGTCACCGGCAGCGCAGAGCACCGCCACCCCAATCAGCGCCACAACGAACGCCTCAACGCAAAAAACACCTGTCTGGCACACGGTCGCGGATGTACCAGATATCAAGCTCGATGGCGAGTACAAAGTGAAACGCGGCGACACCCTGTACGATATTGCCAAGAAATCCGCTGATGGGACCCAGGTACCGGTGCGTCCGCTGATGCAGGCGATCATCAATGCCAATCCCCAGGCCTTTGTGGATGGCAATGGAAATACTTTGATGGCAGGCGCAACGCTCAAGGTGCCAATGAGTAAGACGGTCAAGACGGCCGCCCCGGAAAAGACCGCATCGACAGCGGAAAACCAACCGAAATTGCAGCTGCTGTCTCCGGGCAACGACAACACCGGCATGCCCTCCGTCCCGCAGCCTCAATCGACAAATACGTCGGAAAGCACACCGACCAGCGCGCAACCGACAGAGACGGCAGGAACAACGGCCAATCAGCCGCCTGCCAAGCTGCCGGCCATCGACTCCTCTGACACAACGAACAGTGAATCCGCCACGGCTTCATCCATGGCGCAGCAAACGAATGAAGCGATCGCATCGATTGATGCGAAAAGCGAGGCAATGAGCCATCAAATCGAGTTACTTAACTCACAACTGAAACAGGTTCAGGATCAAATCGTCGTACGCAATCAAAGCATCGACCAGCTTCAGAAAAAGATTCACGAATCTCAAAGCCAGACCCAATCATTGCAGAAGCAACTCGAAGAACAGAAAAACAGCTTCTGGATTCAATGGGGGCCGTATCTGGCGGGCGGCTCTGGATTGCTCCTCATCGCCTTGCTGCTGCTTCTCTTCCTCGGCAGGGGCAGAAAAATTGATCATGAGCGCGTAGAACCGATTACCACAAAACGCGAGGAAGAACTCAGCCCGTTGCCCACTGCGAATTATTCGACCCTGACAGCGGATAACGAGAAATCCCTGGACGATAAGGATCAAGCCGCCCCCGTCGTTGCCACTGCTGCTGCGGCAGGACTGGCCGCGACGTCAAGCATGACATCGATTCCGCCGTTCAATGCCCAGACCCTGATCGAGGAATCTCGACTACTTGTTTCGTACAACCTGCACGCACAAGCCATCGACATGCTTCAGGATGCCATCAGTGATCATCCTGAAGAACTATCCCTATACCAGGAATTGGCGCGGATTCATGCAGAGTCCAAGAATGAGACGGCACTCAACGATGTACTCACCGAAATCGATCATCGGTTTGGCGAGGATCACCGTCCCGATCTGTCGGATCTACAGGAACAGATGGCGATGCAGTCTGCACCGATCCCCATTTTCGAAAGTACCAACGATTCAATGGATTTTCCGGGCACGGAAACGACGACGAGTAGCTACGATCAACCGCTGGACCTGGATTCTGGCGTGCAGGAGCCGCTGGATATCGAGCGTAACGAGCCGGAAGCAGACACGACATCGAGTGATGATGCGAACGTACTCGAGTTTTCACTCGATGATTCATATCCGGCAGCACCTGCCAAGGAAACTGGCATCCAGTCGCTGAATTTCGATGAAGAACCGAAATCGGGCGACCTTGATCTGGATATGGTTGAGGCACCTGTCATGCCAAGTTCCACAGACGAAACCTCACTCGAGCTGCATGAACCGGAGGCTACCGATATCGACCTGGCTCCAGATACTGGATGGCCCTCTGAAGGCTCTGCGCCCGAGCAGGCGGTTTCCAACGAACAAAATGATACCCGCCTGGGGCTGGTTGAGGCATTTCTCGGCGTCGGTGATCTTGAAAGTTACAAGATGATTGCCGAAGAGATTGAAGGGGAGGGTGATCCCAAGGTGATTGCAGCCCTGCGCGAAATCGAAAAAGCCCACGGCATCTGATTTGATGTCATTCTAGATAGACAGAAAAAGGTTGGCTTTAGCCAACCTTTTTTACATGAGCCGCAAAGGTTATATAAATAAGACGGCAGATTCATCTGCCGATACCCGGATGACAAGTGTGGAATGAAATTTTGGATGAGCGAAGCCCGAAGCAAAAACCCCCGATCGTAGAAACGATCAGGGGCCTGCTGATGTTTGGTGCCCAGGAGAGGACTCGAACCTCCACGATTTTACTCGCTAATACCTGAAACTAGTGCGTCTACCAATTCCGCCACCTGGGCTAGGTGTGGCGGGCATAATAGGGGGCTCGAAGGAGGTTGTCAATAGTGTCCGAACATCAAACAATCACTTTATTGAACGCAACGCCCGAGGAGATAAAAACCCTCGCCAGTCTGGCCGCTGCGCTCGATTTCCCAACGGACGTCGTGACGGATTCGGGCGCCCCCATGACGGAGAAATTCGCACTGGGAAGAATTACCGAATCGCGAATTTCCGGGGCTCAGGTGAACCCAATCCCGGTTGTAGACGAAACCCTGTCCTCAGAACAAACGGAGATACTGAACCCTGCGGTACGTATCCTGGGGCTGCAAATTGACGTATCTGAGGCGCTTTCTACCGATGTCTATCAGTGGGTCGCGCGGATCCGCAATCAGGGCGCCATACGCGTTGTGGTCATTCCAGCAACGACCTCAAATGACAATCTCCTCCTTGGACACATGAATCCTGCCTGGACAGCACAACTGATCGCACTCGGGTTTCTCAGAAAGCATTTGGGGCGCGGAAATCCGGTCAACGCAGCTGACCATCCATCATGGGTTCTGTACTTCGATATTCACCAATACAAGGAAACCCCGGACTGGTTGAATGCGCGTCATTGGGCGAATCCGCAGAATTGGAATAAATTTCGCTGGTGAAGCGATAAATCACAAAGGATGCCGTGCTGATCCAACCCCAAGCAATACGGAAATACAATTCAGCGGAACCGCAAGTATATTTAACATAATATATATTATGCGAAGTATGTAATGCGGCAGCCGAAGGGCAGCCCGATGATCTATCGACTGTTTCCCCTCAATCACCCGCAACCGCTTCATACACGGGCTGCATAAGTGTCACTCCTGGCTTCAAGGATGCCAGCACGGTCTACGGATTGCGGTTCTGTGATGCCCGTTTATCGCTCGCTGAGGCTGCACAAGCCTGTGGCGTCTCGGAACGCACATTCCGCCGATGGGAAACCGACAACCGTGCACCGCTTGCCGTGCTCAAACTCCTGCGGCTGCTGTCCGGTCGACTCGATGCACTCGATTCAGCGTTTAGTCGGTTCTGGATTCGTCAGGGCCGCCTGTTCAACGATCAATTCCCCGAAGGACTCGCCGCCGGTGATCTGCTGGCCGCAAATTACACCCGACAGGAACGCGACATCCTGCGTACCGAGATCGACCAGGTTCGAGCGCAACTTTCTGCCATGACTCAACCGACAGCATCCAAAATTTCTAATGGGCGGGGTCTAGTAGTACCCGCCTATTTTCCGGCTACCCGGAATTTCCCGCCCAAAATCACCCAAAATAATACCCCGCAGGTTTCCGTGCGGCTGTCCAGAATTTCCCCTCGCTGGCTCGGATTTTCGGCCCGTGCCGGTCCGAAAATTCCCGCAACGCAAAACCAAGACATACGACCCGCCGGGGTGATCGACACAAACACCGGAGCACTGCTGCATGCGTACAAAATTGCACAAATGCACATGGCTTCAGCTGTGGATCCACGTCCGCGCGCGGATGCTGAAGTGCGCGTGAGCGCCCTCAGCACCGCGCGGATCGGCGGCTATTGGTTTATTGAAAATCAGAAGGATAGCGGTCACGGTAACCGGAATTCACCTTCAGGTGTTTGTGAACGTGAGCGGCAAGCGTGCCGCCATTTGCCCAGGTTGACGCTTCCCGTCACGCATGGATGCGTGACCCCGGAGTCTATGGACGGACGAGCCAGCCTGCACCCTGCCCCGATTACGTCCCCGAACGTCCCGCTGGCGTCACAAGACGTGGCCAAACATAGCGCTTCGCGTCCGGTTTCCGGTCCATCGCCTTGTACCAAAGTACAAGACGATTCCCGGAAATCCGGTGATATATCAACGGCAAAATATATATTATGCGAAGCAGGATTGTAATCAGGGAAGATTATTCCTTCACCTATGGAAGCCACGGAAATCGCACCCGATCCCACCCCTGCCGCTGCAAGATTCGAGAAAACCGCTTCCAGGGAGCCCCAAAAAAAACGGACTCATCATCGAGTCCGTTCTTTCCGTATCTATCATTCAAGGAGGCACTGCCGTTAACGAATACCCAATTGCGTCAGGTCACGGACGGCACCACGGTCCGCCGATGTCGTCATTGCCGCATAGGCCTTCAACGCCGTGCTCACGACACGATCGCGCGCCAGCGGATGCCAAGCGTCTACGCCGCGCGCCTCCATCTGGGTGCGACGCGCCGCAAGGGTTTCATCACTGACATCCAGATGAATGGTTCGATTGGGAATATCGATCACGATCGTATCGCCTTCCTCGACAAGACCGATAGCGCCACCGGACGCGGCCTCGGGCGACGCATGCCCGATGGAGAGACCGGATGTGCCGCCCGAGAAACGACCATCCGTGAGCAAGGCGCAGGCCTTGCCCAGACCCTTGGATTTCAGATAACTCGTCGGATACAGCATTTCCTGCATGCCAGGCCCACCCTTGGGGCCTTCATAGCGAATAACGACCACATCGCCGGCGACGATCCGATCAGACAAGATCGCCTCGACGGCGCTGTCCTGTGATTCGAACACGCGCGCCCTACCCGTGAAATGCCAGATGGACGGGTCAACACCGGCCGTCTTCACGATACAGCCATCTCGGGCAATGTTGCCGAACAAAACGGCCAAACCACCTTCCTTGCTGTAGGCATGCGCCACATCACGGATGCATCCGCTGGCGCGATCCCGGTCGGTATCCGGCCAGCGCGTCTCCTGGGAAAAAGCCGTCTGCGTCGGAATCCCTGCGGGGCCGGCGCGATAGAACTGTTCCGCTTCATCGCAGACGGTCGGGCGCATGAGGTCCCAACGATCAAGGGCAGCGCCCATCGTCGCACTATGCACCGTAGGCAGATCCCGATGCAGCATGCCGCCGCGATCGAGCTCGCCCAGAATCCCCATGACCCCGCCGGCACGGTGGACGTCTTCCATGTGGTACAACGCGGTGCTGGGTGCCACCTTGCACAGGTTAGGCACCTTCCGACTCATCCGGTCGATGTCGGTCATGGTGAAATTCACGCCGGCTTCATGGGCCGCCGCCAACAGATGCAACACGGTATTCGTCGAACCGCCCATGGCGATGTCCAGCGCCATGGCGTTCTCGAAAGCCCCGAACGTCGCGATGGAACGCGGCAGGACGGAATAGTCGTCTTCTTCGTAGTAACGCTTGGCCAGGGAAACGATCAGGCGCCCTGCTTCCAGAAACAGCTTCTCGCGATCGGCATGCGTTGCCAGCAACGAACCGTTGCCGGGCAGGGACAAACCCAACGCCTCGGTGAGACAGTTCATGGAGTTCGCGGTAAACATGCCCGAACAAGAGCCGCACGTCGGACAGGCGGAACGCTCGATTTGGGCCACGGCCTCGTCACTGACGGAGTCGTCGGCAGCCTGAACCATGGCATCGACCAGATCCAGCTTGATGATTTCGTCGGAGTTCGCAAGACGCGTCTTGCCGGCTTCCATGGGGCCACCGGAAACGAACACCACGGGGATATTCAGGCGCAGTGCGGCATTGAGCATGCCGGGTGTAATCTTGTCGCAGTTGGAGATGCACACCAGGGCATCGGCACAATGCGCGTTGACCATGTATTCGACGGAGTCGGCAATCAGTTCGCGCGATGGCAGGCTGTACAGCATGCCGCCATGCCCCATGGCGATACCGTCGTCCACAGCGATCGTGTTGAACTCCTTGGCGATGCCGCCGGCCTTTTCGATCTCGCGCGCGACCAACTGGCCCAGATCCTTGAGATGGACGTGCCCGGGAACAAACTGCGTGAACGAGTTGGCGACGGCAATGATCGGCTTGCCGAAATCGCCATCCTTCATGCCCGTGGCGCGCCATAAGGCACGAGCCCCCGCCATATTCCGACCATGGGTGGTGGTTCGCGAACGGTATTCAGGCATCTCTTTCTCCTACCATTATCAGTGCAGTGCGCTTCAACGACCTTCACGTCGATCCTGAAGCGCCATTAAATCAATCAATTATATCAACCAGCGTCCCGACCGGCACCTGATTGAACAGGGCGATCACCTGCTGATTCTTCATGCGAATGCAACCATGCGACTCCGGGGTGCCGATCAACCCCTCTTCCGGCGTGCCGTGGATATAGATGTACCGGGCATGAGAATCGATGCCCGGCCCCTCGTTCACACCTGGCTCAAGGCCCTGCAGCCACATGATGCGGGTGGTGACGTCATCGCCCTCCCCCTTCACGGGTTGCGTCAGAATCTTGGCCAGATCGCCAGTCGGTCGGCGCGACTTGAAAATCATGCCGATCGGCTCATTGTTACCGAATTTCTCGGCGATCTTGTGCAAACCGAGCGGCGTTCGATTGCTGCCCGCCGCATTGCCGACGCCGAAGGCAGAACTGGATATGGGATAGCTGGTGGACAGCTTGCCGTTCATGAACAGATAAAGGCGCTGCGCCTTGACGGACACCACGATAAACGGTGCATCGGCAGCCTGCGATTCAGACAGAATATGCATGACATGGGCCCGCGCGGCCGCGACTCCGGCCGGGATACCTGCAGCAGTCGCATCTGTCTGAGTGGCAGCATTAGTCGCCATGGAGGGTGTTACACCGCAGACCAGGGTGGTGATCGTCAGGAGGATTGCCGGCACCCATACCCGATGCCGCTTACTGAACATTGTACAAACCGACCGCGACGATATCCCGTGAGCGACCGCTGTCCGACTTCGCTTTGTCATTGCGCTTGTCTGCAACGCCGTCCAGATACGCCTGGTCGACATCACCCGTGACATACTCGCCTGTAAAGCAGGAACAGTCGAAGGCCTTGAGCGATGGATTTCCGACACGGACGGACTCGATCAGATCGTCGAGATCCTGATAGATCAGATAATCCGCACCGATGGCAGCACGAATTTCCTCGACATTGCGATCATGCGCGACGAACTCGGTGGCGGCCGGCATATCGATGCCGTACACGTTCGGATACCGTACCGGCGGTGCCGCCGAGGCGAGATAAACCTTGTTTGCACCCGCTTCACGCGCCATGCGAATGATCTCGCTCGATGTGGTTCCCCGCACGATCGAATCGTCCACCAACAGGACATTCTTGCCGCGAAATTCCAGATCGATGGCATTGAGTTTCTGACGCACGGAGCGTTTGCGCTGCGCCTGCCCCGGCATGATGAAGGTGCGGGCGATATAACGGTTCTTGACGAAGCCTTCCCGGTACTTGAGGTTCATGCTGACCGCAATTTCGAGCGCCGCAGTACGACTGGTATCCGGAATCGGAATGACCACGTCGATATCGTGATCCGGCCATTCGCGCATAATCTTGGCCGCCAGGCGCTCGCCCATGCGCATCCGAGCCCGATATACGGACACGTCATCGATGATCGAATCCGGGCGCGCCAGATAGACGTACTCGAAAATGCACGGTGTGTACTGGGCATGCTCCGCACACTGCTTGAGCGAGACCTGACCGTCGGTGGTAATGAAAATCGCCTCGCCCGGCGCCAGATCGCGAATCAGTTCGAAATCGCTAGCCTCGATCGCCACGGATTCCGAGGCGATCATGTATTCGGTGAAGCCGGACTCCGTCTGGCGCTGCCCGAAGCAGACCGGCCGGATGCCTGAAGGATCGCGAAACGCAAAAATCCCGCGGCCCGCGATCAGGCCGATGACCGCGTAGGCGCCCTTGACCCGGCGATGGACCCCGCTGATCGCCGCAAAGACGTCCTCGACGGCCGGCTCATCCCCCGCGGTCGCAGCCAGCTCATGGGCAAAAACGTTCAGGAGTACTTCGGAATCGGAATTGGTGTTGATATGCCGGTGATCGGTCTGCTTGACGGAGGCACGCAGTTCGTCGACGTTGGTGAGGTTGCCGTTATGGCCAAGGGCAATCCCGAACGGCGCATTCACGTAAAAGGGTTGCGCTTCCGCCGAGGAATCGCAGCCTGCCGTGGGATAGCGTACGTGTCCGATACCCATGTTGCCAAACAGTTGGCGCATGTGCCGGGTATGAAACACGTCCTTCACGAGTCCGTTTTCCTTGCGCAGGAACAGTCGCTGATCTTCGCACGTCAGAATGCCGGCGGCGTCCTGGCCGCGGTGCTGCAACAGAGTCAATCCATCGAACAACAATTGAT
This sequence comes from Halothiobacillus diazotrophicus, assembly GCF_001663815.1. NCBI lineage: Bacteria > Pseudomonadati > Pseudomonadota > Gammaproteobacteria > Chromatiales > Halothiobacillaceae > Halothiobacillus > Halothiobacillus diazotrophicus. Next base: position 659,368 of record NZ_CP016027.1, read on the forward strand.
TGACCGGGCTATTGGCCACAATACCGATAATGCCGCACATGAAATTTTGAACCCCGAATAATTGAATCTTAAGAGAATGGCGTCGACGAGGCTGTCAACGCTCAAGAATGGAAATAGGCCGCCAAATTGGGCGGCAGCAGCGCATGAATCCAGTCTGCGACAATCATGAACTGCGGAATGAACACCGAGGACTGCCACCAGGACTCCTTTGGCATGGCGGTCAGTTCGGCAAGCAATACCAGCACGGAAACGATGAATACGCCGCGCGCAAGCCCGAATACCATGCCGACCGACCGATCCGTACCGCTCAGGCCCGTCTTATTGACCAGGGTAGATACGATCCAGTTGATGATCCCCCCGACAATCAAAACCAGAACGAACAACACCAGGAAGGCCAGCGCAACCCGGGCCGAGGGGATGTCGACAGCCTGAGGCACGAACGCCGCTGCCTGCCGCGAGAAACCCATGGCGATCACGAAGGCAGCAATCCAGGTCAGCAGGGACACCACTTCCTTGACGAATCCACGTACGAGCGAAATCAGCGTGGAAACCAGTACGACACCGATGATGGCGTAATCAACAATACTCATAGAATGTCACTTGACGAACGTAGGAAGTTGCAGGGTGACACGATCATTTCGGCATCACCAGACCATCCCGACCCAGTCGCTCCCGCAACTGTATGGTCGATTTAACGGCCTGTTCTCGCGTCGCAAACGGACCAACCCGCACACGCCAGACCGTTCCCTTCTTGGCGAACAAAGGATAAATGTCGACCTTGAAACCGGCATCCGTAACAGATTTAGCCAGCCCACGCGCATTCAACTCGTCCGAGAAGCTACCTAATTGAACAACCCATTCTTGGCCGCCATTGGATGCCGACTTCGCGGGTGCCCCAGAATCCGCAGGCGTACTTGCCGAATCGTTATGTGACTTGACCGGGTTAGCCGATGGCGCCGTTGGCACGGGCGCGGTAATCGGCTTTTCGGCCTCAGGGGCAGGAGACGTGGGTGATAAAGCGGGTACGCTCGAACCCGATGACGAGGACGAGGACGGGGACGGGGACTGCGGCTGCGGCGCGTTGGAGGCGGCAGATGGCGGATTGACTGGGCTCGTGTCGGAAGCGGGCGCCGCGGCAGAGGCAATCGGGGCGGGTGATTGCGGAGATTTCGGCTCATCGGCCGGCAGGAACGGTGCCGGCGGATGCGACAGGGCAGCCTGTTGCTCGGGCGTGGGTGCCGGAACGCTAATCTTTGGCGGTTGATCGACGGCAGGTGTGGCGGGCACCGGCAAAACGGCCGGCGTTTTCAGGCCACCGCCGTCCATCCAGGGCGGGAGAATAAGCACTGCCAGCGCGACCACCACCAACGCGCCCAGGAGGCGTTGACGCAAACGATTGGGGACGGGATTCTGCTGCATTTCCTGCTCAGACAAGATGGGCACCTGCACGGATCAACTCGGGGCGAATCGCACTCACCGTGAGAAAGGATCCGAAAATCACGATCTGATCACCAGGAGCACTGTCGGCCAAAGCTTGATTATACGCGGGAACGATTCCCATTTCATTGACCACACCCGCACCGCCCACGGTGGCAAGGGCGTCCCGAAGTCGGCGGGCGGATGCCGCCCGCATACCGGTCAATGGCGCGAAATACCACGTGTCAAAGTAGGATCCAGCGATTGAAACCATGGCTTCAATCGGCTTGTCCTCAAGGGCCGAAAAGATAGCAACACGGCGAACGGTGTCATTTTTATCTTGAATAGTCATCAGGTTATCAATAAGTGCCCGCACGGATTCCTGATTGTGAGCCACGTCAAGAATGATGAGGCGATCCTGATAGGACCATATTTCAAATCGCCCGATATTTACCGTAGTCTCCAGTCCAAGACGAATCGAGGCGTCGCTTACCGACAGCGGATTACGAGGATGTCGCATGAGCGCAACAACACCTGCGGCGTTGTGAATCTGGTGGCGCCCCTTGAGCGCAGGATTGGGCCAGACCTGTCCATCCGGTTGCATCGGCAATTTCAGTACCCAGCCTTCGGATCCAGGAAGGAGAGAAAAATCACGATCCGATACCCACAGGTCAGCACCAACCGCCTCGGCTACTTCAGGGATCATCGGTTCAGGAGACAAGTCGGTGTACACGGCAGGTTGCCCGGTTCGCAGAATTCCGGCTTTCTCGCGCGCGATCGATGGGCGGTCGGGACCCAAAATTGCCTGATGATCCAGACCGATCCCGGTAATCAACGCGAGATCCGCATCGAGAATATTGACGGCATCCAGACGACCACCCAAACCGACCTCCAGTATCCAGACATCCAGCACGGCGTTGGAAAAGGCGATGAACGCCGCCAGGGTCGCCCACTCGAAATAAGTCAGCGATTCCGAGCCGGGCTGCGCATGGAGCACGGTAAAAGCAGCGACCAGCCCATCGGGATCGATGTCCACGCCCTCGATGCGCATGCGCTCGGTGAAGTCGATCAGGTGGGGTGAGGTATAGGCGCCGACACGATAGCCTTCTGCACGCAGGATGGCCTCAAGTAGGGCAACGGAAGAGCCTTTACCGTTGGTACCGGCGACGGTCACCACCGTTGGCACGTCAAAGCCCTGCCCTTTCAAGCCATCCCACACGGCGCGAACGCGACCCAAGCCAAGCTCGATCCGATGCGGGTTGCGTGCTTCTAGCCAGACAAGCCAGCTATCCAGTCGGGTGGGATCCGTCGGTCCGCCTCGGACATCGACGTCGGTCAGAGTCGTCACGATGAGCGGGTTACTCAGGCCTTCTGGGTTGGAATATCGCGTTGCTGCATCATGGCTATGAGATTGGCAATTTTTTCGCGCAACTCATGCCGCGGGACGATCAGATCAATCGCACCGTGCGCCAGAAGAAATTCACTGCGCTGGAAGCCTTCCGGCAGGGTTTCCCGCACCGTCTGCTCGATAACGCGGGGTCCCGCGAACCCGATCAGGGCATTCGGCTCGGCGATCTGCACGTCACCCAGCATGGCAAGAGAGGCAGAAACGCCCCCCATGGTCGGATCCGTCAGAACGACAATGAACGGCAGGCCGGCCTTGCTCAGGTGCGTGAGCGCCGCAGAGGTCTTGGCCATTTGCATCAGGGAGAACAGCGCCTCCTGCATGCGCGCCCCGCCCGAAGCGGTGAAGCAGATCAGTGCGGTTTTCCGCTCGATGGCTTCGTGAACGGCGCGCACGAATTTCTCACCAACAACGGACCCCATCGATCCGCCCATGAAAGAAAAATTAAACGCGGCGACAGTCACAGGAATATTCTGCAGACGCCCTCGGAACACGATGAGTGCGTCCGTTTCGTCCGTGGCACGCTGGCTGGCTGTCAGGCGATCGCGGTATTTCTTCTGATCACGGAACTTGAGCATGTCCACAGGCGCCACGTCGGTGAACAACTCCTCGCGCGCGGAGTCATCCAGGAAGTATTCCAACCGTTCCCGCACCCCGATGCGCATATGGTGTCCGCACTTGGGGCAAACCTGCTGATTACGCTTGAGTTCATCCCGATAAAGCACGGCATCGCAACCACCACATTTGATCCATAGCCCTTCCGGCACACCGCGTTTTTCCGTGTTCTGAATCCGAATTCGCGACGGTAGTAATTTTTCCAACCAGCTCATAGCAATACCCTCAGACGATTCCCTTTTATGCCTTGGCCGGGACAGACTCATCCAGAGCCGTCCGAATACCTGCGATGAAATTCTTCACCTCACTCAACACATCGACCGGGGGCAAGGGTTGCACCGGATGATCGGCGATCATCTGAACCAGCGCACTACCCATGATGACCGCATCGGCCATCTGGCTCACGGCCCGTGCCGTTTCGGCATTCCGGATGCCAAAGCCGACGCCCACGGGTAAGACGCAGTCTTTGCGAATCGCATCCAGACGTTCACCCAGTGCAGCGACATCCAGATTCTTGGCACCGGTCACGCCTTTGAGCGAAACGTAGTAGACGAATCCAGAAGCCATCTTGGCGATCAGGCGAACGCGCTCGGTCGAGGTGGTGGGCGCCAGCAGGAAAATCGGATCAATCTGAGCGGCACGATAGGCCTCGGCCGTCGGCGCCGCTTCTTCCGGCGGCATATCGACAGTGAGGACGCCATCGACGCCGGATGACGCCGCCTGATCTGCGAATTTGTTCACACCCATCGCCTCGATCGGGTTCTGGTACCCCATCAGCACGACCGGTGTTTCGAGATTGGTTTCCCGGAATTGCCGAACCATCGCCAGGACATCCTTCAATCCGACGCCGTGAGCCAGGGCCCGCTCATGAGCCAACGCGATCACCGGTCCGTCTGCCATGGGATCGGAGAACGGCACACCCAGCTCGATGACGTCCGCCCCACCCGCGACGAGGGCATGCATCAATTCAACCGTGTAGGAAGGCGACGGATCGCCCGCGGTGATGTAGGGAATCAACGCGGTGCGCTGCTCGGTCTTCAACCGGGCGAACAGGGGGGATAAACGACTCACAGGGTAATTCCTTCCATCTTGGCCACGGTATTGATGTCCTTGTCGCCCCGGCCGGACAGATTCACCAGAATGATTTTGTCCTTGCCGTATTGCGCCGCGAGCTTGCGGGCATAGGCAACCGCATGGGAGGACTCCAGCGCGGGGATGATCCCCTCGTAACGCATCACGTCATGAAAAGCGCTCATGGCCTCGGCATCGGTGATCGCATCGTAGGTGGCGCGGCCAATATCCTTGAGCCAGCTGTGCTCGGGGCCGACGCCCGGATAATCCAGACCGGCGGAGATCGAGTGCGTCGCCATGATCTGGCCGTTCTCGTCCTCCATAAGGTAAGTACGATTGCCGTGCAGCACGCCGGGACGCCCTGCGGTCAGCGGGGCGGCATGACGCCCCGTCGCCACGCCATCCCCGCCCGCTTCTGCGCCGTACAGCGCAACGCTGTCATCATCGAGAAAGGCATGGAAAATACCGATGGCGTTGGAACCGCCCCCGACACAGGCGACGACGGCGTCGGGCAGACGGCCGGTCTTCTCGAGAATCTGGGCACGGGCCTCGCGGCCGATGATCGACTGGAAGTCGCGGACCATCTGGGGGTATGGATGCGGACCGGCCACGGTGCCGATGATGTAGAAGGTGTTGTCGACATTCGTGACCCAGTCCCGCATGGCTTCGTTCAGCGCATCCTTCAGCGTGCGCGTGCCGGATTCGACCGGAACGACCGTCGCGCCAAGCAGTTTCATGCGGTAGACATTGGGCTGCTGACGCTCGACGTCTTCGGCACCCATGTAGACCACGCATTCCAGCCCCAGTCGTGCCGCGACGGTTGCCGTCGCCACACCGTGCTGCCCTGCCCCGGTTTCGGCGATGATCCGGGTCTTGCCCAGACGCTTGGCCAGCAAGGCCTGACCAATCGCATTATTGATCTTGTGCGCGCCGGTATGGTTGAGATCCTCTCGCTTGAACCAGATTTCCGCACCATAGGCCTCGCTCATGCGGGCCGCACGATACATGGCGGAGGGGCGGCCGACATAATCCCTGAGATCCGTCTCGAACTCGCGGATGAAGTCAGGATCGTTGCGGTAATGGGCATAGGCATCCTGCAATTCCTGGATGGCGCCCATCAGGGTTTCCGCCACGTACTTGCCGCCATATTCGCCAAAACGTCCCTGGGCATCCGGGAACTGGGCGTAATCGATCGGGCCTGCGTCGGCAGGCGTCTTCAGTGCGGTGTTATTACTCTGCATGGTTCACTCTACTCATAAATTCCTGGATTTTTTCGGCGCTCTTGATGCCGGGCGATACTTCCACGCCACTCGACACATCGACGCCATAAGGATGGACGGCGGAGATGGCAGATGCCACATTGGCCGCCGTCAATCCGCCCGCCAGAATCAGCGGTTGTCGATCGTTATCGTGGCCCTTGGGCCAATGCGACCAATCGAACGTCGCCCCTGAACCGCCGAGTGCACCGGTTTCATGACTGTCCAGCAAAAAGCCCCGGGCTGTGGGATGATCATCGATCAGATCAGACCAGCGCCGCTCCGTCCCACCAGAGAGCCAGTCCGTGCCGGCCGCCTTGATGTAGGGGCGCGGGAACTGACGGCAGAACGCGCCCGATTCATTCCCGTGGAACTGCAGCAAATCAGGCGCCAGTTCCTCGATGACCGACTGAACCCAGGCCGCATCCGGATCAAGAAACAGCGCCACGGACTGGACGAACGGGGGCATGGCGTCAAACAGATCGCGGGCGGCATCGATCGTCAGGGCACGCTTGCTTTTCGGCACGAAGACGAATCCCAGCGCATCCGCACCCGCAGCCGCCGAAGCCCGGACATCCTCGACACGGGTCATGCCGCAAATCTTCACCCGGGTACGTCCCCGAGCCAGGCTGTCGTTGGTTGGGCTCACCGCTGAGAGGGTTCCTGTTGTCGGTCGATGTCGTCGGGTTGTATTCAAGAAAATGCGGATTCTAGCAGCTTGTCGGAGGAAATTCGCCCGTCTCGGCCCAAAACACCGGGGGGCCGGGCGGTGCTTCCAGGCCGAAATGGCCCGGGTACCGGACATTGACAAGATACAACCCATCGGCAGGCGCCGTGATGCCTGCCGCCGTACGCTGTCTTGCTGCCAGAACGGCCTGCAAGGTGTCCGGGGGGACGCGCCCCTCGCCGACGGGCAACAGCGTACCCACGATATTACGCACCATATGATGGAGAAACGCATTGGCGGTAATGTCGAGATACACGTAATCCCCCTGCCTGCGAACCGTCAAGGATTCAAGATGGCGGACGGGACTGATCGACTGACAATCGCGGGCGCGGAAACTGCTGAAATCGTGCTCGCCAAGCAGGTGCTGTCCTGCCACATGCATCGCATCGGCATCCAGGGAACCGCGGTGCCAGGTCACCCTGCCCCGATGCAGCGCCGGGCGCGTTTCTCGATTGAGAATCACATAGCGATAGCTTCGGGCGGTTGCGCTGAATCGCGCATGAAAGTCGTCGGGCACGGCTTTCGCCCAAAGCAAGGTGATGTCCGCGGGCAGAAAGAACGTCCCGCCCAACAGCCAGGCACGCTCGGGACGCGCCACCGGAGATTCGAAATGAACGACCTGATAGGTCGCATGCACCCCCCGATCGGTACGTCCGGCACAGACAGTTTCGATCGACGCATCAGCAACGCGGGACAGTGCGTGCTCCAGGCGGGCCTGGATCGAATCGACCGTCGGCTGACGCTGCCAGCCATGGTAGTTCGAGCCATCATATTCAACAGCCAGCGCGATTCGAGACATGAGTGAAGCGGAATCCTTGACGAGTAAGCAGGCGCGTCATATTAACCAAAACGCACGCAAAACCGCAGTTTGCCCGGCCGCATTAATATTAGAATTTACTTATAAACTTCTTGTATGTATGGTTAAAATAAATACAATCATTCACGCCAAACGACGTGATACCGGGTTATAAATAGATCCGGACAAGCGTCACACACCATTCGGACAGGCAGGGCATTCATGACTATCGACGGAAGTACAGCCGTTACGAATCCGACCCGCGCAGGCATTGCATTCATGAGTGCCTGGACGCTGACCGCACTCCTCCTTGGCGCTCCGGCCGCCCTGGCGGACAATCCGGACCTCAAACCAATGGCGATTTCAGCGAGTGCCACCCAAGGTGCACCGCTTACAGTCCAGGACGCCATCAAGCGCGCACTGGGACAGAACCCCATCATGCAGCAATCCCAGGCGGCGATTTCCCAGGCACAAGGCGCCATTCGCGAGGCGAATGGCAATCTGCTGCCCAAGCTGGACCTGTCCGTCGGCGCCATGGCCTCGAACAATGCCCTGAATGTCTTTGGTATGAAACTCAACCAGGGACGCGCCAACTTCAACGATTTTGGCGTACAGCAATTCTTCGCGAATGCCGGTCCCACCTTCGCGAATCTCGATGGCGCCGCCGCTACACCACCCGATGCCCTCAACCACCCGGGCTGGTATCGCAATTTCCAGACCACACTGAAACTCTCCATCCCCATCTACAACGGCGGAAAGATCCGGGACATGCGACGTCAGGCCGAAGCGTACCTGCGTGCCGCGCAATCAGGCGATGTGGCCGCCCGTCAGCAACTGATCCTGCACGTCGTTCAGGCCTATGCGGGAATCGACGCAGCCAAGGCCTTCGTCGACGTGACCCGCAGGGCCGTGGATGCGGCGCAATCCTACCTCGATCTCAGCGACCGGCTTTATAAACAAGGGGTCGTTTCCAAAAGTGACTATCTCCACGCACAGGTCAATCTCGGCGACGTGCAGTTGCGTCACCAGCAGGCCATCGACCAGCTGTCCAATGCCAAGGATGGACTCCGGATTTTGATCGGCATGGATGCGGATGAATCATTCACCGTCGACGAGATGATTCACATTCCCGCCCCCGCAGGGACGCTGTCCGAGGCACGATCGCGCGCCCTCGATCATAATCCGCAGGTCCAGGCACTCACCCAGCAGATCGATGCGGCACGCTCCGGGGTCTCAGCCGCCCGATCCGTCTACAAACCCCAATTCAATCTGGTGGCCCAGCAGGATTGGAACAGCTACAACCCCGGGTTCAAGAACGACTCCTATACGGTCGGCGGCGTCATGAGTTGGAATATTCTCGATTTCGGCGCCCGTTCGGGTCAGGTCGATCGGGCCGTGGCCGGACTGTCGGCAGCCCAGGCGCAGCAGCAGGTTGCCCAGAACCAGCTAATGAGTCAGGTGGGTGAGGTCTGGCGAGCCGCGCAACTGGCCGATCAACGCCTCCGTGTGAAACAGCTGGCCATAGGCCAGAGCGAGGAAGCCGCCCGACTGGAAAAGCTTCGATATTCGCAAGGGTTGTCCACCATGACCAACCTGCTTCAGGCCCAGGCTGAACTCGACAAGTCGCGGGCCGAATTCGTACAGGCCCAGTACGAACTTGTCCTGCAGCGAGCGAAATTGCTGCTGACCACGGGCGAACTGGAATCCGACGCCATCGGCGCGAGTCCGCTTCAGGTTTCAACCGGATCAAATCCCTCAAACAAGGTAGTCAACAGTCATGCCCGCCAATAAGCACAACGTGCCGAAGTCGCTGCAAATCGCCCCTCTTCTGTTGCTCGCGGCCAGCCTGGTTGGTTGCGGACACGATGACAGCTCGCCTCAAAAGATCTCCGAACAATCGGCACCCACCACTCTGGGCCAGACGCTGGCGGTCGAGCAGCAGACGTTGCCCGTCACGGCCATCTTTCCCGGTTCGGTGATTACCGCGGATCAAGTGTCGATTTCCTCAAGGGTCATGGGCTACGTGCATAGCGTCGACGCCCATGAAGGTCAAACCGTCAAGGCCGGGCAAACCTTGCTCACGATCGACTCCGCCGACGTCACCGGCGCCATCGATCAGGCACGCGCCAATGTCGAGAAGGCACAGGCAGGACTGAACAATGCCAAGCTCAACTACGAACGCTACCGTGCCCTCTTCCAGCAGAATGCCGTCCCCAAGCAGGTGTACGAACAGATGCAGACGGCGTACAAGGTGGCACAGAGCAATTACACCGCCGCGCAATCCGGGCTAGCCCAGGCCAAGGCGCAACTGAGCTACGTGAAGATCACGGCCCCCTTCGACGGCACGATTACCAGCCGGATGGTCGACCCCGGCCAAATGGCCTATCCCAGTGCCCCGCTGATGGTGTTGCAAGGTGGTGGGCACAAGCAGGTCGAGGTTCAGGTAAACAACCAGGCGTTTGCCACATTGAAGCTCGGCGAACCACTCACGGTTCGTTACACGGATTTCAACGGCGAACGTCATGAGTTCGCGGGTAAAGTCGAGCGCATGGTCGAGGCGAGCGACCCCATCAGCCACACCCACACCGTCAAGATCGGCGTTCCCGACAACGTCGACGTGCGCAGTGGAAACTATGTGGAGGTCACCGTCATCGTCGCCCGGGAACCCGGCCTCACCGTACCGGTGTCCGCCCTGCACAACCGAGGGGGTCTGGCGGGTGTCTTCGTGGTCGATGCCCAGAATCGCGCCTGGTTCCGGATGGTCCGCCCCGGACAGGTGATTGGCGATCGACAGGTCATTCTGGCGGGACTTCACGCCGGCGAACGCGTCGTCACCCAGTCGGATGATCGTTTGCAGAACGGCATGAAGATCAATGACCGACCCTCGACGCAGTCGCAAGAAAAAGCCGCATCATGAGTGATCATCACATGCCGCACCAAAACCCGAAGGCCGGACTGAACCTTGCCGGGAAACTCGCCTTCGGATTCCTGCATTCCAAGATCACCGCCCTGATCATGATCGCCCTCACCCTGTTCGGGTTGATGGCGTTCTTCATCACGCCCCGACTGTACAATCCCGAGATTGTCGTTCCGGGTGCCCAGATTCTGGTACAGCGCGTTGGCAACAGTGCCGCCCAGATCCAGGAGCAGGTCGTCAAGCCGCTGGAAGCCATCATGGCCGGCATCAAGGGGGTGGATCACACCTACGGCTATGCCGTCAACGACATGGGTATCGTCACCGTGGCGTTCAAGGTCGGCAGTAACGAGGAACGCAGCCTGCTGCTGCTCTACAACCAGCTCTCCCGCAACATGGACCGTCTGCCGCAGGGCACGAGCCAACCGCTGGTCAAGAGCATCGGCATCACGGATGTCCCGGTGATGACGGTGACGCTGAGTTCAGCACAGCTCGATGGCATCGCCCTGCGTGAACTGGGGGACCGTATTCTCGACCAGTTGCAGAGCGTACCCGATGTCGGTAACAGTCAGGTGATTGGCGGTCACCGCCAGATTCTCTCCGTCGCCATCGACCCGCAACGCTTGAGCAGCACGGGGATTTCCCTCGACAACGTGCTAAAACTTCTGCGTGCATCGAACGTGGTTCTGCCTGCAGGCGATCTCGTGAACAACGACACGCGGACGGCTCTACGTGTGGATGCCGCGTTCCAGAACGCCAAAGAACTTGGCGAGATCATTATCGGCGCCCATGATCAACACCCGGTCTTCCTGCGCGACGTGGCCACGATCACGCTCGCGCCGGAAGAGAACGACCAATTCTCCTACTTTGCCTACGGTCCGGGAAACGCTGAGGGTCATCGGGCGGGTGATCCTGTGCCTGCCGTCACCCTCGCCATCGGCAAACGGGCCGGCGCGAATGCCGTGACCGTCACGCAGTCCGTGCTGAAGAAACTCAAGACCATCGAGCAGCAGATGGTCCCGCAGGATGTGCATGTCACGGTCACCCGCGACTATGGCAAGCGTGCCAACGATGCCGTCAACCTGCTGATGGAACACTTGGTGATTGCCGTCCTGGTCGTGCTGATCATCCTGTTCTTCTTCCTCGGCTGGCGCGAAGCGCTGATCGTCACCTTGACCGTTCCCCTGACACTGTTCGTCGTGCTGGGCATCGGTTTCGTGATCGGCCAGACGATCAACCGGATTTCCCTTTTTGCGCTGATTCTCTCCCTGGGCCTGCTGGTGGACGCGGCGATCGTCGTGATCGAGAACATCCACAGACACATTCACGAAGGGACCGAACGATCCTTCAGCGATCTCCTGGTCCGTGCCACCAACGAAATCGGCAATCCGACGAATATCGCCACGATCGCAGTCATCCTGGCCTTCGTTCCCATGGCATTCGTCACGGGCATGATGGGTCCGTTCATGCTGCCCATTCCGATCAACGTCCCCGTGGCAATGATCGCCTCCCTGATTCTCGGCTACATCGTCGTCCCATGGACGGCCTATCGCTGGCTGGCAGGGAAAGCCAAGAAACAGATGGCCGAGCGCGAGGCGCACAAGGACGAGGTACACAAGCCGGACTGGATGCAACGCATGTACGTCACGATCGTCCGCCCCCTCTTAGGTAGCCGCGGACTGGCGCTGTTCTTCCTGTTGTTCGTCGTTGGGCTCATGGTTGCCTCCATGCTCATGCCGGCATGGCAATTCCTGCGAGCATCCGGCATGAATGGCCCGCTGAGCCCGGCTGGCGTCAGTCTCAAGATGCTGCCGGAGGGCAATGTCAGCACATTCGCGATCGAGATCGATACCCCGGCGGGTACGGCGCTTGAGGCGACTCGGCAGGTTGCCGACGACGTCGGCAAGGTCTTGGGCCAGAGCCGATACGTCACGAACTACCAGACATTCGTGGGCCGCACGGCACCCCTGACCTTCGCGGGCATGGTGCGCGGCGACATGATGCGCGTGGGCAGTAATATCGCCCAGATCCGCGTCAACCTGGTCCCCCTGCACGATCGCCCGGACACCGAGGTCGTGGCCAACCAGATCTGGCATCAACTGGACGACGTGCGCAAGCAGGTGGCACCGGCCATCGTGAAACTCTATCTCACGCCGCCGGGCCCGCCGGTCCGCGCCCAGATCCTTGCCCGGATTCATGGCCCGAACTATGACGAACTGAGAACCATTGCGGCGCAGGTCAAGACCAAGTTCAACGACATCTACGGCATGATCAACGTGGATGACAGCATTACGGCCACGGCCCCCGAATATCTCATCGAGGTCAATCGTCAGAAGGCCATGCAATCCGGGGTTGTACCCGCGCAGCTTGCCCAGCTGATCCACGAATACGTTCAGGGCACGACTGTCGGTTCGCTCCACGAGTCCCGTTCGGCGGAACCGATCGACATCGTGCTGAGGCTTCGCCCCGAAGATCGTTCCTCCATTCAGCAGATCCGCGATCTGACGATTACCGGAGCCCAGGGCAAGCAGATCCCGGTCGGCAGCCTGGTCGACATCGTCAAGTCCAGCGTGGAGAAGCCGATCATGGATCGCGATCAGCACCCGGTCGTCTACGTACAGGGTGACCTCCTCGGCAGCTCCCCCGTCTATGCCACCCTGACGCTCAACAAGTGGCTGGATGACATGCACCTGGGCGATCAGGTGACGCTGACCACCGGCAACCTTGGCTTCGTGGATACGCAACCGGACGACATCGAGAAATACCAGTTGCTCTGGGGAGGCGACATGCGGCTCACGCTGGACGTGTTCCGCGACCTGGGCGCGGCCTTCATCGTCGCACTGGTGTTCATCTACCTGCTGCTCGTGGCCTACTACCAGTCCTTCATGCTGCCGGTCATCGTCATGGGCGCGATTCCGCTGACCCTGGTCGGCATCTTCCCGGGGCACTGGATCTTCGACATGCCGTTCAACGCGACATCAATGATCGGTTTCATTGCCTTGGCGGGCGTCGTGGTGCGCAACTCGCTGCTTCTGATCGACTTCATTCTCGATTACCGCAAGCAGGGCTTCGATCTGATGGAGTCCGTGATCACGGCGGGTGCCGTGCGTTTCCGCCCCATCCTGCTGACCGCGCTGGCGATCATCTTCGGCTCCGCCGTCATGATCAGCGATCCGGTATTCGGCGGCCTGGCGGTTTCGCTGATCTTCGGCACCCTGGCCTCGACCCTGCTGACCCTGGTCGTGATTCCCATCCTGTATTACTTCTGGCAGCTGGACATGCAGATTCGCGCAGAAAGGCGATCCAGGAAGCAGGTAGCTCAGTCGTCGCACTAAGTGAAGATGCCTGCTCCGTCGCCCCGGCACCCGACTCAGGAATGCCGGGCAATCCCGTGCGGGGATGATCGGAGGCGCTGAACGCAAGCGAATCCCGCGACAAAACGCTACACTTCACAGGAATTGTCCAAGAGCCCCGAGTTAATCCCTTGAAGAGTTCCTACATGCGCGCAATCCCGGTATTCCTGGTCGTTGGTATGGTGCTTTCCGCCTGCAGCACCCTATCCCAGCCCCGATCCGATACCGCTCCACAGGCCAAGACCGGAGACGCATCACGGATGCCGCCCACGGTAGAGCAGCAAAAGGCCACCCCGATCGCGCAACTGGAAAAGGATCCGATTTATCTGATCATGGCGGCAGAACTGTCCGGCCAATCAGGACACTTGGATCAGGCCGCCGAATATTATGCTAAGGCAGCAAGCGAAACGGATGAAATCGCCATTCTCAAGCGCGCGACACAAATCGCCCTGGCTGCAAAACGATTCGATCTGGCCGCAGAAAGCGCTGCCCGCTGGTCGCGTCTTGAGCCGGACTCGGTCAAGGCCGCCGCCAGCCTGACGATTGCCGAGATTCAACTGGGACATATGGACGCAGCCGACGCAGCCCTGAGCCAATGGCTGAAGAACGACCACACCGATACCCTTTCGGCCGCCTTAAACGAACTGGGCAGCTATCTGGAAAACAACGTTCCCCATGACGTGGCGATCGCCTATACCGACCACCTCGCCACCCGCTTCCCCGATCAGGCCGACGCGCAACTTGTCGTCGCCAAGCTCAATCTGAAGTTTCAACGCAACCAAAGTGCTGTGGTTGCCGCCCGACGGGCCGTGGCATTGGACCCCCGTCGCCAATCGGCGCATGACGTGCTGATCGTCGCCCTGGGCCAAGCCAAGGATCTGGATGGGATGATCGCGGCCCTGAAGAGTGCCCTGAAGCGTTACCCGAAGACAGAGCGCTATCTCAACGGACTCATTGAAGCAGAAATCAATGCCGGCAATACACATCAAGCAGGCCGCTTGATCGAACAGGCATTGTCCCGCCACACGAAGGACCCGGTACAACTGCGGAATCTGGCATTGCTATCGCTACAGATCAACCGGCCCGCGCTGGCACGCCGAGCGCTTCAGGGGCTGATGCGGATTCCTGGACAACGCGATATTGCCAACATGCTCTTGGGTCGACTGGCTGCGCAATCCAATGAGCTGCACGGGGCCATCAAATATTTCAACAAGATCCCGCCGAACAGTGATCATTATGCCGAGGCACGGGTTCTGATGTCTGCAGCCTATGCTGAATCCGGCGACCTCACGGCTGCGTTGCAGAGTCTGGATATTGCCCTGAATCAACCCATCGACGTCGCGGACAAGCAGCGGCTGACGCTCGCCAAGGCCGGCCTGCTCGTCTCCCAGGGGCTCGATCAAGAGGCGCTGTCGATCCTGACCGATGGTTTGACGCTGTGGCCCGATGCCAGTGATCTTCAGTTGCAGCGCGCGATGCTGCTGATCAAACTCGGCCAGAGTGACAAGGCCATCGAGGACCTTCGCCATATCATCAAGAACGATCCCAACAACGCCGCGGCCTTGAATGCTCTGGGCTACACGTTGGCCGATGAAAATCGGGATCTCAAGGAAGCCTATGCGCTGATCCAGAAAGCCCTCACCTTCGATCCGGACAATAGTGCCTATCTGGACAGCCTTGGTTGGGTTCAGTACCGAATGGGGATGCTCAGCGATGCCAAGGACAACCTCGAAAAGGCATTCAAGGCCCTGCCGGATGCTGAGGTGGGCACGCATCTCGGCATCGTTCTCTGGCACCTGAACGATACGGAGGCTGCCCGGAAAATCTGGACACGCGCGATCGACCTGAACCCCAGCCTGCCCAGCCTCATCAAGACGCTTCGCCGATACGCACCTGATCTTGTACCAGCTGCCGGCGCGCATCCCTGATCCCCACCAGATAACCCAGATACCATTGATCCATGGGTACCCATACACACCAACGGCCTGGCCGGATACGGGCATACCGAACGTGGTTGCTCCCGTTCATCGCCCTCTTGTTTTTATCCGGCTGCGCCACCCTCCCGACATCGACCACGCCCCGCAGCCAAGCCGAGCAGACTCGTCTCGAATCTGCTTGGCATCGTCATGAGGCACAGATCAGGAACATAGCCAATTGGCAATGTATCGGTCGCGCCGCAGTACGAACCGGCATAAAAGGAGGATCAGTCTCACTGGACTGGCGACAAACCGGCGATGTCACCGATGTTCGCCTGAGCGCGCCGCTGAACCAGGGTTCCGTCGAACTCCTGGGCAACGCGGCACTCATGGTCATCAAGGACGCCGAAGGCAACCAGCGCTACACGAACGACCCTACCCGGACTCTGGAAGAACTGACGGGCTGGCAAATCCCCGTGCTCGCCATTCCGGACTGGATCCGAGGCCTGCCCCACGGCAGCAATGCCCGGTATACCCTCGACGACCATGGTCGGCTTGCCAGCCTGACTGATGCAGGCTGGACGATCAGTTATGAACACTATGAATTGATCGATGGCCGGGCATATCTCCCCATGCGCCTGACCCTGGAGCGCGGCGATATTCGACTGAGGCTCGCCCTGGAACAATGGTCGCTCTCTGCCGCAACCGGCACAGCTCACCCCTGAGTGATTCAACGGATGCCCCAAACCCCGCCAACCACCGGAAAACACACCCTCCCCTGGCTAGCACCTACCAAGCTGAATCTATTTCTGCACATCATCGGCCGGATCGAAACCCCGCCCTTTGCCGGATATCACGAACTACAGACCTATTTTCAACTGATCAATTACGGCGATCGGCTGATGTTTACCCCCACGGACACGCCCGGTACGCAAATCATCTGGACACCCGGGGAGGAATCCATCGCACACAAGCCCGCTCGGATGGAAGATGATCTGATCCATCGGGCTGCGGCCCTGCTGCAAGCCAGACGCCCCTCGCGTGGCCGGGCGAATAAGGGTATGCAGATCACCCTGCAGAAGAATGCCCCGGTCGGCGGCGGGATGGGCGGCGGATCCTCGGCCGCGGCAACCACCCTCATTGCGTTGAACCACTACTGGGAACTGGATATCGAGCGGGAAGAGCTCCAGGAAATTGGCCTCACGCTCGGCGCGGACGTCCCCGTATTCATCGAGGGAAGGAGCGCCTGGGCTGAGGGCATCGGCGAGCGGTTGACGCCCCTGCCCAGCCCCGTGGCCGATCAGTGGTTCGTTATTGTCGTCCCCGACGCATCGAGTTGGACCCAGAAACTCTTCGCCCACCCCGAGCTGCCACGATCGACCCCCAGACAACGCCCGGAAACGCTGCTGCCCGACTGGCAGAAGAACGGATTCAACGCATTCGAACGGATCCTGTTGGAAGACGCCCCCACCATCCGTCGTTGTTTCGACGCGTTGCAGCGCGAAGCAGGTTTTGCGCGGATCACGGGCAGTGGTGCCTGTCTCTTCGCGCCGGTGCCGGATCGGGCGGAAGGAAAACGCATCGCCGAACGAATTCGGCAAAACACGCCGGAAATCAAACGGGTGATTATCGCCCCCGCATTGAGGAACCCAATTTCAGCGGACTCGGGGGTAAAAAATATATGAAAAAAATGCCGCAAAACCCTTGGCAAAGCCCGATCCCTTGGTTAAGATGCGCACCTCTTTCGTTTGGGCCGTCGCCAAGTTGGTTAAGGCACTGGATTTTGATTCCAGCATACCAAGGTTCGAATCCTTGCGGCCCAGCCAAACAATCGGCAGAACGATGACACTCCAAAGAACACTGATGGTATTTTCGGGAAACGCGAACCGGGCACTGGCCGAACGTGTTGTCGAAAGCCTTGATATCCAGCTCGGCCAAGCCACAGTTTCCCGCTTCAGCGATGGCGAAAGCTTCGTCGAAATCCTGGAAAATGTTCGCGGACGTGACGTCTTCATCGTTCAGCCAACCTGCGATCCAACCAACGACAACATCATGGAACTCATGGTGATGGTCGATGCGTTGCGCCGCGCCTCCGCCTACCGTATCACGGCGGTTATCCCCTACTACGGCTACTCCCGTCAGGATCGCCGCGTACGGTCGGCCCGTGTGCCGATCAGCGCCAAGGTCGTGGCCAACATGCTGCAAAGCGTTGGCGTCGACCGCATCCTGACCGTCGACCTCCATGCCGATCAGATCCAGGGCTTCTTCGACATCCCCGTCGACAACGTCTATGCCTCCCCCATCCTGCTGGGCGACATCTGGCGCCAGAAGCATTCCGACCTGATCGTCGTCTCGCCGGATGTGGGCGGTGTCGTCCGGGCGCGCGCCGTCGCCAAGCGACTGGACGACTCCGATCTGGCCATCATCGACAAACGTCGTCCGCGCCCGAACGTCTCCCAAGTGATGCATATCATCGGTGAAGTACGCGACAAGACCTGCATCATCGTCGACGACATGGTCGACACCGCCGGCACCCTCTGCAAGGCGGCGAATGCGCTGAAAAAGCATGGTGCCAAGAAAGTCGTCGCCTATGCGACCCACGCCATTCTCTCCGGCGCCGCGATCGACAACATCGAAGGCTCCGACCTCGATGAACTGGTCGTGACCGATACCATCCCGCTCAAACCGGAAGCCGAGCAATGCAGCCGCATTCGCGTGCTCTCCGTGGCCGGGATGCTGGCCGAGACGATTCGCCGTATCCATACGGACGAATCCGTCAGTTCGCTCTACAACGACTGACCCCACCTGCCGCCCAAATACTGGATTTGGGCACCATGATCCTTTATAATTCCGCGCCTTGGTTTTTCGCCTCGAAATAACGCGAGCCAAGGTTGGGCCTGCTTGGTCGCGAGCGGCCCTCAACGTCCGCGGGTTGATTCCCCGAGGGACGAATCATCATTATTTGGAGTTATCTCATGTCTCAAGAAACTTTTGCACTCGACGCCGTGCGTCGTGACGATCAGGGGAAAGGTGCGAGCCGCCGCCTGCGTCGCGCTGGCAGCATCCCGGCCATCGTATACGGTGGTGAAGAAGCCCCCGTAGCGGTCACCATCAGCCACAACGAAATCCTCAAGCACCTCGAGCACGAAGCCTTCTATTCGCACGTGCTCGATCTGTCGATCGATGGTGCCGTGACCAAGGTCATCCTGCGCGACCTGCACCGCCACCCGTACAAGCCGACGATCCTGCATGCCGATTTCCAGCGCGTTTCCGCCACGCAATCACTGCGCGTCAGCGTCCCGCTGCACTTCGTGAACAAGGACACCTCTGTCGGCGCGAAATCCGGTGGCGTGGTCAACGTGATCCTGACGGAAGTTGAAGTCGATTGCACCGCTGCCAACCTGCCGGAATTCATCGAAGTCGACATGAAGAACCTTGACGTCAACGAATCCATTCACCTGAGTCAGATCGTTCTGCCGGCCGGTGTGAAGATTCATGCACTGGC
Organism: Halothiobacillus diazotrophicus; assembly: GCF_001663815.1. Lineage (NCBI taxonomy): Bacteria > Pseudomonadati > Pseudomonadota > Gammaproteobacteria > Chromatiales > Halothiobacillaceae > Halothiobacillus > Halothiobacillus diazotrophicus. Next base: position 678,342 of record NZ_CP016027.1, read on the forward strand.
CCTGGGCGCCGACCACGACGTACCCGTGGTTGCCATTCATCCGTCCAAGCTGGACAAGTCCATCGAACCGGAACCGGAAGCCTAATCATACCGGTCAACCGTAGAGCCCGGTGCTATTGCCCGGGCCCTGCAACACCGACATCAACCCCGTCCGCCCTACATTCAACTACATGAATGATGCGCGGCGGGGTTTTTTGCATTCATTGCCGGGCGGCGATACACGCACCGACATACCTAAATACCGTCCACAGACGTATCCGACATGCAGGATAAACGCATATAGCGGATAATTCCCGGAGTATCAGTCTTACTCAGGCGGTACCTGTCATCACGGAGAACCCGCCACGGCGGAACCTTTATAATTACTGACTCACACCACGTTATGCATATTCAACTCGTTGTCGGCCTGGGCAACCCGGGCAGCAAATACGAAGACACGCGACACAATGCGGGCTTCTGGTTCGTGGACGAACTCTGTCGCCAAATGAACGGCCATTTTGCCCACGAAAGCAAATTCCATGGCGATCTGGCACGGGTAAGCTACCGATCCGCCGACCGTCGGATGCTCAAACCGCAGACCTTCATGAATCTTTCCGGCAAGTCGGTGGCCGCACTGGCCAATTTCTACAAGATACCCCCCGAGGAAATACTTGTCGTCCATGACGAACTGGATCTCCCCCCCGGCAAGATGAAACTCAAGCAAGGCGGTGGCCATGGTGGACACAATGGCCTCAAGGACATTCAGGCGCAGTTGGGTAGTGCCAATTTCTGGCGCCTGCGTCTGGGCATCGGTCATCCGGGACATCGGGATCTGGTCGTCGGATTCGTTCTGACCAAACCACCGGCCAGCGAGCGTAAACTGATCGATGCGACCATCGATCACGCCCTACGGGAATATCCCAGTCTTCTGGAAGGGGGAGATCAACTGGCCATGCAGGCAGTCAACAGTTTTACAGCCCCCTGAAGGAACGCATTCGCCCCTTGGCGCAACCAGCCATGCGGATAACCCGTACTTCGCGTACCATACGCCCCCAAATTGCTCAATTCATGTCTTTAGGAGACACAGTCCATGGGTTTCAACTGCGGTATCGTCGGCCTGCCCAACGTCGGTAAATCCACCTTGTTCAATGCGCTGACCAAGGCCAATATTCAGGCCGAGAACTATCCGTTCTGCACCATCGAACCCAATGTCGGCATCGTGGGCATGCCCGATCCCCGGCTCGATCAACTGGCAGAAATCGTGAAACCCGAGCGTGTCGTACCGACCACCATGGAGTTCGTGGACATCGCCGGTCTCGTCAAGGGCGCCTCCAAGGGCGAAGGACTTGGAAACCAATTCCTGACCAACATCCGCGAAACCGACGCGATTGCCCAGGTGGTGCGCTGCTTCGAGAACGACGACATCATTCACGTGGCCGGCAAGGTCGACCCGCTGGCGGACATCGAAATCATCAACACGGAACTGGTCCTGTCCGATCTCGATTCCGTCACCCGGAACCTGGAACGCGCCGTCAAGGCCAGCAAATCCGGCGTCAACAAGGAAGCCATCGCGCGCAAGGAAGTGCTCGAGAAAATCCAGGTCGGTCTGAACGACGTCAAGCCGATCCGGGCATTAGGCCTTTCCGCCGACGAACTGGCCGTCGTACGCGATCTTCAGCTCCTGACCGCCAAACCGATCATGTATATCGCCAACGTCAATGAAGACGGCTTCACCAACAATCCCTATCTCGAAGCGGTGCAGAAGCATGCGGCTGCCGAAGGCGCCCCCGTCGTGCCCGTGTGTGCGACGATTGAAGCGGAAATCATGCAGTTGGACGACAGCGAGCGGGATGAGTTTCTGTCAGAGATGGGCCTGGAAGAGCCCGGTCTGAACCGGGTGATTCGCGCAGGCTACCAGTTGCTCGGCCTGCAGACCTATTTCACGGCAGGCGTGAAGGAAGTCCGTGCCTGGACCATCCATAAAGGCGACACCGCCCCCCAGGCGGCCGGCGTCATCCACACGGACTTCGAACGCGGATTCATCCGGGCGCAGACGATCGCCTTCGACGACTTCATCCAGTACAAAGGGGAAGCCGGCGCCAAGGAAGCGGGCAAGATGCGTGCGGAAGGCAAGGAATATGTCGTCAAGGATGGGGACGTCCTGAACTTCCTCTTCAACGTCTAAGCCGACAGGGCAACGCTCGAAGGACCGTCCTGGCGTGCCCCGCTCCCACAGCGGGGCATGCCGCCCCTAAACCACCTCCTTAACCCGTCTGGGTCACCTGGAACTGCCCCACGAGCTGATGCAGCTTGTTCGCGGTATGCCGCACCTGTTCCGTGCTGGACTGTAGCCCGCTGATCGACGCGTTCATCTCGGTCGTAATCACGGATACGTCGCGAATCGTCGTACTGTACTGCTTGCTGCCGGAATCGATACGCTTGATGCTGTCGAACATACTCTGCACGATGTCGTGCAATTCGGAATTGCCGGATGAAGCCTCCTCTGCCAGACGCAGACTCTGATCGACCCCGCCGACGCCCTTCTGCATGAAGGCGACGGCCTGTTGCGTTTCCTTCTGGATGCGCTCGATCATCTCGCGAATATCATGCGTTGCCGTTGCCGTTCGGGATGCGAGATCCCGCACCTCCGCCGCAACCACGGAGAAGCCACGGCCATGCTCTCCGGCCCGTGCCGCTTCGATGGCCGCATTGAGCGCCAGCAGATTGGTCTGATCGGCGATCTCTGCGATCACCTGCACGATGTTGCCAATCTCGGCGGTCCGATTATCCAGCGAATGAACCGTACGCGCCGAGGTATCCACCACATCCCGGATGGCCTGCGTCCCTGCCCGAACGGACTCGAACTGAATCTTTGCATCGGAAACCACCTGATCGAGTGCCTGTTTCATCTGCTCGGCCGTCATGGCGGATTGCTCGATTTCCTTGAGCTGCGTCTCGACAAGCACCAGCATTTCCCGGGCGGCATCCGATACGGCATTGGAAATCTTCAATACATCGCCATTCCGCGACAGCATTTGCTCGTTGGTCTGCTTGACCTCACCCGCCGCAAAGATGACCTGACCGACAATACCATCAAGATTGTCGATGAAACTGTTGATCCAGCGGCCCATATCCCCGCTTTCGTCGGCCGACATCCGCTGCGTATCCAGACGTTGTCTCAGGTTCCCCTCCCCTTCGGCAATGGTTCGGATGACTTCGGTCATTTCGTTCATGCGTTTGGACAACATGGCAGGCCCCATCGCATAAAAGGCCCAGGAACCCATCAACATCACGAAAACGCTCAGAATGTCGTCCACGAAACGCGGGAGAAAAGCGATATTTTGTACGCCAACCACACCACCGATCATCGCCGCGGTTACACCGATAAAGAGCTTCATCTGACGGACACTGATCGAGCGGCGACGGTAGACCTCGGCCAGGTCGGCCTCACACATCATGCCCCAGCGATCGATGGAACCCGGCATCTGAAAGGTCACCCCCTTGCCGATAACGGGTATATGCCGATAGTCGGAATACCCCGGATAGGTGACAAAGAGGTTTTCCCCATTCCGAATCGTCTCCCGAACGCCGGGATGCAACTGACCGGTTGCCGGATCGGTAAATCGAAGCTCCAATTCCGTATGATTCTGAATACGTACCGTGCCCCATGCCGTATGCACGCCGCTTTTCAGATTTTCACCATGGGCAAAGGTATTGTCCTCGAATCGCGAACGGGACAGGGCCGTGCCGGCATGAATCGTCGGATTGAACCGGGATTCCACCATGAAAAGATAGTTGTCGCCCGACTCCGGATAGATATGACCGGCTTCGCGCTGAATCAGATCGCCGATCACATCGTTGGGAACCCGCGCACAGAGCATGCCGACCACCTTGCCATCCTGGTAAATCGGCTGGTAGAACATCAGGGTCACCGCGTCGTGAAATCGTGAAGAAGAGGGTCCGATATCCAGCGTCGCAGGATCGACGTAAGGACCATGAAGAAATGGCCCCTTCATACCCAACTCTAAGGCTTTCAGATCCGTCATCTTCGTACCCTGACGTCGGGTCGTGCTCGACACCAGCACCACACCGGTACGATCTATCACGAACAACTCGGAAATATCGGGCAGGGACGCCCGCTTTTCCTGAAAGGTATTCGGTAACACATCGGGAAACTGGCTAGACAATTCAGCTGCAATGTGACTGAGTTGCAACCAATGGTTTTCCGCCCAGAATTGCAGGATTTTCACACGTGTCGAGGCAATGCTCTCGAAAGTCTTCTCGATGACCGGATACATCTGACGATTCAAGTAGCAAGACCATTTCAGGGAAAACTTCCCGTTCGCCCCAAACCAGGGCAACCAACCGCGCTCGGCACGCGACAGATTCATGGATTCGCTTTTAAGGGGCATCGTCATTCGCTCTCACTGGTCAAAATAAATAAGCATATAAGCAAATTCTAAGCCAGCCGAGGTCAAAAAAACCAACACCGGAATATTATTCACAAAACCAATTGGATAGACGATTGTACAAGTGGGTCTTGACCACAACAAAGTTGGCAGAGCTTGAGTTCGACCCGTGTAAAAGACAACCAGCGCACTCCTGTGGTGCGCCTAAAAATTTAGCGCACCAATATGGTCGCCTACCCGGAGGTTTCGATAAGAGGAACATTTAGACAGGCGTATCCGATCTGGCTCGCACGGCATCAATGACCATCTTGCCAATGTTCCGATCGATCAATGGTGCGGACTCGGGAACGGTCCGGCATAAGCGCATGGCCTGGTGCCCGATTCGAAGGGAATAGAGCGCGACGCCAACGCCCTGCCCGGCCCGAACGCCAACCTGCAGGAGGACATTGGAAAGCCAGGTCTGGCTGACGGAATCGAGCATCGTTTCCGTCACGGTCGTAAAGGCGATATTACGGAGGATCAATTGGTACAGATGCCATCGCGCGGGCGCTGACAACCGTAGTCCGTACATGGCGGCCACCCGCTCGACCATGGCGATGTTTCGCCAGGCGACAAGCAACAGATCAAGGGCGGGATAGGGACTGGCGGCGATGAACACCCCGGTTCGGACTGACTCGCGCCGGATCAATTGGGCGGCCTCCCGATCCATCGGTAGATACCAGGTGTTCATGTGCTGGGCCAACTCATCCACATGCCAACTGGCATCAACTTCAGCCAAATGTGCCGACAAGTTAGTCCGCAGCCGGCTACGTCGGTAGATTTCGTCCATTTCGACAACGATCGGGGATACCGAATCCCCCGATTCCGCCGAGGTTTCGAGCATTTGACGGATACGGTGCTGCATCGCGCCGATTCGATCCAGTTTGCCGCGGGCCCGTCTGGCGCGCACGAACAACAGCAACAGGCCCACCATCACGCCAACGCCGATCAGCGCAAAACCGCCACCCAGCCAGGGGCTGATCGACCAGCTCCACAGCGTTCCCTGCAACCATTGCAGCATCAACCAGGCAACGATCGCCACTGTCACCAAGCTGAAAAGCCACGAAGAACGATGTTGCGGCAACAACGGTTCGGGCGCCGCATCCCATTCCTCATCCATCCGCATCTGGGCGACATCGACTTCCGGAACATCATCCCCTGACTGGTGGACCGTGGTTTTCAAACGAATGGGCTGATCGTGCGCGTTGTTAGCCATACATCTATTCCTTCAGCAGAAAAGCCAACAACTGATCGATTCGACGGCTGGGGAAGACCTGAACGCGATCGAGTCCGCCGGGCGGCGCAAGCTGCGGGAGTTCATCAATTTTCAGATTGAGGTTGTGGGGCATCGTATTCGGCAGGGTTGGCGGCGTGAAACGGATTTTCTCGCCACTGCGCTTATCCCGACCAATCAAACTGGCCGTGTTGCCGGATTCGACAAGCTGGGCCGACTGCACCGCTGCAACGGCCATGACCTTGAGCTCGATTGATTCCGCGGCCAGACGCTGGACGGTTTCATAGAGATAGGACTCCATCAGCGATTGCAGCCGTTTCTGATCTTCGGGCAGCAAATGATCGATCTTGGTGGCGCATACCGCCACACGGCGGATCCGCTTACGAAACAGCTGCGCGAGCCAGTTGCCCCGCTGATAACGGAATGGCCGCAGGACCCCTTCGAGTGCAGCACGCATGTCCTTCAATGCATCGGGACCTGCAGACATGGCACCAAGCAGATCGATCAGGATCACCTGAGCATCAAGATCCCGAAAATGCCGGTCGAAAAACGGTTTGGCCTGGTGTAGCCGATAATGATTGAAATTCACCTGGCAAACGGCGCCCCAGGAACCTTCGGGAAACCGCCCCTCCCCGCCTCCGCCCTCAGTCACTGTCTGGGCGAACAAGGGTACGAATGGGTGATCCCCCCCATCGAAATCCCGGCCATGGATCAGGAATCGCCCAGGTAGATTCTGACTCAACTGATGTGGAGCGATCCGACAGGTGCCCAGAAAGTCGGCCCAGCGCGCCTGAAGCTCGTTGAGCGCATCCATATCGACCGGGGAATACGGATCGATCGCCGTTAACGCAGCGATCAATTCACTGCCGAGCGTCCGACGCGGATCCAGTGCCGACCACGTCCACAGCGCGCGACAGAAATCGGAATAGGACCAATCGATCAACATCAGATCAAGCAACCACTCACCGGGATAATCGAACAGCTCGATGATACGTTTGGTCGGCTTCAGAGAATACCAGGGGCGCGCCATCGTGATCTCGATACGCGCGATGGACCAGTCGGTTGTCGATGCCGGCCAATGCGGTGGCTGATTCGTCAGGGCAAGGAGCCCCGCGTCGTAGTCGAAGGCACGCTCACCGCCCCGTAACCAATGCCCATGGACCATGAGCCCCAGTTCTGCGCGTGCCGCCAGGGAACCTCGCCGGAGATTTTCGAGATGATTAATCAGGCTCGTGATCAGGGTGGACTTGCCTGCCTGGGAAAGACCGGTTACGCCGATCCGGGTCACAGGTGTTTGACGAGCGAGGAAAGAGTCGGTCAAAGCGTACCAGCCTCGAGTGTGAAGACGGATCGCCCATCTTACGCGTCGAAGCCAGGTTTCCCTAATGACGGATATCTCGAAGCGACGCCGTTGCCCGGATCAAAATCCGCACTATCCGGGCTACAAATCCGTCCAGTTGATATCGCAGCAAACCACCTTGATCCCGTGATGGGGCACGTGAGGACGTGCGTAGGAAATCGTTCGACACAAGTTGCCGCCGGCCACCGAAAGATAGGGTCGACTGATTTGAACGATTCCAGGCTCGATCATGGCCCGACGGAAATAAGGCCGTTTCGCCCAACTGGCACCCTTGGCCTTGGCCAGGGGCCGGAAACGGTTCTTGATGGAGGAAGGCGCGAAGATGCCGTTAACGGTATCCCCCTGCTGACGGCCGTCACCATCCAGAACGAAAACGCGCGCAACCATCTTCATGGACAGGATGGCCTGAGCAGCCACTTCCAACGGGACGTTGCGTTCCAGCGCCACCAACATGTCCTCGAATCGCTCCGTCACAGACATGATCTGTTGGTGAAGCAGATTGTCGACCCGATCGGCTTCCAATGTTGAGGCCGCCAGCCCGGCCGACAGGAAATCCCGATTGAAGGGTTCGTCCTGAGCGATCAGCGCCGGACGCGCCAGACCAAACCCTTGCAACAGATCAACACCCGCACTCAATGCCAGTTCGAGCTGCCTCGAGGTTTCGATGCCTTCCTGCAGCACCAGGCTGCCCGCTTCGTGAATCATGGCCACCAGGGAGGGCAACGTCCGTTGAGCACGTACGGACTGCTCGGCCTCGAGAATCAGACTACGATCCAGTTTGACGATGTCGGCATCGATACGCCACAGACGCGTGAACTGGGAACCGCCAACGCCGAAATCATCCAGTGCAACCAGGCAGCCGAGCGATCGATACAAGGCAATGGCGTCGTTTAGCAGCAGCTCGTCGGGCAATTCGGCCTCGACAATTTCAATCACGACCTGCCAGCCATCGATCTTAAGCTGCTGAAGAATCTGAGCAAAAAAGGCACCGAACTGATGGCCGTGCATGGCCACCATGGGATGGACATTGAGAAACAGCCACCGTGGACTCAGGTCGGCGTGGGCGAAATTTCCCAGGTGTATTTCCCGGCACACCCGGTCGACGGCGACCAACGACTCGATGTCGAATACCGAATTGAACAGATCGGCCGGCGACACCACTTCACCCGCGTTATTGGTGACGCGCGCCAAACCTTCGTACCCCACCACGCGCTGGTGTGCCACGCTGATGACCGGCTGGAATGCTGAACGCACGACAAAATGATCGCAGTGCGCGATACGCTGCCCATCCGGTTCAATCTTGATGCGGGGATTCATCGAATAACACGACCTCTAAAATTGCGTTGGGAAAAGCAAGACTCAAGCCAAGTATGCTCTTTTCCAACGCTGTCCAGCGCACTGCTCTGGACAGGGGTTAATAATTCAACAGGTTAAGCGTAATACCGGCCAAATCAATCATGATTCCCTGATGCATCTATAACTTAAGTACACATTTACCCGAGGGGAAAATGATCACAATGCCTGATGATCGCACAGTTAACGAACACGATTGGACCCTAGGCGCAAAGTAATGCACCAATATTGCTCATCGAAGCGACGCAACCATTGAATTTGCTACCCGTTCCGGAATGCTATAATAAATCAGTAGGTTACTTGCGGTTTATTAGTCATGACTAAAACCGGACCAGCCCGACACGAATTCTTGGAATACTTGCCACATGACCACGCCCGAAGCGCGCCTTCTCCGTCGAGTTACCACCGCCTCAGTCACCGTTGCCGTCGTTCTGATTGCCCTGAAACTGGCCGCCACACTCAGTACCAATGCGATCAGTCTGATGGCATCACTGATCGACTCCACCATGGATCTGTTTGCTTCGCTCGTGACACTGATCGCCGTCCGCATTGCCCTTCAACCGCCCGATGAGGATCATCGATTCGGTCACGGAAAGGCGGAACCGCTGGCTGCGCTCGCTCAGGCCACATTCATCGCCGGATCCGGCGCATTTCTGTTTCTCGAAGCCATACAGCGTTTGATCCGCCCCCAACCCATCGACGCCGCGGATCTCGGCATTATGGTGATGCTCGTGTCGATGCTCACCACTGCCGGTCTGGTGTTATTCCAGCGCTATGTCATCCGCAAGACACGCTCACCGGCCATCAAGGCCGATGCCGCGCACTATACTGCTGACTTTCTCATCAATGCCGCCACGATCGCGGCGCTTTGGATCGCCCATCAGGGTATCGAATGGATCGATCCCATCTTCGGCGCCATTGTTGGTGGATTCGTCCTGTTCAGCGCCTGGCAGGTCGGTCGCGCGGCTTTGGATCAACTCATGGATCGCGAAGTGCTCGATGGCAGTGAATCGCGGATTCACGATCTGGCCACCGCTCACCCGAGCGTGCATGCCGCCGACCATATCCGTACCCGGATGGCGGGCCGCACGATGATCATTCAACTCTACATCTATCTCGACAACCACCTCGATCTCGCCAATGCGCATGTCATTGGCGACGAAGTCGCAGCGAATATTCAGAAAGGCTTTCCCGGAGCTGATGTCCTGATCCACGAGGAACCCTATCATCCTGAAACGGCACCGCATATTTGACCTGTCCCGTCAGAGGTCTACAATACTCAGAAACACCTCAGCGGAGGAAAGCATCAATGTCAGATTCATCCTTGGGTATCGGCGCCCTCTCCCAGTACGCCACGCTGAACAGTCAGGCTCAGGCGCTCCAGGCCGCACAGATGGCCATGCTGAAAAAATCGATGGACGTTCAGGCTCAATCCGTCCTGCCCCTGATCAACTCTTTCGGTACGACGTCATCGAGCGCAGCCAACCCGCCCCATCTCGGCAATCGAATCGATACCCACGCCTGAATCCTCCCGCGTTCACCGTTTCATCTGTCTGAACCATCCAGCAAACGGATCCCGCACCGCCGCGTTCCGAAACCTGCAGGGCAGGCACCTTCTCCCCGTCACGCGATGCGACTGAATAGAGCCGCGCATTCACAATGCCCTGGGTGACCAGGCTCTCTCAATAATTCCCGATACGCGCTGGTGCAGCAGTCATACCGCACGCTACCGGCAACATGCGCACTGAAGGCGTAATGCCCGCGCAATGCGCAGTCCCTTTCGCTCCTTAACGGCACAGTCACGACCAGTGATTGCCAATTAAGTTAGTCACCTCTAAAATACAAATTTAGACAAACCTAAAAAGCATTGAATCATGTTCCAGCACGACTTGCCCAAGGCGCGCTCATCGAAGCGTTATCGCGCCCTGTTCCTCGGTCCCGCCTTCGTGGCGGCAATCGGCTATATCGATCCGGGGAACTACGCGACCAATATCCAGGCCGGTGCCGACTATGGCTACATGCTGCTTTGGGTCGTCGTCTGGGCCAATCTGATGGCGGCGCTGATCCAGTTGCTGTCCGCCAAGCTTGGGCTCGCTTCAAACGAGTCCCTGGCATCGCTGCTTGGCAAGCGTCTCCCACGCTGGGCGGTTTACCCCTACTGGATCCAGGCGGAAATCCTGGCCATGGCTACAGACATCGCCGAGTTTATCGGTGCCGCGCTGGGCTTCAAGCTCCTATTCGGATTCACGCTAATGGAAGGGGCCGTGATCACGGCCATCATCAGCTGGGCGGTGCTTAGCCTGGAGACCCGCAACCTGAAGACCCTTCAGATGGTGATTGGTGCCATGCTTCTTTCCGTGGCATTCATCTACGTCATCGAACTGATCTTTAGTCACCCGCACCCCGTGTCCGTATTCGAAGGCGCATTGATCCCTGGATTCAGCGATCGGGACAGCGTGTTCCTCGCCGCCGGCATCCTGGGGGCGACCGTGATGCCGCACGTGATTTATCTCCACTCGGCCCTGAGCAAGGCGGATCTCGTTAAATACGGCAAGATCCATCGGAAGACCATGTTTCGCAGTACAAAATGGGACGTGGCGTTGGCCATGACGATTGCCGGCTTTGTGAATCTGTCCATGCTGGCCATGGCCGCCGCCGTGTTCTATGGCGACCCGCGGGCCGACTCAGGCAGTATCGAAACGGCTTATGAGACTCTGACACCGCTGTTGGGACAACTCGCCGCTCAAATCTTCGGCGCGAGCCTCCTGATTGCCGGGCTTGCTTCGACCATTGTCGGCACCTTGGCCGGACAGGAAATCATGAGTGGCTTTGTGCGTTTTCGGATTCCCCTGGCACTACGCCGACTCATTACGATGGCGCCTTCGTTCGTCATCATTGCGATGGGGCTGAACGTGACAGAAGTCCTCGTATTCAGTCAGGTCGTCCTTTCCTTCGGTATCGCACTGGCGCTCGTTCCGCTGATTCTGTTTACAAGCGACCGGAAGCTCATGCGTGGCTACGTCAATCCGACGTGGGTCAACTGGTTGGGCTGGACCACGGTCGTCATTGTCGTATCCCTCAATGGGTACCTGCTGATCACGAGCTGACCGGTGTCGCATCATCCTGAATGGCACCTTATCAGACTTCGGAAAGGTGACGGTGAACGCCCTACCCCGAGGGACGCAACCTTCACATGCTGGATTCGAAGGCCTTCGCGCCCCCCTTCATGAACCAGTACAGCCGAACGCCCTGAGCCTCGAGAAAGTACTGAAGCCAACGCACCTGATGGCCGGTAGCGTCGACGAAATACAAGGGCCTGCTCTCGGATTTCGCCTTGTCGACCCAGACCTTCAATTGGTCATTGTCCAGGGGCACGTGAATATCGCGCATCTGGAACAGCGAGATCCCGGCACGCTGTGCCGGATCGCGGATATCGATGACCAGCGCCTTGCTGTTCCCCATCACTTCCTCGTAGAACGTCCGGGGATTGAGCATGTGCGACTCGAAACGCGGCTCCGAGATCAATTGCATGGGCGATTTCATCGGATCACCGAGCAATACGGTCTTGGTCGGCTCTGCTTCTGCCCAGGCAAAAATACCCGCGTCATAGGCCAGCGTATGCTTCATGTCCTGCTGCAACGTCTTGACGACGGCCTTGTAGGATTTTGCACAAGTCGTTCCATTGCAGTAGAACACCACCGGTTTGTTGGCCTCCTTCGCCAATGCGCGGACCTGCTCCACAAAATTGGGACTGGATAAGGGAATGCTATGGGCAGCAACGATATGCAGTGTCTGATATTCATACTCGGAGCGCACATCGATGACCACGTACTGATCCAGATGGGCTGCCAAATCCTTCGTGGAAATCGTCTTGACCCCCACAACGGCATATTCACTACGCAACGGAAAGTCCGTCCCATTGGCCCCATATGCCAGGGGGGAGACGCTAACCATCAACCCCATGAATACGCTTGCCCAAACGAACTGCCTACGCACCTGCACGGTCACCTCCTGAGGATTTCTGTTAGCTGAGCGGCAATGCCATTGGTCATGAAAGTCGCACGAGCTATTGCCCTGAGTGATCGATTCCATGTCCTAGCGAGCCGCATCTGATACATTGCTCGCTCTTTCACAGAATGATTATGGGTTGTATGACATGGTGCGTCACATAAAGATTAATCGGCCATCCCCTTGGCGGTCCTTATGGTTGCCGATGGTGGTGGGGCTCCTTCTGGCCGCCTGTTCAAGCCAGGCGCCGAAGCACCCCTTTCTGCCTTGGGATATCACGGTGCATCCCGATGGCAGTTCATCCGTATTCGGCGTACAACTGGGCAAGGACTCTTTGTTGCGCTTCAAGCGGTTGTATGACCAGAAGGCAGATCTGGCCATTTTCGTCGATCCGGACCAGAAAACGACGCTGGAAGCCTATTTCGGGACCGTGCAGGTGGGCGCACTTTCGGCGAAAGTGGCTATCGTTGCTCAGGCAACACCGGACATGCTGAAGTCCTGGATCGAAAGCTCACACGTTTCCGGAGATGCCACGCCCAGTGGCGCGCGCAAATACCCGCTGACGGACGATCAACTGTTGAAGGCGCAGGACTTCCCTATCGAATCCATCACCTACCGACCGGACGCGGACTACACAGAGGCACTGATCGAACGCCATTTCGGCAAGCCGGAGACGATTCTTCATCCAGATGCGCCTAATCAGTATTGGCTCTACCCAGGCAAGGGCCTGATGATCACCGTGAATAAAGACGGTCGAGACCTCTTCCAGTACATCGCACCGAAGGATTTCGGTACGCTCAAGGCCAGCATCCCGCCCCTGAAGGCACCAACAAACTCGTGACCCCTAGCTCTAGCCCTGGCCCTAACCCTGGCCTTGCGTCACGGGAATCCCTATCCCGAAACGCAAGGCACGCGATCAGGCATCTGCTGCGCTGGTGTAATCCCCATGCTCTCGCGTGGAGAGGAACCGTACGTCCTTCCAGCGCTCTTCCGCCATCTGAAGGTTCACCCGGGTTGGTGCGATGTACACCAGATCCCCGGCGTGATCCAGGGCAAGATTTGCTTCGTTCTTACTCTTGAATTCTTCAAGACGTTTGGGATCGTCGCATTCGATCCAGCGTGCCGTGGTCACGTTGACCGCCTCGAACTGGCAATCCACGGAATATTCGGCCTTCAGCCGCTCCGAAACCACATCGAACTGCAACACACCCACAGCACCGAGAATCAGGTCGTTGTTGATCAGCGGCTTGTAGAGCTGCGTGGCGCCCTCCTCACACAACTGACTCAATCCCTTGAGCAACTGCTTGGATTTCAGGGGATCTTTCAGTCGCGCGCGACGGAAGAGTTCCGGGGCAAAATTGGGAATCCCCGTGAACGCCAGTCGTTCACCTTCGGTAAAGGTATCGCCGATACGGATGGTTCCATGATTGTGAATACCGATGATGTCGCCCGGATAGGCTTCTTCCAGACGCTCCCGGTCCGATGACATGAACGTGAGCGCATCCGGAATCTTGATATCCCGCCCCAGACGCACATGCTTGACCTTCATCCCACGCGTGAACTTGCCAGAGCAGATACGGAAAAATGCAATCCGATCACGGTGTTGCGGATCCATGTTCGCCTGAATCTTGAACACGAAACCGGAAAATTTCTCTTCGGTGGGCGCAACCTGGCGTGCCGTACTCTCCCGGGGTTGCGGCCGTGGCGCCATGTCGACGAAGCCATCCAGCAATTCCTGCACACCGAAGTTGTTCATGGCGGAGCCGAAATACACCGGGGTCTGCTCGCCACGAAGATAGGCTTCCAGATCGAACTGATCGGCGGCACCCTGCACAAGCTCGATTTCCTGGCGCAATTCGTCAGCCTGATCGCCAAGCAAGTCGTCGAGCTCGGGGTTATCGAGTCCCGCGATCGTGGTCTTGGATTGTGCCCGGGTCGGCAGGGACGGACCGTAGAGAATGACGCGATCCTCGATGAGGTGGTACACCCCCTTGAACCGCTTGCCCATCCCGATGGGCCAGACGATGGGCGCGCAACGGATCTTGAGGACCGACTCGACTTCATCCAGCAGACTCAGCGGTTCAATACCTTCCCGGTCCAGCTTGTTGATGAAGGTCATGATGGGGGTGTCGCGCAGCCGGCAGACCTCCATCAGTTTGATGGTCCGGGCCTCGACGCCCTTCGCTACGTCGATCACCATCAGCGCGGAATCCACCGCTGTCAGCACCCGGTAGGTATCCTCGGAAAAGTCTTCGTGACCCGGTGTATCCAGGAGATTGACGATGCGATCCTTGTAGGGAAACTGCATGACGGAACTGGTCACGGAGATGCCCCGCTCCTTCTCCATCGCCATCCAGTCGGAAGTCGCGTGGCGCGAGGATTTGCGACCCTTGACCGTACCGGCCATCTGGATGGCGCCGCCGAAGAGCAGCAGCTTCTCGGTAATCGTGGTCTTACCCGCATCCGGGTGCGAAATGATCGCGAAGGTGCGACGGCGATTCATTTCGGTGGCAAAATCAAGTGCAGTCATGAACATCCAATGGCGAACACGCCTAATGTGTAGGTTGAAGCGAGCCTGCCGCCTGGTGGCCGCAGTGCCCGCATACCCAGTGAGCGAAACCGGTTATTTTCACTGAATCGCCCATGAGAAACAATCCAGAACGCCCAGGATGGGAAACGCTATGACCGATACCAACACCACAGTGCAGCACGATCGCCATGAAATCTCGACACTGGCAGCACTCGAAGCAATCTACCCGCCTGTCGGCACGGCAGCCCGACGCAAGGAAATCGACTATCTCCACCCCGTCTATCAGGCGATGATCGCGGCGTCTCCGTTTGTCGTCCTGGCTACGAACGGTCCCGAAGGACCGGACTGCTCGCCCCGTGGCGATCCGGGCGGCTTCGTGCAGATTCGCGATACACAAACCCTGTGGCTGCCCGATCGGCCAGGCAACAACCGCATCGACAGCCTGCGCAACCTCCTGCACGATCCGAACATTGCGCTGCTTTTCCTGATTCCGGGTCGCAATGAGACGCTCAGAGTGAACGGTGTTGCCCGGATCACCCGGGATCCGCAGATCCTGAGCGCCTGTGCGATGGACGGCAAGGACCCGCGTTGCGTCATTGTGGTTTCCGTTAGAACAGTGTTTTTCCAGTGCGGTCGAGCCGCCCTGCGTGCTGGCCTTTGGACAGAACCAAATCAGGACGTGCTGACAGCAATGCCCAGCACCGGGCGCATGCTCGAAGAACTGACGCAGTCGGAAATCAGGGGACAGGACTACGATCGGGACTTGGACGCCCGTCAGAGAAACAGCCTTTATTGACGGTCGACGGCACGCGGCCGTCCGCAGCCGGATGCATCAGCGGGAACGCTTGTCCCCCGCGTCATCCGCTTCAGCGCCGTCGGATGGGTCTGGTGATGGCGGGGAATCCGCGCGCTGTACAGACGATTCGTTTGGGCCGTCCTGTTCCTGCATTTGGTGAGCGGCTTCCTCGATACGCGGATCGAATTCGGCCGCGACCGGCGAGGTCCGCGTCGATACCACGAAATCAATCCGCTCGGCTTCAGGCACTGGGGCATCATTCATCACCCGGTAAACGACATAGCCCATCAGGGACAACAGCGTGGCAAGAATGAACAACGGGAAACCCGACACCCCCAGCCATTGCATGAACAGACCACTCAGTACCGGCCCCAGAATGGCCCCCGCACCGTTGAGCAGCAGAAGGCTGCGGGTTCCCTCCAGAACCTGATCGGGCCCAAGCCGGTCATGGGTCTGCGCCACGCTGAGGGCATACAGCGAAAATGAAAAACCGCCGAAGAGCAGCACGCCAACCCAGAATAGATTCATCACATGGCCATCCGTGGCAATAGGCGGGATGATCAGCAGAAAGATGCTGGCCAACACCCCAGCGCCGGCAACAGCGACAAGCATCTTGCGCCGATCGCACAGATCGGAAATCCGTCCCAGCGGCCACTGGAGGAAGGCACCGCCGAAAATGAGCAGTGCCATGAACATTGCGATTTGCGACACTTGGAGCCCGATACGACTGGCATAAACGGCCGACATGCCCCACAAGGCACCCGTCACCGTGCCTGAAATGAAGGCACCGATAGCCCCTGTCGGCGCCAGCCGGTACAGCCGGACCACGGACAATCGAGCCGTCTGAATCGGCGTGGGTTGCTTGACCTGGGTGAGCGCCACAGGCACCAGGCCCAGCGTGAACAAGAGGGAGACCAGGGCAAAACTGCCAAGTGCTTCCGCACCATAGATGCCGATGAGAAACTGCCCTGCCCCCAGGGCCAGCAGGCTGATCGTCATGTAGAAGCCGAAGATCTGCCCGCGGACGTGGCTTGATTGCTCGTTCAACCAGCTTTCGATGACCATGTAGAGACCCAGCAGGGATATGCCGCTGATCACCCGCAACGCGAGCCAAACCCAGGGATCAAGCCAGAGGCCATGGATGAGTGCCGCAGCGCTTGAAAGGGCCGCCATCGCGGTAAAGCTTCGTACATGCCCGATACGCCGAATCAAGGACGGAATCCAGGCAGTGCCGAGAATGTACCCCACGTAGAAACCGGACATGATCAATCCGATCATTCCATCGGAGAATCCATCCAGATGCGCCCGAATGCCAAGCAGCGTGACCAGCAGTCCCGATCCGGCCAGAAGGATGCCCATGCCAAGCAGCAGGGACTGAATGGAGATAATCGTCGGTAACATAAGATTCTACTTTGGATCGACACGAGATCGGGGGAGGCCCGAACCCCGGGTCAATATGCCAGCCATACTCTGCCGACAGGGATTCACGCAGTGTTCGCACACAGACGCGCGGCGATTAGATCGTCCTCACTCATTCACGCATATCGACGCGGTCATCAGAAACCCGTCGCGACAATGGGCACCTCTCAGTTTGCACCACCGCCTGCCGGGCCCTCCACCACATCAGTGGCACTGACAGTCGTTTCCGTCGCGGCGTGACCGGAGCGGGAAAGCACGCCACCCGGCTGCTCCTCCTCCCAAGCCTCGTATTCGGTCAAACGGTGGATGCTTGGCTTTCGACGGACAATGCGCTGAAAGAACATATTATTGGGAATCATCAGCACGGATCCGTCCTCGGCGCGTAATGCCGTAAACATCAGATTACGATCCACCGCGCGCCCTGCAATCTCGTCCGGCAACAATTCGAGATGATCGCCCATCTCGTAGGGACGCCAGATCCAGATGAACAGACTGGCCGTAATGTTCGACGCCATGGTCCAGACGGCCAGCAAACCGACACCGACAACAGCGAGGGTACTGGCCAGCAACGCCCAGATACCATCGACATTCACCCCGACCTGACGGAGCAATAGCAGAATCAGCACGACCCACAGCGCGGAAACGATACCCCGTCGCAGGAACACCGCGGTCCCAGTCGACATGGGGCTGTGCAGCGCAATTCGTCTGAGATAGGTTGCCAGATAGCGTTGCACCACCAGAATCGTGACGATCCCGATGACCAGGAGCAGAATGGCCGGCCCAATCACCTGCCATGCTGGCTGACCGTGCAGTGTCCACTCAGACATAAACGCTTCCTCTCAACTGAAGTAACCCATAAAAATGCTGCGCAACACCCATTTTCGGCACAGCAGAACAGCAATCCATACCTTTTAAATACTAGCCATGTTCCGAGCCGGGCGCCAATCCTGCGCCATATTCTCTTCGTAGGGTTCGGCAGGCTGTCATCCCTTACGGGGATATGGCAAAGTGAGTCTTGATCGATCAAGCAGTTTCTCGCGACGCCATGACAGCAGGGAACGATATGTCCAAGAAGCCGTTCGTGATTCTTATCCTCGTCGCGGCAGTCGCCACAGGCGGCGGATACGTCTGGATGAAACAGCGACCGAATCCCCCTACGCAAGCCCTGAAGCTGTACGGCAACATGGATCTGCGTCAGGTCGACCTGGCGTTCGACGAATCGGCCCGCATCACACAGATCGACGTGCAGACCGGTGACCGAGTCAAGCAGGGACAGCCCTTAGCACACCTGGATGCGCGACGGTACCAAACGGCACTGGACGCGGCACTGGCCAATCAGCGAGCCAGTCAGTCCGCTCTGGACCGGCTGCTCGCCGGCTCTCGGCCTCAGGATATCGAACGGTTGCGTGGTGTCGTCGATGCGGACATGGCAAACCTGAAAACCCGCCAGCTGACCTACGAACGAACCATCAGACTCGTGCGCCAGCACATGGCACCCGTCCAGTCCGGTGACGAAACACGCGCAGCGCGCGACGCCGCAGCCGGACAACTTAAGGCCGATCAGGCGGCGCTTGAACTGGCGATCATCGGACCACGCCCGGAGGATATCGCACAGGCCAGAGCCGCCCTTGCCGCGGCAAAGTCGCAAGTGGACGCAGCCCGGATCGCCCTGGCCGACACCGTGCTCAAGGCACCCAGCCCCGGCACGATCCAGAATCGGATTCTCGAGCCCGGTGCCATGGCCTCGCCGGCACAACCGGTACTCACGTTGGCCCTGACCGATCCGCGTTGGGCACGGGTATACGTCGACGAGCAGAATCTCGGCCATATCCGGGAAGGCATGACGGCGACCCTCAGCAGCGACAGCTTTCCCGGAAAGACGTTCACCGGCTGGGTCGGGTACATATCCCCCTCTGCGGAATTCACCCCCAAGACCGTCGAGTCCCCAGCCGTCCGAACGGATCTGGTCTATCAGGTGCGTGTGTATGCCTGCGATCCCGATGCCAATCTGCGTTTGGGCATGCCCGTCACCGTCAGCATTCCCTTCGATGCCAAAGTGCGGGATCGCGGTCAGGATCCCTGCGCGCCCCCGGCCCTCTGATTCCGTACGCCCCATGGTTCATACGGCACCGCAACGGCATCACAATCCGGACGACGCGTCACCGGGCGACCCGATCGCCGTCATCGACATTCGGAATCTGTACAAATCGTTCGGCAAGCCCGATAGCGCGATTCACGCCATCGACGGGATCTCCCTCGCAGTTCAACCCGGACAGGTCACGGGGCTCATCGGTCCCGACGGGGCCGGCAAGACGACTCTGATGCGCCTGATCGCCGGTCTGCTGACCCCCGATCACGGCGAACTCACGGTCCTGGGCATGGATGTCCGCGCTCGGGCACTCGAGGTTCAGTCCAGCCTTGGGTACATGCCACAGCATTTCGGTCTGTATGAAGATCTGACCGTCCAGGAAAACCTGACGCTGTACGCGGACCTGCAGGGGGTTCCGCACGAACAGCGCCCCCCCCGTTTTCGACAATTGCTCGACATGACCGGACTCGGTCCTTTCACGAATCGGCTGGCCGGACGATTGTCCGGTGGGATGAAACAGAAGCTTGGGCTGGCCTGTACCCTGGTTCATCCCCCGAAGCTTTTGCTGCTGGATGAACCGACGGTCGGCGTCGATCCCGTCTCCCGCCGGGAACTCTGGGAAATCGTCTATCAGCTCGTCGAGGACCAAGGGATGAGCGTACTGCTCTCCACGGCCTATCTCGATGAAGCGGCACGCTGTGCGGATGTCATCCTGATCCATGAGGGCAAGGTGCTCGGCCAGGGCGAACCGGCCGGTTTCACGCAATTCCTGACGCATCGGGTCTATTGTGTTCGACAGAAAAGCGGCAAGAAACGCCATTTGCAAAAGCGCGTCTCGGCCGCGTCTGCCGTGCTGGACGCCGTGATCGACGGCGACTGCGTGCGGGCCATTCTCCGGCCGGATACCCCCCCGCCCGATCTGGCTCAGAGTTGCTGGCGCGCACTCGCACCACGCTTCGAGGATGCCTTCGTCGTACAGCTTCAGGCAAAGCAATCCCGCCCCGACACCGAAATCCACGCGCAGGATTCATCCGGCACGGCGGAATCGATCCCCCGGCCTTCGGGTGACGATCAAACCGCACCGTCCGCCGTGATCGAAGTTCGAGACTTGACCCGCAGATTCGGCACGTTCGTGGCCGTCGATCGGCTGAACTTCAGCGTTGAACGTGGGGAGATCTTCGGCCTCCTTGGCGCCAATGGGGCCGGAAAGTCCACGACCTTCCGCATGCTCTGCGGACTGCTTCCGGCCAGCGCCGGCCAACTCTCCGTGGCAGGCGTCGACCTGCGCACGGCAGCCGCGAAGGCACGAGCGCGTATCGGCTACATGTCGCAACGATTTGCGCTGTATGAAGTGCTGAGCTGCGAACAGAACCTCCGATTCTTTGCCCGAACCTACGGCTTGAAAGGTCGCCGCCAGAACGAACGTATCGACTGGGCCCTGAACAGTTTCGATCTGCGGCATTACCGTCATACCAACAGCGGACTCCTGCCACTTGGTTTCAAGCAACGGTTGGCGATGGCCGCCGCACTCATGCACGAACCGGACATCCTGTTTCTGGACGAGCCGACCTCGGGTGTCGATCCGATCGAACGACGGGCATTCTGGAACCGGATCAACGATCTGGCCGATCAGGGCGTCACGATTCTGATCACGACTCACTTCATGGATGAAGCCGAATACTGCGACCGTCTGGTCATCATGAATCGCGGCACGATTCTGGCCTCAGGTAGCCCGAAGGAAATCCGTGATCAGGCCCGAACCGACGCGCTACCCAACCCCCGGATGGAAGACGCTTTCATCCACCTGGTCACGCAGGGTGCCGATCCGGAGGAAAAAGGGCATGACTGATTGGCCGACGGACACCGCACGGCGTGTACCGGATGGGGTGCACACTGCATCGCGCGGTGGCGGGCGCATGCGATTGCTCGGCCTGATCCGCAAGGAGACCGGTCAGATTCTCCGCGATCCGTCCAGTATCGCCATCGCCTTCCTGATGCCCGTGATCCTGCTTCTGCTGTTCGGTTATGGGGTATCGCTGAATGCCCGGGAGATTCCGATCGCGGTGGTAGCCGATGCACCGGATGCGCAGACGGCCGGACTCTTTGCCGCCTTCCGTCAGTCACGCTATTTCGATATTCGCGAGGAAACGGATCTGGCCGGAGCACGGCTCGCTCTACGCCAGCGCAAGATCCAGGCGATCATTCATGCCCCCGCCGATTTCAGTACGAAACTCCTGAACCCGCAGCATCAGGCCCCGGTTCAGCTGATCGTCAATGGCGTCGATGCCAATCAGGCGCGACTCATCGAAGGGTATGTCACCGCAGCCTGGCAGGGCTGGATGGCGGCTCGGGCAAAACAGCAGGGACTGGACTTCAAACTGCCCGTGTCGCTTTCCGCCCGGGTCTGGTTCAACCCGGAGCTCCGCAGCCGCGACTATCTGGTACCCGGCCTGATTGCCGTCATCATGACCCTGATCGGGGCCCTGCTCACGGCGTTGGTCATGGCGCGGGAATGGGAACGGGGCACACTCGAAGCCCTGATGGTGACACCGTTGCGCCTGAACGAATTGCTGCTGGGCAAACTGATTCCCTACTTCGTGCTCGGCATGGGCGGCATGGGGCTGTCTGTGGTCATGGCCCTCTGGCTGTTCGACGTCCCCCTGCGCGGCAGTCTGTGGGTGCTTATTCTGACCGCTGCCATCTTCCTTTCGGCCGCACTCGGCATGGGACTGCTGATATCGATTACGGCACGCAACCAGTTCGTGGCCAGCCTGCTCGCCATCATCACCACCTTTCTGCCCGCCTTCATGCTCTCCGGTTTCATCTTTGACATCGGCAGCATGCCCGGCTGGTTGCAAGTGCTCACCCACGTGATTGCCGCCCGCTACTTCGTGGTCATCCTGCATACGGTATTCCTGGCGGGTGACGTCTGGCGCGTGATCATCCCCAACACCCTGGCCATGCTGGCGCTCGCGATGTTCTTTCTCGGCATCAGCCGGCGGCGTATCCGAAAATCGCTGGAGTAGGCGCAATGTGGCAGCGGATTCTGGCACTGGCCATCAAGGAATTTCAGGCATTGCTTCGGGACCCCAAGGCACGGGTGGTCATCATCGTGCCCCCCCTCATCCAGCTTGTCGTCTTCAGCTTTGCGGCCACCTTCGATCTGAACCATGTCCCGTTGGCCGTCTACGATCAGGATCGCGGTGCGGCCGCACAGGCACTGGTTGCCCGCTTCACCGGATCGCAACATTTTTCGGTGGTCGCGAATATCGATCGATCCGGCGCCATCGATGCGTACATCGACAACCGCAAGGCCCTGATGGTGTTGACGATCTCGTCCCGCTTCACTCAGGAGCTGATGAGCGGGAATCCCGCCCCGGTACAGTTGGTGATCGATGGTCGGAATTCGAACACGGCGGCCATCGCCCTGAGTTACGCCAACAGCATCGTCCAGCAATTCAATACCGACTGGGCGCGCGATCACGGGCGCCCGCGTCCGCCATCGACCCTCGACGTGCGCGCCTGGTTCAACCCGAATCTGGAGAGTCGCTGGTTCATCATTCCCGGCATCGTCGGACTGCTGATGCTGGTGGTCGTCATGGTCGTCACCGCCCTGTCGGTCGCACGGGAGCGCGAACAGGGCACCTTCGACCAACTCCTGGTCACGCCCCTGCGTCCCGTCGAAATCCTGATCGGCAAGGCGATACCGGGCCTGGTCATCGGCATGCTGGAAGCAACGGCTATCATCATCGTGGCCGTCTTCGTGTTTCACATTCCACTTCAGGGCAGCCTGCTCACGCTCTATGGCGGCATCGCCCTCTTCCTGCTTTCCGCGACGGGCGTGGGACTGATGATTTCCTCACTGGCCGCCACCCTGCAGCAGGCTGTTCTGGGCGTATTCCTGTTCCTGGTCCCCGCCATCATTCTTTCGGGGTTCGCAACACCCATCGCCAACATGCCGCCCCTCGTCCAGGATCTCACGCTGATCAACCCCCTGCGCTACTTCATGGTCATCCTGCGCAGCGTCTTTCTGGAGGGAAGTACGTTCGACGACCTGATCGACACTTTCTGGCCCCTGGCGCTGATCGGCCTCTGCTCGCTGGCCATCGCCGGCTGGATGTTCCGGCACCGGATGAACTGAAGCACCTCGGGACAGCTCAGGAATGGGGTAAGCGTGACAGCCATCGATCGAGCTGACCGGCGAACCGTTTGCGATCGGCCTGGCTCAGGGCCGCCACCCCGCCGGTCTGTATCCCGCTCGATCGCAGGGTCTCCATGAAGTCGCGCATCGTCAGGCGGGCCCGAATCGTGTCCGCCGCATATTGCTCGCCTCGGGGATTCAGCGCATGCCCGCCCTTCTCGATGACTTCTGCCGCCAGGGGGATGTCCCCCGTGATGACCAGATCCCCCGCCACCAGGCGCCGAACGATTTCGTTGTCCGCCACATCAAACCCGCGTGGCACCTGAAGGCAGCGAATCCACGGGGAATTGGGAATCCGCAGGGATTGATTGGCGACAAGCACCAACGGCACACCGCTGCGATCGGCTGCCCGAAACAGGATTTCCTTGATCACGACCGGACAGGCATCGGCATCCACCCAGATTGTCATTGCGCCATCCACTTCCCTTAACGATTGACAAGGCACCGACCGGTGCCCGGAATGAACAGGCCCCGCAAATGCGGGGCCTGATGCGTGCACAGGTCACCGAGAACCGTGATTATTCCATCTGTGCGTTGATCTTGCTCAGAATCACGAAGCGATCCTGCGGCAGACTGCCACCGTCGACCTTGATGTTATCCACGTCGATACGGGTGGTGCCATCCTTCTGCGGGATGACTTTCAGCGTCAGCATCAGCTTGAGGGACTGCTTGGGATCCACCTGCTCGCCGCGCAGGGCCACATCGGCATACAGTGCCTGCGGGTGATTGTGGCTGACCTCGATCACGCCATCCTTCTGGTTGCTCTTCACCGGATCGAATCCCAGTCGATCCAGTGCGAGACCCAGACGGTTCCATACGCGCGGATAAGGCTGACTCACCATGATGTAGCGTTCGTCCTTATCCTTGTTGAAGAACAGCTTGGCCCGGGGAGCGAAACTCGCGTTCATCATGGCACGGGATTCGGCCTCGCTCTTGCCGGACAGATAGGCAGTCAGGCGTGCCAGAACATCCGCGGAAAGCGTGGGATCCGGCTGGGCGTCGGCATACTTGTAGGAATCCTTTTCATCGCCCGGGAACAACGGCTGATCACCCGTCAGCGGCATCTTCTGACTCGTGACGAAAACGAGAGTCTGGTTGGCAGTTTCGCCCTGCTCGATTCGGAGTCGCACCTTTTCGATGTTGTCCGGCTTGAAGAAGGTGTTCTTGGTGAGCTTCAGCAGTTTCATGAGGCTGAAGCCGTTCTGATCGGCAGACTGCGAACCGGTCCAGTCCGTTTCGATCAGGCCGACACCGGGCTCCACCTTCTTGACGGTATAACCCTCATCCTGCAAAAAGGTCTGAAGCTTCGGCCAAACCGCATCGGGACTGGCATCGACAGAAAGGTACCGGGAATCGGGACCGCCCATCACCTTCACGCCCTCGCCACGTACCAGCACCCCACCGGTGCCGCCATCCTTCTTGCTGGCCTCGGCGGCACGGGCGGATGCGATCGCGGGCATGGCCAGCCCAGCCTGCGGGGTGGGCATGGTGAAGGTCGGCGGGACGTCCAGACGCGCGGCAGGATAATCGTCGCTACCCGAGGAGAAGAACGGAATGCTGGAACAACCGGAAAGCGAGGTGGCACTGAGGATCAGCGCGGTCATCAGGGTGAGTTTCGGACGAACGGAAGGCAAAACACGCTGGATCATTGGGGGACTCGCAATAATTAAACGGATCAGGTTGGTTGGGCAACAGGGTAGCCGATACCGCAACGTCGACACTAGCGGCAAATTGTTGCAGAAATACCCGCCGCTTGCATCGCGGCGCATACTCGGGGTTCGAATTCACTCATCAGGGGCACCAGCGGAAGGCGAATTGCCGACTCGGCAAGCCCCATGGCCGCAACCGCCCATTTGACCGGGATCGGATTGGGCTGACAGAAAAGCTCGCGGTGCAGCGGCTGCAACTGGTCATCGATTGCACGCGCCTCATCGGCCTGGCCGGAAAGGGCCGCCGCGGTCATTCGATGCATCAGGGAAGGCGCAACGTTGGCCGTAACCGAGATCGTGCCCTTCGCACCGGCAAGGATCGCCGCACAGCTGAGATTGTCCTCGCCGCTGTAGATCGCGAACCCTTCAGGCGCCCCGTCGATCAGGGCCTGCATGCGCGCCAGGGAACCGCTCGCCTCCTTGGTGCCAATGATCCGGTCATGGCCGGCAAGCGCCAGGGTGGTCTCGACGGACATGTCCACGCCGGTACGCGACGGCACATTGTAGAGAATCAGGGGCAGATCGACGGCGTCGGCGATCGCGCGAAAATGCGCCATCAGGCCTGCCTGCGGCGGACGATTGTAATAAGGGGTGACGGACAGGTGCGCGTCTGCGCCAGCCTCCTTCGCAGCCTGCCCGAGGTAGATCGCCTCACGCGTGTTGTTCGCACCGGTGCCGGCGATCACGGGTATCCGTCCCGCCACCTTTTCCACCGTCGCCCGAATGACAGCGACATGTTCATCGAAATCCAGGGTGGCGGACTCGCCCGTCGTCCCGACGGCCACGATTCCATCGGTGCCCTGCTCGATATGAAACTCGATCAATCGTTCCAGCCGGGGATAATCGACCGCGCCCTGCGGGGTCATTGGCGTAACCAGCGCCACGAGGCTGCCGGCAATCTGTTGCGTGCTCATAAACCGCCTTTGCGAAGAAAAACCTGAACGATGCGATCGGACGCCTCGCCACAAGAATCGACTGGGTAAGATACCACGTTCAATCCGATCTAACCCGCCATAGTAGCGATACGTCACCGCAACTGACAAGCCGTGGGCATCGGCACCTCACTTCAGTCCTGCTCGCCGCGAACCCGCGACATCAGCGACTCGTAGACCGCATTGCGTTTTCTCGAGGTCAGGCTAGCAACGACCCTAGCGATCATGCTGGGCGCCGCCTGCTCCGCCAACAGGGCTTCGATCAACTGATCGACCGGTACCGTCTCCTCCGCGTCGGTCTCGTTATCCGATGCACCCGCCACAAGGACGACGAACTCGCCTCGGGCCGGAACTCTACCCTCGGCAAGGGCGGCACGTAATTCATCCAGCGTACCGGAATCCAGCGACTCGAAACGCTTGGTCAACTCTCGAGCCAACACGGCTTCACGCGCACCGCCCAGCACCGAGCACAGGGACTCGACGGTGGCCTGGATTCGATGTGGCGCCTCATAGAATACGAGGGTCGACGGTTGCCCGTGCAGATACTGAAGACGTGCCTCGCGAGCACGAGACTTGGCGGGCAGGAAGCCCTCGAACCAAAAATGCGTGCTGTCGAGTCCGGCAGCGGACAAGGCGGCAATGGCGGCACAGGCACCGGGAATGGGACTGACCCGATGCCCCTGAGCCTTCAGCGCCCGTACCAGCAAGCCCCCGGGATCGCTGATGGCCGGTGTACCGGCATCGCTGATCAGGGCAATGGATTCCCCCGCAGCAAGACGCGCACCGATCTCGGCGGCACGGGCCGCCTCATTATGTTCATGGAGGGAGAAAACGCGGTTGCGGATGCCGAAATGATCGAGCAGTTTGCGTGCATGCCGGGTATCCTCACAGGCGATCGCATCCACCGTCTTGAGCACGGCGATGGCGCGTTCGGTCATGTCGGCGAGGTTACCGATCGGCGTAGCGACGAGATACACTACGCCAGGTTCCACCCAACGGCCCGATTCCTTATGTACCGGGACATCCCACATCGTATCCGGGGATTCATCCGCAACAGAAATCGCCGCCAGCGCCTCATCGCGACCTTCCGTTGCCGCGGGTTCTAAAGGATTAGACATTCTTGATACTCGATTTTTTTTTCATCATCATAGCGTCTGCTGCTTCCGGCACACGTCTTAACACAAGCGAGAACACGTTATCCATGGATCGATTCCCATCGCTTCGCACCCAGCCGGCCGTGGCCGCATCTGCCGCGTCCTCAAATTCGGATTGGCGACGGAAACGCCTGCTCCGGTATGCCTTCAACCTTCTTGGACTGCCCCTGATTCTGGGCACACTGCTGCTAACAGGCTGTGCGCAATCGCCTGAATCAAACGTGGGACAGACGCCCTCGCCCGCCGAAGCTCGATTGAATCAGGCAATGGCCAGTCAGGATCCCAAACAGATTGCCCAGGCGCAAATGCAGCTCTCCACCCGGCTGAAGGGCACGCAACGGATCGAAATGCAGATGCGTTCCCTCGAGACGGCCATCGATGCGAGCGATTTTACACTGGCAAACAACCTTCTGGCCCAGGCGGATACCCGTCCGCAATGGTCCGACTATGCTCCTCGGCGCGCCCAACTGCTTGCCGGGTTTGCGCAATGGCAGGCGGGACAGACCGATCAAGCGTTGAATTCAGTCAGCAACTTGCCCCTCCCGCTCACCGCCGAGGAAGGAATCCGTCGCTTGAGCCTCATGGCCGCCATCGAGGAAGCGGCACATCGCCCCATCGATGCGGCACGCCAACGCACAGCGCTTGGCGGCATGCTCAGCGGCGCGGAGGCCGACACCAATCAGGCGGCCCTCTGGAACGATCTTAACAGCGCACCGCCCCAGGCGATTGCCGACGCCATCAAGTCGGAATCCAATCCAGTATTCATCGATTGGCTCGGCCTGAACCTCGTCTACCGGACCCGTCCCGGCGAGCTCCAGTCCTGGATCCAGAACCATCCGAACCATCCGGCGGTCACCTCCGGATTCGCCAACATGCTCACGGGGCAGGCGAGCGCCACAGCGATACCGATGCCGACCGGCAATGGTCCCATCATTGTTCTGCTTCCCCTGTCTGGTGACTATCAGACCATCAGCAAAGCCATCAGTGACGGGATCAACTTTGCCCATGACCGCCTGGGACTGGCGGGCGATCGCAGCGTACAGATCATGGACAGCGGAGAAACATTAGCCAGTTTCTCACAGGCACTGAATACCGCCCTGGCAGCCCAGCCTTCCGTGATCATCGGACCATTGCTCAAGGAACAGATCCCTGCGCTGAACAACATACCGGGCAATGCGCCACCGATTATCGCTTTGAATACGCCGAGCGACGGTACGGCGCTCCCGCCGGGCATCATCAGCTATTCCCTGTCCCCGGATGCAGACGCGCGCGCCACAGCTGACCAGATGATCAAGGATCACAAGATGACGGCGCTGGTCTTCGCCGCGGACAATGGCCTCGGCCATCGGATCGCCGATGCGTTCACACATGAATACACGCTTCTTGGCGGACAGATTCTGGACAGCGCATATTTCGACCCGAGCGCCACGGATTTTTCCACACAACTCCGCTCCCTGCTTCAGGTGCACGCGCCCAGAACGGGGGTGTTCCAACCCACGATCCGGACCGATGCCGAAGGCATATTTCTGGGGGCCACCAGTCAACAGAGCCGGATGATCGTGCCGCAACTGGATTATTTCGGCGCAGATCAACTTCCCCGGTATGGCGTTGGCATGATCTACAACGGCACGCCGAATGTGCTTGCCGATCAGGACAAGAACGGCCTGGTGATCCCGGTAGAACCCATCCTTCTGGCGGCCAATGCCGGTCCGAACGATCCGCTGCTCGGCACCTATGAGCGCGCCAGTCTCTCCCAGTTGCCCCGGTTGTTTGCATTCGGTTCGGATGCAATGCTCATCGCCAGCGACCTCAAGACCTTACTCGGGCACCAACCGCTCACCGGCCTGACTGGCACGCTCACGCTCTCCCTGACGGGCGAGATCGATCGCAAACCGGCTTGGGGGCGATTCAAACAGGGGCTGCTGCAGCCTTTGGAGGGCACCGATACCCACAATATTCCGAGTACCGTCCTATCCGATCCCGACACCCCGACGAAGGCGGCTCAAGACAAGGCGGCCATACCTGCCGTGCAACCAGGGGCAGAGCAACAGGATCAGACAGGCACCCCTCCTGCCGCCCAGCCCCCGGTCCATCCGGACGACCGGCCATCGGAAACCGCGGTACCGACATTCACGGATGGCGGAGGACTGGCACCTGCCCCCACGACTCACTGATCGCTTGCGCACCTTGCTGAAGGGCAACAGGCAGGAGGGACGCCTGCGGCATGATGATCCGGGAAAGCCATCCACGCTCACGCGCGGACACGAAGCCGAATCCCGGGCCGCGGATCATCTTGTCCAACAGGGGCTGACATTGGTCGCACGAAACATTCGCGCGGGACGAGGCGAGATCGACCTGCTCATGGAGGATGGGCCAACCCTAGTCTTTGTGGAGGTACGCGCA
Organism: Halothiobacillus diazotrophicus; assembly: GCF_001663815.1. Classification (NCBI taxonomy): domain Bacteria; kingdom Pseudomonadati; phylum Pseudomonadota; class Gammaproteobacteria; order Chromatiales; family Halothiobacillaceae; genus Halothiobacillus; species Halothiobacillus diazotrophicus. Next base: position 707,957 of record NZ_CP016027.1, read on the forward strand.
CGACGTGCACGGGCGCTCGTTTCTCCGCTGGACAGCATTTCCCAAAACAAGCGATCGAAGATCATCGAAACCGCAACGCGTCTCCTGCAATCCCGAGGCGATTGGCAAAATCGTCCCTGTCGGTTCGATGTAGTTGCCGTCCATATAGACCCCGAGCGCCGCACCGATCGCATCGACTGGATCAGGGATGCTTTTCACGGGGAGTGAGAATGCACGGTCAAATCAAGAAATTTACCGTCAATGGACGCTTCGCAACACCCGGTCTAGAATTTCCGAAAATCGACCACCACACAGCCGAACGAATATTGCGGCGCCCCCCAAAGTTCGGAGAACAGATGCCATTTCCCCACCGACACGCCCCTGAAGCATTCCAGGAACGTCATCCATGACCGACATGCTCTCCATCGTCCAGAACCGACTACACCAGACATTGTCCCAACTGGACATCGTCCTTGCACCGCAGGTCGAACCGTTGCTGCAAGCTGCAGGCGCCATGCTTCACACGGTATTGAATGGACAGAAGATTCTTGTCTGCGGCGCACGGGAACGCTCGCAGTTGGCCGCACATTTCGCCCGACTGATGGTCGGCCAGTTCGAACACGAACGACCGGGGTTACCGGTCATTTCCCTGCAGGAGTTTCCCGGCGGACACGAACCCTACGCCAAGGCGATTCGGGCATTGGGCGCCCAAAATGACGTCCTGTTCGCCATTGCCCGACATGATTCAGACGGGCTGCAACCCGCCCTGAAAGCCGCGCGCGAACGGGGTATGGTGATCGTTCTGCTCACGAGCGGAAATACGGAACGGCTCATGGCGGAAATGAGCACGCAGGACAGCCTGCTCTGTCTCGAATCCAATGGAGAAGGCATCGTGCACGAGGCACAGTTGATTCTGATCCATGCCCTGTGCGACCTGATCGATCGACAATTGCTCGGCATCACCGAATGACAGGCCCCAACGATCTAAATACAGAGCAGGAAGGCTCACCGGATGCGCTAGAGGCGCTTTATGCGACATTACGGACGAATTTCCCCGACGAAAGGCTCAGTCGCGAACCGGGAACACGATGGGCCTACGGCATGGACAACAGCCGTCTGCACCATCCGGCCGATATCGTCGCATTCCCCCTCAGCCACGAGGAAGTGGTCGTCCTCGTCCAGGCTGCCCGAGCACATCGGGTACCCCTGACGACCCGCGGACGCGGCACCGGTACCGCCGGTGGCAGTGTCCCTGTGCACGGCGGTCTGGTCGTCGTCATGGATCGCATGAACGCGGTCCTTGAATTCCGACCGGAAGATCGCTTGATTCGTATCCAGACAGGCATGATCAACGCCGAATTACAACGGATCGTGGCTGCGGCAGGATTTTTCTGGCCCCCCGATCCCACCAGCAATGCCCTGTGTACCGTCGGTGGGAATCTCGGTTGCAATGCGGCCGGCCCACATGCGGTGAAATACGGCACGACGCGCGAAAACGTGCTGGGACTCAAGGCAGTGGCAGGGACCGGCGCAACGATCATTGCAGGTACCGAGACGACGAAGGGGGTGGTCGGCTACGACCTCACGCGTTTGCTGATCGGAGCCGAAGGCACGCTCGGCATCATTACCGAAGCCACCTTGAAACTGACGCCCTTGCCGGACGCGCGATGCCTGATCCGTGCCTTCTACCGGGATATGCATGCTGCATCCCAGGCGGTCTCCCGATTGATGAACCAACCCGCGACGCCGGCCGCCATCGAATTCATCGACGGCAACGCCTTGAATCTGATGCGCAATCATGCCCAGAATCCGGACGCGCTCGCCATCCCCGATACCGCCGGCGCACTGCTCATGATCGAGGTGGACGGCACCCGCGACGCGCTCGAGAGTCAAACGAAAATGATCCAGCAGGCCGCGTGTGGGCCGTTAACCCCGGATCGGCCGGAATCCGCCGAAGGAGCTTCGGCAGCGGATCCAAACGCGCCGCTGAGTCTCGTCATCGCGCATACACCCGAGGAAATGGCCACGCTCTGGTCGGCCCGAAAAGCCCTATCGCCGACGCTCCGTCACGTCGCACCCAAGAAGATCAACGAGGACGTGGTCGTGCCCGTGTCCCGCATACCCGTGTTGATCGGCGAACTGGACAGGATCTCGCTGCGTCACGCGGTGAAGATCGTCAATTTCGGTCATGCGGGCAACGGCAATATTCACGTCAACCTGCTCATCGACCCGGAAGATCCCGACCAGCGGGCATCAGCCGAAACGGCCCTAGCCGAAGTTTTCTCCACCGTACTCTCACTGGGCGGGACACTGTCCGGTGAACACGGCATCGGCGCCGTCAAACGGGAATACATCCGAAAAGAAATCGCCCCCGAGTCCCTGACCCTAATGCATGGCATCAAGCGGGTTTTCGATCCCGATGGCATTCTGAACCCGGGAAAGAAAATCCCGGATTGAACGGTAGGGCAGCGCCGTCGCCGAACCAGTACACGCAGCCCCCGGGGAAATTCCGTCGCAAAATGTCTGGATACCTGAACAACGGCCGCGATATGTCGTATCCTGCCGTCTGAACATCAATCAGTCGTCAACGCAACCATGACCAGCATTGCATTACTTACCATCATCGCCTATCTCGGTGCGGCATTTCTGCTGTGGCTGACGGCGCGCCAGACCGACGCACGGCTGCATTTCCGTTTACCGGCATTCAGTGCCGCCTCGCTGGCGATGGTCGGCAATGCCATCCTGATCTACCAGAATGCGTATCTCGAGCATGTGATGGGACTGAACATGAGCGTCTTCAACGCCCTGTCGGCCATCTTCTGGCTCTCTTCGCTCATCACGATCATCACCAGCCTGCGCAGCCCCGTGGAAAACATTCTGCTCGTTCTACTACCACTGACGTCCCTTTCCGTATTTCTTGCCCAGTTCTTTCCCGATCACAGCATCGTGCTGCATGCCCGAAACCCGGCACTGGATGCACATATCTTCATATCCCTCGTCGCCTATGCACTGATTACCTTGGGTGCGGTACAGGCACTCATGCTGGCCTGGCAGCATCGCGCCCTGCATGACCGCCATCCCTCGGGGCTGGTGCGGCTGATGCCGCCCATGGAGTCCGTCGAGCAACTCATGTTCCGATTCATCACCGTAGGGTTCATCCTGCTGACCCTGGCGCTGGCAACCGGATTCTTGTTCGTCGACAGCATCTTCGCGCAGCATCTGGTCCACAAGACCATTCTGTCGGTCATCAGCTGGGTGGTGTTCTTCGGGCTGTTGATCGGGCGGCATTTCGCCGGATGGCGGGGAAAAACAGCCGTCTACTGGACACTGACCGGGTTCAGCACCCTCATTCTGGCGTATTTCGGTACCAAGATTGCCTTGGAGTGGGTCTTTCACGTCCGCTAAGCCGGCTCACTTTCACGCCCGCCAAGGCGGCTCAGGGGCTTCGTTGTGCCCGCAGCTCAGCCGCCACGCAGATGCTCGACCAGATCGAACCCGTCGATTTTGAATGCCTTGCCAAACCCGTTCACCAGACGACCGGAACCGGGGGCGATCCGGTGCAGGTGAAAATCAGGCAACTGGAGCAACACGTCAACGATCTTGCCATGCCGCTCCCGGAGACTCGATAGCACCTCGTCCGCACGGGAATCGCTGCGCTCAACCCGGTTGACATCAGCGCGCCAGGTCACCCGGGCCCGATTGTAGATATTGGAAACCTCGCTCTCGTCTTCCATCAGCATGATTTCCACGGTTGGGCTGACCCGGACATGACGCGTATGCGGCGACAGGTCGCTCATCAAAACCCAGAAGGCTTCATTGAGCCACACGAATGGCAGGGCACTCAGACTGGGAAACCCATCCTCGTCAATGGTGGCCAGGATCAATGCACGCAGCTCGTCGCGCAACGACAGCAATTTGGTCAGATCGGGGTTGGTCGACTGCAGGAATTGATCAGGTGACTGGGTCATGTTCTAGATCCCGGCCCGGGATGGGCACTAAAAAGCATACGGACAGAAAGGGTTTCTCTGATTGTAGACCGAATTCCATGCAATTCGGCAATGACGCATGATTGGCAGCATATTCCCCCTGAGCGCTCATCGAATGACCCGAATCGGGAAGCACGTCAGATGCGGAATCCATGAACCAGGGTCGCCAACAGCTTGCTGTCCTCCTGCACGGAATCCACGGCATTCTTCGCCAGGTTCAGGTTTTTGGCGCCCGATGCGATCACGTCGACAAGCGCGCTCAGATCGGTATGCAGCCGTTCGATACTCTGCTGATGGCGCATGTTGTCCGCTTCGACATCATAGGTCGCAGCCAGAGATTGCTCAGTGGCAGACAGGATTTCCGACAATTCGTTCTGGGCACTGCTCAGTGCCGTCTCCGCCTGCTGGGAATAGGAGACAACCTCGCTCATGGCGCGATCGGTATTATTGACATCCCGGGTCAGGCGATCCATCACGGAGGCAATCTCGACGGCCGCATCACGGCTGCGCTTGGCCAGGGCACGAACCTCCTCGGCCACAACGGCGAAACCACGTCCATGCTCTCCTGCACGAGCGGCTTCGATCGCCGCATTCAAGGCAAGAAGATTGGTCTGATCGGCCACGGAACCAATGGTCAACGCCATACGCTCGACCTCATCCTTGGCGGAAACCAATGCACGTATATGCATCGTCGACTCCTCAACGCGGCCGATCGCCTCTTGGATGGACGCCACGCTACGACCGATCTGCCCCTGTCCCTGTTCAGAGCGGTTCTTCATGGCCCGGACCTGATCGCTCACGCGCGACAGTGCGGCTTCCAAAGCGGTGCCGCTTGAGGACAGGTTGTCTACTTCACTGATCACCCGACCCCGTTGGGATTCGACGCGACGCTGACCGGATAGAACCTGCTCAATCAGGTTATGCAACATCTCGGATGCCTCGTTGAGCGAAGCGCTCCCGCGATTGATGTCGCCGATCTGCTCATGCAGGGTCTGAATCATGCCATTGACACTATCGGATATCTCGCCCACCGAATCGGCGCTCACCACATCGCATTTCCCAGTCAGGTCGCCCTGGCGGACGGCGGTCGCCAGACAGGCGATCTTCATCAGCTGACGCAGGATAACGACATGGGTCACCCAATAGTTTACGACGCCGACCGTGATACCGGAGACGATGCACCCCAAAACGAACCATTCCAGCATGCCCGTTCGGAATGTCACGAAGAAGCTGGCAAACACCGGAAATATCAGCCCCATCAGAACGCCCATGCCAATGAATGACCATTTCAGACGACGCAGGATGCTGGGTTTTTTCATGAATTCTTCCGAGTTGCTTGGGACAGGACTGGCCAGAGTATAAACAGGGATAACCTAGCGGCATGGTAGGGTATCGTCATGGACGGCGCATACTTTAACGCCAGGATCGATTGCAAAGCCAGCCCAGGCAAGCGGGCATGACCCACAGCAGTCCGCGTGCGTCATCCTGAGCGTGAAAGCGCCGCAACTTGTGTCGCAGGTTGCTATCATGGCGCGCATGAATGCTTCATTGAGCCATCCGGCCTCCCCTCCCGCAAACATCGACGAGGAATGCAGCCGAATTGCCACGCCCATCGGCAGTGGGTTCCGTTATGCCTGCGTCCCTCTCAAGGATGTGGATCGTCGCGCCATCATCGCCCTGCGCGCCCTTGACCTTACGCTGGCCGAAATCACGAGTACACAATCCGAATCGCAGGTGGCCCGTCACAAGCTCGAATGGTGGCGTCAGGCCCTGCACCAGGCCCTCTCGTTTGATCAAGCCGAACACCCGATACTTCTGGCATTGCACGCCTGCATGCACGAAAACCTCCGCATGGCGCTGATTCCCTTGGTTGAGCTTCGCCTGGGTGCGGCCGTCATCGAGTTGGATTACCAAGGATTTGAAACGCAGCGCGATCTCCTCGCCTACCTGGACGGCGCCGGTGGAACGATGCATGAAGCCTATGCCCGTATTCTGCAAATTCCGGAAACGCAGCATGCGGCCTTGCGGTCTATCGGTGCCCTGCATCATCGACTGCAACGCCTGACCTATCTGGGTCGGCACAGTCGTCAGGGACACATTTATCTGCCCGCCGAACAGCTGGCGAAAGCGGGCGTATCCGAAGCGGATTTCCACCGGCCGAATGCCGCAGATCATCTGGGCCCTCTCCTCCAGAACGAACTCGCCGATATCCAGAAACAATACCAGGACGCCATTCAGGAACTCCGCGCGATTACCCGCCGCCCCGACGCTTTTTTTCGGATACTAATCGCTCTGGATCGCGCACAGATCGACCTTCTCCATCGCCACAAGGCGGCCGTTCTGACCACCCGGCCGGAAACGACACCCTTTCAGCGACTGGTGACGGCCTGGTGGTCCAGCAAGCGTTCGCTTCCTCAATTTCCTAACGCAAGCAAAGAATGAGCACCATGTCCGACCTGACCCAACGCGTACCGACTGAATCGAAACTGACGGATCGCGTCATTGTGATCAATGGCGCCACCGGCACCTTGGGCGGCGCCATGGCCCGCGCCCTGCAGCCTCAGGGCGCCCAGCTGGTCCTTTTCGGCCGCAAAAGCGACGTATTGAACCGCTTGGCGGACGACCTCTCGCCAATCACCGGCCCAGATGGCATGGCCCGCCCGCCCTTGATTCAGCCTGTGGATTTTTCCGGCGCAAAGATTGAGGACTACCAGACCCTGGCGGATGCCCTATCCGCATCCTTCGGCCGGGTCGACATCCTGATTCATGCGATGGGTCAAGGCGGACAGCTGTCCCCCCTCGCCCATGCCGATCTGCTCAAGTTCCAGGAAAGTCTTCATGTCAACTTCACGGCTCCCTTTGCACTCAGTCGTGCGCTATGGCCGCTTCTGGAAGCTGCTGGGCAACATGGCCGCGCCAAGGGGCAAATGCTGTTTTTCATCGATCGTGGCACACCGGCTTTCGGCAATGCCTATGGACCTGCGCATGCGGCACTGACCCGATTGATCGAGCAATGGACCAATGAAGGGGATACGGTGCGCATCAATGCGCTCGACCCAGGCCCTACGCACAGCGGCCTGCGTCAGTATCGCTTCCCCGGCGAATCCCCCGGGGAGCGCGCGCAGGCAGAGGATATGCTGCCGGAAGCGTTTTCATTGCTCCTGGACGAATCCGCGCATGGGCGAATCATCCGGCGCCAAATCGAAGCCTCCTGAGCCTGCAGCGCGCGACACAAACCTGCGATAGCGGGAAACGATCCGGCAGATTCGTGGACAACGACACCCAACGGCATAATCCCCATAATCATCTATGCTCGTTCAGCGGCCCCGCGACGCAATTTCCCGAAATCGATGGCGCGCCGCTCAAAACAAACGAGAGGAGTAGGGATATGATAGATATGCAATTTGGTGGTTTGCTCGGCCTGATCATCCTGTTTTTCGATATCTGGGCCATCATTCGTGTCATTCAAAGTTCGGCGGGTGCAGGTGCGAAAGCACTCTGGATCATCCTCATCCTGCTCCTGCCAGTCCTGGGTTTGATTCTTTGGTTCTTGCTGGGCCCCAAGAACTGAGCACGACTCGCTACCGGGTGGGGCGATGATTCATCCGTTGGCGCTGCCAACCTGTTATTGTCTCTCCACCACTCCAATCGAGCCCAAACCATGAAGGATTCAAAAACCGTATTGCTCGGTGCCGGTCACCAACTGTCCTATCTGAATAGCGGCATGATCAACCGCCACGGCCTGATCGCCGGGGCAACGGGCACGGGTAAGACCGTCACCCTGCAGGTGCTTGCCGAACAGTTTTCCCGCCTCGGGGCCCCGGTATTCGTCGCCGATATCAAGGGCGATCTCTCGGGTATTGCAGCTGCCGGCAAACCGCACCCGAAGATCACCGAGCGTGCGGTCAAGATGGGGCTGGAGCCCATCACGTTCAGTGCCAATCCGGTGATTTTCTGGGATGTCTATGGCGAACAAGGTCATCCGCTACGTTTGACCATCTCGGAACTGGGACCCGTGGTACTGGCCCGATTGCTCGGCCTGAACGAGCTTCAGGAAGACATTCTGCAGATCGTCTTCCAGATCGCCGACGATCAGGGTCTGCTCCTGCTCGACCTCAAAGATCTCGACGCGCTGCTCAGGCATATCGACGAAGACACCAACCAGTATCAGAGCGACTACGGACGGATTTCCCGGCAGAGTCTCGGCGCGATCATGCGCACCGTCACGGCCTTCAAGCGAGAAGGGGCCGAACAATTGTTCGGGGAACCGGCCATTTCACTGGATGATCTGCTCATCCAATCCGAAAGCGGCGCCGGGATGATTCACGTTCTGGCCGCCGATCGGCTGTACCGAGAGGGCCCGCAGGTCTACGCCGCATTGCTACTGTGGCTACTTTCAGAGCTGTTCGAGCAGATGCCGGAAGTTGGCGATCCGGAAACACCAAAATTCGTCCTGTTCTTCGACGAGGCCCACCTGTTGTTCGACGATGTTCCGAAGCCGCTGGTGGACAAGATCGAACAGGTGGTCCGTCTGATCCGCTCCAAGGGCGTCGGTGTGTACTTCGTCACACAGAACCCGCTGGATCTGCCCGAAACCGTACTCGGTCAATTGGGAAACCGTATCCAGCACGCGCTGCGGGCATTTACCCCCCGCGATCAGAAAGCGGTCCGGGCCGCGGCGCAAACCTTCCGCAGCAATGCCGCCGTCGATGTGGAAACCGTGATCACCACGATGGGTGTCGGTGAAGCGCTGGTCTCGACACTGGACGTCAAGGGCATGCCCACGCCCGTCGATCAGGTACTTCTTCGACCGCCGGTCAGTCGGATCGGGCCGCTGACCTCAGAGGAGCGATCAGCCATCATCCTGCGATCCCGATATCGGGGACGATTCGATCAGCCGATCGACCGCGAGTCGGCTTTCGAACACCTCAAGGCACGGCGCGATGCAGCCGAACGGGCCGAAGTCCAGGCCGAACAGGAAAGCGAACGCGCGACTGCTCGCCAGAAAACCACGGAGCGGCCTGAGCCCAGAAGCCGTCGGCAGAGCCCGATGGAAGCCTTCGTCACCAGTGCCGCCCGGGCCATCGGCAGCCAATTGGGACGTCAACTCCTGCGCTCATTGCTCGGCAGCCTGAAGCGCTAACGCCCACGACAACGCGTGCCTTATCCCCACAAAGCAATCGCGGAGAAATCGGTTCGGCGATCCGCCTGGGGAGCCGATCGATAGGAAAAGGGGAAAAATTTACGCATAATGCACGCAACTAACCGGTTCACGCTCCACGCATCGCCAAGGAATTTCGGCGACTCGTGGGTCGTCGGATGGACGCCTAACGGCCCCATCCCCGGCTAACCATTTGTTTTAGAAATCGCCGAACTGCATGGGCAGTAATCCGGCGAGGTGTGCAACAGGCAAAACCTCGCCGTTGCCGCATGTGTTTCGTTTCCGAAGGAGTATCCGTGTGACCCAATTTCAAGATCATGATCCGCAAGAAACCCGCGAATGGCTCGATGCCCTGGAGGCCGTCGTCGCCTTCGAAGGCACCGACAAGGCGCGTCATCTGATCGGCTCCTTGATTGAAGCGGCCCGCAAACACGGTATCGATACCCCTTACTCAGCTACCACGCCCTACATCAACAGCATCCCGACCGAGAAAGAGCCGCCCTACCCCGGTGACCGGCAGATCGAACAGCGCCTGCGCGCGCTCGTCCGCTGGAATGCGATGGCCATGGTGGCACGTGCGAACAAACATACGTCGGTCGGCGGGCACATCGCGTCCTACCAGTCCAGCGCCACCATGTACGAAGTCGGTTTCAACCACTTCTTCAAGGGACCGGATCATCCGGAAGGCCCGGACATGGTGTTCTTCCAGGGCCACGCCGCACCCGGCATGTATGCTCGCGCCTTCCTTGAGGGGCGCATTTCCGAAGAACAACTGATCAACTTCCGTCAGGAAGCGCATAAGAAAGGCCTGTCCTCTTACCCGCACCCCTGGTTGATGTCCGATTTCTGGCAGTTCCCGACCGTCTCCATGGGTCTGGGTCCGTTGATGGCGATCTATCAGGCGCGTTTCATGAAGTACATGGACGGACGTGGTCTGACCAAGGCCAACACCCGCAAGGTCTGGGCGTTCCTCGGCGACGGCGAGATGGACGAACCCGAGTCCCTGGGCGCCATTGGTCTAGCCGTCCGCGAGAAGCTCGACAATCTGGTCTTCGTCGTCAACGCCAACCTGCAGCGTCTCGATGGCCCCGTGCGCGGCAACGGCAAGATCATCCAGGAACTGGAAGGCACCTTCCGCGGCGCCGGCTGGAACGTCATCAAGGTTCTTTGGGGTCCGGGCTGGGACGAACTGCTGGCCAAGGACACCTCCGGCAAGCTCATGCAGCGCATGATGGAAGTGGTCGATGGCGAATACCAGGCCTACAAGGCGAAGGATGGCGCCTTCGTGCGCGAGAACTTCTTCGGAAAGTACCCGGAAACGGCGGAACTCGTGAAGAACATGACGGATGACGAAATCTTCTCACTCACCCGTGGCGGTCACAGCCCGCGCAAGATGTACGCAGCCTACAAGGCGGCCACCGAACACAAGGGTCAGCCTACCGTCATCATCGCAAAGACCGTCAAGGGCTACGGCATGGGCCCGTTCGGCGAAGGCGCCATGACCGCGCACAACCAGAAGAAGCTCGACGTGAACGGCCTCAAGTACTTCCGTGACCGGTTTGGCCTTCCGATTTCCGACAGTCAGCTCGAGAACGAGGTCCCGTTCTACAAGCCGGACGACAGCAACGAACTCATCAAGTATCTGCACGAACGCCGCCAAGCGCTCGGCGGCTACCTGCCCTCGCGTCACGATCGCGCCGAATCCCTGCCCACGCCGGCCCTCGAAGCCTTCGACATGATCCTCAAGGGCACGGGCGAGCGCGAAATGTCCAGCACCATGCTGTTCGGCCGGATTCTGGCCATCATCCTGCGCGACAAGGCGCTGGGTAAGCGCGTCGTCCCGATCATCCCCGACGAGGCGCGCACCTTCGGCCTCGAAGGCCTGTTCCGCCAGGTGGGTATCTATGATCCCGCAGGCCAGCTGTACGAGCCTGTCGATGCCGACCAGGTCTCTTGGTACAAGCAGGCAACCAACGGGCAGGTATTGCAGGAAGGCATCAACGAGGCCGGCTCCATGTCCTCCTGGCTGGCGGCGGCCACGGCCTATGCCAACTACGGCGAGGCCATGATCCCCTTCTACATCTACTACTCCATGTTCGGCTATCAGCGGGTGGGCGATCTCGTCTGGCTGGGCGGTGACATGCGCGCCCGCGGATTCATCATCGGCGGCACCGCGGGACGAACCACACTGGAAGGCGAAGGCCTGCAGCACCAGGACGGCCACAACCTCGTATTCTTCAGCGCGGTGCCAAACTGCAAGGCCTACGATCCGACGTACGGCTACGAAATGGCCGTCATCATTCGGGCTGGCCTGCAGGAAATGTTCACCGAGAAAAAGGATCTGTTCTACTACATCACCGCGATGAACGAGAACTACCCGCACCCCGCGATGCCAGAAGGCGTCGAGGAAGGCATTCTCAAGGGCCTGTACCCCCTGCGCACGTCCAAGGCCAAGCACAAGCCACGCGTTCAGCTTCTGGGTTCCGGAACGATCCTCCGCGAAGTCGAGCAGGCGGCCCGATGGCTCGAGGCCGACTGGGGCGTCACGGCCGACGTCTGGTCAGCCACGAGCTTTAGCGAGCTCGCCCGCGAAGGTCAGGAATGCGAACGGGAGAACCGCCTGCATCCCGACCAGGCCGCGCGAATTCCCTACGTCACCCAGACTTTGGCTACGACCAAGGGTCCGATCATTGCGGTGACCGACTACATTCATCTGTACACGGAACAGGTACGCGCCTATATGCCCCGGCGTTATGTCACGCTCGGTACGGACGGCTTCGGTCGGTCCGACACACGCGAGGCGCTTCGCCGCTTCTTCGAAGTGGATGCCGCGCACGTCGTGGTTGCCGCGCTCAAGGCGCTGGTGGATGAAGGCACCCTGGATGCCAAGGTGGTCTCCGATGCCATCCAGCGGTACGGCATCGACCCCGACGTCGCGACGCCGCGTGCCCGCTGATTTGCACCCGAACCATTCGCACTCCGCGTCCTATTCACGCGGAGCTCACGACTCAAGCCTATGGAGCCATCACGCATGACCGTGAAGTCAGTCACCCTGCCGGATATCGGCAACTACAAGGATGTACCCGTCATCGAAGTACTGGTTGCCGTTGGCGACCGTATCGAGAAGGAACAATCCCTCATCACCCTTGAATCCGACAAGGCGACGATGGAAATCCCCTCCCCCTTTGCAGGGATTGTTCGACGCGTGATGGTCAAGACCGACGACAAGATGAACATTGGCGACGTCATTGCCGAAATCGAAGCCACCGAAGAAGCCGCCGATCCGGCCCCCGCACCAGAAACATCGCCATCGGCTGAATCTTCCCCTTCGACGCCGACCCCGTCCGAGGCGCCGCAACCGGTCCCTCCTGCAACCGCCCCAGTGCCGGCAACGGCTACAGCACCTGCGGCAGCACCCTCGTCCGAAAGTTATCCGGTCAACGCACCCACCAGTGGTGCCCGCTTCCATGCCAGTCCCTCCGTCCGGGCCTTTGCCCGGACGCTCGGCGCAGACCTGAGCAAGGTCGTTGGCACGGGCGTTAAGAATCGCATCCTCAAATCCGATGTGGAGGCCTTCGTCAAGCAGGCCCTGACCGCTGCCAGTGCTTCGCCTGGGACCACGGGCGGCGCTGGCATTCCGCCGTTGCCCACCATCGATTTCAGCCAGTTCGGCGAAACCGAGACCGTACCGCTCTCACGGATTCAGAAGCGTTCGGGCAAGCACCTGAGCAGCTGCTGGCTGAACATCCCGCACGTCACCCAATTCGACGAAGCCGACATCACCGACCTTGAAGCCTTCCGCCAATCGCTCAAGACTCGCGCCGAAAAGGCCGGCGTCAAACTCACGCCGCTCGTGTTCATTCTGAAGGCCGTGGCGCGCGTCCTCGCGGAACAGCCGAAATTCAATGCCTCCCTCGATGCCACCGGCGAGAACCTGATTCTCAAGAAATACATCCATATCGGTGTTGCCGTCGACACGCCCAACGGGCTTGTCGTACCCGTGATTCGCAATGTGGATCAGAAGGGATTGTTCGCCCTATCCGCCGAGCTGGCCGAAGTCAGCAAGCGCGCGCGTGACGGCAAGCTCAGCCCGGACGACCTGTCCGGCGGCTGTTTCTCCATCTCCAGCCTCGGCGGCATCGGTGGAACGCAATTCACCCCGATCGTGAATGGTCCCGAAGTCGCCATTCTTGGCGTCTCGCGGGCGAAAATGGCACCGGTGTGGCAGGGCGACGCCTTCGAACCGAGACTCATGCTGCCGCTGGCACTCTCGTACGACCACCGTGTGATCGACGGCGCCCAGGGCGCGCGCTTCATCACCGCACTTTCGAGCGTTCTGAGCGATCTGCGCGAACTGATTCTGTAAGAAGGCACGCATTCCATGGCTACGACTGAAACCCTGAAGCTCCCCGATATCGGCAATTTCGACAAGGTCGAGGTGATTGAGGTCCTGATCGCACCTGGCGACCTGATCGAGGCTGAAGCCTCCCTGCTGACCCTTGAGTCGGACAAGGCGACGATGGAAATTCCCGCCCCCAAAGCCGGAAAGATCGTCGACGTATTGGTCAAGGTGGGCGACAAGGTCGGCAAGGACGATCCCATTGCCACCTTGGAGCCTGTGGCCGCTTCTGCGGATAGGCAAAGCACCGAAACGGAGCCGAAACCCATCGAAACGCCCGCTGCGACGCAAGCTGCGCAGGCCCCCACCCCCGCATCAACAACGCAGGCCGACCATCACTGCGACGTCCTCGTGCTCGGTGCAGGCCCCGGGGGTTACACCGCGGCCTTCCGAGCGGCCGATCTGGGCAAGCAGGTCATCCTCATAGAACGCTACGAGCAGATTGGCGGGGTCTGCCTGAACGTGGGCTGCATTCCCTCCAAGGCGCTGCTGCACGTTTCCAGCATTCTCAACGAGACCCGCGAGATGGCTGATCACGGCGTAACCTTCGCCGAACCGACAATCGACCTCGACAAGCTGCGCGGCTTCAAGAACGGCGTGATCAGCAAGTTGACGGGCGGCCTCAAGCAGCTGGCGAAGCAGCGCAAGGTCACCATCCTTCAGGGCGTCGGCCAGTTTTCCGGCCCCAACCTCCTGACCGTGACCGCAGCCGACGGCAGCCAAACCACGGTCGGCTTTACGAATGCGGTGATCGCCGCCGGCTCCCAGCCCGTCAAACTGCCCTTCATTCCCCATGACGACCCCCGTGTTATGGACTCCACCGACGCCCTGGACCTTGCCGACATCCCGGCGCGGATGCTGGTGATCGGCGGTGGGATCATCGGCCTGGAAATGGCACAGGTCTATGCCTCGCTGGGCACCAAGATCACCATCGTCGAGCTGGCCGACACCATCATTCCCGGTGCGGACAAGGACATGACCCGCCCGCTGCTCAAGGCCATCCGTAAGCGCTACGAGAACATTTATCTCGGCAGCAAGGTCACCGCCGTCACGGCGACACCCGACGGTCTCGACGTCAACTTCGAAGGCAAGGACGCGCCTGCCACCGATCGCTTCGACAAGATCCTCGTGGCGGTCGGCCGAGCGCCCAACGGCAAGAAGCTCAACCTTGAGGCAGCCGGGGTCAATGTGGACGATCGCGGCTTCATCGCCGTGGATCAGCGCATGCAGACCAACGTCCCGCACATCCATGCCATCGGCGACATCGTCGGCCAGCCCATGCTGGCGCACAAGGCGGTTCATGAAGGCAAGGTGGCTGCGGAAGTGATTTGCGGCCACCATGCCGCCTTCACACCCATCACCATTCCCAGCGTGGCCTACACTGACCCCGAAATCGCCTGGGCAGGTCAGACCGAAGAACAACTCAAGGCCGCCGGTGTCGACTACGAAAAAGGCGCTTTCCCCTGGGCAGCATCGGGTCGGTCGCTCAGCCTCGGCCGCGACGAGGGGATCACCAAGGCCCTGTTCGACAAGGAAACGCATCGCCTGCTCGGCGTGGGCATCGTCGGCCCCAATGCGGGCGAACTGATCGCGGAAGCTGTCTTGGCCATGGAAATGGGTGCGGACATGACGGATATCGGGCTCACCATCCATCCGCACCCCACCCTGTCCGAAACCCTGGGCTTCGCAGCGGAAATGGCCGAGGGCACGATCACCGACCTGATGCCACCCAAAAAGCGGGGTTGATCGAACGTCCACAGGGGGTGAATGTTTCCGGTACATGACAAGGGAACAGCCCAGCAATCAGAGTTTTATCTTGATAGATAGAAACGATTGAGTGGGGTTTCCCGCCAAAATTGGCTAGGCTTACCGCCCATTCCCATTCCATAGGATGCGTGTATTTTGACTGCCTACCTATTATTCGCCCTGCTGGGTGCATTTTCCGGCCTTCTGGCCGGATTGTTGGGCATCGGCGGCGGACTCATCATTGTTCCCGTCCTCCTCTTCCTATTCCCGATCATTGGCCTGGCAGACTCCGGTCACCTGGTACACATTGCCATCGGGACCTCATTGGCAGCCATTGTATTCTCCTCGATCTCATCCGTACTCGCCCACCATCGGCATGGCGGCGTGATGTGGTCCTTGTTTGCCAAAATAGTCGGCAGTGTGGTGATCGGGGCGATACTGGGCTCATCCATTGCGCACCTGCTACCGGGCGAAATCCTGAAGAAGGTATTCGGCGTCATCGAAATACTGATCGCCATCCAGATGGGTGTCGGGCGGCAGCCTTCAGCGAAGCGCAATCTTCCCGGCATCATTCCCCTGAATATTTTCGGCACGGGCGTCGGAGCAACGGCATCCATCATGGGCATGGGTGGCGGTGCACTGACGACGCCATTCTTTCTCTGGTGTAACGTAGCTGCACGGAATGCCATCGCGACCAGTGCCGCAATCGGACTGCCCACATCTGCCGCAGGCGCGTTGGGTTATGTGCTGACCGGTTGGGGCCAGAGCGGTTTGCCTGACTGGTCTTTCGGTTATGTCTATCTCCCCGCCCTGATCGGGATCGTCATCCCCAGCTTCATCTTCGCCCCTATTGGCGCGGGTTTGACACAACGCCTGCCCGCCAAGACCCTGAAACGAATTTTTTCGGTAGTCTTGGCCATTCTGGGCATCAACATGCTGGTGCACTGATGAGAGTCGCTATCTACCCTGGCACCTTCGATCCGATCACCCTGGGACACGTGGACCTGGCGCGACGGGCAACCCATCTGTTCGATCGTGTCATCGTCGCGGTTGCCGCAGCCTCGACGAAGTCACCGCTCTTTACCCTGGAAGAACGCACCGAAATGGCCCGGATCGCGTTATTGGAGCTACCGAAAATAGAAGTGAAGCCCTTTTCCGGTCTGCTGGTCGATTTCGCGCGCGAAGAACAGGCCAGTTCGATCGTACGAGGCTTGCGCGCCGTCTCCGACTTCGAATACGAAATTCAACTGGCGGCAGTCAATCGACGCCTGGCCCCGGACATCGAAACCGTATTCCTCTCGCCTGCGGAAGAGTTGGGCTTCATTTCCTCGAGCATTGTGCGTGAATTGGCACGCCTGAAGGGCAATGTACAAGGTTTTGTGCCACCCCATGTTGCGGCGGCATTGGCGCGCGTGCACGCCAACTGAGGCAAAACGGCGCTATATTCTGTAGAATCACCGCTCAGAACGTGGATCATCCTTGACCCGGTCAAGACGTGCCCCTCGAACGGTCCATGATGGCGGCCCTGCCGCAACATGCCGCTCAGGGAATGGTCAGGATGAGCCGCATTGCCGTACGACAGTTAGGACTGCGGCGCAAACAACCCATACCCGCGCGGCGATCGCCTTCATGGCGGTCCTGCCCCACGACCATCTGCCGGGAGGAACTTTAATGTCTCTACTGATTACCGACGAATGCATCAACTGCGACGTCTGCGAGCCGGAATGCCCGAATGGCGCCATTTCGCAAGGCGCTGAGATCTATGAAATCGCGCCGAACCTGTGCACCGAGTGTGTCGGGCACTACGATACGCCGCAATGTGTGGAAGTATGTCCGGTGGACTGCATCATCCTGGACCCGGAAAATCCGGAAACAAAGGATGAGCTCATGGAGAAATATCATCTGATCAACGACTGATCAGCAGTATCCGTCATCCGGATAAAGAGGAAATGCGAGCGTCGAAGCTGAACCGTTAGGCGATCACTTCGACCAGAGACGGATGTCAGACCCCTTCTGGGGTAATTCGCGCAGCAACCGCCTCGGTCAACGTGCCCAAGGTCCGAAACCATTCGGCATCAACGTCATCATCGGACAACGTCAGTCCGAAACGCGATTCCAACGCCGTCAGCAAAAGCACCACTCCCATCGAATCGAGTTCGGGTATCTCGCCGAGCAAGGACACATCTGCGTCTACGGCAATTGCTTCGTCGGACAGCCCCAGAGTATCAATAACCGTGTCCCGAACTTCGTGCAGAAGTTCAGCCTGGACCAGGATCGTCATGCCTTAGACGCACCATCACCGGAAGCGCAACTGATGACCCGCACGCCGCCCATGTAGGGTTGCAACGCATCCGGAATCAGGACACTGCCATCGGGCTGTTGGTAATTCTCCAGGACCGCGACGAGGGTTCGGCCCACAGCCAGACCAGACCCATTCAGGGTGTGAACCAACTGCGGTTTGCCCTCCGCATCTCGGACGCGCGCCTGCAGACGGCGTGCCTGGAAATCCCGGAAGTTGGAGCAGGAAGAAATTTCACGGTAGCAATCCTGGCCCGGCAACCAGACTTCCAGATCGTAGGTCTTGGCCGCCGAGAAGCCCATGTCACCCGCACACAGGCTCATGACCCGATAAGGCAATCCGAGGGCCTGCAGAACAGCCTCGGCGTGACCGGTCAATTGCTCGAGCACCGCATCGGATTCCTCCGGATGGACAATCTGCACCAGTTCTACCTTGTCGAACTGATGTTGACGGATCATGCCGCGCGTATCGCGACCGGCCGAACCTGCCTCAGAGCGGAAACTCGGTGTGTGCGCGACGAACTTCTGTGGCAAATCGGACGCGGACAACAGGGTGTCTCGAACCAGATTGGTGACCGGTACCTCGGCGGTCGGGATCAGATACCAGTTGGCATCCCCTTTCAGGGCAAACAGATCCTCGGCAAACTTGGGCAGCTGACCGGTACCGTACAGACTATCCCCATTGACGATATAGGGAACGTAGACCTCGGTATACCCGTGCTGCTGCGTATGAAGATCGAGCATGAACTGGGCAAGGGCGCGATGAAGCCGAGCCATTTGGCCGGCAAGGCTGACGAACCGCGCGCCGGTAATTTTCACCGCTTTTTCAAAACTCATGCCCAGTTCGGCGCCCAGTGCCACATGGTCTCGAACCGGGAAATCGAAGCGTGTGGGCTCACCCCAACGACGGACTTCGACGTTGCCCGACTCATCCGCCCCATCGGGGACATCCGCCGCCGGAACGTTCGGCATCTGTGCCAGCAAACGTTCCAACTCGACCTGGATTTCAGCCAGGCGCTGCTTTCCCGCATCCAGGCGGCTGCCCAAATCCCCGATCTGGGCCATCAACTCGGTCGTATCCTCGCCGGATGCCTTCATCTTGCCGATCATCTTCGAACGCGCGTTACGCTCGGCCTGGAGTTGCTCCGTCTCGACCTGTACCGCCTTGCGCTCGGATTCCAGCGCATTGAACGCGGCCACGTCAAAGTCGAAACCACGACGCCGAAGTTGATCGGCAATGGCAACCGGATCAGCGCGTAATATTTTGGGATCAAGCATTTGGGGGAAAAACCTTAGGTAATTTGCTCAGCGAATCAAGCAATATAATCGACTTGCATGATCTCGAAATTGCGTTTGCCGCCAGGCGTGGTCACGACGACTTCATCCCCTACGGACTTGCCAACCAGCGCACGCGCGATGGGGGAATGCACGGAAATCATGTTGGACTTGATATCGGCCTCGTCGTCGCCAACGATCTTGTAGGTGATTTCCTCGTCACTATCGACGTCCAGCACCTGGACGGTGGCGCCGAAGATCACCTTGTCGCCGGGCGGCATCCGGCTGACGTCGATGATGTTCGCATGGGACAGCTTCGACTCGATTTCCTTGATCCGCCCCTCGACGAACCCCTGCTCCTCACGAGCAGCATGATATTCGGCGTTTTCCTTCAGATCCCCAAGCTCGCGCGCCTCGGCAATGGCCTGGATAATCCGGGGCCGTTCCACGCTACGCAGATGCTTGAGTTCGGCTTCGAGTTTGGCCGCACCAGCGGCAGTCATCGGGGTTTGCATTATGAAACACACTCCTTATGGAGATCCTGCAGTCGGTTGACGGTAATGGATTGCTTCAGATAAGCCAGGGCCAGAACCATCGCCTCCGCACCCGCAATCGTCGTGAAGTACGGCACGCGCTGATGCAGGGCCTCGCGACGGATCTGGAAGGAGTCATGGCGAGACTGATTGCTGCTGGTCGTCGTATTGATGATCAGGGCAATTTCCTTGTTCTTGATCATGTCGACGATATTGGGGCGACCCTCCGTGACCTTGTTCACCACATCGACGGTCAGGCCCGCTTCCGACAAATGGCGCGCGGTGCCCCGCGTCGCGCAGAGCGTGAAGCCTTGCTTGGTCAACGCACGGGCCACTTCGGTGGCTGCCGCATAATCATGCTTGCGGACGGAGACGAAGGCCAGACCTTCCGTCGGCAACGAGTTGCCGGCGCCGGCCTGCGCCTTGGCAAAGGCTTCGCCGAACTCGCGACCGATGCCCATCACCTCGCCGGTGGACTTCATTTCCGGTCCCAGCAACGGATCCACGCCGGCAAACTTGATGAACGGAAAAACCGCTTCCTTGACCGCATAGAACGGCGGTACGCACTCGCGGGTAACCCCCTGCTGACTCAACGTGCTACCCGCCATGGCCCGAGCCGCAATCTTTGCCAGGGCCATGCCCACAGCCTTCGAGACGAACGGCACCGTACGGGATGCACGCGGGTTGACCTCGATAATGTAGATATCGTCCCCCTGGATGGCGACCTGGGTATTCATCAGACCGACAACATTCAGCGCCTTGGCCATGGCGGTCACTTGTTCGCGTACCCGTTCGAGAACGGGGGCAGCCACCGTGTAGGGCGGCAATGAGCAGGCAGAGTCGCCGGAATGGATACCTGCCATTTCAATATGTTCCATCAGACCGCCGATCACGACGGTTTCCCCGTCGCAGACGGCATCGATGTCCATCTCCGCCGCATCGTCCAGGAAGCGATCCAGCAGGACCGGGGAATCGTTGGAAACCTTGACGGCATCGCGCATGTAGCGTTTCAGGGACTCTTCGTTATGCACGATCTCCATCGCGCGGCCACCCAGAACGTAGGACGGACGCACGACGAGCGGATATCCGATCTGAGCGGCCAGATGCATGGCCTCCTCGGCGGAGCGTGCCGTCCGGTTCGGCGGTTGCTTGAGACCCAATTCCTGAATCATGGCCTGGAACCGTTCCCGATCTTCCGCCCGGTCGATGGCATCGGGGGTGGTACCGATGATCGGAGCGCCGGCCTTTTCCAGATCGCGCGCCAGTTTCAGCGGCGTCTGGCCGCCGAACTGGACGATCACGCCCTTGGGTTTCTCGACCTCGATGATTTCGAGCACGTCCTCGAGGGTCAGCGACTCGAAATACAGACGATCGGAAATATCGTAATCCGTGGACACGGTTTCCGGGTTGCAGTTGACCATGATGGTCTCGTAACCGTCTTCGCGCAGAGCCAGTGCCGCATGCACGCAGCAATAGTCGAATTCGATCCCCTGGCCGATCCGGTTCGGACCGCCGCCCAGAATCATGATCTTGTCGCGACTGCTCGGTTCCGCCTCGCAATATTGCTCGTAGGTCGAATACAGGTATGCGGTATCCGTCGGGAATTCGGCCGCACAGGTATCGACGCGCTTGAACACGGGGCGTACACCCAGCGCATAACGATGCGCGCGAACGGTGCTCTCGGTCTCATCGAGCAAACGGGCCAACCGCCGATCGGAGAAGCCCATGCGCTTGATGGACAGCATCTCGTCGCGGTCGATCTGGCTCAGCGAGCGGCCACGAAGCGCCTGCTCGCGCTGGATGATCTGCTCGATCTGCGTCAGGAACCACGGGTCGATCATCGAGTGCTCGAATACATCGTTCAGACTGAAGCCGTTTCGGAAGGCCTCGGCGACATACCAGAGCCGGTCGTGCCGCGGTTCGCGCAACTGGCGAATGATTTCGTCCTCGGCATCCTCGGCATCGAGATCGCGATCCAGCACCTCATCGAAGCCATCCATGCCGATTTCCAGACCCCGCAGCGCCTTTTGCAGCGATTCCTGGAAGGTACGGCCGATCGCCATGACCTCGCCCACCGACTTCATCTGGGTCGTCAGGCGGCTATCGGCCTGCGGGAATTTCTCGAAGGTAAAGCGCGGCACCTTGGTGACCACGTAGTCGATCGTCGGCTCGAAGGATGCCGGCGTCGCGCCCTGCGTAATCTCGTTGCGCAGCTCATCCAGGGTGTAACCCACGGCCAGCTTGGCCGCGACCTTGGCGATCGGGAAACCGGTCGCCTTGGAGGCCAGTGCCGAGGAACGGGACACCCGCGGGTTCATCTCGATCACGATCATCTGACCATTGACCGGGTTCACCGCGAACTGAACGTTCGAACCGCCCGTTTCCACACCGATCTTACGCAGTACCGCCAGCGAGGCGTTCCGCATGATCTGATATTCCTTGTCCGTCAGGGTCTGGGCGGGCGCCACGGTGATCGAATCGCCGGTATGCACGCCCATCGGATCGAAGTTCTCGATGGAGCAGATGATGATGCAATTGTCGTTGCGATCGCGCACGACTTCCATCTCATATTCTTTCCAACCAAGGACGGACTGCTCGATGAGAAGCTCGCTCGTCGGCGACAGGTCCAGACCGCGGCGCGTAATCTCCTCGAACTCCTCGCGGTTGTAGGCAATGCCGCCACCCGAGCCGCCCATGGTGAAGGAGGGACGGATGATCACGGGGTAACCAAGCTTGGGCTGCTCGGCAAAGGCTTCTTCCAGCGTATGGACGATAAAGGACTTGGGCGTGGAGAGTCCGATCTCGGTCATCGCCTCCCGGAACCGCTCACGGTCCTCGGCCATATCAATGGCATCTTCGCTCGCACCGATCAGCTCACAGCCGAATTTTTCCAGGACGCCGTGACGTGCGAGATCCAGCGCGCAGTTCAATGCCGTCTGGCCGCCCATCGTCGGCAGGAGTGCGTCGGGGCGTTCCTTTTCGATGATTGCCGCAACGGCTTCCCAGTTGATCGGCTCCACGTAGGTCGCGTCGGCCATGTCCGGATCTGTCATGATCGTCGCAGGATTGGAGTTGATCAGGATGACCCGGTAACCCTCTTCGCGCAACGCCTTGCAGGCCTGGGCACCCGAATAGTCGAACTCACAGGCCTGGCCGATGACGATGGGGCCGGCGCCGATGATGAGAATGCTTTTTAGGTCGGTACGTTTTGGCATGGGTAATTCACAAATTTGCGGTCAGGGGCATCGTTCGGACGGATCCGGATGGGGCGGTATCAGCGCTTGTGCGCGTCGATCTGTTCGACGAACTGATCGAAGAGCAGCCCGAGGTCATGCGGACCGGGGCTTGCCTCCGGGTGCCCCTGAAAGCTGAACGCCGGACAATCGGTTCGACGAATGCCCTGAAGGCTACCATCAAACAGCGAGCGATGGGTGGCCTTGAGATTGGCGGGCAGACTCGTTTCATCCACCGCGAAACCATGGTTCTGGCTGGAGATGAACACCTTGCCGGACTCGATGTCCTGCACCGGGTGGTTCGCCCCATGATGGCCGAACTTCATCTTGAGTGTTTTCGCGCCGCTGGCCAGGGCGAGCAACTGATGCCCCAGGCAGACACCGAAGATCGGCACCTGATGCTTCAGCACTTCGGTAATGGCCTCGATGGCATAGTGACAGGCCGCAGGATCCCCCGGGCCATTGCCCAGGAGAATTCCGTCCGGGTTCATGGCCAGAACCTCTACGGCAGGCGTGGCCGCCGGCACCAGGGTCACGCGGCAACCCCGGTCCACGAGCATACGGAGAATGTTGTGCTTGATGCCAAAATCCCAGGCCACGATTTCGCGCGTCAAGGGCGGGCGGCTCGGGGGATTTTCCGGATCGAGGAACCAGGTACCCTGTTCCCACACGACCGTTTCGGGCGTCGTGACTTCCGGAACGAGATCCATCCCGTTCAATCCGGCAAAACCGCGCGCCTCGGCCAGGGCCCATTCAGGATCGAGGTTGTCGCCCACCTGAATGCAGCCATTCTGTGCGCCCTTGTCGCGCAATACGCGCGTCAGGGCACGGGTATCGATGTCGGCGATGGCGATCAACCCATGGCGCTTGCAGTAGTCCGGCAGCGATTCACGAGCACGCCAGTTGCTGACGGCCGCCGAAGAATCACGAATCACCAGGCCTGCGGTATGCACCGACAGCGACTCGGCATCGTCGTGGTTCACGCCGACGTTCCCGATGTGCGGGTAGGTCAGGGTCACGATCTGGCGGCGATAGGAAGGATCGGTCAGGATTTCTTGATAACCGGTCAACGCGGTATTGAACACCACCTCACCCACGGTTGATCCCGAGGCGCCAATGGACGTGCCATAAAACAGGCTGCCATCTGCCAGAGCCAGTAGCGCAGTGTGTTTCAAGAAAAATCTCCCGTCTAACCGATAGACGAACGCGTTACCGCGGCAACCCGTTCATTTTGATATTTATAATTGTGCAGACCCAAAGCGCGGCGCCGCAGCGCTGCCTGGTTCGAAGCAGGATATGGGCGGGAATTATGCCCGATTAACGCCATTTCTGTCCATGCGCGCCCGGTCTTGCGGCCGCCCTCACTTCAATCCCAGGACATCGGTCATGTCATACATGCCGGGTCGCTGATCCATCAGCCACCGGGCGGCGCGCACCGCACCCTGGGCGAACGTCATGCGGCTCGATGCCTTGTGGGTCAGTTCAATGCGTTCGCCGATACCTGCAAAGAGTACCGTATGGTCACCCACCACATCGCCACCCCGGATGGTCGAGAAACCGATCGTCTGCGCATCCCGTGCGCCGGTATGCCCTTCACGGCCATAGATTGCCACCTCGGACAAATCGCGACCATACGCCTTCGCGACGACTTCACCCAGACGCAGGGCCGTACCGGACGGCGCATCCACCTTGTGGCGATGGTGCGCCTCGATGATCTCCACATCGTATCCCTCGCCCAGCAGGGCCGCCGTTTGGGCCAGTACGCGCTGGAGCACGTTGACGCCGATACTCATGTTCGGTGCGAACACGATGGGGACATCTCGCGCGGCGTCCTGCAGAAGGGCCTTCTGCTCGGGAGAAAACCCCGTCGTGCCGATCACCATGGCCCGACCAGCCTCCCGACACACGGCCAGGTTGTTCAGGGTGGCCTCGATCGAGGTGAAATCGATCAGCACATCGAAGTCCGCACAGGCGGACGAAAGATCGTCACGCACCGGGCAGTGCAAGGTGCCGATCCCGGCAATGAGGCCCGCATCCTGGCCGAGGGCGGCACTGCCCGGGCGAACAAGCGCAGCGCCCAGCGTACATTCGGCATGCTGGACCGTCGCCTCGACCAGAACGCGCCCCATTCGCCCATTGACCCCGGCCACCCCGACTCTGCATGACATCCGCAATACCCCTCAATAACTGACTAACAGGTTAGGCATCATACCGTGAATCGATGGCCTGCTGTGCGAACCACGGGCACCCCGACGCGTGCCAATTTCGCGATTGGCCGCACGCGATCGACACCTGACCTCGATATCTGCTCTCGACATCTGACCCGGGATGAAAATGCGATCTCGATCATTTATCTTTGAGATCCAGCCCACTTCCCTCTCGGTTCTTATTCATGTCCAAGATTCAATTCATCGATCGAGACCAGTTGGCAGCGCGTCTGAAGGAAACCGGCGATGACGCGCGACCGATTCTCCTGATTGACGTGGCCGGAAACGCGCAGGAGGCAACGCTGCCCTGCGCTCACCGGGTGGATTTCGAACGGATCGTTCTGAACCGGGGCGATCGAGCCGGGCTGCTACCCGAAATCAGCGATCTGAACGCCGCGCTTGCTCATACCGGGATCGCGGCGGATCGTCCGGTCGTGCTATTCGATGCCCAGAACGGTCTGGCGGCCAGCCGTCTGGCCTGGACCCTGGCGCTGTGCGGGATCCGGGAAGTATTACTGGTGGATGGCGGACGGACCTCGGTGACAGAACTACAGGATCAGATCCCTGCACCTCAGCCCGAGGCGACCGAACCGCTCCGATACGACTTGGGAAGCCATCATGCCGATGCGGAAACCATCGCCGGGCAACTGGACCGCTGGCTGATCGTGGATGCACGCAGCGAAGCCGAATACGCCGGCAGCGATCGGCGTTCCAAGCACGCCGGGCACATTCCCGGCGCCATACACTTTGACTGGAACTGGTGCATGGATCCGGCACGCCCCGGTTATTTGCGCCCGATCGAAGAGATACGGGCACACATGCATCAACTGGGTATCCGGCAGACCGATGCGGGCAGACCGATTGCCGTGTACTGCCAGAGTCACCGTCGCTCCAGTCTGCTGTTCTGCGTGCTCAAGCACCTGGGATTCGACGATGTGCGCGGCTACCCGGGCGCCTGGTCGGACTGGGGGAATCGAGACGATATGCCGATTACCTGCGCCTTGGCGGAATCGACGCCGGAATCGGAATCCTGAGAAACCCAACTTGGGCTGTTGCGTGGGCGAATGAGGTGTACGCCCGCATCAACTCCGGAAAAAATGCTCCCGGTAATAGACCAGCTCGCCGATGGAGCCGCGAATATCATCCAGTGCCTGATGGGTCGCGTTCTTCTTGAGCCCCTGGAGCAGCTCGGGATGCCACCGGCGGGCCAATTCCTTCACTGTCGACACGTCCAGATTGCGGTAGTGGAAAAACTGTTCCAGCTGCGGCATGAGACGCACCATGAACCGGCGGTCCTGACAGATGCTGTTGCCGCACATGGGCGACTTGCCCGGAACCGCCCAGGATTGCAGGAATTCCAGAGTCTGCAATTCGGCCTGACGCATGCTCACCTGACTTGCCAATACCCGCGCGATCAAGCCGCTTTCGCCATGAGTCCGCTGATTCCACTCGTCCATGCCATCCATGACGCTTTTCGGATGATGAATCGCAATGACCGGCCCTTCGGCCAGGATATTGAGATGCTTGTCGGTCACGAGGGTGGCCATTTCGATGATCGTATCGGTCATCGGGTCCAGCCCCGTCATCTCGAGATCGATCCAGACGAGATTTTCCGTGGGTTCAACAGTGTTCATGCGCGCTCTTCTGAGGGTTCGGTGGCTTACAATTCGCTCAGCAGACTAACATGAAAACTGCGGTCATCGAACCCGAAACCATCCGCTCGCGAGGAGATCGATCATGGAAACACACACCCCGCTTCACGCACGATGGCACATCGAAAATGCGCATCTCGCCACCACGATTCAAACCGGGGACTACAAGAGCGCCGTGCTCCTGGTCAATGCCATTGCCTACCTCGCCGAACAACACCAGCACCACCCGACGATGACCCTTGGGTATAATCGACTGGATATCCGCATCACGACCCATGATGCGGGCCGTCTGACGGAAAAAGACCATCGCTTGGCATTCGAGATAGACCGTTTGCTGGCACACTGACGCCCCAGCCCGCCCCATTCGCAACGGGACAAGCACGGAGCCAGGTCCGTAAACCCTCGGAAAAACCCTGTCAGGAAGCACTGCATGACCGAAGTCATCGATCAGGAACACCAAACGGAGATCGCCGCCCTCATTCGCGACATTCGCGACGTGATGGCCCGCAATCGTCTGGTGGAAGGCCTGGTCGATCGCGCCCAGGAGAACAATCATGCCCTGGTCGAGAAGATCGTCCACAAGCAGAATCTGACCCGCCTCTCGAAAAAGCTGGAAAAACTCCATCCCGCCGACATCGCCGTGATTCTCGAAGCGCTGCCACACGAGGAGCGGATGGCGATATGGGAACTCGTGCATTCGGACATCGACGGCGAAGTCCTGCTTGAAGTTTCCGATGCCGTCCGGGAAAGCCTGCTCGCTGCGATGGACCGGGACGAGCTGGTCCAGGTCGCCAATAATCTCGATGCGGACGAACTGGCCGACCTGGCGCCCGATTTGCCCGAACAGATCATGCAGGAGGTATTCACCGCCCTGCCCCTGGCCGACCGGGAAAAGCTGAAATTTGCACTATCCTACGGCGAGGACACGGTGGGCGCCCTGATGGACTTCGACCTTGTCACGGTCCGGGCGGACGTAAACATCGACGTTGTCCTGCGCTATCTCCGCCGGATGGACAACCTGCCGGATCATACGGACAAGCTCTTCGTCGTCGACCGCTATGGTCAATTCGAAGGCGTCCTCCATCTCAAGACCCTGCTGCTGAGCGATCCCGATGCAGAGGTCAGCCAAGTGATGGCCCGCGACGTGGTTCGATTCCACCCGGAGGACAAGGCCCGCAACACGGCAGATGCCTTCGAACGCTACGACCTCATCAGTGCGCCAGTCACCGACGAGAACAACCGACTGATTGGCCGGGTCACCGTGGATGCCGTGGTCGACTTCATCCGCGAGGCCAGCGACGAAGAACGACTCGCCCAGGTCGGTCTTCGAGAGGAAGAGGACATTTTCGCCCCGATTCTCAAGAGCGTACGCAACCGGGCACCCTGGCTCGCCGTCAATCTCGTCACCGCTCTAATCGCTTCCCGCGTCATCGGCCTGTTCAGCGGCGCGATCGAACAGCTCGTTGCACTGGCTGCGCTGATGCCCATCGTGGCCGGCATGGGGGGCAATGTCGGCAACCAGACCATCACCATGATCGTCCGCGAACTGGCGTTCCGCCAACTGGGCAACGACGACATCCGCCTGCTTTACAGCAAGGAGATGCGCATTGCCCTGATCAATGGCCTCGTCTGGGGCTTCATCCTGGGACTGATCACCTTTCTCCTCTACCAGGGACTCGCCCTGTCCGCCGTGATGATGGCGGCCGTAACCCTCAACTTCCTGACGGCCGCCCTATTTGGCGTCACCATACCGGTCGTACGGATGAAACTGGGTCGGGATCCGGCGCTGGGCAGCTCCGTGCTGATCACCGCCATCACCGACTCCGGCGGCTTCTTCATCTTCCTGGGGCTCGCAACCCTCTTCCTTTTGCGCTAATTGCCGGTTTCGATGAAATCCAGACTGACCGATCGTCAAAAACACCATATCGCGACACGCCAGGCTACCTCGTCGCGCGAGCTGGAACCCGGCACCGTCGTCACGCATCACGGCACCGAACTGATTATCGAAACGCGCGATGGTGTGCTCCGGCGCGGCAAGGCCCGCCGCACTCTCGGCGCACTGACCACGGGGGATCGGGTGGGCTGGCACACCGGCGAGGACGAGCGGATCGTCATCGAACAGCTCCACCCACGAAGCAATACGCTGATTCGCCCGGATACCCATGGCAAACCCCGGCTGATGGCCGCGAACATCGATCAGGTGCTGATTGTCGTCTCGTCCAAACCCTGGATGAATCCGAGCATCATCGAGCGCACGATCGTCGCCACACTCGATCTGCCGGCCACGCCACTGATTCTGTTGAACAAGATCGACCTGCTCGACGAGACCGACCCGGCCATCCGGCAGGAAATGACTGAAGCACTGGACATCTGGCGGCAGCAGGGCATCGAAATATTGCCGGTCAGTACGAAAACCGGCGTCGGAATCCCCGAGCTGAAGGCGGCACTCGCCGACAATGTCTCGATGATGATCGGACTCTCCGGCGTCGGGAAGACCTCCCTCGCCCGATGCATCACCGCCCAGGCCTCGAAGGCCGCCATCCAGGCACTGTCGGAACACAGCCAGGAAGGACAGCACACCACGCGCAACAGCACGCTCTACCGACTCGACGATCTACCTGGCGGCCTGATCGACGCGCCGGGCGTACGGGATTTCGCCGTTGCGGCACAGAACCCGCAAGCCATCGACCGGGCCTTTCCGGATATCGTGGAACTGGCCGCCGGTTGCCGTTTTCACAACTGTACCCACGACCAGGAACCGGATTGCGCCGTCCGCTCGGCCGTCGCCGAACAGCAACTCGATGCCCGACGCTTCGAGAACTACCAAAGTCTCAAGCGCGAGCGTGTCCGCTGAACCGCCACGTCGATCAGCCGGGCGGCCAGGTCATCTGTCGTCCACCCAGCAGATGCAGGTGCAGGTGATACACCTCCTGACCGCCATGATCCCGACAGTTGAACACCGTCCGGTAGCCGGACTCGGCAATACCCTCCTGACGGGCCAGATCGCCAGCCACCACGAACAACTCACCGATCAGTGCCGCATCCTCGGGCTGTACATCATTCAAGGTCGCAATCGGTTTCTTGGGGATGATCAGAATATGTACCGGCGCCTGGGGATTGATATCCCGGAATGCCAGAATCCGATCGTTTTCAAAGACGATCGTTGCCGGAATCTCGCGGCGGATGATCCGGGAAAAAATGGTGTCGCTCATGGGCGTGTCCTTGGTATCTGAAAAAAACGGTTGAGCATTCGCTATACGCACAGCGTTTCGGGGAAAGCCACTGTAGTAGCGACAAGTCAATGGCGTCAATTGCATCCTGACCCGATCACCCCGATAGTGATTGGATGCTCTATAGAGATCAGGGAACCCGTGCCACCCGCAGCAGCCGCTCGTCGGCACGGCCGTGGTCGTCCACCGCCCGAATCGTATAACTGCCCGGTTGCGACGGTGACCAGAAAAGCGTCTGTCCGGGTTCAGCCTGACCGATATAGCTCTTGTCGGCAAACCAGTACACCCGATGGACATCCGCATCGGTCGTCACGGTGAGCGGGATGCGCGCCTGGGCCGGATGGGTCAACTGCTGGGTATAGACGTTCCCGGCAAGGGGGCTGGTGATCTGTGGCGGGCTCCCGCCGATCGTGTCGGCCAGCGAAAGGGGACCGCAGGCGGGGCTTCTGGGCGGCTGCGTACGCGGGATCCCCGCCAGGGCAAACAACTGCTGGAGATCGCTGGGCCAGTAGGCAAAGACCTTGCGCTCGTCCTGGACGGGATCGAAGGGCGGACAGACGGCCGCCCCTGTAACCCGATTCACCATCACCGGCCGGTACACGTCGTCCACGCGGATGGGCGAGACGCCGGGGATAAACCAGCTTTCGCCGGTACGCGGGCACCAGGCCGTGGGCAGCGCACCGCTGGACAGACATACCAAAACCTTGCGCAAGCGCGGCGGAATGGGCGCGGGCAGGTCGTGTAGCCCGGGATTCTCCGCCTTGAGGGCCGCCACGATATTGAAGAACAGTGGCCCGGCCATCTCGCCGCCCACAAAGGCGGGGTTGGGGCTGCCATCGAAATTGCCGACCCATACCACCAGCACGTAGGGACCGAACACCCCCACACTCCAGGCATCACGAAAGCTCGACGACGTGCCGGTTTTCCAGGCAACCGGCAAGGGGCTGGGCTGCCCCGTCGGCGCGAGGCCCGGGGGCGGGTTCTGACGAAGGATATCCAGCACCATGAAGCTTGCCGCCCGGCTCAGGAGCCTCGTGCCCTGCGCTGCCAGCCGGTGCGCGGTCTGGTTGCTGGCGGCCTGCACGAACCGCAAGGGCTTGATCACCCCCTGATTGGCCAGCATGGCATACAGCTTGGCCATCTCCTGCATCGTGACCTCCCCCCCGCCGAGCACCAACGCCAAACCGTAATGCTCGGGACGGGCCAGATCGGCGATGCCGGCCGACTGGAGAAAATGGTAGAAGTCCGGATGCGAAAGCTGGGCGGCCACATCGAGGGCGGGAATGTTGCGGCTGCGAATCAGTGCCTGCGTTACGGTGACCGGCCCCTCGAACCGTCCATCGAAATTCTCCGGGGCGTAGGCCCCATAGGCGGTGGGCACATCGCGCAGTACAGTGGCGGGAATGACGATCCCCTGATCGAAGCCCAATCCGTAGATGAACGGCTTAAGCGCCGAGCCCGGCGAGCGCTTGGCATTGGTGCCGTTCACCTGCCCGGCGATGGGGGTGTCGAAATAATCAGCCGAACCGATGAGCGCCTTGATGCCCATGTCCCGCGTATCGACCAACAAGGCCGCGGCGTTGTGCACCCCCCGAATGGCCTGTTGCGCCACATAGGCCTGAACCTGGCGATCCACGGCCCGTTGCAGGCGCAGATCCACCGTACTGTGGATCCAGTCCCTATCCGGAAGCCCGAGGGATGAGGGTTGAAGCAACATCCGATCCGCCAGCAATTGATCTACGAACCAGGGTGCACGGAATGGCAGCCGGTCTGCCGGCCGCAGGGTCATGGGCAAGGCGAACAGGGCTCGTTCCGAAGCCGATACCGGGTGCATGTGCGCCCACCGCCGAAACAGCCGATTGCGCGCCGCCAGCAATTCAGGCCCCGCGAGGCCCGCCGGGACTCTGCCCCGCACACTGGGGTTCTGCGGCATCACGGCCAGGGCCAGGGACTCGGGCAGGCTCAGATCAAGCGGGGCGTGGTCGAAGTAGATCAGACTGGCCGCGCCCACGCCCTGGATATTGCCACCGAACGGCGCGTCATTGAGATAGGCTTCGAGAATCGCCTGCTTGCTGTACTGCAACTCGAGCTGGATAGCCCGCGCCACCTGTTGCATCTTGCCCCAGGGCGAGCGGGTATCCAGGTGCCAGAGCAACCGGGCCAACTGCATCGTAATCGTCGATCCGCCTTGCGGATGCCGGCGCAGCACATAGGTCTTGAACGCCCCGCGCAGCAGGCTGTAGGGGTTGAAACCGGGCTCCAGATAGAAATGCCGATCCTCGTGCAGCAGCACCGCCTGCACCAAGGTCGGCGAGAGCTGGTCGAGGGGGGTCCAGAGCCGGTACTGCTGATCGGCAGCCAGGGTCAGGCGCAGTAACCGGCCCTGATCATCCAGCACGGCCGTGGAGGACGGCAGCCAGTCTCGAAGGGGTATGGGCGGATGGAACCGATACCAGACGCGACCCCCCGCCAGCACGACAGTGACCAGCACGACCAGGATCAACAACAAGGCCAGAAGGCGCGGTATTACCCGCCGGATTGACCCGTACCGATGCCAGCCAGCGGGCCGAACCTGCAGGTCGCCGCTCACGGCCGATCGGGCGACGTAGCCAGATCCGACGCCGACATCGGCTGCTCGGGCGCCGGTGGCTCGATCGTCAGCGTCCCCGTCCCCGGTGTGTAGGCCCGCAAGGCCCGGTCGTACATGGACTCTGCATAGGCGGGAGGTACGATGAACCGCCCCTCGTTGGTCGCCCGGATCCGATAGACGAACTGCTGAACATCCCGATTGGCCGTCGCATAGATCAGCACCCGATCCTCCCTGGGTTCGACGTAGCTCGTCTGCAGATCGCTGCCCGGCTGGGCCAGGGCAATGCCGCCGGCGACGGACGCCGGGGGTGCTTCGGCGTCGGCTGTCCCGGCTGGCGAATCGGGGTCCGGCCCCGAGGCGGCCGGATGCACGATTTCGAAGCCCCCCGGCAGGATATCCACGATTGCCACATCCCCGACGGCACGATCGCCCAAGGCACGCAGGCTCAGGTGGACATTGACGGTTTGTCCCAGATGCACCGTCGTCACCGGCTTGCCAGCGTCATCCGTGTATTCCCGAACGATCTCCAATCCGTCCTTGATCGTCGACGGGGGCGGCACCCGGTCATACCCCGCCTGGGTCAGGCTGTACCAGGCCGGACGCGTCCCGTGGTTCACGAATCGCATCATGCTGCTGCCGGGCGACAACGCGCCCGCAAGCAGTACGCCATCCACCTGACCGAAGGGGCTCATCGCGCCCGGCTCCGTCCCTTCCACCATGGACAGGGACGCGGGATCGGCCTGCTCCCTGGGCAGCCCCGACAGCGCCAGCATGGTCATGGCGGAGGACAGGGTGTTGTAACGCCCCTGATGGATGGGCTGCACGATATTCAACAGCGTATCCGCCGGCAGGGTCCGGGCCCGATCGGGGAAGTATCGCTCGATGGAGTACAGCGTGGTCGCATCGAAGATCAGCGGGTCGTAATAATCGGCATACGACCAGGGCAAGGACGCAGGCCGTGGCTTGGTCAGTTCCTTGAGCGGCGCATCGATCAGCCGGTTGGCTGCTTCGTCCTGTTTCAGCAGGTGGTAACTGGTCGCGAGATACACCGCCGCCAGATCCTGATGCCAGACCGATGGGAACTGGTTCTCGAGACGTTGCTGGACCAGGGCGATCAGATTGGTGGTCACCATGCCCGACTCCGTCAGCAATGCGATGGCAAAGGCGCGCGCCCGGAGCTCGGGGAGACTGCCCAGTGCCTCGTCGGCGGCCAGATGACGCAGGTAATTCAAGCCGCGATCGATCATGTCCGCCGAGACGGGAATGCCGGCCTGCCGCGCCAGCAGCAGATACTGCATGGCATAGACGGAAACAAAGGGGTCGGAGATGGGGGTGGCCGACCAAACACCGAATCCGCCCTCCGCATTCTGGCGGCTACGCAGGGTCGCCAGAGCGCGGAGCACTGCCGGTTCGGCACGACGGACGTCGGCGGGGCTCCGGGCGAACTCCGGCTGTCCCGCCACGATCAGGGACGGCGTGGCCGCACTGATCGTCTGTTCGGTGCAGTAGTTCGTATAGTTGGCCAGATAGGTGCCCAGGCCCCGCATCAGCACGAGGGGCAGATAGGAGATCGCCGCCTCGCGCTGCGCCCGTGCGGCAAAGAGATCGCGCAGGTCCGGCATATCCACCTGACCGCCGGGCTTCACGGCACCGACCGCAAGCTGGGTCTGGAACGGAACGGCCGGGCGCACGGAGATATCCATGCTCCGTCTGGCCTGCTTGTCCTGATACTGGGCGAAGAAGCCGAGGGGCGCGGAGCCGAGATCGGCACGGGCGCGCAACCGGAACGTCACCACGCCGGAATGCCCCGACGCCAGCGAGATCGTCTGCCGCCCGGGGGTCAGCACATCGAAGGCGGATGACGCTTCCAGCTGAACCGCGACCGGCACCGGCGGGTTCTCCGCCCCCTTTGCCAGCGCGATATTGTTGGCCACGTTGACGCTGGCCACGAACTCGTCACCCGGCGCAACGGCCGTGGGCAGATTGGGTGCCAGAACGAAATCGCCGCGCACCGTGGTGTCTTGCTGGGCGATGCCGATCTGTTCCGGGGTCACGGCCACCGCCATCACCTTGAGGGCCCCGTTGAAGCGATCGGGGACCGGGTAATGGAATACGTGGGTGCCCGACACCGTGGTGATGCCGGACCAGTAGGCCACCGGTTTCTCATGCTTGCGCCGGAACGGATTCAGCTGCTGCTTGCGCAGGCTGTCCTCATCCCCGCCCGGCGATGCCATTTTCGTGAACTGATCGAACGACGGCAGGATAAGATCGAGGATCTGCCCCGTACTGACCTGCAGCATCCGTTTACGGAAGAAATAGCTCAGCGGGTCCTTGAGTTCGTACCCGGCGACCTGAAGGATGCCCTGATCGACCGCGAACACGGCCACCTGGGTGGGTTTGTCCGTGTGCACGGTGATGTCCAGGTCTTGCCCCGGCTTGATCAGCTTAGGCACATCCAGCCCAATCGTTGCGCGATGGCTGGCCAGATCCACCGAGAACGGCACGACACCGTAGCTCAGGGGGCTCATGTAGATGGCGCGAGATGCCGGATCACGGACGAACTGCACATTGATGTAGCCGTTGCCCTCGAAGTCCTTGGGCACGGTGATGTGCTGTACGGAGCTCGCCGTATCGCTATGGAACCAGGTCCAGGCAACCACCTTGTCGCGCTCGATGGTGATGATCCCGTTGCCGGCATAAGGCGCTCGCACGGCCACATCGATGGTCTCACCGGGCGCATAGTCCTTCTTGTTGAGCGAAAGCTGCAATTCCGCATTTCGCTCGAGAGACCGGCTCACGTTGGCGTTGCCGGCCACGTCGAAGTCGACCCGGTTCAGCGTTGTGCCCTTGGCCGACTCGATCACCAGCGCGTAGCTGCCGGGCGTGGTGGTGGGCAGATCTACGTCCGTGCCCCCGACCGCCACATCCAGCGGCCGGCTATCGATGGGCGTTTCCTTGAGCTTGGACGTGTACTGGTACAGGCCGGACGGCTGACGCGTCAGCACCGACACGTAGCGCCGCGCCAGAATCACGGCCTTGAGACCGCCGACGGCACAGGAAGCCACCTCGGGATCGATGGCCAGCACATTGACCTTGCGGGGCGTGTCGCGCGGGATGAAATCCATCGGTCCATCAGGCTTGATGCCGATCAGGTAATCCGCACTGGATACCAGCGCACGTGCCGCCGAAGCCACATTGCGCCCGCTGTTGGGCTCAAACACCTGGGCATAGAACCGCAACTCATACGTGGCATTGGCGAAACTGGAGAGGTCGATCGGGAAATTCGCCGCGCCCTTCGCATCGGTCTGTTGGGTCTGCAACGGTTCGCTGTACCCTTCCTTGGCGCGATGCGGATCATAGAAATCATAATCCGCGAACGCCGGGAAGCTCGGGAAGGCCGGACGGAGCGTCAAGGTGGCCGTTACCCGACGGTTGGCCGCCGGCGTGCCGTACAAGGTATCGGCCTGGATCAGCGCATGAAGATCGGTGGGCTTGATCCATCCGACGCCGCCATCCGGGTCTAAACGCGTGGTGACGCGAGTCTGATCGGGCTCGAATTCCCGGACCATGACCGACGTCGATCCCAGCAGCGTATGGACGCGATCATTCTTGATCAGATACAGATTCACCGACCAGCTACCCGTGGGCGCCGTCTCGTCCGGGGTGTACTGCCACTCCATGAATCCGCTGCGATCCGGACTGAGGCGCTGCTTGGTCACGGTCATCCCGCGGGGATCCACCAGTTCGACCATCAGAGGCACGCCGGCGATGTCCTGTTTCCAGTCGGCGGCGCGCAGAATCATGCCGATATGAAACTCATCCCCGGGGCGATACAGGCCGCGGTCGGAAAACAGATAGGCACTGAGTTCGCCCGCGCTCTGGGCATTGGGCGCCCCGCCGATATCAAATCGGCTGTAATTGAGTTGCCGATCGGTGGCCCCGATGGGCAGGAACGAAAAGTCGGTATCCGTCGCGTCCGTCCCTGACGGGGAGGAGGCGTTGCCCGGCGTTGCCTCAGCCGGGGTGTGAACCGGGGTGTCCGCATGAGTGACGGTAAACATCACGGGTTTGAGCTCACGCTGGAACCCCTTGAGCGAGGCAAAATGCACATGGCCGTCGGCACCCGTCGTCTCGGCCAGCAGGGTCTGGCCATTTTCCGCGATCACCTTGACGACCGCATGATCGACCGGCCGCCCGGTATGAATGGATTGCACGAATACGTCATAACTGCCGTCCAGGGATCGCTTGACCAACAGCCCGAGATCCGTGACCACGATCAACCGGGCATCCTGGGTGTCACTCTGGGATGCGCCCTGGTAGTACCCACCCTGTTCGGCACTGAACGGACTCTCGTCATCGCTGCCGAGCGCCCCCGAGTCACTCGTCGATCGCGGATCCCAGGGGGACAGTCGGACCAGGAACACCCCCCGCCTGGCGGTGGCCTCGCCCGCCTTGCCCGTGCCCAGGAAGCGGCTCAGATCGACCCCCGCGTATACCGCCTTGGTCGGGTCCTGATCCGGCAGGGGTTGGGTTTCCACAAAGCGCGTGGTGATGTGGTCGGGGCCGATGGACAACAGCGGATGGGAGAAATCTCCCTGATTGAACGCCACGAGATGCTGGATCTGGTGGGGCAGGATCTGCGCAATACCCACCCGCATCCCCGGGACGTTACGCGCCACCACGGACAGCCGGTGATCGCCGGTCATCGACAGCAACGATCCCTGCCCGAGGAATTTCAGCATCTGGGGATAATCGGGCACCGACAGCACGGACCCTTGGGATTTACCCAGCAGATACCCGCCGAAACTGCTCAACCCCTTGTCGATCTGGACATAGATCAGGCGCCCCGGCTCTGCAGAGAACGTCAGACCATGAACCTCGTCGGCGTCCCGCTCCGAAGGCTGCATCGTGAGAGGTAGCGGCTCGGCCTTGGCCAACACCTGCTGACTGACGATCCCGGTGTACCAATCGTGATGGTCATGGCGCTTCGGCAACAGCCAGGCGTGGACCTTCCCCGTAAGCTCCTTGGCGGTGACCGGCGCGGAGGTGGATACGATCAGCGTCTGAACAGGCTCATGCTCGGCGTTGTCGACCAGTTGGATCGACACATCGCTAAGCGCCAGGGAGTACAGACCGGGAATCAGCGCCATCCCACTCAGGGGGTTTTGCGCCCCCGGCCCGCCCCGGCTGCTCTTCACCCCCTTGGCGATCGTGGCCCGCAGGCGTTGCTCATCCAGGGGCACGCCCAACGGACCGGAATGGACGTAGGCATTCAGATGACGCAGGTCATAGGTGATCGTAAACGATTCCGGACGTCCGGGATTTCCCTTGGCATCCAGCATCGTCAGCTTCACGGCGCGCTCGAAAGAGGTCGGGTCAACCGGATAGGTGAACTGAACCCCAAACAGAGCCGATTTCTTGAGCGGGTCCTGCGGGTCCTGATAGAAGGACTGATCCGTGAGGGTCATGGCAAAGGGCGCGGTGTCGAACGTCAGTTGCGTCTCGGCCAGTCGCGTGCCCGGGGTGACGGCGGTACGGGGATCCAGTGTCAGCGTATAGGGCTGCCCTACCGGCCAATCCACCGCCGGGGTGAAGACAAGCTGGCGATCGGTGGCCCAGCGCCAACTGCCCGCCATTCTGGGTTCAAGGGTGATCCCGGCATGAACCGGCTTGCCGACCAGGGCAATGGGCGCCACCGAGGCGGAAAAATCCAGGGTCAGGGGATGAATGACCATCGGCGTCTGGGTGTAGTCCGTCGCCGCCGGAGCCGTCAATTGCACGGCAACCCTGGGGGGCTCCACCGGCTTGGGCCGATTCTGATACCAATGATAGCCCCAGCCAGCAGCTGCACCGAGCAAAACCACCGAGAGCAAACTGCCGACAACCCGCCGTGGATGCCGGCGCATGTACGCCAAGGTGACGTTTGGCCAGGTCGGCGGCTGCCACTGGACTTGCCCGATACAGCGTCTCAGGCCGATCTTCAGATGAGCGCCGATCCCACCCAGAACGCGACGGAACCGGCCAGGCACACCGGGGGAAGGCTCAGCGGGTTCGGTGCCATCCGGAGGGGTAGCCGGGTCAGCGGGCGGGTGGTTGGTCTCGTCCATGATCCAATCCTGAAAGTTGGGGTGCCTGAGGCAAAGCCGGAGACTGAAAGTCAAACCGATTACTGGCGCATCCTAGCATGGAAACTCAGTGGGATTTCATGACAGAAATGCAAAAACCCCGGAGGGGGCCGGGGTGCATCAACCTAGCGAGGCGGTGCCATCCGGTAGCCGCCCCAACGCCTCAAGTCGCGGAATGGGAATGGGTATAAAGCACGGGATAATCCGTGTACCCGTGTTCCCCGCCACCATAGAACGTACTGGAATCCGGCACGTTCCATGGCGCGTCCTGCTCGATACGGGCCACCAGATCCGGGTTGGCGATCATCGGCTTGCCGAACGCGACCGCATCGGCATGTCCCTCGGTGACGACCTTTTCTGCTGAAGACTGATCGTAGCCGTAATTGACCATCAGCTTGCCGGACCACAAGGGGCGCAGGCTATTGAGATCGAAGGCGGGGCCGGCCGCCCCGGGCTGATCGACGCCCATGCCGGCAATGTGCAGGTAGGCCAGCGGATAGGCATTCACCTGTTCCACGACATAGCTGAACGTGGCCTTCGGGTTGCTATCGCTCATGCCGTTCGCCGGCTGCAGTGGGGAAATTCGCAGTCCGGTGCGCTCAGCCCCCACTGCCGCCGTCACGGCGTCGACCACTTCCATCAGCAGACGCGCACGGTTCTCCAGGCTACCACCGTACTGATCGGTGCGCTTATTGCTGCCGTCGCGCAGAAACTGATCCAGCAGGTAGCCGTTCGCACCGTGGATTTCAACACCGTCGAAACCGGCCGCCATGGCGTTCTTCGCCCCTTGGACATAAGCGGCGACGATACCGGGAATTTCTGCAGTTTCGAGAGCACGTGGCGTCTCGTAGGGCTTTTTCGCCCCAGAGGGGGTATACCCCTCGCCCGGGATGGCCATGGCGGACGGCGCAACGGGCAGGGCCTGGTTGGGCTGGAACTCGGAATGGGACACGCGACCGACGTGCCAGAGCTGCAGCACCATCTTGCCGCCGGCCTGATGGACTGCGTCGGTGATCTTGCGCCAACCGGCAATCTGTTCGTCCGAATGGATGCCGGGCGTGCTGGGATACCCCTGCCCTTCCGGCATGATTTGCGAGGCCTCGCTGATGATCAGCCCGACCGAAGCCCGCTGACGGTAGTATTCGACCATAAGGTCGGTAGGCACGTTGCCCGCCCCGGCCCGGCATCGTGTGAGCGGCGCCATGACAACCCGGTTTGCCACCGGTATGGCGCCAAAGGAAGTCGGTTGCAGCAGAATGGAATCGGCACTCATGAGTTGCTCCTGATCTCGGTGAATCGACATAGGGAAGGATTTGGCCGAACGAATAAAGATTTGACCAAACCAGTTCGGCGAATAAATTAATAGCCTACTATTGGATCATTTGCCGCGACTGTCAATGTTCTTGCCGATAGCCTGCACCAATTGAGTAGCCTGGCAAGTCCCGGATCGGGGATCACTGGATCTGGCGCGCCTGAGCCAATACCCAGGGATGGACAACCACCGCCCAGATGGGGGTATGACCTTCCGCCCAGGTTCCGGCGGTCTTCGTGTCCAACAGGCCGAATTGTGCCTTTTGCATCCACGATTCGACGAGGGACTTGTTATCATCGGCAACCGCAACGGCCACATCGACGAGGTCGAGTGCCGGATCGACGAGCACGACCTGCCCCCGGGCAAACAGGGGCGCCAGTTCCCGCCACTCGATCCGGGCGGTCTGCCCGGCAAACAAGGACCAGCGCTCTTCGGGCGTCAGGTCATCGGGAGAAAGATCGTCGGGGAATAGTTCGTTTGTCATGGCTGATACTTACGAAATTGGCACGTGTCGGCGCAGTCGTCACGAAGGAACGTTCGCCGGGTTGTCCCGACGAATGAATGAAATTCACCTGGAAAATGCACCTGGAAAATGTACCAGGAAAATGCACCAGGAAAATCAACCAGGAACCGCACCACCCGTGGCTGAAAGAAAACGCACCAAGACTCGCTCGATGCCGGACCGGCAATCCTACCTCAATCATC
Source organism: Halothiobacillus diazotrophicus (assembly GCF_001663815.1). Taxonomy (NCBI): domain Bacteria; kingdom Pseudomonadati; phylum Pseudomonadota; class Gammaproteobacteria; order Chromatiales; family Halothiobacillaceae; genus Halothiobacillus; species Halothiobacillus diazotrophicus. Next base: position 748,388 of record NZ_CP016027.1, read on the forward strand.
GCATGGAAGCCGAGACAATCGATCATGGAAACGGAATCATCGAACGTTGTCTGATGGTTCCCGAACGACATGCCATCACGCATTGCCGATTGACCGAACTCGTCATCGAGCCGGACCGCATCGCGAACTGGCCGGAGGGGGCGACCGACAGCGAAAGAATCTGGCACGTGATCGATGGTGCAGGCCTGATGACTCGTGACACGGATCAGTTCGCGATTGTCCCCGGGGACGTCATTCACATCGCACGGGGCATCGCGCATCAAGTCCACAGTAGGGGGCAGCGGCCATTACAGCTATTATGTGTGACCTGCCCGACCGGCGATCAACCTGCCGCTCCATCTGCGTCATCCCCAAACTAACTTTCGGACTCCTATGCGCATACAACGATCCACCTACGAATTCCTGCTTGTCAGCGCCATTCTCGGCAGCATCGTGCTCTTCACGGCCTTTCTCGGCTATGGGGCCGGCGTGTTGGCAATCCTGTTCTGGATCACGTTCCTGCTGATCCGCCTGAAGCGCGGGAACCGGAACAAGCCCGCCGAGAGCCGCGTATCCGACTCAGAGACCTGACAGAACGTACTGCGTCAGATCGGTATAGGGCGTCCGCTTGTGCAGGTAATTGCCCAACCAGTCCTTGCCGGCCACACACTGATCCTTCCGTGGATACTTGGCCTCGACCTGATTGAGTTGATCGTAGATATCCGTCCATTCAGGAATCCGCTCACGCAGCGGCGCGCGGCGCACCGAACTGAATCCGTCGAGCATCTTGTCCGAGCCGTAATGAGGCGCGATATAGGCGATAACCCAATAATTATCCCCGTTTTTCGCCCGGTTGTTGACGTAGCCGTAGAATTCCCGCTCGGCCTTGATGGTTTCCCACATCACGTAGTAGATCGTCCGCGGTATCTGAGGATGACGCAACAGCGAATGCGGCGCACCGACCAGTTCCTCGCGACTGTAGCCTGAAACTTCGGTCAACGTGCGGTTGACGAAAGTAATCACGCCACGCAGGTCCGTCCGGGATTGAATCGTTTGCGTTGGACGCAACACGTATTCGTTGCCAGAAAGAAACCGATCCATCCTCATAGAGTTACCTCACAATCGCCATGGGTGTCGTCCATCAACCCGCAGCACGTACCAAAGGCACGATGGGCAGGGTATATCGAACAGGGGAAACAACAGGCATCGTCCGTCTGCCGGCACGGCTGACGGGCTCAGCGTCAGGGCGGGGCCGCTTCACCTGCGTGGGCCAGAATGGAACGCACGCGTTCCAGATCTGCCGGGGTGTCCACGCCCGCATGGGGAATCTGCTCGGCAACCGCAATGGCGATACGCTCCCCCATGGACAGGGCACGCAGTTGCTCCAGCTTTTCCAGCGACTCCAGACGGCTCATCGGGCAGCGTGTAAACCGGCGCAGGAACCCCGCCCGATAGGCATACAGGCCAAGATGCCGGTAACCCAGCACCGTCCCTGTTTCAATCTGTGCATCCCGATCATGGGGAATCGGTGCCCGGGAAAAGTACAGTGCCTCACCCGCATCGTTCGCCACCACCTTGACGGCAGAGGGATCGAGAAACTCCTCGCGCACAGTGATCGGAACCATCAGGGTCGAGAGCGCGGCATTCGGATGCTCCGCCAGCAGGCGAGCCACCTGACGCAGCAGCTCCGGCGCCATCAAGGGCTCGTCCCCCTGAAGATTCACGACGATGGTGTCATCCGGAATGCCCAACTGATCCACGACCTCCGCCAGACGGTCGGTTCCGGATTGATGATGATCGCCTGTCAATACCGCCCGAGCACCGAAGCCTTCGGCGGCGGTCCTCAACTGCTCGTCATCCGTGGCAATCACGATCTCATCCGAGCCGCAAGCCAGCGCACAATCGTGAACCCACGCCAACATCGGTCGACCATGGATATCTGCCAGGGGTTTTCCGGGCAGACGAGTCGAACTCATCCGGGCCGGGATGATGACGCAGAACGGCGGGTGACTCATGAGGTGGCGGTATCCGCCGGATGTGCAGCCCGCAAGGTTTCGTATTCGTCATTCGACAAGGTACGTGCATCGGATTCGAGCATGACCGGAATATCGTCGCGAATCGGGTAGGCCAGGCGGGCGGACAGGGAAATCAGTTCCTGCTTTTCCTTGTCGTAGATCAACGGCCCTTTGGTGACGGGGCAAACCAAGATTTCAAGCAAACGCTTGTCCATACCTAAACTCCAGTCTGATTGATCGGTGGCTGACAGCCAGAAGATACAGCATATCTGCCGGGCCGACGCGCCAATCAAAACCCTGTCACCATCAGGGTATATTAGCATTTGCTGAAGAATAGCAAATCGGCCTGAGCGGTTAAATCTTTTTTTCCCGGACAGCGCCCGGCGTAATCCGAACGGCTTCAAGACGCGACATAATTGCCTCGATCAACCCCTCACCGAGCAGCATGGATCCCGACACAGCAAACACCTGTCCCGGTTGGTTATGCCATGCGGGCTTGTTCTGTCGCCATTTCACAGCATCCTTATCCGTCATGACCACCGGCATTCCCGAACGACGCAGGTAGCTCAGTAATCCGGGCGGCGTTGGCTGGTGATCATCCAGTGGGAATCGCTTGATCCGCGCGCCATGGCTCTGCAAGGCTTCAAAAAAACGCTCGGGATGCCCGATACCCGCCAGGGCCTGCAATGTATCTCCCTGATGCGCATTCAGAAAATCCGCCAGGGGGTACTCCTGTCCGTCGTACAAATCCTGAACCGAGGTCAGCACGAATCGTACGGACCATTGACCCGGTTCGAAGGTCTCGCCGTTCACGACCACGAAGTCCATGTCGGACAGGGCCGAGAGTGGCTCACGCAACGGTCCGGCGGGCAGGCAGAAACCATTGCCGAAACGACGGTCGCCATCGATAACGGCCATCTGGATCGCCCTGCCCAACCGATGATGCTGAAGCCCATCGTCACTCAGGATCAACTCAACCTCGGGATATCGCGCCCGCAATTGCTGCGCGGCACGCACCCGATCGGGATGCACCATCACCGGCAAGCCCGTTCTTTCATGAATCAACCAGGGTTCGTCGCCCACATCGGCAGCACCCTGGGCTTCCGTCACGTCGCGGGGTTCCACGCCGATCTGGACGCCGTAACCGCGGCTAATCACCCCTACCCGGTAACCCCGTTCCGTCAGAAGACGCGCCAAGGCGATGAGAATCGGCGTTTTTCCGGTACCACCCACCGTCAGATTACCGATGACGAATACCGGTCGGTCAACGCAAAAGACACCCCGCCTGCGCCCGGCTCGGGCACGCCGCCGGCGGGCAATCCAGCAGACCAGCAGGGCGAACGGCAACAGGAAAAAGCTTCGAATCGCCTTTCGCTGCCAGAACTCGGGGTAGCGCATCTAGTGGACGACCTCGGTTTCCGAGGAGGCGCCGAATTGGAGTCGATGCAATGCCGCGTAGGGACCATTGGCGGCGAGCAGGGCCGCATGCTGTCCGGTCTCGACGATTCGCCCCTGATCGAGCACCACGATCAAATCCGCATGCTCGATCGTCGACAGACGATGCGCAATCACGAGTGTTGTCCGCCCGCGGCTCAGATTATCGAGAGCGGCCTGGATGTACCGTTCCGATTCGGTATCCAGCGCCGAAGTCGCTTCATCGAGAATGAGGATCGGCGCATTGCGATATAGGGCTCGGGCAATGGCCAAACGTTGACGCTGACCGCCGGAAAGCAGGACGCCGTTTTCGCCCACCGGCGTATCGAAACCCTGCGGCAGTTTCTCGATGAATTCGAGTGCGTAGGCTGCCTCCGCCGCTGCACGGATGCGCGTCATGTCGCCACGGCCGCCATCGCTGTAGGCGATGTTGTCGGCAACGGAGGCGTTGAACAGAACGGTGTCCTGACTGACATAGGCAAATTGACGTCGCAAATCCTTCCGCGTCATTTGAGCGATGGACCGGTCGTCGAGTCGTATCTCGCCCTGTTCGATCTCCACGAACCGGGGCAGACTGGCAATCAGACTCGACTTCCCCGCACCGCTGCGTCCCACGAGAGCGACCGTATGTCCGGCAGGGATATCGAGGCTGATATCTCGAAGTACCCAGGGCGCTGTTTCTTCGGGCTGATAGCGCAGACCGACTTGATCGAAGGCAATTCGGCCGCTGACCCGCGCAACGGGCTGAAGATCCGGGGCATCGGTCTCCCGCGGCTCATCAAGCAGACCAAACAGGCTCTCCCCGGCAGCAATCCCCCGTTGCAGCACGGCATTGACGCCAATGAGCCGCTTCATGGGCGAGAGCATCAGGCTCAGCGCCGTGATGAAGGAAACGAAGGTACCGACGCTAATTGTCTCCATACGCGAACCGGTCGTCGCAAACCAGACAATCCCCGCGATGCCCAGGGCCAGGATGAACTGGGTCACCGGTGCGGAGATGGAGGACATCGCCTGCATTTTCATGAACTCACGAAAGTTGCGGGCATTGATGCGCTCGAAACGGGCGGACTCGAACTCCTCGCCCCCATACAGTTTCACCACACGATGTCCGTTGATCACTTCCTCGGCGACATGGGTCACCTGCCCCATCGAATCCTGAATCCGGCGGGCGTAGCGACGAAATGCGCGGGAAATCCCCCCCACCAGCACGACCAGCACCGGCGCCAGCACGACGATGAACAGCGCCAGCTGCCAACTGAGAATCAGCAGCCAGATCAGCAGCCCCGCCACCGTAATGCTGTCGCGAATCAGGGTGGTCAATGCGCGGGATGCCGCCTCGGAAACCTGTTCGCTCTGATAGTTCAGGCGGGTGAGCACTTCACCGCCCGCCACCCGATCGAAGAACCGGACCGGCAGGTGCAGCACCTGATCGAAGACATCGCGCTTCAGATCGCGAATCACCGAACGACCCACCCAGGCCATACCGTAGCCGGACATGAACTCCGCCACGACGCGCAGGGCAAAAACGCCCAACAGCAGCAAGGGCATGGCATGGATGGTGGCCGGATCGCGATTGACGAAGCTGCCATCGAGCAAGGGCTTCATCAGGGCTGCGAAAGCAACTTCAGTGAACGCCGCCCCGATCATCCCGATAATGGCCAGACCCAGGAGACGGGCATACTGCTGCGTATAGCGTAGAAGTCGACGATAGGTCTGCCAGCCTGAAGCCGGCGTCGCAGCCGTTGCACCCGGCGAACCTTGGGATGGAGAAGAATGCATCGAACGCGTCACTTGACCGGAGTTGTCCCGAGGCCAACCTTGGTGATGCCCGCCTCGCGGGCAAGATCCAGCACACTGATGACCTTCTGATTCACCACGTCGGCATCGGCCCATACCACGACAGGACGTTGGTCGGCTGCAATGCTTCGGAGGACGGGGCGGATGGCGTCGCTGTCGTAGATCTTGCCATCGATGGCAATACGTCCGTCCCGGGCAATCTCGATCACATGATCTTTGACCGGTGCTCGTTTCTCGGTGCCCTGACTGGAGACGGGAAGCGTCACGTTGAGTGTCCGATCATGAACGAACGTCGTCGTCAGCATGAAGAAAATCAACAACATGAAAATGACATCGATCAGCGGAATCAGGTTCAGTTCCAGTTCTTCCCGCGGTCTTTGACGAAATTGCATGACGACACCCTCAGCGTTTGCGCGCATCGACCGGATGGATCAGATCCACCAGACGGATCGCCTCGCGTTCCATCTCGATGATGCGCTCATCCACCAGTCCCCGGAAATACCGGTGGAAGATGTAGGCGGGCACGGCCACGATGATACCGCCAGCCGTGGTAACCAATGCCTTGGCGATGCCCCCCGCCAGCAATTCCGGATTGATGGCCGAAGCGCCGCCGCTGGCCGTGATCGACTGAAACACATCGATGATCCCAACCACCGTACCGAGCAGGCCCAACAACGGGGAAATCACCGCGATCGTACCCAGGGTATTGAGATAGCGTTCCATCTGATGCGCGACATGGCGCCCGGCATCTTCGATACGACTGCGCATGCCTTCCGGCGAGTCGTGACTCTGGAGACCGGCGGCAAGCACCATGCCCAGGGGGGACATCCGGGCCAATTCGGACACCTTGAGGGACGAAATCTGACCGCTGGCCATCCAGCTTTCCACCGTACCCACCGGGTCCCCGCCCATCAGGCGGTTGTAGCGCAGGGACCATAACCGCTCGAGAATGATCGTGAGCGCAATCACCGAAGCCAGGATGATAGGGATCATCATCCCGCCGCCGGCCATCACCAAATCCATCATATGCAGTTGCTCCTTAATCGTCCTTGAAGTGAAACATCAGAAACCATAGAGACGCTTGTCCGCCGGCCAGCGCAGGCGGAAGCCAAAATTGATCGTGATCTTCTGCCCGGGCTTGATCTGATTCGACCAGGCCCATACGCCATCCTGACCGTCATACTGCTTGTTCCCCGGAGGGGTATTGTCCGCCAAAGGATCGACGGCCAGATTCGCATCTTCAGACACCGGCAGGTTCATGAGCACCGTCACCGGAACCGGTTGTTCGTGTTGACTCTGCACCGTGACCACCCGTCGGCGAACCAGTTGCTGCGCCTTACCGATCAAACCGTTCTCGTCGCGCTGATCCGCTGGGCTATCAACCGTAACCACGATGCGTTGGTCGACGCCGAAACCAAGCGACAGGGCTTTCTTCGGGGCCAATGCCGACTGATGCACACGACCGATCTGAGCCCCATTCAGGAACAGTTGCCATTCACCGGCCGGCAGGGGCGTCGCGTTATCCAGCGTGAATCGTGCCGTCAGTATCGCCAGGGGCGAGATCTCGGGCGTAATCAGATCCATCGCATCGGCCGGATAATTGCGGTGGAGGAGCGGGATGACCGTGGCGGCCGATCCGCTGGGAACGCTGACGGGCGAAGCACTGCGGAACTCCGCATTGAAACCGGTTTCGTCCACGGCCCCGAATGACGCAGCAGACTTACGGGCCATTTCAGCATCCTGTCGCAGCAGCGCCGCGCCGGCTATGGGCGACGGCTTGCTCGTTGGCGAAAAACCGATGGTCCAACGCTTGAGGGTCGGCACGGGATAATAGCGACGCGTGTCCAGCATCGACAAGGTCACGGGCACGCGCGACCAATCCTCGCCAGTGCTCTGGTGCACTTCTGCGACCAGAGACCAGTGGATCGTCGACGAGACTTTCGCTGTTTCTTCGGCCGCCGGTGCTGTCGGGGTCGTGGCGGACTTTTCCGACGGACGCGCCGCTATCGTATCGAGATCAGCGCGGTACACGGGTTGCCAGCGAGCGTCATGCACGCGGTAGCGGATGGTGATCATCCTGCCGGTTGCCGGTTTCTGGCTACCATCCACCATCAGGGGTAGGCTCAGGGCCAGACCCGGGCCCTTCTGACGCAACGCTGCCTGCGCGCGGTCGACCGCCTGCATCTGCTTCATCAGCTGATCCACCGCATCCTGGGCCTGTCGATGCTCCGCGAGAATGCCATCGAGCAGGCGATCGAATTGGGCCCGTGCCCTGGCATCCGAAAGAAAAGCGCCAATCGCGGCACCGTGTTTCTTGTCCGATGGCGCCTGCGCCATCTGCGCCTTGAAGATGGACATTCGCGTCTGTGCCGCCAACAGATCGTCGTTCGCCTTGGCCAGCCGCTTGTTCAAGGTTTCACGCTCTAGATCCAGCTTACGGTAGGCCTCGGTCTCCGCCACCGGCATTTCGCGCCATTGCATCGGAGCGCTCAACGTCAAGCCGGGACTATGAAGCTGGACACTATCCTGGTCGATCGAGCGCGGGAGATCGACCACCTGAACGGATCGTCTGCCCGAAGTCGGCCAGTCGATCGACAACTGACGGGTCACCCAGGCACCATCGGGCAACACCGTCACACCGATGATTTTCCCAGCCATTGAGACGATGTCGGCATCCTCGACAGACTTTGCTGCGAACGGACTCTTGACTGCGGCCGACTTGGTCGAAGGCGAATCGATGCCGGCTATCGCGACTTCTTGCGCAGAGGCGGCCGGCAGAACGGCAAAGAAAACGATTCCGAGCATCGCAGCGGGAACGACCGACAGAAAAGACCGCAGCAGGGCGCAAGACTGTGGCTCACGATGGCTGAAGAAATGATTCATGCGATCCGGTCCCCGATGGATTCATGTTTGATCAAGCGCCGATCACGCGTCCGTGTTTTCACAGTGGCTGGCGCCGCTCGACTCGGGCAGTACCCCGCCACCGGCGCGACGAACGCGCACGGCCTCGGCCAGACGCTCGATGAGCCCGACGCTGTCCTCCCAGCCGATGCAGGCATCGGTGATGCTCTGTCCATACACGAGTGGGCGATCGGGATGGACATCCTGGCGTCCACCCACCAGATGGCTCTCCACCATGGCGCCGACGATCCCCGCATTGCCGGCGGCAATCTGGGCGGCAACGTCATCGGCCACGACGATTTGCCGCGCGTGCTGCTTCTGGCTGTTCGCATGGGAGAAATCGATCATCAGTGCCTCGTTCAATTCGGCACCGCGCAACTGCTCCAGCGCATCATTGACGCTGTTGGCATCGTAATTCGGCTTCTTGCCGCCCCGCAGGATGATGTGGCAATCCGTATTGCCCGACGTGGAAAAAATGGCCGATTGCCCGGCCTTGGTGACCGACAGGAAATGATGCGGCCGCGCCGCGGCCCGGATTGCATCGATGGCCACCTGCAACCCGCCATCGGTGCCGTTCTTGAACCCAACCGGGCAGGAAAGCCCGGAGGCCAGCTCCCGGTGGACCTGCGATTCGGTCGTCCGGGCACCGATCGCGCCCCAGGAAACCGCATCGGAAACATACTGCGGGCTGATCAGGTCGAGATACTCGGTTGCCGAGGGGACGCCCATATCCGCCAGATCCACCAGCAGGTGCCGCGCAATGCCGAGACCCTTGTTGATTTCGTAACTGCCATCGAGATTGGGATCGTTGATCAACCCTTTCCAGCCCACGGTCGTCCGCGGTTTCTCGAAATAGACTCTCATCACGAGCAGAATCTCATCCGCCACGGTATCGGCAAGGGTTTTGAGACGCGTCGCATAATCGCGTGCCGCCTGGACGTCATGGATCGAACAGGGTCCCATCACCACGATCAACCGATCGTCATCCCGGTTCAGAATCGAACGTATCGCCCGACGTGTTTGCACCACAGTGGTCGCCCCGCGCTCGGTCAGGGGAAACTGGGCACGAATCTGCTCGGGCGAAAGAAGATTATGAATATCGAGAATACGTAAGTCGTCGGTTTGATGGGTCGTCATCATGGGGGCCTGTTGCTAAATCCCTAACTATTATACGGAAGACCACGCACTATCTCGCAGTTCGTCCGTCACAATCGGCCCATGTTACTTGGCTTGCCGTCCGACGTCATCCCGCAGCACGCCCCGAATGCCGCCTAGAGCACGCCCGACTTTACAATCGCCGAAGCTCGAGCACAGGAAACTGACTGCGCACATGGCGTTGCGTCTGGTGATCGATCTCCGCGGTAATCAGCGTATCGGCAACCGTATTGGCGTTAGCAAGAATTTGTCCCCAGGGATCGACGACCATGCTGTGTCCGTAGGTCTGACGTCCGCTGGCATGGCGACCAACCTGCGCCGAGGCCACCATGTAGATCTGGTTCTCGATGGCGCGCGCCCGGATCAGGGGTTCCCAGTGCGCACGCCCCGTTGCCTCGGTGAACGCGGCGGGTAAACATACCCAGGTCGCCCCCAGGTCGACCAGGCGACGGAACAGTTCGGGGAAGCGCAGATCGAAACAGATGGCCATGCCCAAAGGACCAACCGGGGTATCGACCACGACAGGTACATCGCCAGCCACAAACAGATCCGATTCCCGATAAGATTCCTGCCGGGATTCGCTCAGCGCCGGTACGGTGACATCGAAGAGATGAATCTTGTCGTAATGGGCACGAATCGCACCCGAATCATCGATCACGAAACTGCGCGCATGCAGTTTTCCCGAACCGAGGCCATCGGTTGCCGCAACCCGGATAGGCATCGTTCCGGCCACGAGCCAGACGCCATGACGGCGCGCGAGCTGTTGCAGCCAAGCCATCGGCTCGTCCCCGGCATCGAACCCCATCGACAGCAATGCACCCGGATCGGCTGGCATGGCGTACAAATTCTCCGGCATGACCACCACCTGAGCACCGAGCATCGCGGCATCCCGGACGAGCCGTTCGATCTGTGGCTTGTTGCGCGACCACTGGGCCTGCCCGTTGATCTGCAACGCGGCAATTTTGGAAAACGTACTCATGAATTATGGCTCGGGTTTGATGTTGACGGCCTTGATGTCCGGATGGGCAATCGTACCGGTAATTCGATAGATGAAGGCCGGATCCGGGTGCTTGTCCGCGGACTTGATCGCCTGCTGAATCGCCAACAGGGCACCGCCGACCAGCGGTCCACCGGCCACCGTACCGATGATCGGCAACAGCATGCCCACGTCGGCATACACCTTGACGGTGTAATCGAGGGTATTGTCCGTCAACTGGGTGCGCCCTTGCGCCACCGCGGTGATCGAGGCGTTCTTGAGCGTCAGCGGGTCGACGTGGAGATCGCCTTGGGTCAGTCGCCACTTGGCATTCAGGGTGTCGAATCCCAGCCCGTGATCGACCAGGTCGCTGAAGTCCAGGCGCAATCGGCGTGTGAGGGCACCGATGCTCAGAAGCCCGGCCAGACGGCCGGCTCCCGGGTCGACATCGTTCAACTGACCGTGCACGAGATTAAGCGAACCCTGGCCGTTCAACCGAGCCAAAGCGAATGAGGTGGGCGCACCAGGCCAATCCAGAACGAACGTGCCGGAGTCGATATCCCCCTGCTCAATGGGCGAGCTGCCCGTCACCGTGCGAATAGCCGATCCGAGATTCTTTCCGACTGCGGTGAAGTCGAGATGGGTCTTTTGCTGTGATCCCGTGCCCGTGACGCGGCCTGTGCCGATCAGGGAGACGGTTCGGCTCGGTCGCCAGTCGATGCTGGTCAGATCCATCGACGGCTGCGGTCCGGCGGTCGATGGCCGCATGTCCAGGAACAGGCGGCCCAATCGGTTATCGTCATATCGAAGATCGTCGACGCGCAGCGTCATGCTGGGCATTTTCGACAGATCCCAGGCTTCAGGCGGCGGGAGCACAATCTTCGCTGTGCTATCGCCTTCCCCTTTGAGATGCAGACGACTGAGCTGCACGGACAGTCTGCCCGCGCCGCCCTCTGGCCAGTCGAGACTCAATTGCCCGGCAAGCGCGGGGCCCTTGGCCTGCAATTCGTAGCGACCGGCGGCATAGTGCAGATCGAGACGCGTGTTCGGAAAGGATTGTCCGGCCGTCAGAACCTGATCCGCATCCAGATGGACATCGAACGTGGGAATTTCCGACTGATCGGATGATGGACCGGTGCTCGACAGCAAAATCGGACGCCAACGGTCCCAATCGAAGACCGGTGTATGCAGGGACAATTCGAGTACGGATGAAGTCGGCTGGAACGCCGCATCGTTCCGTACTCGTCCCCCGGACAGACCACCCGACTGATTGAAGGTCAGATTGGCATCCCAGGCGGGTTGCCCCTTCGATTCCAGTGCCAGCGAACGCAATACGCCATCCTTCAGACTGAGTGCGGCATTGATCGGCCAGGGCTTGTCCACGGGCTTCATCAACGGTTCGGGCAAGGTGCTCTGCACACCGACCAGATCGCTCGACGCCTGTACCGAAAACGTACTGCCGCGATGCGGAATGGTCAGTCGCACTTCGGTGGGCGCCTTCCCGGAAACCCGAGAGAGCAAGGCCTGAAAGAAACCATTGCTCTGCCCCCGAAGGGCGAACAGGGGATCCAGCGTCGTCTGAGCAATGATCGTACTGTCATCCCCGTTCTTTGGTGTTCGTACCTGAAGAGTGACGGGATTGTCGTCGAATCGAGCGCTGAGGCGGGTGGCGTTGAAATCGCTGTTGACGAATTTCAGCGGACCGCGAATGCTGTCCAGGGTCAGTAACCGCTTGCCGACAATCAGACGGTTGTTGTCGAACGTGACTGTGCCCTCCGCCACCGGCGGTCCACCCTTGGAGTACAGGCTGAAACGCACGCCCAAATCCAATGCGGCCGAACCGTTGACGTTAAAATTCTGGAGCGCATTGGCGGGCAACAGGGGCGTCTGTTGGATGAACCCCAGCATGTCGGCCAGGGGCGCGCGGGTCTGAACCGCCATGTCCAGCACAGGCTTGCCGATATCGAACAGACTGACCCGTGCACCGTTCAGCGGTAGCCCGCCGATGGTGCCGCCGGTAATCGCCGTGTGCATCTGTTGATCGACGAAGGCGAGATAGCCCTGAGCATCCCGGATCGCCGGCCAGTCCGGGCGATAATCGAGATCGAGGTGTTTGAAATCCAGCACCGCCGAAAACCACCCACCGCCGTGCCGGAAAGGGAATCGGGTCGGATCGCCATTGAAGACGAAATGGGCACCGTTGATCTCACCTGTCTGATCCTTGCTGCCCAGATGGGTATCCAGCCAGCTCAGCAGATCCCGTTCCAGAAGATTCCGTGGCAGATAGGCCGGTACCCGGGCAACCTTGAGTGCATCGACACGCATGTCGATTTGCAGGTCGGGGGGCGTATCGGTCGGGCCCTGTTGCGCTCCGGCCTGATAGCGGAAAACCGAAAAACTGGAAAAGTCCCCGTTGCTCAGCGTCAAGCCGTCACTGTAAATCAGGGGAGCGGCGGAATCATGCCAGTACAGATCTCCCTTGAGATTGTCGATGGTGATCGGTTCGCGGAGCAGCCCCGGCACGGCCAACACGAGATTCTGCTGATTGACGCTCGCCAACCAGCCGTCCGGCTGCTTGTAGAGCACGAGATTCAACCCCCCGGCTCCGCTCTCCTGACCAATGACGGGCCAGAGTCTCTGGCCATGCGAATTGCCGAAATTGTTGAGCTGAAGATACCCGGACTCCAGGTGATCCCCGACAAAATGCAGGCGAATATCGTGCGCCTGACCGCGCACCGTATTTCCCCCAAGAAATTTCAACAGCGAGCGTGGCAACGGTGCCGTCGAGAGCCAGACCGAGAGCTGGTTGAGATCGGCGAAATCCGAAGCGTAATCCGTCTCGCGCCCATGATGGATGATGTGCACCGACTGGGTGGGGAGCTGTTCATCCGCATCCGTGACGAAGGTGACTCGATCGACGTCCAGACGCCAGCCATCGGGGGTTTTCAACCATGCGAGCTGACCGCTGAGCCTGTTCAGACTGGCCTGAGACTGGAGCTCGGTGATCGCGCCGTACCCGGCGATTCGCGCCATGCGACTGACCCGAAGACGGTCGGAATCGAACTGTGCATGGACCGATTGCATCCCCTGTGGCGTGAACCGAAGCCACAACTCACCGCTCAGTACGCCCGAACCGACCAGCGGCATGCCCTCGGAACAATCCAGCCCGACAACCTGTTCACCGCAACCACCCAGCTGGGCCCGGACAGCCCCGTGGGTGAAATCGCGTATGGCCTGCTGGATCGCCGGCAAATCCCAGTGCCGCGTACTGATATAAACCTCGGTCAGGGGATCGCTGCCCAAACGCCCCTGCGCGCGCAACAGCACAGGTTGCGGACCGAAGTCCGGTGCCGACAGCTCCCCCGACATCGCCCAGCCATGCGCCGCCAGTCGTGCGCTGACGTCCAAACGGGTCGACAGGGTTCGCGCCGGCTGATGCGTCTCGGAATCCGCCGATCGCCGCCAGTCGATGCGTGCGTCCCGGATCGAGACATTCCCCAGATCCGGCAGCCGATCCAGCCATTGCGCCCAGGAAGTCTCCTGCCCCCTGCCCGTTCCGGACGGCGCCCCCTGAAGTCCCCAATGGCCCTGGTCATCCAGAACGAGCCGGAGACTGGGCTGTTCGATCACGATCTTCCCGGCGACCAGATGACCCTGCATCAAGCTTCGCGCCATGGCCAGGGAAATACTGAGACGCTTGATCTTCGGGCCGTCGGGCCCGAGATGAAGATCGGTCAGCACCAGTTGCGGCCGGTAGCCGACCAGGGTCACATCCATGGCATCGAAGGTGACCGGCGCCCCCCACTTGTCGGAAAGCAGCTTGCCGAGTGCCTGGTGGTACTGGGGGACTTGCGGCAGGACGAGCCGCAGCCCGGTGAACAGGAGGGCGACGATGACGAGCCCTGCCGAGATCAAAACCAACAGCCACCGCAGGAGACGACGCAGCGGTCGCGAGGAGATGTGGATGGCTACTGGTTGTTTGAACTCGTGCACAGCGTGACATTTACCTTGTCAAATCATACCCACTCGGCAACAGACCATGTCCCCTGGCCTGTCCGTAACTACGGCAACGGAACGCCCTGCCCCGGTGATGGCTACATCAGCACGATATCGTATTGCTCGGGGAGGTAATGCACATCCGCCTGGAGCTTCAACGGTACGCCAATGAATTCCTGCAGTTCGGCCAGCGAGGTTGAATCTTCCTCCCGCAGGCGATCCACAACCGCCGAGGCGGCAATCACGAGCATCTGCTTCGCATTGTACTGCCGTGCCTCGCGCGTGACCTCACGAAATATTTCGTAGCAGATGGTTTCCGCCGTTTTCACGGTGCCGCGACCGCCACAGGTCGGGCACACCTCGCAGAGAATGTGTTCCAGCGATTCTCGCGTCCGCTTGCGGGTCATCTCCACGAGCCCCAGACCGGATACCTCGCAGACCTTGGTCCGGGCGTGATCGTTCTCCAGTGCCCGTTTCAGGGTTTCATGCACGATCTGCCGGTGCTCCGGCTCGATCATATCGATGAAATCGATGATGATGATGCCGCCGAGATTGCGCAACCGCAGTTGACGGGCGATCGCGCTCGCCGCCTCCAGGTTGGTCTTGAAGATGGTTTCCTCAAGGTTCTTCGAACCCACGTAACCGCCCGTATTGATGTCGATGGTCGTCATCGCCTCGGTCTGATCGATGATGATGTAGCCACCGGACTTCAGGGGAACGCGTCGGTCGAGCGCGCTGGCGATTTCCTGTTCGATGCTGTGCAGGTCGAACAACGGTCGCTCGCCGGGGTAATGCTCGATCATCGGCAGAATGTCGGGCACCATTTCCTGCGCGAACTGCATCGCGCGGTGGTAAGTTTCCCGAGAGTCGATCCGGATCTTTTCCACGGAGCCGCCCAGCACGTCCCGGAGCGCGCGCAGCGCGATCGGCAGGTCTTCCAGAATCAATCCGACGCCGGATTCGTCCAGTTGGCGGTCCTGCACGCCACGCCACAGTCGCCGCAGGAAATCGAAGTCCTGGCGCAGGGATTTGGCATCGGCCCCTTCGGCTGCCGTCCGCAGAATGAATCCGCCGATTTCGGCATCGGACTCGTCACTGCGGGATTCGGCCATGAACTCGTTCATGATGCCCTTCAGACGTTCTCGCTCGGCGACATCCTCGATCCGGCTGGACACCCCGATATTCCGCCCGTTCGGCACATACACGAGATATCGCGAGGGGATCGTGATTTCCGTGGTGAGTCGCGCGCCCTTCGAACCCAGCGGATCCTTGATGACCTGGACCATCAGGTTCTGACCACTACGCAGCAGGTCGTAGATCATCCGCGGCCGGGACTCGACGCCGGTTTCCTTCTCCTCGGGCTTCAGCTCGATGTCCGAGACATGCAGGAACGCGGCACGTTCAAGGCCAATGTCGACGAAGGCCGCCTCCATCCCCGGCAGGACGCGGCTTACCCGGCCCTGATAGATATTGCCGACCATGCCGCGCGAACGGGCACGTTCGATGTTGATTTCCTGCAGCACCCCGTTTTCGATATAGGCGATTCGCGTCTCCTGGGGCGTGACGTTGATCAGAATCTCTTCACTCATACCGTTATCGGCTCCGCTCGATTGAAATTTGTTCCGTGCGCCATCGTGGCAGAAGCCCGAATTCACCGAGCATGGCAGCCGCCTCGTGTTGGGGCAGACCGACGACCGCCCCCCAGGAGCCCTCGATCCGTACGACGAACTGCGCGGCAAGGCCCTGCAGCGCATAGGCCCCGGCCTTGTCGAGCGGTTCGCCCGAGGCGACGTAATCGGCAATCGTTTCCGCGCTCAGGGGCATCAGTTCCACCGTTGTCCGAACCGTTTGGACGGCACAATGCGCTCGATCCGCCACGGCAATGGCGGTGAGCACGTGATGGGTAGTCCCACTCAGATCGACCAGCATTCGACAGGCATCCGTCGCGTCCCGCGGCTTGCCCAGGATGCGGCCCGCGTGGGTGACGACGGTGTCGCCGGAAAGTACGACCGCCTGGGGCGGACACATCGGCCAGCTCAAGGCGCGTTCGGCCTTTGCGCGGGCCAGCCGCGCCACATGGGCGCCGGGGGTCTCGTCCATGAACGGCGTTTCGTCGACGCTACTGGCGGAGGATGGAAGGACGGAAAAATCGAACCCCATCGCCTCGAGCAATTGTGCCCGACGCGGCGAACTGGACGCCAGAAACAGATTCGGCATGGCCGGGCTCATGTCTGCAGGACTCCTTGGCGCATCCCGGCGCAGCAGTGCGGATTCATTCGCGATGATAAGGATGATTGTTCAGCAGGGACCAGGCGCGATACAGCTGTTCGGCCAACAGAACACGCACCAGGGGATGAGGCAAGGTCAACTCGGAGAGTTGCCAGAGTCGATCCGCACTCCGCCGCAACTCGTCGGTCAAGCCATCCGCACCGCCCACCACGATCGCGACATCACGTCCCGACTGCATCCATTCGGCCAATTGCGACGACAGGGCTGCCGTCGACCACGACTTTCCCCGCTCGTCGCAAACGATACGCCAGGCATTCTTGGGAATCTGCGCCTCGATCCGAGCGCACTCCTCGGCCTTCGCCCGCTCCGTCGCCGTCGACTTGCTGCGCGGCACGGCGGCAACCTCGTGCAACTGAACCGGACAGGCCGGGGGCATCCGTTTCAGATACTCGTTGGTACCCGATTCGGCCCAGTTCGGCAGCCGTGTTCCGACGCTGACGAGGTGGATCTTCACGACCGGCGATCAGACGCGGTGGGGGGTGTCCGTATCCACGACGTCATCGCCGTCGTCATCGGCAAAATCCGAGTCTTCCCACGCATCATCGTCGATATCGGCATCCCAGTCGGTTTCGAGAAATTCGCGCGCACGCTCCGCATCCGTCTCGTCGGCCACCACGTCGCCGCCCCGGATTTTCTCCAGCGCACTGGCATAGGCAGACGAACCGGCAGCGGCAACCTTGGCACCCGAGCTGCTGTGGGCGGACCACAGTTTCTCCAGCTGATAGTGGTCCCGTGTTTCAGGCAGCATGATGTGCACCACCACGTCGACCAGATCGACCAGCACCCATTCGGTATTGGGCGTCTGATCTCCCTCGACCCCCATGGGCCGGACGCCTCGCGCCTTGACAGCCTCGACCACGTTGTTGGCCTGGGATTTCAGATGGCGATCGGATGTCCCCGAAGAAAAGACCATGAAGTCGGCAAAGTTGCACTGCCCACGCACATCCAGAAGACGAATGTCCACGCCCTTCATGTCTTCAAGTGCAGCAACCGCCACCTGGGCGAGGGCTTCTGCAGACAGGGGCTCAGAGGACGGGGAGTTGGCGTGTGCCGGGGCGTTTTGTTCGGAATTCATGCGATAACTTTTTTCGGTTGATCCAAGGGCGATTGGTACATTGGGCTTGAAGGGTCGACGCCCCTGCCTTCAGGACGTCATTTATCGGGGTTTCTTGTATTGGGATTTCTTGGGGGCAGAATAATGCCGATTCAGGGGATTTAGCAAACATTCAGGCACGAGATAGCGCACGGAGCGCCCGGCATCCAGAGC
Organism: Halothiobacillus diazotrophicus; assembly: GCF_001663815.1. Lineage (NCBI taxonomy): Bacteria > Pseudomonadati > Pseudomonadota > Gammaproteobacteria > Chromatiales > Halothiobacillaceae > Halothiobacillus > Halothiobacillus diazotrophicus. Next base: position 766,197 of record NZ_CP016027.1, read on the forward strand.
TGCGCGGATCGCCGTTGCGGATATATCCAGACGCGTGATTTCGATCCGGATGATCCCGCCCCCCCGCTGCCTGCGGAACTGTTCCAAGGGCAAGGCGTGGTCATCCAGGAGTTGCGCGGCCGCATCGGCCAGTGGGGCACCGGGCCGGGTCGCCACGGCAATGTGCGCCCATTCCAGCAATTCCGACCAGCGATGCCACTGCTTCAGGCCATTGAAGGCATCCATGCCCAGGATCAGTACCCGGTGATGGTCGGGATGCGTGGCATGAAAATCCTGGAGCGTATCGATGGTGTAGGAAGCACCCTGACGCCGCAGTTCTCGATCGTCCAGCACGAACTGCGGATTTTCCGCGACGGCGGCCCGCACGAGCTCAAGGCGCACTTCGGCGGACAGCGCGGGCTGGGGACGATGCGGCGGCACGGCAGCAGGCACGAAATGCACCCGATCGAGGGACAGGGCCTCCCGGACTTCTTCGGCCAAACGCAGATGCCCCAGATGAATCGGGTCGAAGGTCCCGCCCAGAATGCCGAGCAGCGGGCGCGGCGCCGTCCCTTCGTGGGACTCAGGCACGGATATGGCCGTCACCCAACACGATGAATTTCTGACTGGTCAGACCCAGCAACCCCACGGGACCGCGGGCGTGGATCTTGTCCGTGGAAATACCGATCTCGGCACCCAGACCATATTCGAAGCCATCGGCAAACCGGGTGGAGGCATTCACCATGACCGAGGCCGAATCGACTTCACGCAGGAAACGGCGCGCCGTGCCCAGATTCTCTGTAACGATGCTGTCCGTATGGTGCGAACCATGCGTCTCGATATGCTCGATGGCCGCGTCGAGATCGTCGACGACCCGCACGGCAAGAATCGGCGCGAGGAACTCGGCAAACCAGTCGGCTTCCGTCGCGGCCACAACCTGTCCGCCAAGAATCTGCTGCGTGCGTGCGCAACCGCGCAGTTCGACGCCGGCGGCCTGGTAGGCGGGCGCGGCGGCGGTCAGGAAGGCTTCCGCCACAGACGCATGAACGAGCAAGGTCTCCATGGCATTGCAGACGCCATACCGATGGGTCTTGGCATTCACGGCCACCGCCACGGCCTTGGTCAGATCCGCCTCGGCATCGACATAAACGTGGCAGACACCGTCCAGATGCTTGATCACCGGCATGCGTGCCTGCTCCGTGACCAGCGACACGAGGCCCTTGCCACCGCGTGGAATGATGACGTCGATGTATTGATGGAGTCCGAGCATGACGGAAACGGCGGCACGATCGGTCGTCGGCACGATCTGCACGGCATCCGCCGGCAACCCGCCCGTCTCAAGACCGCGGCGAATGCAGGTCGCCAATGCCTGATTCGTGGCGGCCACTTCCGATCCGCCCCGGAGAATCGTGGCATTGCCGGACTTGAGGCACAGGGCCGCGGCATCGATGGTCACGTTGGGACGGGATTCGTAAATGATCCCGATCACGCCGAGTGGCACGCGCATCTGGCCGACCTGAATACCACTGGGGCGGTAGACCATGTTGGTGATTTCGCCAACCGGATCCGGCAGGGCGACGATCTGCCGGACGCCTTCGGCCATCTGCGCGACACCTTTGGGCGTCAGGATCAGGCGGTCGATCATCGCCGCATCCAGGCCTCGCTCGCGGGCCTCGGCAACGTCACGGGCATTGGCGGCCAGCAGCTCGGGTTCAGCGGCGAGCAGTGCATCGGCAATCGCGCTCAACGCACGGTTCTTGTCGGCAGTCGTCACGCCGGAGAGACGACGGGCAGCACGACGCGCATCGCGCCCCATCTGCGTCATCAACGGTTCGATCTTGTCTTGCTCAATCATGGACAAATCCAGGGAAAATCAATTTGTTGAATTATATACTTAAAATCGGGAAATCATTAGCGAGCCGGCGAAGCCACACAGCCCGCCAGTACCACGCGATCCAGCATCTGCCAGGGGTCGCCCGGTCCCACGCCCTTGATGGACCGATCGATCTCCGCGCACCGACCCAGCAACCGCATCCAGAAATCGGGGCCCCGCCGACGGGCGGCTCGTGCGTAGGCCGGCTGACGATTGCGCGGGACGCGCAAGCGCTCGACGGCGGCGGGATCCTCGCTGCAGCTGATCAGCAGACGCAACTCCCGCGTCAGTACCCAGAGCACCAGAATGGCATCCACGCCTTCCGCGCGCAAACGTTGCAGCAGGTGGACCGCCCGCCCACGATCGCCGGCCAGCAGCGCATCGCCGAGATCGAAGGTGTTGAATCGCGACTGATCGGCCACGGTTTCCATCAGATAGTCCGGCGTGATGACGCCTTCAGGCTTCAACAGTGCCAACTTGTCGAGCTCCTGCCGCGCCGCCAGCAGATTCCCCTCGACGCGCTCCGCGATCAGTTGCGCGGCATCAGCATCGACCTGCAAGCCGAGTTTGCGGCCCCGTTGCGCAATCCAGCCCGGCAGGTCGCGCAGGCCGATCGGCCAGAAGGTAATTGTCGTCCCGGCGGCAGAGAGCCGTGAAAACCAGGCCGTCTTCTGGGTAGCAAGATCCAGCTTGGGCAGACTGATCATCCAGATATCGTCCGAACCTTCTGCCACCTGATCGGCGAGTTTGCGCAGGAACTCCCCACCCTCCTTGCCCGGCTTCCCCGTGGGCAGCCGAAGATCGATCAGCCGACGCTCGGCGAACAGGGAGCGGCTGGCTCCGAGATGCTGGAGGGCGTTCCAATCGTAACGGGCTTCCGCCTCGACACGGATTCGCTCATCGACGCCGGCACGACGGGTAGCCGCACGAATCGCATCACGTGCCTCGTCCACCTGCAGCCAATCGTCGCCCACCAGAACGTACAACGCGTCTAGACGCTTGTTCAAAGCGGATTCGAGCTGTTCAGGACGTACGTTCATCGACGGGGCTTGTCACCCGGTTCGATCAGGGAGGAAACAGGTACAGGCGCGTTCAGACGATAGAACAGCAAACGCGCCAGGGTGTTCGCCAACTCCTGACGAATCTGCGCCTCGTTGCTGGTGGAAGCCAGTACGCCGGTGGGATCGTAGTTGTAGTTGCGCGCCTGGCTGATATGCCGTTCCGGCGTTTCGCTGCCGTCGGCATAGACGATGTGGTAGTCGATTCGCTGGTAGAGTTCGTATTGCTGCACCGTCGCCTGTGGCGTCACGACAGCCACGCGTTGCTCCACATCATTGCCGTCGATCACCAAGGTCGCCGTGGCGCCGATCGGATTTTCGACCAGCGCGCTATGCGTATTCAGAAACAGTTGACGCAATTCCCGATAGACGGGATCGTCGGTGGACATGCCCTGCACGTACACCTTGGCGTAGGCCGGATCGAGTTCGGTCACACCCCGGAGGTGATAGCCGCAACCCGCCGATGCGCCGAGGAACGTAACAAGGATCGACAGAATGATCCCTTTCCGAAATACCGCCCGCAACCCAATGAAATAATTCACATCATTACCCAGCCACGATATTGACCAGTCGACCCGGCACGACGATGACCTTGCGCAGCGACTGCCCCTCCAGGAACCGCTGTACGTCCGGGTTCGCCAGTGCCGCCGCCTCGAGCGTGGCCTTGTCTGCGGAAGCCGGCACCGTGATTCGGCCGCGCAATTTACCGTTGACCTGCACCACGAGTTCGATTTCGTCACGGACCAGGGCCGCCTCGTCGACGGCTGGCCACGGCGCGTCGATCACGAGACCCGCACCGCCGACCTGCGGCCACAGAGCATGGCAGATATGCGGCACGATCGGCGACAACATGCGCACCATGCCCTGCAAAGACTCGGCCACGACCGCAGAATCCGCTGAAACAGCCGACTCGAACCGACTGACTTCATTGAACAATTCCATATTCGCCGCCACCACCGTATTGAAGGTCTGTCGCTTCTCGATATCGTCCGTTACCCGGGCGATCGTCTCGTGCAGCTTGCGGCGCAATGCCTTGCCCGCATCGCTCAGGGCCGCCGCATCGAGCGGAGCCCGGAAATCGAGGCCGGCTTCCTGGCGCTCATAGACCTGCTTCCACAAGCGCTTAAGGAAACGATGCGCGCCGTCGACACCGGCATCGGACCATTCCAGGCCCTGATCCGGCGGGGCGGCGAACATCATGAACAGGCGTACCGTATCGGCACCGTATTCCTCGATCAAGGGTTGCGGATCGACCGTGTTGCCCTTGGACTTGGACATCTTGCTGCCGTCCTTGTTGACCATGCCCTGGGTCAGCAAGCGGGTGAACGGCTCGGCCATGTCCTTGGGCAACAGGCCCTCGTCGCGCATCAACTTATGGAAGAAGCGCGCGTACAGCAGGTGGAGCACCGCGTGCTCGACCCCGCCCACGTATTGGTCGACCGGCAGCCAGTAGGCGGCGCGCTCGTCGAGCATCGCCTCGCCGGCATCGGCACTGGCGTAGCGCGCGTAATACCAGCTCGATTCGAAGAAGGTATCGAAGGTGTCGGTTTCCCGCTCGGCCGGCCCGCCGCACTCGGGGCAGGTCGTGTCGATGAATGCACGCATCTGCTTGATGGGCGACTGCGGCCCATTCATCACGACATCCGTCGGCAATTCGACCGGCAGTTGTTCGTCCGGCACGGGCACCGCGCCGCAATGCGGGCAGTTGATGATCGGAATCGGACAGCCCCAGTAACGCTGACGGGAAACGCCCCAGTCCCGCAGACGGTAGTTGATCTGCACCTGTCCCCTGCCCTGCGCGGCGAGATCCTCGGCCATGCGATCGAAGGCCGCCTCGCTGGAAAGGCCCGTATAGGCGCCGGAATCGACCAGCGTGCCCTTGGCGGTCATGGCCGATGCCGCATAGTCATGATCGGCCACATCCCCCTGAATGACCGGGTTGATCGGCAGGCCGTATTGCAGGGCGAAGGCGTGATCCCGTTCGTCATGTGCGGGTACGGCCATCACGGCGCCGGTACCGTATTCCATCAGCACGAAATTGGCCGACCAGACGGGAATCTGGGTACCGGTCAACGGATGCGTGACGGTGATGCCCAACGGCACGCCTTCCTTCTCCATGGTCGCCATTTCCGCCTCGGCCACCTTGTGATGGCGGCAGCGTTCGATATAGGCGGCGATCTCGGGATTGGATTCGGCAGCCTGCTTGGCCAGGGGATGCTCGGCCGCCACGGCAAGATACGACACGCCGAACAGCGTGTCCGGGCGCGTGGTGAATACGGTCAGGGCCGAACCGTCGGCCAGGGCGAAGTCCACCTGGAGCCCGCGCGAGCGGCCGATCCAATTGGTCTGCATGGTACGCACCTGCTCCGGCCAGCCTTCCAGCTGGGCCAGATCGTCAATCAACTGATCGGCATAGTCGGTGATGCGAATGAACCACTGGGGAATCTCCCGGCGTTCCACCAACGCGCCGGAGCGCCAGCCGCGGCCGTCGATGACCTGCTCGTTGGCCAGCACGGTCATGTCCACCGGATCCCAGTTCACGGTCGAGGTCTTCTTATAAGCAAGCCCTTTGCGCACCAGACGCGTGAACAGCCACTGCTCCCAGCGATAGTATTGGGGCGTGCAGGTCGCCAACTCGCGCTGCCAGTCGTAACCGAACCCGAGCCGCTGCAACTGGCCGCGCATGTAATCGATATTGTCGAAAGTCCAGCGGGCCGGTGCCTCGCCGTTCTTCAGCGCCGCATTTTCCGCCGGCAGACCGAACGCATCCCAGCCCATGGGTTGCAGCACGTTCTTGCCCCGCATCCGCTGGTAGCGGGCGATCACGTCACCGATCGTGTAATTGCGCACATGGCCCATGTGCAGACGGCCGGAGGGGTACGGAAACATCGACAGGCAATAGAACTTTTCCCGGGTCGGGTCTTCCACGGCGCGGAACACGCCCTCCGCTGCCCACAGGCTCTGGGCTTGGTCTTCGATCTGGGCCGGTTGATATTGCTCGTGCATGATGTCGCTTTCGGATTCGGGTTCTATAGTTCAAAGGGCCGTTAAGAATACCCGAAGCCGGCAATTAATGCGCCCCGCTCCCCACAAAAACCAGGCCACGGTGTATGCTGTCGGCCACTTGTTCACGTCGGAGAAAGCAGATCAATGAACACCGAACAGAAGACCACAGAGCACGGCAACCTGCGCGACGCCTACTACCAGTGGCTGGCCAAGATCTACAGCCATCTGCTGGACGACGACGCTCGGTCGACCGATGCGATCATCGACGAAACCCCCCACGAACTGGCGCCGCACGAATACCATCCGGATCTCGTCGACAATTTGCGCATCGACATTGCCGCCGCACGAACCACCCTGCGTCAGGATCGGGAGGAATTCACCCGAGAATGGCGCAAGATCGAACAGGATCTGGCCGTCAAGCTGCTTTCCATCGCCGACAAGACCGATGTCGAACTGGCCGCCATGCGCGAGGAAACCGCGGATCGACATCACAAGTAAGAATTCGCCCTGAGTCCATAACGAAAAAGCCCCGCAACTGCGGGGCTTTTTGATTGCACGAGTCGTGTCTGTTCGATGTCCCTTGTTTTGTTCGTGTGTGATGCAGGTCACCGAGAAACCTACGGAGGGCTGCACAATGACAACGAGTTACTTGAAGCCCCTGTGCATCAACGTCTCGTCAACCCAGGCGCGGTCATTAGTTGCGTTGGGGCCAAACAGTAACATCAGAGATTGTTCTGTTCAGCCCAGTCTTTGAGTTGTTCGAGCACCCTCAGGGTAGAACGTCCGAAGTCGGTTATCCCATAGGCAACGGCAATTGGCCGCGTACTCAGTACCTTGCGTTCTATCAAGCCGATATCCTCCATTTCTTTCAGCCGCTGGTTCACCATCTTCTTGCTCGCTCCGCCAAGCTGTCGTGCTAGATCGTTAAAACGCACCGGTCCCTCCTGCAAGTGCCAGAGGATGGAACCCTTCCACTTGCCACCGATGACTCGCATCCCACGTTCTATGGGGCATGGTTCTGTACAAGTATTGATGACGGTCTTGCGTCCACTGTCCTGCACAGTAATTTTGGGCTTTTCATGAATCATGGTTACTAAAAGTATACTGATTGACTATGGTTCCCTAGCCTAACACCATATCCAACGGTTTACCGTTACTAGGGGAGCACAACCATGTCCAATTTCTTGATCATCAATGCTCATGAGTATTACCCCTTCGCCGAAGGCCGCCTTAACCAAACGCTGGTAGAGCTTGCTATCGAGCATCTGATCTCGAAGGGACACAGCATCAAAACCACGACCATGAAGGATGGTTATGAGATTGAAGCCGAACTCGAAAAGCATCAGTGGGCAGATGTGATTATCTTGCAGTCACCGGTCAACTGGATGGGCGTCCCCTGGCCCTTCAAAAAATACATGGACGAGATCTACACCGCAGGAATGGCGGGGCAGTTATGCAACGGAGATGGCCGCACGAGTGAGGCACCAAAGAAAAACTACGGCGCTGGCGGCACGCTGCAGGGTAAGCGTTACATGTTGTCACTGACTTTCAATGCACCAGCCGAGGCTTTCAATGATCCAAACGAGTATTTGTTTCAGGGCAAGTCGGTGGATGATTTGTTTTTCCCAATGCATATGAATTTTCGGTTCTTCGGGATGGAGTCCCTAACCACTTTCGCCTGCTATGACGTGATGAAGAATCCGACCATCAAAGCGGACTTAGAACGCTTCCTTGAACATCTTCATCGCCACTTCTGATATAGGGGCTTACAATGACCAACAGCTATCAGGTTCACTGCGATTGTGGCGCGGTGAAAATGGAAATGACGGGCATGCCGAACGTCCAAGCCTATTGCCATTGTGAAGACTGTCGCATGTTGCTGGATGTTCCCTATCACTCCATTACGGCCTGGGACAGGGATCAAGTTGTGATCAAGGCGGGCGAAGACATGTTGGTGGAATATAAGCGTCCGGACCGCGAAATGACGCGTGTGTTTTGCCGCCTCTGTGGTGAGACGCTCTACAACACCAATGTGATGGGTTGGCGCTTGGTTTCGCAACTATTGATCCGCAAGTGCAACGAGTTTGTCGTTCCGGAGGAACTCCGCCCAACCGCGCACTTTTACTACAACGAACGCGTCATGAATATCGACGACGCCCTACCGAAGAAGTGAATAGCTCACTAGGCAGCATGAAACCTTTGGTAATGATGAGTTTATAAAATCACATAGGAAACTGATATAAAAGGATTTATTTAACAACACCGAATGTCCACGAATAGGAAAGCCCCGCTTACTAATTGCGGGGCTTTCGCATTCGTCACTTCCGTCCCGAGAACGGGACGAATGTCAGGATTACTTGGCGTCGGCGTAGCGCTGCGCGACGGCATCCCAGCTGATGACGTCCCAGATCGCCTTGAGGTAATCCGGACGGCGGTTCTGGTAACGCAGGTAGTAGGCGTGTTCCCACACGTCGATGCCCAGGATCGGAGTGCCCTTCACTTCCGCGATATCCATGACCGGGTTGTCCTGGTTCGGGGTGGAGCAGACGGCCAACTTGCCTTCCGGGGTCACGACGAGCCAGGCCCAACCGGAACCGAAGCGGGTAGCGCCGGCGGTATTCACCTGATCGCGGAATGCGGAGAAGGAACCGAAGGTGCTCGCGATGTCATCCGCCAGCGCGCCCGTCGGCTCGCCACCGCCGTTGGGCGACAGGATGGACCAGAACAGGGTGTGGTTGAAGTGACCGCCGCCGTTGTTGCGGACGGCAGGCGTCAGCTTGGAGACGTTGGCCATGATGTCCTCGATGGGCTTGTCGTCCCATTCGGTACCGGCAATGGCGTTGTTGCAGTTGGTCACATAAGCGCCATGGTGCTTCGAGTAGTGAATCTCCATGGTCTGCGCATCGATGGATTTATCCAGTGCGCCATAGTCGTAGCTCAGTTCCGGCAGTTGGAAAGCCATATCTCGTACTCCTTGAATTCGGGTTTTCGGGGGATCAAAACAACGTTTGAACACGTCGGCTGAATTTATAGCACATCCCTGCTTCCCTTTCAGAAGCGATACGAAGGGCAACACTGCACTTGCCCGCTTTACCGGGCAGGGTTTCGGTGTATATTCGCGGAGTTTCCCTTCTTGTCAAACGTTCAAGAAACCCGGGGGTTCCATATGGTTATCGACACCTTCCGCATCGCCCGCAAATCCGATGCCGACGTGCTGGCAAACCTCGTCAACGGGGCCTACCGGCCTCAAACCGGCGAAGCGGGCTGGACCCACGAAGCCCATCTGGTGACCGGAAAACGCACGCATATCGGCCATATCACGCAGTTGCTGAACCGCCCGGACGCCGTGATCCTCGTCGGTCTTGCCAGCTCGGAAATCGTAGCCTGTGCCCTGGTGGAGAAGACCGGAGCATCCAGTCACATCGGCATGCTGGCCGTCCATCCGAAGCGTCAGGGCTTGGGCTTGGGCAAACAGATGCTGGCTCACGCCGAAAAATACGCGCACACCTTCTTCGGCGCCGAAACGTACGTCTTGCAGGTGATTTCGGCTCGGCCCGAACTGATCGCCTTCTACCAGCGGCAGGGCTATGCCCCCACCGGGGAGACCCGGGCCTTTCCCCATTCGGCCGATGTGGGCGAACCGATCGCGCCGGATCTCGGCATCCTGATCATGGAAAAATCCGCCTCGACTCCCTCCAAATCATCAGGCGCCCAAACCACCGCCCACCAGGACATGAGCGCGATTACCTGACACAGACCAACCGCCCGATCTCACCCCACAGACCGAAAACCCAACCACGACCAAAGATATTTACTCATGCAAATCAATAGCATGAGAAATATATTCCCACACATAAATACTGGTATTGATCGGCCAACGATGTTAGAAAGTAGACGTCGGTCAGGAATTCGGACAACAAGATACTCAGGGATTTCCCGGTTGTTTACGCGTGTTGCAACCACCTGCCGCGCACTGTGCAGACAGACAAAAACAAGACAATAACGAAACAACATAGGAACCGATCCCACGGGCATAACCAGGCCCGAAACGAACAGGAGCAAGCAATGGGACTATTCGACAGCATCGCGAACCAAGCCGCCAACGCGCTTTCCGGACAGGGAAACGCCGGCACAACCACCATGTTCGACACGATCACCGCCCTGCTCGCCAATCCGGAGATCGGCGGTATTTCGGGACTGGTGGACGCGTTTCAGCAGCATGGACTCGGCAACATCATCGCATCCTGGGTTGGCGACGGGGAGAATCTTCCGATCTCCGGCTGCCAGCTGCTTTCCGTACTCGGCAACGCTCAAATGCAGCGTGTTGCCCGCAAGTTGGGCCTATCGGTCGACGAGGCATCCGACGCGGTTGCCGGTGCACTCCCCCAGGTGGTCGACAAGCTCAGTCCGAACGGTCAAATGCCCGATAGCGACATGCTCGCTCAGGGTCTTGCTCTGTTGGGTCGCCTAGGCCGCTAACCACGCCGCATGCCCTGTCGCGGGCCCGCGCAAGCGCAAGGAAGATATTCGCTGCACATCAAGGATCAGCCCATGAATACGCCGCCCCGTCACCTGCCCTTCCCGATCTGGGTCATCCTGCTCGATTTCCTTGGCACGGGATTATTCGCTCTGGGTGCCTACCTCCTCTACCACCCCGAAACGACAGTCGTTCCTGCAAATTTTCGGTTCGCGTTCGATGGGCCGGCCTGGATGGCCATCGGATTTCTTCTGACACTGCCCTTGATCCTGCAGATCGTCCGAATTGCCAAGACGGCCAATCAGCGTCAGGATGCCGACAAACACGAACGCTCAGAACCAACCGTTCAATGAAGCCCTTGAATGAAGCCCTTGAATGAATCCCTTGAATGAACCCCTTGGCGGCTGTCAGAGGCAACGGTGACCATGTCCATGACTGAACTGACCACCTTTCTGGGGTGGTGCACCTTGATCAACACGGTCTTGCTGTTCGTGGCGTTTCTCATGTTGTCGTTGGCCAGAAAAAGGATCATGACCATCCATGCCCGAATTTTCCAGGTTCCCGAGGAAGCACTACCGGGTATCTACCTCGGTTTTCTTGGCAAGTACAAGCTCTTGATCGTCGTATTCAATCTCGTCCCCTATCTTGCTTTGCGGCTGATGGGGCACTGATCAGATCCGTATGACCAACCAACCGATCTCTGGGAGGCCGTTCATGCTTACCGGCAAAACTCATCCGCCTGCGCGAATATTCGCCCTGGTCATGGCCGCACTTGCGGTACTGCTCATCAACCCGGCCCAGGCCGAACAGAAATTCCCCGATGTGGTATCCGTGCAGACCCACGAGCGCGGTAACGACCGCTTCGATTTCGATGTCACGATTTCCTCGCCGTACGACACCCCGGCACGTTATGCCGACGGCATCCGTGCACTCGACGAACACGGCACGGTACTTGGGACACGAAAACTCTGGCACGACCATGCCGACGAGCAACCCTTCACGCGGGACATGTTCGGCGTACACATTCCCCCGGACATACACCGGGTGATCATTCAGGCCCGTGATCAACGGTACGGCTATGGTGGCAGAACGGTGACCGTGACGCTGCCGCGCCGATGACTCCACAACCACTGCGCACTGATCACAGGTCGCCGCAATAACCTTTTTCAGCCTCCGGATTTGATGTCGCTTAATAGTGAATCGGAGCACTCGATTGGTGCGATTGCCCCCACGGTCGAATCGATTGAACCACCCGACGCAAACCTCTCTCCCTTCCCGATCAAGACATTGCACAAAACCACAATAGCTGGCGCGCTTTTTGCTGCATTACAGATGCATGTTTAATGCTTATTAATAAAGCACGTCATTAACGTCTGAAGAGGGAAAGTCCATGGCATATCTAGCGCCGTCAGAATTCGTCACCAAGATGGTGGACGCAGGGGAATCCAAAGTATTCATGTCGACCCGCGACACCTTGATCCGGGCCTACATGGCCGGCGCCATTCTCGCGCTGGCGGCCGCTTTCGCGGTTACGGTTGCCGTACAGACCGGTTCGGCGATCCTCGGGGCGGTCCTGTTCCCCGTTGGCTTCTCGATACTCTACCTGATGGGTTTCGACCTCCTGACCGGGGTATTCGTCCTCACGCCCCTGGCCCTGATCGACAAACGCCCCGGCGTGACCATCGGGGGGGTACTGCGTAACTGGGGGCTCGTGTTCGTCGGCAACTTCGCCGGCGCCCTCACGGTGGCGCTGATGATGGCCATCGTGTTCACCTACGGCTTCTCGACCCCGCCCAATGCCGTCGGGGCGAAACTTGCCGGCATCGGGGAAGCCCGGACACTGGGTTACGAGGCACACGGCGCCAATGGCTGGCTCACCATCTTCGTTCGGGGCATGCTCTGCAACTGGATGGTTTCCCTGGGCGTCGTCGGCGCCATGATCTCCACCTCCGTGAGCGGCAAGGTCATCGCCATGTGGATGCCGATCATGCTGTTCTTCGCGATGGGCTTCGAACACTCCGTGGTCAACATGTTCCTGTTCCCGACCGCGCTGATCATGGGCGGCCACTTCACCGTCATGGACTACCTGCTGTGGAACGAACTGCCGACCGCACTGGGCAACCTGATCGGCGGTCTCGCCCTGACCGGCCTGACCCTGTACTCCACCCACGTGCTGACCCTGCCCAAGCGCAACATCTGATTCCGACGCAGCTTTCCGCACCCTAGGATAACGCTAGGATACCCACGGCCTGACGCGCATCAGGCCGTGGCTTTTTCCGGAACCTCCGATTAATGTTGTCCCGAACGGATCGTTTCGACAGGGACAATATCAATCGAAGATCCCCGAATGGCCGCAAAAATAGACGAGGGATATGTCGAACACACTGAAAATATCGGCCGGACAGTACAGCGACAAGGGCCGCAAGGACATCAACCAGGACTTTCACGGTCTCGTTGTCCCCAAGGAACCGCTGCTCGGTGCCAAGGGCATCGCCCTGGCGCTGGCAGACGGCATCAGCAGCAGTCAGGTCAGCCAAATCGCCAGTCAGGCTGCTGTCCGCGGCTTTCTGGCCGATTACTACAGCACGTCCGAAGCCTGGTCGGTCAAAACCTCGGCCGAGCGCGTACTGATCGCCACCAACGCCTGGCTGCATGCTCAGACGCAACAAAGCCCGCACCGCTACGACAAGGACCGAGGCTATGTCTGCACGCTGAGCGCACTCATCCTCAAGTCCACGACAGCGCACCTCTTCCACATCGGCGATACGCGCATCTATCGCATCAACGGCGATAACCTCGAACAGCTCACGCAAGACCATCGCATCCAGATCTCTGCGGAGAAAAGCTATCTGAGTCAGGCCATGGGTGTCGATCCGCAGCTCAAATTCGACTATCTGTCGCTGCCGGCCGAGGTGGGTGACGTGTTCGTGCTGGCAACCGATGGCGTGTACGAGCATCTCGACGCCAGAACGATCGTCCAGACCATCCGGCAGGCGGTCGACTCATCGCACGAACAGAGGACCGGCGAGCCGGATGGGAACCTGGACACGGTCGCTCAGAACCTTGTCGAACAGGCGCTGGCCCATGGCAGCACGGACAACCTCACCCTGCAAATCGTGCGGATCGACGCCCTTCCCCCGCCGGAAGCAAACGAGTTCTTCCAGAAGCTGGTTCAGCTGCCGCTACCGCCGAAACTGGAGCCCCGGACCGTCTTCGACGGTTACCAGATCGTCCGGGCACTGCACAACAGTCATCGCAGCCATGTGTATCTCGCCGTGGATACCGAAACGGACGAACGGGTCGTGATCAAGACCCCGGCTGTGGATCTACGGGAAGACCAGGCCTATCTCGAAAGCTTCCTGATGGCCGAATGGGTGGCCCGACGCATCGACAATGCCCATGTACTCAAGCCGGCCGCGCACCATCGCCCGCGCAGCGCTCTGTACGTCGTCACCGAATACATCGAGGGCCAGACGCTGGCGCAGTGGCTGATCGACCACCCCAAACCAAATCTGGACAGCGTCCGCGACATCGTCGAACAAATCGCCAAAGGGCTTCAGGCTTTCCACCGGCTGGAAATGGTCCATCGCGATCTCAAGCCCGGGAACTTCATAATCGATGGCACCGGCACCGTGAAAATCATCGATTTCGGCACCACCAGCGTGGCCGGTCTTCAGGAGATCGCCTCCCCCATTGCCCATTCGCACCTACAGGGTGAGGTGCAATATGCCGCCCCGGAATACCTGCTGGGAGAACCCGGCACGGCCCGCTCGGATATCTTCTCCCTCGGCGTCATCGCCTACGAAATGCTTTCCGGCGGCAAGCTACCCTATGGCGCCCAAGCCGCACGTGCCAATACGCGCGGGGCACAGCGGCGACTCAAATATCGGTCGCTACGAATCGATACGCCGGCCGTACCGCTCTGGATCGACGAAGCCATCCGCAAGGCCGTGCACCCCAACCCGCTCGAACGCTATGAAGTGCTGTCCGAATTCATGCACGATCTACGCACCCCCAACCGCAATTTCCTGATCCGGACCCGCCCCCCACTCATGGAGCGGAATCCGGTCCTGTTCTGGAAAGGCGTCTCCTTGATCCTGGCCGCACTCGTGGCCATTCTGCTCATCAAATATGTCGTCTGACTAACCAATATCCCGTTAATCATAAACAGGCATTTAAAATGCATATATCCATAATTTCTCTTGGATAACAAAGAATTAATTTTATTGTCGACTCATGGACAGACGAATACCCCTGTGCCATGCTCAGTTTTCGTGCGGTGCCAGATCGCCCAGTGCTCTGCCGAAACGGCAACCTATCTTGAGCGATCCACCGATCGCTCAACACAGGTCATCCCGACCCCGCAGCATGAAAGGAGTCTTTTATGGAAACGAACAAAAAGTTCAACCGGATGTTAATCAGAATGGACAGCAACAACACGGTCATCGCCCATGTCGAAGGATCCCGTCAGGGCATCATTCTGCATGACCTGGAAGTCATCAAGGGCAAACGACCCAACTCCGAGTTGGTTGTGGGAAAGACCTTCAAGGACACCACGACATTGCGTCAGGCGGTCATCAATCAGATGGCGCGCCACACAATGAGCCGAACTTAGTCCAAGACACCAGGCAGCCATCCGGCCACTGCCACCGAGTCGCCCCCATGCCGAGGTCTGGGCGACCCGGTTCACCCACGGCACTGCGATCTCCGGATACCGAGCCCATAGCGCCATCCGGTGCCCGACATAACGCCAACACACGCAATCCCAGCATTTGGCAACGTCCGATCCCTCCCATATGCGATGACTTCCCCCGCATGTCCCTGGCGACAAGCCCGATGCACATCCATGGAACGGATCTATTTCACTATTTGCTGATATTCAAAAATAAGACGGCCTGATATGCGCCATGGAAATTCGAATTTCTCAGGTTGTGGTAATTAGCTAACTATGTGCGCCGCTATTTAGTCACCAAGGAGCATTTCATGAAACGTCGTACTTTCCTCGCCAGCCTGATCGGGTTGGGCACCATCGCTGCCACCACATCCGCACAGGCCACTATCAAGGGGCATCATCTGAAACACGTGGTCTATGAAATCGACGAGAAGGATCTCGATCGTGAAAAGGCGGTCTTGCGCAATGTGCGCAACAACCTCAACGCCAGTGGCCCCAAGAACATGCATCTGGAGGTCGTGATCCACGGCGGCGGCATTCATCTGCTGGAACGCGCGCGGACCGATCAGGATCTGCAGGCCACCATCGACACACTGAAACTGGACGGCGTCCTGTTCCGCGTCTGCCACAACACGCTGGTTTCCAACAAGCTCGACTACAAGAAGGATCTGTACGACGTGCATGCCAAGGACATCGTACCCTCCGGCGTCGCCTATCTCGTCGATCGGCAACTTCAGGGCTGGGCGTACATGCATCCCTGATCGACGGCAAAGCACCGCAGTTCAATCGAGCGACTTGGCTTTTACCAGCTACTCGGGTGACACTCATGGAACGAGACCGACTCGGCAGGATGCCCCGACGACAGTCTTGAAGACAGCAGGCCGAAAGGCCCGTCCAGACCAGGCTAGAACGCCAGATCTGCCTCGACGGCACTGAGGCCCGCCTTGGCACAGATGTCATCATTTTCACCACCCGGTGCGCCCGATACGCCGATCGCGCCGACCATCTGACCCGATGCGTCGATGGGCAGCCCCCCTCCGATCATGACGACACCCGGTATCGACAGGATGCCCTTCTCCGGCGCATCCGCTTTGGTGACGCGTGCGGCAACGGCACGGGTCGGTTGACGCCAGCTGGCGGCTGTACGTGCCTTGCCGGTCGCCTCGTCAACGGTATGCCACCCGGCATAACGACTCCGTAACAGCACGATTGGCAATCCGGAGAGATCCGTCGCCAAGACGCTCACCGGCCAACCGCGCTGCTCGCACTCGGTCTTGGCAGCTTCGGCAGCCTTGAGGGCGACCGCGTCACCGATCACCTTCTGGGACCAGGTTGCCGGTGCTTCCTCGGCACGCACGGCGGATACGCCGATAAATGCCGCGGCCAATACGGCCCTGTTCATCTTGATGTTCATCGGGTTTCTCCTCGACAGGCAGTTGCCCAACTACGCAGTTCAGATCAATCCGCCCCCCACGGTGCCATGAAGGCCGCCCGGCCCCTATACTGGGCGGACAAAATTCAGTCCTCTCCCTATCCGAGGGCTTCTCACCTAGGCTGTACCGATGAAATCCTGGAAAAGACTCGCCACCACCACCCTCGTCCACGACCGTTGGCTGCATCTGACTGCCGATCGCTGCGAACCGCCCTCGGGGCATGTCGTCGAACCGTTCTACGTGATGCACCAGCCGGATTTCGTACATATATTTGCGGAAAATGCGGCCGGTGAAATCCTCGTGGTGCGCCAGTACCGCTATGCCGTGGCCGACGTCTGCGTAGAGCTGCCCGGCGGCATCATCGATTCGGGCGAAGAACCGCTGGTGGCCGCCCGCCGCGAACTGCTCGAAGAAACCGGCCACGTCGCGGACGACTGGACCTATGTCGGCTGGATGTATGCGAGCCCACTTAGACAGACGAGCCGGATCCATCTATTCCGCGCCCGGGAACTCGCGGTACAGCAGGCGCAATCCCTGGACGAATCGGAGGACATCGAATTTCACTTCATGTCCCCAACGGAAATCGAACGGGCCATGCACAGCGGACAATTCACCCATGTGCACCACGTCGCCTCGTACTATCGGGCCCGGGCACATCGCGAGTCGCCATCGACCGCAGGCTGATCGGACGTGCATCATCCCCTAGCCGATCGCTTGAAACGCACTGCCCTGTCCCCATCAAGAAGTTAGATCGGTTCTCGGCCAACCGCCGTAGCGATCAGGGACCGGGATAACGGGACCGATGACTCCACCCACCACCATTCATACTGAAGCGCGCATTACCCAATTGATCAATGCCCGTAGCCAGGAGGAAGGAATATGCGTGAACGTTTCGGCCGGGAACCCAATATCAATCGTCAGGCGCTCGCCCTATGGATGCCGCTGAGCCTGGCCGTCGCGGCACTACTGCTCTGGCTCGGGATGCAGACCCCACCGCCCGATGGCGCTGCCAGCGTACAGTCCATCCCGACCTCCTCCGAGATCGGCGCCCTGGCCTACACCTACCTGCTGTCCTGGGCGGCCTTTGGCTATGCCGCATCGATCTCCACGCCCCACGACACCATGACGCGCAACCTCTTCGCGCTGACCCTGGTGCTTCCGGTTTCAGCCACGGCGGCACTGAATCACGACCTGCCAATCACCGCACTGCTGGCTGCCCTCGGTTGGCTGATCGTTCTGGCAGTCACCGCACTGCGGCTCGGGAAGCGGGAACCCCTGGCCGGCCTGATGCTTCTGCCCCTGATCGGCAGCGCCGGAGCCGGCATTCTGCTGCCGGTAATCTACTGGGCCATCCGCTGATCTCCGACCGATCGTCAGGCGCCAGCAATGCCCGCTCATGGCCCAGAAATCGGGGCAACCATTCGGCGAAGACGCCAGCAATTACCAAAAACAATCAGGCCGTTAGAGAGATTCAATTGGCTTGCACCCCGGTTGAGGGGCTATACCTGTATGGCCCGCGAAGAGGCACGCCCGGATAACCGTGAGGAGTAACGTCATGTCTGAAAGCAAATGCCCGTTCCATCACACCGCCGGCGGCGGCACGTCCAATCAGGACTGGTGGCCCAATCGGCTCAACCTGGACATCCTGCGCCAGCATTCGTCCAAATCCGACCCCATGGGAACGGACTTCGACTATGCAGCAGCATTCAAGAGCCTCGATCTCGCGGCGGTGAAGAAGGACCTGCGGGAACTGATGACCGATTCGCAGGACTGGTGGCCCGCCGATTACGGCCACTACGGTCCGTTCTTCATCCGCATGGCCTGGCACAGCGCGGGCACCTACCGCACCGGCGACGGTCGCGGCGGCGCCGGTCACGGCAACCAGCGATTCGCGCCGCTCAACAGCTGGCCGGACAACGTGAATCTCGACAAGGCACGGCGCCTGCTCTGGCCCATCAAGCAGAAATACGGCCGGAAGATCAGTTGGGCCGATCTGATCGTCCTCACCGGAAACGTCGCCCTCGAATCCATGGGCTTCAAGACCTTCGGTTTCGCCGGGGGACGCGAAGACATCTGGGAACCGGAGAAGGACGTCTACTGGGGCAACGAGGACGAATGGCTCGCAACCAGCGACACACCGAAAAGCCGGTACAGCGGCGAACGCGACCTCGAAGATCCCCTGGCCGCCGTGCAGATGGGCCTGATCTACGTGAACCCGGAAGGCCCGGACGGCAAGCCCGACCCGATCGCCTCCGGTCGCGACGTCCGCGAAACCTTCGCGCGGATGGCGATGAACGATTACGAAACGGTCGCCCTCACCGCCGGCGGCCACACCTTCGGCAAATGCCATGGCGCGGGCGACGCGGCGCTGGTCGGGCCGGAACCCGAAGCCGCCCCCATCGCGCAACAGGGTCTGGGCTGGTTGAGCAGCTACAAGAGCGGCAAGGGCGGCGACCAGATCGGCAGCGGGCTCGAAGGCGCCTGGACGCCCACGCCGACGCAGTGGGACATGACGTATCTGGAAATGCTGTTCGACAATGAGTGGGAACTGACGAAAAGCCCCGCCGGCGCCTGGCAGTGGACGCCGAAGGAAACCACCGACGGCAATCAGGCGCCCGCGGCGGAAGATCCGTCGCAGAAACGCCCCATCATCATGACCACGGCCGACATGTCGATGCGGATGGACCCGATCTACGGTCCGATCGCCCAGCATTTCCGAGAGAACCCCGAAGAATTCGCCGATGCCTTCGCCCGGGCATGGTTCAAGCTGACCCACCGCGACATGGGGCCGAAATCCCGTTATCTCGGCCCCGAAGTGCCGCAGGAGGATCTGCTCTGGCAGGATCCCATTCCGGCCGTCGATCACCCGCTCGTCAACGATGGCGACATCGCCGCTCTCAAGGCCAGGATCCTCGGAGCCGGACTGAGCGTCTCGGAACTCGTCGCCACGGCCTGGGCCTCGGCATCGACCTTCCGGGGCTCCGACAAGCGCGGCGGCGCCAACGGCGCACGCATTCGCCTCGCGCCGCAGAAGGATTGGCCGGCCAATCAACCGGAACGACTGGCCCGGGTACTCGCCACGCTCGAAGCCATCCAGCGCGACTTCAACGACGGCGGCCAGCGCGTATCGCTGGCCGACCTCATCGTGCTAGCCGGCTGCGCCGGCGTCGAGGAAGCCGCCCGCAAGGCCGGACACGCCATCCGAGTGCCCTTCGAACCGGGACGCATGGACGCCACGCAGGAACAGACCGACGTGGCGGCCTTCGACGTGCTGGAACCGATCGCCGACGGCTTCCGCAACTTCCAGAAAGCGAAATACAGCGTCTCCGCCGAGGAACTGCTGATCGACAAGGCACAGCTCCTGACCCTCACGCCGCCGGAAATGACGGTGCTCGTCGGCGGCCTGCGCGCCTTGAACGCCAACACCGGCCAAACCCGCCACGGCGTCTTCACCGATCGTCCCGAAGCACTGACCAACGACTTCTTCGTGAACCTGCTGGACATGCGCACGGTCTGGAACGCGACCTCATCCGACGAGGATCTTTTCGAGGGTCGCGACCGCGTCACGGGACAGGCGAAATGGACGGCCACGCGGGTCGATCTCGTGTTCGGCTCGAACAGCGAACTGCGCGCGCTGGCCGAGGTCTATGCGACGGCGGACGCCGAGACGAAATTCGTCCAGGACTTCGTCGCCGCCTGGACCAAGGTGATGAATCTGGACCGGTTCGATCTCAACTGATTGGTGGCGGCGTCTCACGCGTTCACGAACGCCACGAGATCGGTAAGGGTTTTCCCGCTTCCGTCGGGCAAAGCCCCAAGTTTCTCGGCAGGAAGGCCAAGACGGTTGACCCAATAGGTCGGGTACCCGAACGATTTGGCCCCTGCCGCATCCCATCCGGCAAAGGCAACGAACAGGATTGCCTCGCGCGGTAACTTGAAGGCGTCCATCGCCATCTGATAAGCACGCGGATCAGGCTTGAAGGAGCGAATGGCATCCGTGCTCAGCACCTTATCGAAAACCCCCATCAATCCCGCATTGTTGATCCCCGCATCGAGTATTTTGGGCGTGGCATTGGATAAGAGTGCCAGCTTAAATCCCATGCGTTTCAGTTCTCTCAAGGCCGGGGGTGCATCGGACCAGGCATTCAGTTCCAGATAGGCATTCATCAGCTTGCTGCGTTTCTCCGGCGTCAGGTCAAGATTCAGTAGTTCTGCCGCAAAAACCAAAGCGTCATCCGTGGCTTGCCAGAAATTTACATAACGCCCGTAGATGACACGCAACCACTGGTATTCGAATTGTCGAGTACGCCAGGCATTACTCAATGCAGCGCCCTTGCCCGGAAAAAGCTGTTCCGCCAGCGCAAACACGGGACGGGGATCAAAAACGGGGAAGGCATCGAAGGCTATAGCCTTGATTCTGGCGTTTGCTCCGGCCTGCGCCAGCGGCATGGCGGTTAAAACGCCCGACGCAATACCTGCAGCGGCCAGACTGAGAAACGCGCGACGATCGAATGGCAGCATGACTGACTCCTTATAGAAATAGTGAACCGGGCCGTGCAAAGAATCGACAGGCGCATGTCCGCACCTGTACGACAAAGACGACATATGGCATAAAAATATTCCTTCATTACATTAAGTTATCGACGGATAAGCGCGATCAAGCCGCTCCTCGAACCAAAGCCAAAACCGGCATGGGGAAATCGAGCCGCAAACACCCTTGACCCTAATGTCTACTTTAAGGTTTACACTCGACCCACGATGGGTAAACCCCGATCCGGTTCGATCCGGAATCACCGGGGCATGGGAGCGACGATGGACGTGCATATCGGAATCGGGGCACTGGCGCGCCGGGCAGGCGTGGCCACGGAAACCCTGCGTTATTACGAACGGCTGGGCCTGATCGCGCCCAAACGGCGCACGACGGCGAACTACCGCATCTACGATCCGGCCACGGTGAAGAAGGTCGGTTTCATCCGCCAAGCGCAATCACTCGGTTTCTCACTGACCGAAATCAGCGAACTACTCTCCCTGCATAACCGCCCCACGGCGGACATGGCCGACGTCAAGCAGTTGGCCGAAGGCAAGATCGCGGATATCGATGAAAAAATCGCCGGTTTGCAGCGGATGAAATCCGGCCTGCTGGCACTCAGCACGCTATGCCCGGGCCATGGCCCGACTGCAGAATGCCCGATTCTCAATGCACTGGGCCAGGGGGATGAACCCAATGACACTCATGCCGGCGAAGATGGGGCCGGCACGGAGGGATCATGAATAGCACGACACCCGTTTCTGAACTGGCTATCGGTATCGAGGGCATGACCTGCGCCTCGTGCAGCACACGGGTCGAGCAGGCGCTGAATCGATTGCCCGGCGCGATGAGCGCAACCGTGAACCTCGCCACAGAACGCGCCGAGATACGCTATGACCCGGCACAGCTGAATGCCGAACGCATCGCCGAAGCCATCCGGGAGACCGGTTACACCCCGATGGTCGACGAAGCCGATCTCGCCGTGGTAGGCATGACCTGCGCATCCTGCGTCGGACGCGTCGAACGCGCGCTGCAACAAGCGCCCGGCGTGCTCGCGGCCACCGTGAATCTAGCGACCGAGCAGGCACATGTCCGCTTCGTTCCGGGCATGGTGAAACCGGATGAATTGGCAGCGGCAGTCGGCGCAGCGGGCTATACCGCCCACCCGTTGGGAAACGCGCGAGGCGATGTCAGTGACGCATCGTCCGCTGAGACAGACAAACGGCAGGCGCAACATCGCGCGATGAGACGCGACGTAATGCTCGCCGCAGCCCTTGCGCTTGTCATCATGGCCTTGGCCATGGGGCCGGACCTGATTCCGGCTTGGCAGCACACGCTTGAGGCAATCAGTCCGTTCACGCGCTTCTGGGACTGGGTACAGCTGCTGCTGGCCTCGATCGTCCTGTTCGGTCCGGGTGTGCGCTTTTTTCGTCCAGGATGGATTGCCTACCGGCATCTGTCGCCGGACATGAACTCGTTGGTGGCAACCGGCACCGGGTCGGCCTGGGCCTATAGCGCACTCGTGTTACTGGCCCCCGCCCTGTTCCCGCCCGAAGCGCGTCATGTCTATTTCGACTCGGCAGCCGTGGTCATTGCAGCCGTACTGGGCGGCAAGTATCTCGAAGCGATCGCCAAGGGACGTACCTCATCGGCCATTCGCAAACTGGTCGGCCTGCAGGCGAAAACGGCCCATCGTCTGGATGAAGCGGGTGTCGAGCAGGATGCACCGGTCACGCAAATCCGCGTGGGCGACCATCTGGTGGTCCGGCCCGGGGAGCGATTGCCGGTCGATGGGCGTATCGTCGACGGACAGGGGCACATCGATCAATCCATGCTGACGGGCGAACCACTCCCGGTCAGCAAGACTGCAAATGACGATGTGGTAGGCGGCACGGTCAACCTGGATGGGAAACTGACGATCGAAGCGACCTCCGTCGGGCGCGACACGGTGCTTGGCCAGATCATCCGGCTGGTCGAAAGTGCCCAGACGGGAAAGCTGCCCATACAGCGTCTGGCCGACCGCGTGGTCCGCATTTTCACCCCGGCGGTGCTCGTCATTGCCGCCGTGACCTTCATTGCCTGGCTGTTCCTTTCCGGCAATGTCAGCCTCGCGCTCGTGGCGGCAGTCTCCGTGTTGGTGGTGGCCTGTCCCTGCGCCATGGGGCTGGCGACGCCGGCGGCCATCATGGTCGGCACCGGCCGGGCGGCCGAACTCGGTGTGCTTTTCCGCAAAGGCGAAGCATTGGAGACCCTGTCGCATGTGGATACGGTGCTATTCGACAAGACCGGTACCCTCACCGAAGGCCGCCCCGTCCTCGCCAACCTGGGCGGATCAAACCCCGATGAGGCGCTCCGACTGGCTGCGGCGCTCGAAAGCGCCTCCGAGCACCCGCTGGGACGTGCCATCCTGGCGGCGGCAACGGAACGCGGCAAAACGATCCCGACGGTCTCCGATTTCCGGGCCATCCCGGGTCATGGCATCGAAGGCCGGGTGGAAGGCCGACTGATCCGAGTCGGCTCACGCCGTTTCATGGAACAACAAGGCGTCATTAGGGACATCGACCGGGACAACGTCGAGCGGGCGATCGGACGCGAAGAAAGCGGTCACACCGTAGTGTTCGCGGCTGTCGAGGACACGCTGCTCGGTTGGCTGGCCATCGCCGATCGCATCAAGCCACAAGCCCGGTCCGTCATACACGCGCTGCATGAACGCGGTCTGCGCGTGGTGATGGTGACCGGAGACGCGCACGGCACGGCAACGGCCGTGGCCACAGAACTCGGAATCGATGCGGTTCATGCCGAGGTGTTGCCGCAGGAAAAAAGTCAGGTGGTCACCGCGCTCCAGGAAAAAGGACAGCACGTCGCATTTGTCGGCGACGGTATCAACGACGCACCGGCACTGGCGCAGGCCGACGTCGGCATCGCGCTTGCTTCGGGTACGGACATCGCCATCGAAGCGGCGGACGTTACGCTCACGCATGGCGAACTGACGGGCGTGATCACTGCCCTGGATGCCGCTCGACGGACGCTCGGAAACATTCGCGGCAACCTGTTCTGGGCCTTTTTTTACAACATTCTGCTCATCCCCGTTGCGGCCGGCGTGGCCATTCCGCTCGGTATCCATCTCAACCCGATGGTGGCCGGCGTGGCCATGGGCCTGTCGTCGGTGTTCGTACTCGGCAACAGTCTGCGACTCAAGCGACTCGAATCGTTCGTCGGCGCGTCGACGGCGAACAGCCATACCGAGACCGGAGATCGAATCACCGCCGCGCGCCACCGGGATGACGCGCAGCCTGAACCCGATCAAACGGAAACCGTGTCCCCAAAAACAATGGCGCCAAAAACAATCGCGCCTGCGGAGCCAGCGCCCTCGGACAAGCGGCACATGCCCCATATGCACACCCTGCAAATTTCGGGCATGACCTGCGGGCACTGCGTGCGTGCGGCCACCCAGGCCCTGGAAAAGGTCCCCGGCGTCGAAAAGGCCGAAGTCTCGCTGACGCCCGGTACAGCAGTTGTGCGGGGCGATGCCGATCCGCAGGCGCTCGTCAACGCCATACGGGCAGCAGGCTACGAGGCGCAAATCGAGGATGACGTGCCGGCCCAAAAATCAAACGAAACGCCCGAAGACCGCGATCCGGTCTTGTTGTACACGAGTCCCGGCTGTCCGGATTGCGCCGCCGTCCGTCGCTACCTCGACACCCGTCACATTCCCTACGAAACGAAGGACATCACATCGGCGGGCGTTGCCGATGAAGTGAAATCGCGCTACGGGGTGCGTGTCGCGCCCGTGACCGTTATCGACGGCAAGGCGATCTGGGGGACGTTCGCCGAACAAAAACCACAGCTGGACGCCAGAATCACTCGTGATTAGCCGTGTGCCCCGGGCCCGCCGCGCGGCGGGAGCAAAGCGGCCACGGCCAGGCCAGCATGTCGTTTATCGGTAAATAACAGTGACTTAATTAGAAAACAACAATCTATATCATCGAAAAAACGGTGTACGCTTCGCGGGACAAGTTTGGACTTTCGGACCACAGCCCTCAGCCCCTACAGGAGCAAGAAGATGACTGCAACCAAACCCATCCCAGACGGCCAACATACCATCACGCCCTATTTGAGCATTCGTGGGGCCGATGCGGCCATCCGATTTTATCAACGAATATTCGGCGCAACCGAGATCGGGCGCTTGCTGATGCCCGGTGGCGATATCGGGCATGCGGAATTGCAAATAGGGGACACCCGATTCATGTTGGCCGAAGAAAACCCCGATTGGGGTAACAAAAGCCCGACAACCCTGGGAGGAACCCCCGTCACTATCGCGATCTATGTGGACGATGTCGATACCACCTACCAACGCGCACTCGACGCCGGTGCCACGGGCATCATGCCCGTCAAGGATGAGTTTTACGGTTCGCGCGTAGGCGTATTTTCCGATCCCTTCGGTCACAAATGGCATGTCATGACGCCCCTTGAAGTCGTGTCATTTGACGAGATGCAACGGCGAATTGATGCGATGTTTACGTAAACCGTATAGCGAACGAGGAAGACGCCGATGAACGACCGTTTCTCAAAATTACCCCCCTCCTGGCGAACCAGCGGCAAACCGCATTGGCACCTGCAACATCCAAATGATCAAGACGTAGAATTAGCTCGATAAGCGTTCAGAGAGCGGATAATTCACGGCCGCTAACGCTCGACGGCCACACAACACGTACGGAATAGCCACGATCTGCCCGGATCGGTGCGCCACATCCTGCTAAAATCCCCAGACTCGGGACGCCGATCCCACCGCGTTCACCCCCTCGTAATCACTCAACTCATATTCAATTTAAGGATCGACACGCATGTGCGGAATCTGTGGCTGGCTGGCAGCACCGGGACAACGACCTGACCTCGGTGCGGTACGGCGCATGATGGATCGGCTGGAACGACGCGGCCCCGACCATGAAGGCAGCTTTTCCGACGGACCGATGGCGCTGGGGCATCGCCGCCTGTCCATTCTGGATCTGAGCTTCCACGGCCATCAGCCGATGATCGACCGCGAACACGGCCTGGCGCTGGCCTTCAACGGCACCATCTACAACCATCCGGAACTGCGTGCCGAACTGCGCGGCCTCGGCCACCGCTTCGATTCGACCGGCGACACCGAAGTCATCCTCAAGGCCTATGCCCAATGGGGCGCGGACTGCGTGCGTCATCTGCACGGCATGTTCGCTTTCGCCCTGTGGAACCTGAAGACCGGCAGCCTGATCCTGGCCCGCGACCGGCTGGGCATCAAGCCCTTGTACTACACCGAAGACCCAGCCAACCCGCAGGCGCCGCTGCGCTTTGCCTCGTCGATCCCGGCCCTGCTCGCGGGCGGGACGGTGAATACCGAATTCGATCCCGTCGCCCTGCACCATCAGTTCACCCTGCACGGCGTGGTGCCCGCCCCGCACACGATCTTCCGCGGCGTGCGCAAGCTCGCGCCGGGCCACACCCTGCAGATCGAGGCCGACGGCCAGCGCAAGCTCACCCGCTACTGGCAGGTCGACACCGCCGAAGGCCCCGCGCACAGTGAGGCCGAATGGCAGGAACGGATCCACGACGGTCTGCTGCGCGCCGTCAAACGCCGCCTGGACATCAGCGACGTCCCGGTCGGCGTGTTGCTCTCGGGCGGACTGGACTCCTCGCTGATCCTCGCCCTGGCCGCCGAAGCGGGCATCACGCCGCAAACCTTCACCATCGGTTTCGAGGATCAGCCCGAGGAAAAGGGCAGCGAATTCGAATTCTCCGATCCGGTCGCCGAACGCTACGGGACGAAACACCATCGCTTCCACATCCCCAACAGCCAGGTGCTCGAACGCCTGCCGGAAGCCGTGCAGCAGATGAGCGAACCGATGTTCGGCCAGGATGCCGTGGCGTTCTACCTGCTCTCGGAACAGGTCGCCCGCGAGGTCAAGGTGGTGTTGAGTGGCCAGGGCGCCGACGAAGTCTTCGGCGGGTATTTCTGGTATCCGCAGATGGCCGCCGCCGACCGCGCCCATCCCGGCGACGACGTGGGGAATTTCGCCCCCTACTACTTCGACCGGGACCACGAGGAATTCCTGCAGATGGTCACGGCACCCTTCCGCGGCCCGGACCATACCCGCGAGCGGATTCGCCGGGAATTCGCCGGTCTGGGCGGCCAGAGCTACCTCAACCGCGTGCTGGGTCTCGATACCAGCACGCTGATCGTCGACGATCCGGTCAAGCGGGTCGACAACATGACCATGGCCTGGGGGCTGGAGGCACGCGTGCCTTTCCTCGATCACGAACTGGTCGAACTCGCCATGAAGATGCCCGCCGAATACAAGCTGGATCACGACGGCAAGGGCATGCTGAAGCGCATCGCGCGCGGGCGCATCCCGGATGCCGTCATCGACCGGCCCAAGGGCTATTTCCCGGTACCGGCGCTCAAGTACGTGCGCGGCCCGTTCTTCGAATTCATGCGCGACATCCTGTCCACGTCGACGGCGCAGCAGCGCGGCCTGTTCGAACCGGCTTACGTGAACCGCCTGCTGGCCGAACCGGACAAGCACTTCACCCGCCTGCAGGGCGCCAAGCTCTGGCATCTGGCGGTGTTCGAACTCTGGTTGCAGCAGCAGGGTGTCTGACCCACGCCCCATCCTCGACAGCTCGGCTTCGGGGCAGCCCGAAGCCCCCTCGCGCACCGGGAGACGCCCCAGCCGGTTCGGCACCCTGGGTCTGATCGCCGTCCTCGGCGGCCTGCTGGGCGCACTCGCCATCCTGATCGACAGCGGCCCTCCCCGCCCCTACGACGAACAGCTCATCCATATCCAGGCCGAACGGACGCTCGCACCGATCGATCCCCGGGTGATGAACGAACCCACTGATCTCCAGGCCCTGCTGCTCGCCTACGGCAGCACGGGCGACCGGGTGCTGCAACTCAAGGCCTGGATCGCCCTCGACACCTACCCCGGCATGACGCCGGAAATCCTCGACCGCTATGGCACCGCGCCCGAATTCCAGGCCATCCTGCGCCGCTACGGCGAGGCGATCATCCCCGTGATCCACTACTTCAGAGTCAACGACGTATTCGCCATTCAGGCCCAACGGGCCATCGGCAACACGATCCAGAGCACGACGGAATCCGCCCGCAAGCTCTGGGATAGTTTGTCGGGCCAGCCACAAAATACGGCCCCGCCAGCGGCCGCAGCGGCCGACACACCGGACAACCGGGGCTGGTACGCCATCCGGCAGATCGCCGCCGACGGCCACGACCTGCTCGGCCAGTTCGTGATCGACCGCAACGGCCAGGTCAGCCGCATCCAGACCAAGCGCGTCGCCCAGGACATCGGCGATTTCCTCACCGGCGGGATCGCCAATCTGGAACGGAAATCCGACACCGGCGCCACGCTTACCGCCGGCGATTACGTGGATGCCGCCACCGATGCCGTGTTCTTTGCCGCCGCCTTCAAGCTCTTGCGGGCCGGGCGAACCGTCGCAACGGCGGAAAAGGAAACGGCCGCCGCCGGGAAAGGCGCCCAGGCAGTCAATCAGGCGACGCTTCGTACCTCGGCAGCAGGCGGTACCGCACGGATGAGCCTCCTGCAGCGCACCCGGATTTTCGGCGCGGCACTGCTGCCCCGCTCGTCCTTCCTCGCCCGCCTGGGCACCTGGGGCGCCGTGATCGCCACGGGCTACGTGATCCTGCGTCACCCCTCGCTCATCAACAGCCTGCTGGCCGGGCTCGCACACACCCTCGGCGTCGCACCCGGAATCGTCCAGTTCGTCGGCTGGTTTCTCATCCTCGCTCTGCTGCTGTTCCTGGTGAGTGGGCTGCTGAATTTCTTCTGGCGGCCCGTCCGGCTAGGGCTGCATCTTGCCCGGGGCACGCGCCGCGTGCTGGTCGCCGTTTTCGTCCGGCTGCGCCGCCGGGGCTCCGCCACCGAGACACCGACCGGCAACCGGCCCCAATAATCGACTCGAAACATCTACCCGAATTGTCGGATCAAGCGGATGACACAACCGCCCCATTGACAAGTGCCGCGCGCTGATTTTGAATAACGCACAATATTCAAAATACCGTGTGGAACTGCAATCATGGCGAAACGCCCGCCCCAGTCCGAACCAATTGACACCGAAGCTCGGGAAATACCCGCCAAATCCCATGGCGGCGCCCGTCGCGGCGCCGGCCGCCCCAAGGGTCAGGGGCGTTTCCGGGAGCCAACCCGCCCCATCCGCGTGCCGGAAAGCCTGCTCGATACCGTCACGGACTGGCTGGCGCAGCAAGCCCAAACACAGTTCCCAACACAGGGCCGGAGCACGGAATCCGCGATCGCATCGAACGACGCCGATCACGGCCTGCCACCCCACCTTGTTTCCGATAAGGTCCTCCCGTTCCGCCGCCCGAATCGCCTGGCCGAACTCGACGACTTCCGCCGCCCCGTCGCCGATCCACATCCCTTGCCGTTGCCCCTCTACGGCAGCCGGGTCTCGGCCGGCTTTCCCTCCCCGGCGGACGACTACCTCGAAGACACCCTCGATCTGAACGAACACCTGATCGCCCACCCGGCGGCCACCTTCATGGTGCGCGTCTCCGGCGACTCGATGCTGGGTGCCGGCATCCATCCCGGCGACGTGCTGGTGGTGGATCGCGCGCTGGAAGCCACGGACGGACGGATCGTGATCGCCGTGCTCGACGGCGAACTCACCGTGAAACGGCTGTCGCTCAAGGGCACGACCGTGCGCCTGTTGCCGGAGAATCCCGACTACGCGCCGATCGTCGTCCGCGAGGCCCAGGACTTCCAGATCTGGGGCGTCGTCACCAGCGTGATCCACAAGCTGTGAAACCCGTCTTTGCCTTGGCCGACTGCAACAACTTCTATGCCTCCTGCGAACGGGTCTTCAACCCGAAGCTGGTGGGGCGGCCGGTGGTCGTGCTGTCGAACAACGATGGCTGCGTGATCGCCCGCTCGAACGAGGCCAAGGCGCTGGGCATTCCCATGGGCGCGCCCTACTTCCAGGTGAAAGCGCAGCTGGCCCAGGCCGGGGCCGCCGTGTTTTCCTCCAACTACACCCTGTATGGCGACCTCTCGCGGCGGGTGATGCAGACCCTCGCGCAGTTCTCCCCGGACATCGAGGTCTATTCCATCGACGAATGCTTTCTGGGACTCACCGGCTTCGCCGACCGCGATCTCACCGATTACGCCCAAACCATCCGGCGTACCGTCGGCCAATGGACCGGCATCCCCATCTCCATCGGTATCGCCCACAGCAAGACCCTGAGCAAGCTGGCCAATCACTTCGCCAAGAAGAACCCGCACCTGACCGACGGCGTCTGCGATCTGCGCGCGCCGGATCGTCTGGAGCGGGTGCTGGGCGTCACCGAGGTCGGCGACGTCTGGGGCATCGGCCGACGGCTATCCCGCCGGCTTCAGGCCGAGGGTATCGCCACCGCCCGTCAGCTGCGCGATGCGCCGCCCGAACTGATCCGCCGACGCTACAGCCTCTCCGTCGAACGGGTGGTCCGCGAACTGCGCGGCGAGTCCTGTATCGCCGTGGAAGAATTAGCGCCGCCCCGCCAGCAGATCATCGCCTCGCGCTCCTTCGGCCGCCGACAGACCGCCTTCACGGCGATCCGCGAGGCCGTGAGCAGTCACGTCAGCCGGGCCGCCGAAACGCTCCGGCAGGAGGGTTCGATCACCGGTGCCATCACGGTATTCCTGAACACCAGCCCCTTCGAGGACACCGGCGCCACCCCCTACTACAACAGCTTCACCGTCAACCTCCATCAGGCCACGGACGACACCGCCCAACTGCTGCGCTGCGCCCATGCCGCCCTGAAGCAGATCTACCGCCCCGGCCTGCGCTACCAGAAATGCGGCGTCATCCTGTTCGACCTCGGCCCGCTGCAAGGCAGCCAGGGCAGCCTGTTCAGCACGCAGACCGCGGACGACCGCACCCGCCGTCAGGCGCTGATGACCGCCATCGACCGGATCAACCTCAAGATGGGCCGCCGTCAGGTCCGTTTCGCCGCCGAAGGCTTCGAACACCGCTGGCAGATGCAACAGAGCCGGCGCACCCCGTCCTACACCACCCGCTGGGACCAACTCCCCGTCGTGGGATAACATCCCACACATCTGGTAAGCTGCCTTCGAGGTTCACGCGAGCAAGCTGCCGACGAATACCTTTGAAGCACGGATGCCGGACAAATCCGACCATGTCATGGATGGGGCGACACCTGCGCCATTTTGATCGAAATCCGATAGACTTGGCTGATATCTAACGTGAACGGTTGTATGGCTGCTCACGCAATAAAACAACTTATTTTTGATACTCAGGTACTTGCATTGTCTAAACGCAGCTCGAAGCCATCACACACCGAAACACTGGCTATCGTGGGCATGGCGTTCCGCCTGCCGGGCGATCTCGCCACACCCGATTCGCTTTGGGCGGCACTCAAGGAAGGCCGAGACCTGATCACCGAAGTCCCCGCCGAACGCTGGGCCACGGACACCCTGCAGCACCCGCGCCGCAACGAACCGGGCAAGAGTGTCACTTTCTCCGCCGGCGTACTGAGCGACATGGGTCAATTCGACCCCGCTTTCTTCGGCATCTCGCCGCGCGAAGCGAACAAGCTCGACCCGCAGCAGCGGCTCCTGCTGGAACTGACCTGGCGAACCTTCGAGGACGCCGGTGTGCCCGCCGAACGCATGGCCGGGAGCGATTGCGCCGTCTTCGTCGGCATCTCCGGCCTCGACTATGGCATGCGCATCCTCGACGACCTGTCGGGCATGGATGCCTACACCATGACCGGCAACACGCTCAGCATCGCGGCCAACCGGATTTCCTACACCTTCGACCTGCACGGCCCGAGCATGGCCGTGGACACCGCCTGCTCATCCTCGCTGGTCGCCCTGCACATGGCCTGCGAAGCCCTGCGGCGCGGCGAAGCGGGGGCGGCACTGGTCGGTGGCGTGAACATGCTGATGCACCCCTACCCCTTCGTCGGCTTTTCCAAGGCCTCGATGCTCTCCGGCAAGGGCCGATGCCGCACCTTCGCCGCCGGCGGCGACGGCTACGTCCGTTCGGAAGGTGGCGCCGTGCTACTCATCAAGACCCTGGAGCAGGCACAACGCGATGGCGACCGCATCCATGCACTGATCCGCGGCACCGGCACCAACGCCGACGGCGCCCGCAAGACCGGCCTGACCATACCCAGTCCCGATGGCCAGATGGAACTGATTCGCAGCGTGCTCGAACGCACCGGGCTCACCCCTGAGGACATCGACTATATCGAAGCCCACGGCACGGGCACTTCGGTGGGGGACCCCATCGAGACCCGCGCGCTCGGTCAGGCGCTCGGCCAATTCCGCCCCAAGGATGCCCCGCTGCCGGTTGGCTCCATCAAGAGCAATCTCGGCCACATGGAACCCGCTTCCGGCATGGCCGGCATGGTCAAGGCCATCCTGACGCTCAAGAACCGCGAGGTTCCCCCGTCGATCCACGCAGCGACCCTCAATCCCGACATCGATTTCGCCGGCCTGAACCTGAAAGTCGCCACCGAATCGATTCCCCTCACCGGCCGGGATCGACCGCTGCGCGTCGGCATCAACTCCTTCGGTTTCGGCGGTGCGAACGCCCACACCATTCTCGAGGAAGCCCCTGCGCAAGCCGCAGCGCAAGCCGCAGCGCCACGCGATCGCATGCCGCCGCTGGTGTTCTCCGCCCGCGCGGAAGAAGCGCTCGCCGAATACGCCCGCCAATACGAGACGCTGTTGAGCGAGCCCGATGCCGATTTCCCCGCCATCGCCCATAACGCGGCGCTGCGACGCGACTGGCTGGATCAGCGCTGCGCCGTGTTCGGCGACAGCGTCGAGGAAATTCGCGACCGGCTGTCGGCCCTGGCAGCGGGAGAATCGCCGCGTGGTGTCGTCCGCGAATCGGCGCTCGACAAGGTAAAGAACGACGACGGTTCGATCGCAGAGAACAAGGTCGCCTTCGTCTATTCCGGCAACGGCGCCCAGTGGCTGGGCATGGCACTCACCCTACGCAAGCAATCGCCCCGCTTCGCGCGGACGCTCGACGCCCTCGACAAGCAAATCAAACCGCACGCCGGCTTCTCGATCATCGAGGAGCTGGAAGCCACGGCCGAGCACAGCCGAATGAGCGACACCGCCGTCGCCCAGCCCCTGCTCTTCGCCATCCAGGTTGGCATCACCGAACTCCTGCGCGACGACGGCATCGAGGCCGATGCGGCCATCGGCCATAGCGTTGGGGAAGTTGCCGCCGCCTGGGTCACCGGCATCTACACGCTCGAACAGGCGATCGACGTCGTCTGCAAGCGTAGCCATGCTCAGGCGAAAACCCACGGCAACGGCAAGATGATGGCTGTCGGACTTTCGGCCGACGCCATCCCCGAGCTGATCGCCGAAGCGGGACTGAAGGACGACTGGATCGAAATCGCCGCAATGAACGACCCGGCCTCCGTTACCCTGGCGGGCGATCCGGACGTGCTGGTCCGATTCAGCGACTGGCTGGACGACCGGGGCGTCTTCAATCGCGTGCTGGATCTCGAATACGCCTTCCACAGTCGCGCCATGGACCCGATCCAGGCCGAAATCCTGGAAACCATGGCGGATTTGAAACCGGCAGCGGGCAATGGCCGATTCGTGTCCACCGTCACCGGAGACTGGTGCCCCGGCACGCAACTGACCGCGCAATACTGGTGGCACAACGTTCGCGACGCCGTGCACTTCACCCAGGCCACGGAAAAACTCATCGACGCCGGTTGCCGCATCTTCGTCGAAATCGGCCCGAACGCGATTCTGCAACGCTACCTGACCCAATGCGCCGGCAAATCCAACACGTCGGTCCGCATTTTGCCGACCCAGCGCAAGGATGCCGACCAGTGGATCGACCTCAATGAAGCCATTCATCGAATCCACCTGCTGCGCGGCCCATCGTCGCTCCGGACCCGCCTGCCCGCAACGGCGCCGCTACTCGATCTGCCGAGCTATCCCTGGCAGCGTCAGCATTACTGGATCGAACAGACGCCCGAAGGCTACGATCTGATCCGGCGCAACCGCATCCACCCATTGCTCGGCTACCCGCTCAAGGAACTGGAGGCTGGCTGGGAAAACACCCTCGATCCCGAAACCCTGCCCTATCTGGCCGATCACGCCGTCGGCGGCGCCGTCGTCATGCCGGGCGCCGGCTATGCCGAAATGGCCCTCACGGCTGCCAAGCTGCACTTTGCGATCGATGCCATCGATATCGAAGAACTGGAAATCGTGCAGCCGCTGGTGTTCGAGGCTAATCAGGCCCGACTCGTCCGTCTGGTGCTGACCCCGCGCGACGGCAGCTTCCAGATTCTCAGCCGCCCCCGCGTGTCCTCGGACGACTGGAGTCTGCATGCCGCCGGTCGTGTACTCGGTGCGCCGCTCACGGAACTGACCGAAACCCTGCGCCCGCTCGATGCGAATACGGCACCGAACGCGGACGTCGTCAGCGGCACTGAACACTATGAAATCGCCGAACGCATCGGCCTGAACTACGGCCCGGCGTTCCAGGGGCTCTCCGAAGTCCGCGTCCTGGGCGACGCGCTCGAAGGCACCATCACCCTCCCGGAATCCCTGAGCCACGCGCCCGACCACCTGTTGCACCCGGCCGTACTCGATCTCTGCTTTCAGGCCCTGATCAGTCACCAGCGTGCGGAAATCCGCTCCGGGCATGGCGTCACCCTGCTGCCGGTCAAGATCGGCCGCCTGCAATGGCAGGACACCGGACGCCCGATTACCAGCCTGCGCGGAGCCCTGCGACGCCACAGCCCGCATTCCGCGCTGGCGGATTTCGAACTCTTCGACGACTGCGGCGCCCTGGTCGTCCGTGCTCACCAGTGCCGCTTCCGGGCCTCGACGATTCAGCAATCCGAAACCGCCGCACCGCCGCGCTGGCAGATCGACGCGATCCCCAAGCCCCATCAGGAAAATCGCACGTCGGCACTCATCCGCACGCCGGACGAATGGGCCGCGCTGGCCTCCCAGGTCCCCCTGTCTGCCGCAACTGCCACGGCGCGCCAGACCTATCACCAGGAAATCAGTCCCCTGCTGGACGCGCTGGTTTCCGCCTACGTCTATGAAACCTACGCCGATCTCGCCGCTAGCGGCTGGATTGCGTCCCATGCCGATCAGGGCCTCATCACCCCGGCCTCCCGAGCCATGCTGGACTGGATGCGCGACGTCCTCACCCGTCAGGGCTGGCTCCAGACGGACGATGCCGGCAACGAAACGCTGGACACAACCGAAGCGCCACCCGAATCGGCGCTGATCTGGACGACGCTCATGAGCGAATATCCGGCCTGCGCGCCGGAAATCACACTGATCGGGCGTGTTGGGCGGGCCCTGCCGGAACTGATCCGCGGCGAGCGCGATGCAGGAGTCTGGGCGGCGGAAATCACCTCGGGCGCCCAATATGACCAGGTCGGCGAATCGGGCATCAGCCTGGCGGGCACGCGAATCCTGCTGAACCAGACCTGGCGGGCCATCCTCGCCGACACGCCCCAGGAGGCACCGCTGCGCATCCTCGTGATCGGCTCGGCACAAACCGGCCTGATCGACGAACTCATACCGCAGACCACGCACCGGCCGATCGAACTCGTCATCACACATCCCGACGCGGAGCAACGCAACGATCTGCGCAGCCTGTACGATCGAACCGCCGCACTCGTCGTGGCGGACCTGGATGCACAGACCGGACAACTCAGCGCCACGCATGCCCTGCCGGCCCATTTCGATCTGATGCTGTTCCCGGAAGGCGTACACACGCTGGAGCACCATCCGGCGCTGCTGCGGCAACTGCGTCAGAAGCTCGCCCAGGGCGGCCTACTGCTGCTTGCCGAACAGGCCCCTTCCCTCTTCTCGGAATTCATTCATCTGACGGACGACCGCTGGTGGCAACAGCAGACGGCCACGCGCCGCAGTCCGCTTCGCCCGGCCAGCCATTGGCGAACCGCCCTGTCCGGATGGGGCTACGAAGGGCTGCACGTCCGTCACGAATCCGATGACGAACTGCAGAGCGGCGGTTATCTCGTTATCGCCGCACCGACAACCACCGCCCCGGCACCCATCGCCACGGAAACCCCGGAAACAGAGGTTTCCGGTTGGCTGCTGTTGAGCGGCAAGGACGATCAGGCCACGGCCTGGGGCCACCGGCTGGCGGCACTGCTCGATCAGAATGGGCAGCGCGTCGCCCTGTTCGCCGAACTCGATACCCTGACGGCCGAAGACATGTCGGCACTGCTGGAACAGACCGATCAGCAGATTGGCCCACTGAACCACGTTGTCGATCTCGCCGCACTGGCCGGCCCCGGCCCGATGCCGGGCGAGACCGGCCAGGCCCTCTGCCTGCGCGCCCTCGACCTGCTGCACACGCTGGAAGAATACAACGGCACCCCGCCCCGACTGTGGTGGTTCGCCCCGGGCGGCGCCCTCGTCGGATCGCCCCGGCCGGACGCCAATCCCGCATCGGCGGCACTCTGGGGCATGGCGCGCGTCGCGATGAACGAATATCCAGGGCTGGACATCACCCTGATCGACATTCCCGCAATCGGCACCGACCCCGCGACGACGGACGTGCCCCCCGCGGACGATCCGCTACTCGTCACCGTCCTGCGCGAATTGACCGGGACCGACCCGGAACGCGAAGTCATCCTCACGGATCAGGGTCGTTTCGTGCCGCGCATGCGTCCCGCGGACACCACCGATACCGCAACATCGGTTCCGGCCGATCGATACCACCTGCAGTTCGATACGCCGGGCCAGCTGCGCAACCTCAAGTGGCGCGCCTTCCCTGAGCGTGCCCTGTCTGCCAACGAGATCGAAGTCCAGGTCAAGGCGGTCGGTCTCAACTTCCGCGACGTGATGTACGCCATGGGCCTGCTGAGCGACGAAGCCGTCGAAAACGGTTTCTCCGGCCCGAGCCTGGGCCTGGAGTTTTCGGGCGTCGTCTCACGCATCGGCGCGGGCGTCACCCACGTCAAACCGGGCGACGACGTTCTCGGATTTGGCCCGCAATGCTTCGCCAGCCACGTCATCACTCATGCCGGTGCCGTCGCGCGCAAACCCGAGAACTGGAGTTTTGCCGAGGCGGCCACCGTGCCGACCGTGTTCTTCACTGTCTACTACGCGCTGGCGCATCTCGCACAACTCAGCGAAGGCGAGCGCGTACTGATCCATGGTGCTGCCGGCGGTGTCGGCATCGCTGCCATCGAAGTCGCCCGACATCTGAAGGCGGAAATTCACGCCACGGCCGGCAGCGACGAAAAGCGGGATTTCGTCGCCCTGATGGGTGTCGATCACCGGTACAGCTCGCGCGATCTGGCCTTCGCGGATCAGATCATGAGCGCCACCGGCGGCCAAGGCATCGACGTGGTCCTGAACTCCCTGGCCGGCGAAGCCATCAATCGCAACCTGCACATCCTCCGACCGTTCGGGCGCTTCCTGGAACTCGGCAAGCGCGACTTCTACGAAAATACCCACATCGGCCTGCGTCCGTTCAAGGACAACCTGAGCTACTTCGGCATCGATGCCGACCAACTCATGGCGGCACGTCCCGAATTGGCGGCCAAACTCTTCAGCGAAGTCATGGCCCTGTTCCACGACGGGGTACTGCACCCGCTCCCTCATCGCATCTTCCCGGCCGAGCAGGTCGTCGATGCCTTCCGCTACATGCAGCAGGCCAAGCAGATCGGCAAGGTCGTCGTCACCCTGGAAACACCGCCGCCGATCATTGAACCTGCCCGAGCATCACGGGGAACGTCCGAAACGAACGAACCGTTGCTCTGCCAGGCGGACGGCAGCTATCTCGTCAGCGGCGGCCTGACCGGCTTCGGCTTCGAAACCGCACGCTGGCTACTGCAACGCGGTGCCGGTCAGGTCGTTCTCCTGGGCCGGCGCGGCCTGGACACCCCGGGCATCGCCGACCGACTGGATGAACTCGGCGCGGACGGCAGCCGTGTGCGCGTCGTGGCCTGCGACGTCACGGACGCGGAATCGGTCACGAACGTCATTCAGGAAATTGCCCAGAATGGCCCCGCGCTTCGGGGTGTGATTCACGCCGCCATGGTGCTTGACGATGCATTGGTGCACAATCTTGATGCGGAGCGGTTCCAAAAAGCCTTTGCGCCCAAAGTACAGGGTGCCTGGAACCTGCACACCGCAACCCAAAACAGTTTGCTGGACTTTTTCGTTGTGTATTCATCCGCTACGACCTTCATCGGAAACCCTGGTCAGGCTAATTATGTGGCAGCAAATGGGTTCCTTGAGACACTGATGCACCAGCGTCGCGCGCAACATTTGCCAGGTACTGCACTCTGCTGGGGCCCGCTGGGTGATGTGGGTTACCTTGTGGACAACCAGAACGTTCAGGAAGGTTTGGAAGCCCGTATCGGCGGCAAGGCCGTAACAGCGAGCGAAGCCCTTGATGCACTTGAGGAATCGCTCACGCATGACTTGCCCACTCGCGCCGTGATGCGCCTGGACTGGCATGCCCTGGAACGCGCCCTGCCCGCTGCCTCCGCCATGACCTTCGAACCGCTCCGGCGCACGGCCGGCCGGGCCGCCCAGATCCAGACCGGCGATATTCGCGCCCTGCTGAAGGACTGTACGCCAGAGGAAGCGCTCAAGCAGATCGCGGAAATGCTCGCCGATGAAGTGGCTCAGGTGCTCGGTCTCTCGGTCGAACGCATCGATCGCAAGAAATCGCTGTTCGACATGGGGCTCGACTCACTCATGGGCGTGGAACTTGCATTGGGAATCGAGAAGCGATTCAGCGTGCACATGCCCGCAATGGTTCTGAACGAAGGACCGACCATCGACCGACTCGCCGAACGGGTGTACCACCACCTCTTCGAAAACCAGAGCACGAAGACGGAAACGCAGCGCATGGAAGACATCGTTCGACATATGGCGGTCATCCATTCCGCCGATGCCGACGAAACCGAAATCGCAGAAATGGCCGATATGGCCCGGAGCATGAAAGACACGGTGAAAACATCATGAAACCCCCGCTGAACACTGACTTGGAGCACCCCGAAGTCGCCACGCGCTCGACCGCCGATAGTCGGACGGCGGCGGGTATGCATCAAGACAAGTCAACCGACAAGCTCAGCGGTGACAGCAAGCAGAATCTGATTCGTCGTTTCTTCGGCGCATCGCGCAATGCCGGTGACACGGCTTCCACCTCCACCGACGCTGCCGCTGGCTGCAGCCATGTCGCCGAGGAACTCACCCGCTTCGACGCCTTTCCGGGTTATCAGCAGGTCTTGATTCCCCAGGCGGCCGCGCGCCGCATCGGCCTGGACAATCCGTTCTTCCGTGCTCATGAAGGCGTCGCCGGTGCCACCACGCGCATCGCCGACCGCGAGTGCATCAACTTCGCGAACTACAACTACCTAGGGCTTTCGGGCGATCCGCGCGTCAACGCTGCCGCACAAAAGGCAATCGAGCAATACGGCACCTCAGTCTCCGCCAGTCGGGTCGTCTCCGGCGAGCGTCCCATCCACCAGGCGCTGGAACAGGCCATCGCCAAAGCCTACGGGGTGGATGACACCCTCGCCTTCGTCAGCGGCCACGCCACCAATGTCTCTGCGATCGGCCATCTGTTCGGCCCGAAGGATCTCGTCCTGCACGATTCCCTGATCCACAACAGCGTGATGATGGGCATTCAGCTGGGCGGCGCCCAACGCCGGGCATTCCCGCACAACGACTGGGCCACCCTGGAACAAATCCTCGCCGACATGCGCGACCGCTATCAGCGCGTGCTCATCGTCATCGAGGGTCTTTACAGCATGGATGGGGATATCCCCGACCTGCCCCGCTTCATCGATATCAAGCGACGCTACCAATCCTTCCTGATGGTGGACGAGGCGCACTCCTTCGGCGTGCTCGGCGCCCGCGGCATGGGCATTGCCGAACACTTCGGGATTGCGGGCAAGGATGTGGACATCTGGATGGGCACATTCAGCAAGAGTCTGGCCGGCTGTGGCGGCTACATTGCCGGCGAGAAAGCACTGGTCGAGCACCTGCGCTATGCCGCGCCCGGGTTCGTCTACAGCGTCGGCATGGCCCCGCCGCTTGCCGCCGCCTCCCTGGAAGCCCTGCACATCATCCAGGCAGAACCGGAGCGGGTCGCCCGACTTCAGGAACGTGGCCATTATTTCCTGCAAAAGGCAGGCGAACTCGGCATGAACACAGGCCTGAGCCAAGGCTATTGTGTCGTACCCATTGTCATTGGTCAGTCACTGAAGGCCGTTAAGTTGTCAAACCAGCTTCTGACCCAAGGCATCAACGTACAGCCCATCATTCACCCAGCCGTCGAAGAAAAAGCCGCAAGACTCCGGTTTTTCATCTCCAGCGAACATACAAAAACACAAATCGATTACACATTGAATACGTTAAAGACCATCATCTAAGTACGGAATAAACATGACAAACGCTCTCTTCCCAGTAATTTTGTGTGGTGGCGCGGGTTCGCGCCTTTGGCCCCTATCTCGAGAGCTGCATCCCAAACCCTTCATTCGCCTACCGGATGGGCAGAGCCTGCTTCAGAAAGCCTTTTTGCGTGCAGCGGGTTTAACTGGCACCCGGCAGGTCATCACTGTGACCAATCGAGATCTGGTCTTCAAAATCGAAGACGAACTCAATGAGGTCAATCAGGACAATCTGGCCATCTCCTTGATTCTTGAGCCATCCGCTCGCAACACGGCTGCCGCCATCGCCTCTGCGGCACTGATGGTTGCCCGGAAGGATCCCCAGGCTTTGTTGCTCGTGCTGGCAGCAGACCACCTGATCGAAAACAAGGTAGCCTTCGAGGAAGCCGTCAATCAGGCCAAGCAGTTGGCCGAAAAAGGGCGCCTCGTCACCTTTGGTATCAAGCCGAACCAGCCGGAAACCGGTTATGGTTACATCGAATATCAGGAGAATCAGGTCATCCGCTTTGTCGAAAAACCGGACCTGCCTACGGCCATCGAGTTTGTCGCCAGCGAGCGCTTTCTGTGGAACTCCGGCATGTTCTGCTTCAAGGCCCAAACGGTACTCGACGAGCTGGACAAATATGCACCGGAAATCCTCGACGCTGTCCGTGAAACCATTAGTCATTCCAAAATCTCGCAGGGCGTGACCAACAACAACGACTTCTTCCACTGCGAGCTGAACGCCGACGATTTCACCCGCGTCCCGGAAGAGTCCTTCGACTACGCGGTCATGGAACGCACCGAGAATGCAGCCGTAGTCCCGAGCGACATCGGCTGGAGCGACATCGGTTCTTGGCAGGCGCTGGGTGCCATCGGCCAAACGGATGGATCCGGCAACCGTCTGGATGGCGAAGTCATCATGCACGACGTGCACGACTGTTACATTCGCAGCGACAACCGTCTGGTCGGCGCCGTGGGCGTGGAAAACCTCGTCATCATCGACACGCCCGATGCCCTGCTGGTGGCGCACAAGGAGCGTAGCCAGGAAGTCAAACACCTGTTCAAGCAACTGAAGACTGCCGGCCACGAAGCCCATCGCCTGCATCGCACGGTACACCGCCCCTGGGGCACCTACACCGTGCTCGAGGAACGGCCGGACTTCAAGATCAAGC
Source organism: Halothiobacillus diazotrophicus (assembly GCF_001663815.1). Lineage (NCBI taxonomy): Bacteria > Pseudomonadati > Pseudomonadota > Gammaproteobacteria > Chromatiales > Halothiobacillaceae > Halothiobacillus > Halothiobacillus diazotrophicus. The sequence goes on from NZ_CP016027.1 coordinate 807,851, forward strand.
GCATCGTCGTAAAACCGGGCGCAACCCTCTCCCTGCAAATGCACCATCACCGCAGCGAACACTGGGTGGTCGTGAGCGGTATGGCCAAGGTAGTGAACGGAAACAAGGAAATCCTGCTGGCAGCCAACGAGTCCACCTACATCCCGGCCGGTCAGAATCATCGGCTGGCCAACCCCGGCATGATTGACGTCGTCCTCATCGAAGTCCAGACCGGTCAATACCTGGGCGAAGACGATATCGTCCGCATCGAAGACGTATACGGTCGCGCACCAATAGAAACAACCAACAAATAACAAAATGAAAAAAAAATTAACAAATTTATTCATATTCAAAAACAAGCTATTCACAACAGTAGTAGCAGTACCAACATTGATATCGGTTTTATATTTCGGATTTATTGCATCAGATGTATATGTTTCAGTGTCAACACTTGTAATTAGGACCCCGGAACATTCAACACCATCAGTACTCGGTCAATTTTTACAAGGAGTAGGTTTTAACACATCACAAAACGACTCTTTTACAGTAAAGGATTACCTGACATCCAGAGACGCAATGAACTCATTAATCAGCAAAATGAATCTGCGTCAAGAATTCGAGAACAAAAACATAGACCCATTCAATAGATTTGGAGGTCTAATATACTGGGAAAACAATCTAGAAAACTTCTATAAATACTATGAAAAAAAAGTCAGCACCAAAATTGATCCATTATCAAGCATTCTTACATTAACGACACGCGCTTACACAGCAAAAGATGCATATCAAATGAATTCGCTGCTACTGAAACAAGCAGAAGGCCTGGTAAATAAATTGAATGATCGCGCCCAGCGCGACATGATAGGATTCGCAGAAGAAAATCTCACAAAGGCAGAAAACAAAGCAAAAGCCGCTTCATTAGCGATGGGGAAATATCGAAATCAATTCGGAGTAATTAACCCTGAAAAGCAGTCAGCAATACCATTGCAGCAGATCGCTAGGCTTCAAGACCAATTGCTAGCAACAAAAGTACAGATAATACAAATACAAACACTAACCAAAAACAACCCTCAACTACCAACACTCAAAGAACGTGCAGAATTACTAAAAAATGAAATAGCCCAAGAAACAGCCAAAGTAGCAGGATCAAGCGACAAATCACTCGCAAGCAAAGCAATAGAATATGAACGCTTATCACTCGATAACGAATATGCAGAGAGAGAGCTGATGAGCGCCATGGCATCTCTACAACAAGCAAGAACCCAAGCACAACGACAACACATATATATAGAAAGAATCAGCGAGCCAAATACGCCCGACTCACCAACTGAACCCAAGAGAGCACAAGGCATACTGGCAACATTACTACTATCGCTAATTGTATGGGGTATTTTAAGCATCCTTAATGCAGGCGTACGTGAGCATTATGACAGATAACACAGCCCCAAAATTCATAGACCAGTTAAGAATACAACTCAGAGTAATATGGGCACTTACTCTGCGCGAAATGATAACGAGATACGGCAGGGAAGGTATAGGGATTATTTGGATCATTGCAGAACCTGCGATGTTTATCGTAGGCGTAATGATTATTTTTTCAGCTGCAGGTCACTCAGAGTTCACTGGGACTACGGTAGCAGAGTATCTAGCAGTCAGTTACCCTACTCTGCTTTTATGGAGGAATGGAACGGGGCGAGTAGTAAAAGCAGTTGACATAAATCGAGCTCTACTCCATCACAGGCCAGTGCGCCCTACAGATATTATTTATTCAAGAATTCTTCTAGAGTTCTCAAGTGCCACCGCATCCTTTTTAATATTATATTTGATTTTTGTAGCAATAGGAATTTGCGAGTGGCCAGCAAATCTACTTACAATGATAACTGGATACATAATGGTGGTCTGGTTTTCATTTTCATTTGTACTATTCATGGCGGCACTATCCGAGCTTAGCGAGGCGATTGAAAGAGTATCTCACATTATTCTATACCTAAATCTACCATTTTCAGGTGTTTTCATAACAGCAGCAGCCGTTCCAGAACCATACAGAGATTATCTTTTACTATTCCCGCTAGTAAACTGTGTTGAGTGGTTCCACGATGGCTACTATGGGGATCGACTTCCAACATATTACAATCCTGAATACACGATAATCATGCTTTTATTAACAACACTCATTAGCTACGCTTTAACAAATATTGCGAACAGACGCGTACAAAGCACCTGAAAGAAAACCATGCTAACACTCGAAAATATAAGCAAAAGGTATCCAATCCATCACGGCAAGTCCGAAAGGACCGTTCTTGACGGGATAAGCATCAGAATCAAACCAGGGGAAAAATGGGGGATTTTAGGAAGAAATGGCGCAGGGAAATCGACGCTTATTAGAATAATAAGCGGTGCAGAAATCCCTACTTCGGGGTCAGTAAAAAGAGACATGTCAATATCCTGGCCATTAGCATTTGGCGGTGCTTTCCAAGGAAGTTTAACAGGAAGAGACAATGTCAAACTAATATCCAGAATCTACAATGTAGACTTTGAAAAAACAATAAAGCTAGTTGAGGACTTTGCAGAACTAGGGCCTTACCTAAACGAGCCAGTAAAAAACTACTCATCGGGGATGAGCTCACGACTGGCTTTCGCAATTTCAATGTCAATAGAATTTGACTGCTTCTTAATTGATGAAGGGATGTCAGTTGGGGACCATAGATTTCACCAAAAGTGCAACGTCGAACTCTTTGATAAAAGAGGAGATCGCGCGATGATTATCGTCGCCCACCAAACGGATCTAATTGCCAACCATTGCACAAACGCCGCGATTTTAGATGGCGGTAAATTAATCGAACACAGCTCTGTGAGTGAAGCCATAGAGCACTATCACTCTTTATAACCCAAATCAATAATAATTTTACGGACACAATAGAACCATGCACAGAACAAATAACACAACCGAAATTGATAATCTACTCCTAAGCCCACCCAACGAATTCATTGAAAAGGCTTACCTGGTCATTTTAGGCAGACACCCTGATAAGCAGGGATTAATTCACTACGCCTTCAAGCTGCAAAGTGGCTTCAACAGAATTCAAATAATTGGAGATATGCTTTGCTCCAAAGAGGCTAACAATGCTGAGCTAATTGGTAACGCTAAAACATTTATAAAAAAATATAAAATAATCAAGAAACTCCCAAAAGGAACGCTTAAATGGCGGCTAATCAGCAATTTTTCATTTTCAGATGACGAAAAATTTGATTGGAGCAACTGGCTGGGCAGCATATTAATTCAGAAAAAAACGATAGCAAGTTCTAGCGAGAAGGTTATACGAACCTTTTTTGGACATGAGGAACTAGAAACCCTAAACGAAATTAACTCTCACATTAATAGCGAAGACCTCAACGAGGTTCTCATTAGTTTCCTGCGAATTACTGAAAAAAAACTAAACAGCACCACCAAATCCCTAGCAACCCCTCTACCATCTGCGCCGCCAATTCATTTCCTTAATCACTCACAAGCACATCTAAAGCACGTCACAGACACACTTGAGTATCGCCCCAAAATATCGGCAGTAATTCCAAGTTATAATGACTACGAAGTATTAGAAAATTGCATTAATTCCATACTTAAATACAGCAATAATTTAATATCAGAAATAGTCATTAGCGATGACTGCAGCACAAACCAATTACACAAAGATTATTTAGAAACCATTGCCTCTAAAGACATGGGAATTCCAATAACAATTATCAGGTCGAAGATAAATAAGGGTTTTTCTGCAAACGTTAACAGAGGATTGCGTGCAGCTAAATCTGGATCTGACATCTTACTATTAAATAGCGATACAGAGCTTACAGAGTTTTCAATAAGTTCTCTGTGTGCTGTTGCCAGAATGAACGGCGGTGTAGCAGGCGCACGACTATTGTACCCGAACAACAAAATCCAGCACGCAGGTGGTTTTAGAAATTTTAATGCACCAGATTGGTTTGAACACAGAAATAGAATGCAAGATCGATATCACCCACCTGCCTTAATGAACTATAACGCATTATACTGCACAGCAGCGGCCTTATACATAACCAACGAAACATTGAAAGCAGTCGGCCATTTTGATGAAAATTTTGAAATGGGTTTCGAGGATGTTGACTATTGCCTCAGAGTATGGAATGAAAATCTACCTGTGACTTATGTAGGCGCCTCTGAAATATATCATCACGAATCAATTACCAGAGGCAAAAACCCTGGAAAAAGAGAAATAAACTCTCAAAATTTTTTTTGGGAGAAACAGGGGAAATTCTTCAAAAGAAAAGTAACTAACAGTCAAAAGAAAGTAAGCATTATATTTGTAACTAAAGATACCGGCGTAGGAGGCGGACATAGAGTAATTTTTAGATTTGCTGACTTTCTCGCCGGCCAATCAGACAGATACTCTGTACAAATCTGGTCACTCGCTTCGAAGCCGGATTGGTTTCAATTTAATAATGATGTGAAATTTTCTCAATTCAACAATTTCGCAGAGCTTCAACAAGAGCTATATCCGCTAAACTCTATAAAAATAGCAACTTGGTGGGAAACAGCGGAACATGTATGGCGCAGCTCTATACTGAGAGGGATTCCAGTATGGCTATCACTAGATATTGAAACATCTTATTACAAGGGCAGAGACACATTTAATGAATTAAGAGCCTGGTCTTCGTATGCACCAGATTTTACCTATATATCCTGCTATAAATGGCTTTCAGAAGCACTCGCAACAGATTTCTACTACCACTCGAAATATGTGGGACTTGGTGTTGATAAAGATATCTTCTATAGAACAAAATCCAAGAAAATAAACAATTCAGTCCTTGTTTGCGCCAGAGGCGAACCCTTAAAGGGCTACCCTCTATCTAAAAGCATTATTCAAAACTTAGCAGACCAAGGGTACAAAATTACAGCATACGGTGTGGACCCCACTCTAGTGCCCGAACACATAAATATCCATTTTAAACACAAACCGGGCAACGAGGAATTGCGAGAGCTTTACAATACTCATCAGTTTTTCCTACAGACTTCAATTCATGAGGGACTCAGTTTGCCTCCCCTTGAGGCTATGGCATGCGGATGTATTGCAGTAATTACAGATGCTTTTGGAAATCGAGAATACATCAAGGACAGAGAAAACTGTATACTCATCCAAAGATCAATTGAAGATGCTGTGAGCACTATACGGAGCATAGACTATGAGACAACATATTCAAAGCTTAAACCAGGCATCGAGAACACCTTGAGACATTACGACTGGGAAGCGTGTTATAAGCGACTTGATGATTTAATCCTAAACATCTCTGAAGAACCAACCTTCGGAATAACGAAATATTAAGTTTATTGCCTACCCATCAATACCGCCATGACAAAAAACACAAAATATTTATATGAGCAAACCACAGCCACATTCACAGCGTAACTCTTATGAAACAATTAAACCCGGACTCAACATCAAACAAAGCAACATCAAAAAATCAATTTTGTTTGATTTAAGGCCAGCATTAGGAGGATATTTTGGCATCCCTCAAGTAACCAGGTTATTATATCTCGCATTAACAAAACATTCAGGTTTTGATATATCCGGTCTAATTCAAGGCTCAACATCTGACATTGGGCCCGGCCTGCCTGTATCAACCGCGCAAAATCTTACTCAAGATAAGAAATTACATTTGCTATCCTCTACAGCCATTTCGATTACAGAAGATAAAAACAAGTGGCGCCGCAAGTCTGTACTATCCCTAACCAAATACTTATTTGCACAACTGCTCGCAAGAGTATATGGCTGGACTAAAATCCATTCAGTTCAGTTAAAGCGATTTGAAACCGAGTATTTCTCGGACTTCATCTGGAATGCACTTTTCTCCAAAACACTAAATCCATCGGACAAGCTGAAAGCATTAAAACCTGAGTGTTTCATTCTACCGTTATCACGATCAACAATGCACAGCATTGGACTTGACTCACTTATTTTATTCAAAACCCCCAGATATCCTTTAATAAATACCAGCGACTTTGATGTTTTAATTGCACAAATGCCATTTCCCGGCAAAGTTGCCAAGAATACAAAGCTAGTCATTCACTACCATGACTCCATACCTATGACTATGCCGCACACTATTTCAGACAAGAGGAGGCATGAGTCTACCCATTACAATGCATTAGCTGAAAACATAAAATCTGGTGCTTACTTCGTTTGCGGATCAGAGACTGTAAGACAAGAACTAATTCAGTTTTTTCCAGAAGTAGAAAAAAATGCAACAACAATTTACAGTTTCACCTCCTCAGAGTTTCACCCCGATATCACCAACACGCTAGACTTAAAGTCAATATTAAATAGATACTGCTACAACTACCCGGACCTTTTCGAAACTGTCAAGAGAAATAAAGCAATCGATAATTCATACAAATTATCTATAAATCCAACATACCAGGCACTAGACGAAGTATTTTCCACAAACAAACAACATAAATTTATTTTAATGGTCGCGACGTTGGAGCCTAGAAAAAATCATGAACTCTTAATTTCCGCTTGGGAAAAAGCCAGGAGCACATGCGATAGAGATTTACTTTTAGTTCTTGTTGGTAGCATAGGTTGGGATTATGATAATATATTAAGATCCGCCGCACCGGGCATTAATGATGGACGGCTATTTGTTCTCCACGATGTACCAATTGATGTATTGCGACAGCTATACAGCAATGCTGCAGCCACCGTTTGCCCCAGCAGAGGTGAAGGGTTTGACTTGACAGGACTAGAAGCCATGTGTTGCAGTGGAGCTGTAATCGCTTCGGATATTCCAGTCCATAAAGAAATATATGGTGATGGTGCTTTGTATTTTGACCCTTATGACCACAACTCCTTATATAATCAAATAAAATACATCATCTACAACAGTGATTTTGAAACTATACAATCCACTCTACGCACAAAAGGTCTGAACCAATCCAAAAAATACAACATAGATTCAATTGCCTCCCAATGGAACTCATTTATAACCACCATATGCTCAACATAGCGCTAGGATTTTTCCACACAGAGATTATTTGCCATTCCACAACACCAATTTTATTATTTTCTTAATGATCGCCCTCAGTAAAACATCTTAAAAATGCAAATAAAAGCCATCCCCGATCACGTTTATCAAAATTTCATATTGCGTAACGACACGTTATCAGCGGATGATGTCGAGAAAATTGACTCGCACATAACCGAGCTTAAATTCAAGCCACTTTTCTCTATCCTTTTATTCCCAGATGAATCCAATTTCTTTCTAATAGATGCTATCAACTCAGTTCTGGCGCAACGGTATCGGAACCTAGAACTGATAATAGCCGTCAATCCATTTACTAACGCCGACACACTTAATAAAATAAATGAATATGCGCATCTTGATTCACGCATCAAGCCACTTTATCACAAAGAGACTTTTTCATTTATCAGATCATTCAATAGCGCACTTAAAATAGTTAGCGGAGATTACATAATTCAATTAAGCGGCGATGATTTCATGGCTGCGCAAGCACTTTATCATTTTGCTGTCGAGGCAAACAGATTCGATAGCGCGCACATTATTTATTCAGATGAAGATCAAATTAAAAAAAACTATTTTCGTCTTAATCCACATTTCAAACCAGATTGGAATCTTGAGTATTTCCTCTCGCACAACTACATTGGAAAATCTTTCGCACTCAAATCTTTGTTTGTTCGAAGCTTAAAAGGTATAAAATATGAAAACCACAGCCTCGCCTTTTTTGATCTGATAATGAGAATGCTCAACCATATATCTGCGAAACAAATTAGACATATTCCTAGAGTTCTTTTGCATACGCGAAATTCCGATCAGGATTCATCTACATGCCCACACGACGTTCAATATTTAAGGAAGCGCGCACGTATAGCAAATAAGCATCTTGCACCCATGAATGGAAAAACTAAAATAAATTCATCAACCAACAGCCTTAATATCGAATTCCAATATGACCTACGCAAGCACTTCGTTTCAATAATTATTCCAACTCGAAACGAACTCCAAAAACTTTATGACTGCATCAGCAGCATCTCTACAAACACTAAAAAAATCAAATATGAAATAATTATTGTGAATAATCAGTCTTCACACCCAGAGAAGATTTTTGCAATAGCCAGTCAATTCCCTCATTTGGCAATAAACATTATCGATTTCGATTCACCATTCAACTTTTCCACCATAAACAATCTCGCAGCAAAGCATTCTAAAGGCGATATCATCTGCCTGCTCAATAATGACACTGTAATTCTTAAAAACAACTGGCTTATTGATTTGGTTAGTCATGCCGCACGCCCAGATATTGGTGCTGTCGGCCCTAAGCTTCTGTACCCAACCGGTCAAATTCAACATGCTGGAGTAATTTTAGGAATCGGTGGCGTGGCTGCTCATGCATATAGGCTTGAATCCAGCGATTCTTCAGGCTACTTGAATCGTCTAAACTGTCTACAAGAAGTATCTGCCGTCACTGGCGCCTGCTTAGCAGTAAAAAAGTCTATTTTTTTTCTAGTAGGAGGGCTAGATGAATCACTGTCCGTTGCATTTAATGATGTAGACTTCTGCCTTAAAGTTAACAATGCTGGATTTAGAAATCTTTTCATCCCTTATATTTCCCTCCAGCACTTTGAGTCACTAACCAGGAACGCACCCGACCAACAGCATCTCGCTTCTTTTTTCGAGCATGAAGTAGACTTCATGAAAAAAAAATGGGGAAAAGTCCTTACAAGTGACCCCTTTTACAATCCAAACTTAACATTATCAGCTTCTGATTTTTCACTTTCCACATCCCAGGTTGAATCCCCTCACCATGGCTACCCTCTTGTAATTTGATTCACAATGCGTATATTTTCAGATAACCACAATTTCATCCCATTTCAGCAGAAAAAAATCAACCTTGTTTTTTTTCCTTCACTGCCATGGTTTTTTGCAATACCAACATAGGAGATTTTTCATGAATACTGCAATCATTACCGGTATTACTGGCCAGGATGGCGCTTACCTAACCGAGCTACTTCTAAACAAAGGTTATACCGTCTACGGAACCTATCGCAGAACCAGTTCAGTCAATTTCTGGCGACTTGAGGAGTTGGGAGTCGACAAGCATCCCAACCTGCATCTCGTCGAATACGATCTCACAGACGTTACTTCGGCGATTCGTCTGCTTGAAACCAGTGATGCGACAGAGGTATACAACCTCGCGGCACAAAGTTTCGTAGGCGTTTCCTTTGACCAGCCGATTACCACGGCCGAGATCACCGGCGTCGGTCCGTTGAATCTGCTGGAAGCCATCCGGATCGTGAATCCCAAGATTCGCTTCTATCAGGCGTCCACGTCGGAAATGTTCGGCAAGGTACAGGCCATTCCGCAGAAGGAAGATACGCCCTTCTATCCGCGCAGTCCGTATGGCGTAGCCAAACTGTATGCGCACTGGATGACGATCAACTACCGTGAAAGCTACGACATTTTCGGTTCCAGCGGCATTTTGTTCAATCACGAATCCCCGCTTCGCGGCCGTGAGTTCGTGACGCGCAAGATCACCGACACGATCGCAAAAATCAAACTCGGCAAGCACGATGTACTCGAGCTGGGCAACATGGATGCCAAGCGCGACTGGGGTTTCGCCAAGGAATATGTGGAAGGCATGTACCTGATGCTACAGGCCGACAAGCCGGATACTTATGTACTCGCCACTAACCGGACGGAAACGGTTCGCGATTTCGTCACCATGGCCTGCAAGGCTGCGGACATCAACGTTGAGTGGACGGGTTCCAACGAGCAGGAACGCGGTATTGATGCGGCCACCGGAAAAACGATCGTCGCCGTCAATCCGAAATTCTATCGTCCGGCCGAAGTGGATCTGCTCATCGGCAATCCGGAGAAGGCTAAGCAGGATCTGGGCTGGGAACCGAAGACCTCTCTCGAAGATCTGTGCCGCATGATGGTGGAAGCCGATTTGCGTCGCAATCAGTCTGGTTTCTCGTTCTAATTCATCTGAAAACAGGTAATTTGCTTTGAAAGCACTGATTACAGGTGTTCAGGGGTTCACTGGTCGCTATCTGGCGGCCGAATTGAGTCAGGCCGGCTATGAAGTGCATGGCCTGGCACAATCCCCAAGCGGCCGGGCCATTCCGGGCGTACACGCCGTCCATGCAGGCGACCTTGCCGATCTTGCGGCTTTGACGCACATCATGGAAACGGTACGCCCGGACATCGTGGTTCACTTGGCAGCCATTGCCTTTGTCGCCCACGGTGATGTTTCGGCCATTTATTCAACAAATCTCATGGGCTCGCGAAACGTGCTCGACGCACTAGTTCGGGCCAAGGTTACGCCTCGTGCCGTACTGATAGCCAGTAGTGCGAATGTCTATGGGAATGCCACCGGCGGAATGCTAAGCGAGGCAACCTTGCCTGCACCCGCCAACGATTACGCAGTGAGCAAGCTGGCCATGGAGTTCATGGCCAACCTGTTCCAGGACAAGTTGCCGCTGATTGTCACCCGGCCGTTCAACTACACGGGTGTCGGTCAGACGGAAAACTTCCTTTTACCCAAGATCGTCGCCCACGTCCGCAAGAAGGCACCGGTTATCGAGTTGGGCAATCTGGATGTCGCCCGGGACTTCTCCGACGTCCGCACCGTCGTGCAATGCTACCGTCGGCTGCTCGAGAAGCCGGAGGCCATCGGCGGAACCTTCAATGTCTGCTCCGGCAAGGCATTCACCCTTCAGGAAGTACTGGACATGGTCCGCAGCATTTCCGGTCACGACTTCGAGGTAAGGGTAAACCCGGCCTTCGTTCGTGCCAATGAAGTGAAGATGCTGCTTGGCGATCGCGCCAAACTGGTATCCATGATTGGCCCTGTCGACGATATTCCGTTAGCGGACACGTTGCGCTGGATGATCGAGTCCCCCGAACAATGAAAGTTGTTCTCGCTGTCGATGCACTGACGCCACCTCTGTCTGGTATCGGTCGTTATACCTGGGAATTGGCAAGCCGTTTGGCTCTTGAGTCCAGCATTGATCAACTCCATTTTTATCGAAATGGTTACTGGATACGCAACCCAGCTGCACTCCTGGATCCCAGTCTTTCTGCCGCAGGTCCGCACGCATACAAAGACCTAGCTCCACGATGGAATTCAGTCAAGTCATTACGCTGGATCGGGGGTGTAATTCGATGCAAGGGGGCTATTTTCCATGGCCCGAACTATTTCCTGCCGCCTTGCACTGACCGAGGAGTGATCACCATCCATGATCTCTCAATCTTCAAGTTTCCAGAAACACACCCAGTTGAACGTATCCGCCAGTTTGAAAAGCATTTTTCACTTTCTATACAGCGCGCTGATCAGTTAATTACGGATACTCAGACAACAAGAGAAGAAGTCATTAAATTTCTCGGATGGCCGGAAGATCGCGTCACAGCTGTTCATTTAGGGGTATCTGAACGCTTCAGACCTCATAAATTTTGCCAGACGGAGCCTATCCTCGCTCGTTATGAACTCCAATATGATGGATACGCTCTGTGTGTTTCTACGCTCGAACCGCGCAAACGCATTGACAGGCTACTTGATGCTTATTCCCTGCTACCCGCACAAATACGTGATCGATACCCACTCATCCTGATTGGTCCAAGGGGCTGGCTGAACGAAGACCTTCACCTGAAAATTACGGCTGGCACCCGCGCTGGTTGGTTAAAATACCTGGGTTTCGTTCCTGAAGAGGATTTGCCAATCATTTTCGCAGGCGCCAGATTGTTTATATACCCCTCGATTTACGAAGGCTTTGGGTTACCCGTAGCGGAGGCCATGTCCTCGGGTGTGCCAGTGGTCACATCGAAGTTTTCTTGTCTTCCTGAAGTTACCCAGGGTGCGGCAATGCTGATCGACCCGGATGACATTGAAGATTTTAGTACGATCATCCACCGAGGTCTCGACGATGATGAATGGAGAGCAAAAGCCAACTCAGCAGGGTTAAACATTGCAGAAAGTTATCGATGGTCACGCTGCATTGAAGACACCGTGCTTGTTTATCGGAAAATCAGGCATGGGCAAGTAGGCCCAAAAAAAACCTTCAACACGAATGGCAAGTTATCGGAAGATTAAAAATGCTCAGCCACCGACACTCCTAAATCAACATAACCATATATTTTTATTTATTTTTTAAACCATTTTCATAGGTTCATATCATGATTCTCGTTACAGGCGCAGCAGGCTTTATCGGTTCTAACTTCGTACTCGACTGGCTTGCGATCAACGATGAGCCGGTCATTAACCTCGACAAGCTGACCTATGCGGGCAACCTGGACAATCTGTCCAGCCTCAAGGATGACTCTCGGCATATCTTTGTTCAGGGGGACATCGGGGATCGCGCCCTCGTGGATAAACTGCTTACGAACCACAAACCGCGCGCAGTCATCAATTTCGCGGCCGAGTCGCATGTGGATCGCTCGATCCACGGCCCTGAGGATTTTATCCAGACCAATATGCTGGGCACCTTCCATCTGCTCGAATCCGTACGCGGTTACTGGAGTAATCTGGCCGATGCGGAAAAGAGCCAATTCCGTTTTCTGCATGTTTCTACGGACGAAGTGTATGGTTCACTGAGCCCCAGCGACCCCGCCTTTACTGAAACCAAGCGCTACGAGCCAAACAGCCCCTACTCCGCCTCGAAGGCGGCATCCGATCATCTGGTACGCGCCTACCACCATACCTATGGCCTGCCGGTTCTCACCACCAACTGCTCGAACAACTACGGCCCTTATCATTTCCCGGAGAAGCTGATCCCACTGATGATCGTCAATGCACTGGCCGGCAAGCCCCTGCCCGTGTACGGCGACGGCATGCAGATCCGGGACTGGCTGTTCGTCAAGGATCATTGCAGCGCCATTCGTCGAGTGCTCGAAGCCGGCACGCTCGGCGAGGTGTACAACGTGGGCGGCTGGAACGAGATGCCGAACATCGAGATCGTGAAGATCGTCTGCGGCCTGCTGGACGAGATGCGTCCCCGTGCCGACGGCAAGCCGTATATCGAGCAGATGACCTTCGTGACCGACCGACCGGGCCATGACCGACGCTACGCCATCGATGCCACCAAGATCGAGCGCGAACTGGGCTGGCGCCCTGCGGAAACCTTCGAGACCGGTATCCGCAAAACGGTAGCCTGGTATCTCGAGAATGAGGAATGGGTGAAGACGGTCCAATCCGGTGCCTATCGCAACTGGCTGGAAACCAACTACAGTGGCCGGAGCTAAGCCATGAAAATCCTGTTGCTGGGAAAAAACGGACAGGTCGGCTGGGAGCTTCAGCGCAGCCTCGCGCCAGTGGGCGAGTTGATCGCGTTGGATTCACGCAGTACGGACTATTGCGGGGATCTGGCCAATCTATCCGGTCTTTTGGAAATGGTTGATCGGATTCGGCCGGACGTGATTGTCAATGCCGCTGCCTATACCGCCGTGGACAAGGCCGAAAGCGAGGTGGATCAGGCTCGTCTCGTGAATGCCACCGCCCCGGGCGTGCTCGCAGAAGCCGCCAAACGCCATGACGCACTCCTGGTGCATTACTCGACCGATTACGTGTTCGACGGCAGCGGCTCGGCACCGCGTCAGGAGACGGATCCGGTCGCTCCGCCAAACATGTATGGACAGACCAAGCTCGAAGGCGAACAGTTGATTGCCGCACAGGCAGGCAAACATCTCATCTTCCGAACCAGCTGGGTGTACGCCGCCAGGGGCAATAACTTCGCAAAGACCATGCTGCGCCTGGCCAAAGAAAGGGATTCCCTCAACATCATCAATGATCAGCATGGCGCCCCGACCGGGGCGGAACTGATCGCGGATGTGACGGCCCATGCCATTCGCCGCACCGTCATGAATCCGGAATTGTCCGGCTTGTATCATCTCGTGGCTACCGGCGAAACCACCTGGTTCGACTATGCGCGATTCGTGATCGAACACGCGCGGGCAGCTGGTATGCCCATCAAGGTCAATACGGACGATATCGCCCCTGTACCAACGAGCGCTTTCCCGACGCCCGCCAAGCGTCCTTTGAACTCTCGTCTGAGCACCATCCGACTACAGAACACTTTCGATCTGGTACTGCCGCCATGGGAGCGCGGAGTCGAACGTATGCTGACTGAAATTCTATAAGCCAACAATCCAAGAGTAGAGCCATCCATCATGACAAATCGCAAAGGAATCATTCTCGCTGGTGGTTCAGGTACACGACTGCACCCTGCAACCCTGGCCATCAGCAAGCAGCTCTTACCGGTATACGACAAGCCAATGATTTACTACCCGCTGAGCACGTTGATGCTGGCGGGCATCCGAGACATTCTGATCATTTCCACGCCGCAGGACACGCCTCGCTTCGAGCAGCTACTGGGCAGCGGGGCCCAATGGGGTCTGAACCTCAACTATGCCATTCAGGACTCGCCGGATGGTCTGGCCCAGGCCTTCCTGATCGGGGCACCCTTCATCGGCAACGACCCGAGCGCCCTGGTGCTGGGTGACAACCTGTTTTATGGTCACGATTTTCACAAATTGCTGGCCAATGCCCATCAGCGTACGCAGGGTGCCAGCGTCTTTGCCTATCACGTGCACGATCCCGAACGATATGGCGTGGCCGAATTCGATGAGTCAGGGAAGGTGCTATCCCTGGAGGAAAAACCGCCACAACCCAAATCGAACTACGCGGTCACCGGCCTGTACTTCTACGACGATCAGGTCGTGGATTTCGCCAAAGGTCTGAAACCCTCACCGCGCGGTGAGCTGGAGATCACGGATCTCAATCGGTTGTATCTCGATCAGGGCGAGCTGAATGTCGAGATCATGGGCCGGGGATTCGCCTGGCTGGATACCGGTACCCACGACTCACTGCTGGAAGCCGGCCAGTTCATCGCCACCATCGAGTCTCGTCAGGGTCTGAAAGTGGCCTGTCCCGAGGAAATTGCCTGGCGCCAGGACTGGATCAATGACGAACAACTGGAAAAACTCGCCAAACCGCTGCTTAAGAACGGATATGGCAAGTACCTGCACCGTATCCTGAAAGACGACATCCGCTAATCACTACCTGGTAGCCTGAACATGCAAGCAACACCTTTGGCCATACCTGACGTGATCCTGTTCGAACCCCGAGTATTCGGTGATGAAAGAGGCTTCTTCTTCGAAAGTTACAACCAGCGCCATTTTGAAGCCGCAATCGGTTACTCGGTCGATTTCGTCCAGGACAACCATTCGCGTTCGGCAAAGAATGTATTACGGGGTCTGCACTATCAGATCAAGCAGGCCCAGGGGAAGCTGGTGCGCGTAGTGCACGGTGAAGTGTTCGATGTTGCCGTCGACATACGGAAAGGCTCGCCGACCTTTGGTCAATGGGTGGGAGAAGTTCTCTCGGCGGAAAACAAGAAGCAACTCTGGATACCCGCAGGCTTCGCTCATGGCTTTGTCACCCTGTCAGACAATGCCGAGTTCCTGTATAAAACGACGGACTACTACGCGCCAACATTCGAGCGTTGCATTGCTTGGAATGATCCGTCAATCGGTATCAATTGGCACAGCGAAGGTCCCTTCAGTTTGTCCGCAAAGGATCAACAAGGTGTTCTGCTTTCAGAAGCTGAAGTTTTTGAATAACCCACCGATCTCATAACCTTTGCCCCTCCACGTCTTATTGGGCAAACTTTACTGGATACATTGAATTGAACCAGAAACTCTCAGCAATCATTCAGGAATCAGAAGTCGCATTCGGCACCTCCGGTGCCCGCGGCCTCGTGACCAGGATGACCGATCAGGTTTGCTTTGCCTACACGGCGGGCTTTCTCAATTACATGCGCTCAATCGGCCTGTTCGAGCCCGGTATGGCCGTGGCACTGGCGGGCGACCTCCGCCCAAGTTCACCCCGAATCCTGCGTGCTTGCGCTGCCGCCATCGAATCCGTGGGCGGCAAGCCGCTGTTCTGCGGTTATATCCCCTCCCCGGCGCTCGCGCTGCTGGGGCTGGAGCGAAAAATCCCGGCGCTGATGGTGACGGGTAGCCATATTCCCGATGATCGGAACGGCATCAAGTTCAACCGGCCCGATGGCGAACTGCTGAAGTCCGACGAGGCGGGCGTGCTCGGCCAACCGGTGACGATGCCGATGGACCTGTTCGACGAGGCAGGCATGCTGCGCGCAGCTGTGGATCTCGGTGCGCCCGTGGATGCCGTCACGACCTATATCCGACGTTACGTGGACTTCTACGGACCTGCGGCGCTGTCTGGCCTGAAGATTGGCGTATACCAGCATTCCGCGGTTGGTCGGGACATCATGGTGGACATCCTGCGTGAACTGGGCGCCGAAACTCTCTCATTGGGTCGCTCCGAGGTTTTCGTGCCCGTGGATACCGAGGCCATCCGCCCCGAGGACGTGCAGCTGGCCGCCGACTGGGCCCGGGAGCAGCACTTTGACGCAATCGTCTCGATGGATGGCGACTCGGATCGTCCGCTGCTGTCCGACGAACATGGCCAGTGGTTGCGGGGCGACATCCTCGGCATTCTGACCGCTCAATCTCTGGCTGCCGAGGCCGTGGTCACGCCGGTCAGCAGCAACACGTCCCTGGAAAAGTGCGGCAGTTTCCCTCAGGTGGTCCGCACGCGGATCGGTTCACCCTATGTGGTCGCAGCCATGACCGCTGCCATAGAGAGTGGCGCCACGCGCGTCTGCGGTTTCGAGGCCAATGGCGGATTCCTGCTGGCGACGGATTTCACGGACGGATCGAAAACATTGCCCGCACTGCCCACCCGCGATGCCGTACTGCCGATTCTGGCCGTTCTGGTGGCGAGCAAGCGCCAGAGCAAACCCGTTTCCGCCCTGGTCGCCGCTCTGCCGCAGCGTTTCACCTTCAGCGATCGGCTCAAGGAATTCCCGACCGCATTGACCTCGGCTCGAATTGCTGGCTTCATGCCGGACAGTGGCGATCCGCGGGGCGCCTTCGATGCGGCCTTCGGCTCGGCAACGGAATCCCCGGCGAGGGAGCTGGACTGGACGGACGGCGTGCGGGTCGTGCTGTCGAACGACGAGGTCGTGCATCTTCGTCCATCGGGAAATGCACCCGAGCTGCGCTGTTATACGGAAGCGGCAACCCGGGAGCGTGCGGTGGCATTGTGCGCGCGGGTAATGGCCGTTCTGGAGACCTGGCGGTCATGATCGCCGAAGGCCGATCCGCCAACCTGGTGTGACAAGCAGGATTCGCATCTGTGCCACCAACCGGATAGCCGCCTCTGTGGGAAAAATTGACACAGGCAGGCGGGAAAAAATTACACTGACGCCGGTGCCAGAAGGCCCGGTGCAATGACAATGAGGCTGACAACTTGAAAATTTCGAAGGTCTGCGCCATCGGACTCATCGTGGTCCCACTGCTTGGCGTACAGGGCTGTGCGACCACTTCCGCATGGCTGCCTGCCAGCGGCCCGAGTGCCGGCGATATCACCGACGCGGGCAAGCAGCCCAATTCGGCGATCAAGGTCGTGTACGTGGACGACACCGTGATCCAGACTCTGGCAGAGGAACGCAAGCACACCTACTTCTCCCAGCAGTTTCCCGCCAAGCTTGGCGCGACCTATCTGGTCGGACCGGGAGACGTACTGGCAATTTCCCTGTGGGAAGCGCCACCCAGTACGCTGTTCACGTCAGCCCCTCTGGACGGCATGGGCGGTGCGACGACCCGCATGGTCTCCTTCCCCGAACAGATGGTTTCCGCCAACGGCACCATCGACATTCCCTTTGCCGGCATGATCCATGTCGCCGGGCGCTCGCCGCAACAGATCCAGACCATGATCGAAAAAAAGCTGAGCGGCAAGGCGCATGACCCGCAGGTCCTGGTGCGCATGGCCCAGAACACGACGGCAACGGTCACCATCGTGGGCGACGTCGGCCGCAGTCTCCAGATGCCGCTGACCGCCAAGGGCGACCGGCTGCTGGATGCACTGGCTGCCGCAGGCGGTGTTCGCCAATCCGTGGGCAAGGAGACCATCCAGCTCGCGCGCGATGGCCATGTGGTATCCATGCCGCTGAAACACGTGATTCAGGATCCGAGCCAGAACGTGCCGCTGGCTCCCGGCGACGTGATCACCGTCACGCCCAAGCCGCTGAGCCTCATCGTGCTGGGCGCCACGGTCAAGAACGAAGAAATGTATTTCGAATCGCAGGGCATCTCGCTCGCCCAGGCGCTGGGCCGGGCCGGCGGTCTGCAGGACGCCCGGGCCGATGCGCGCGGCGTATTCGTGTTCCGGATGGCCGACGAAACCGACCTCGGCACGACAGCCGCCAAGCCCGAATCAAAGTCGGCCACGAAAGACGGGAAAGTACCCGTCGTCTACGTGCTGGACATGCGCAACCCCGGTTCCCTGCTCCTCGCCCAGGGGTTCAAGATGCACGACAACGATGTGCTGTACGTATCCAACGCGCCGGCAGCGGAACTGCAGAAGTTCCTGAACATCGTGACCTCGTCGGTGTACTCGATCACGTCGCTGAAAGCCATCGGGAACTAAGCTCTTGACGAACGTCATCATCGACATCACCCGACTCGTCGACCGGGCCATGCAAGGCCGGTTGCCGACCGGGGTCGATCGCGTGAGTCTGGCCTATGTTCGTCATGTGCGAAAACACGCCGATGCCCTCGTCCGTTATTCGGGACGCTGGATCATTCTGCAGGGCAAGGATGCGCGCACACTTTTTTCCATCCTGCTGCGCTCACCTTCGTCCTTTTCCGCCATCACACGGTGGATCGTGGGCAAGGGGCTGGTCTTCAACCACCAGGCCATTCAACGGGGCAGCATCCTCCTGAATACCGGACATTCAGGCCTCGACGACCCGGATTACACGCGGCGCATCGCCAAGGCCGGACTCAAGGCCGTCTACTTTCTGCACGATCTGATTCCCTTGACGCATCCGGAGTTCTGTCGCCCCGGCGAATCAATCCGCCACGCAGAGCGGCTTCGTACGATGCTCTCTTCCGGCGCGGGGCTGTTGATGAATTCCAAGGACACCCGCCTGAGACTGCTGGAATATGCCGCCAAGCAGGGCGTGACGCTGCCGCCGCACGCCGTTGCCATGCTCGGCCCGGCACGGATGCCGCCACCGGAGGCAGCACGTCCGCTGCTCGAACCCTATTTCGTGGTGCTCGGGACCATCGAACCGAGAAAGAACCACCTCCTGCTCCTGCATCTGTGGCGCGATCTCGTCGCGGAGTTCGGCGAGGATCGCGTACCGCGACTCGTGGTCATCGGCCAACGCGGCTGGGAATGCGAACAGGTCATCGACCTACTGGATCGTTCGCCGGCGTTGAAACGGGCCGTCATCGAATTGCCGCACTGCCTGGATGACGAACTGACCACCTGGCTGGCCCATGCCCAGGCCCTGCTGTTTCCCGCGTTCGTCGAGGGCTACGGCATGCCGCTGATCGAGGCCTTTACAGCCGGATGCCCGGTCATCGCCAGCAACTTGCGGGTATTCCGCGAATTGGCTGCCGACATACCCGATTACATCCATCCGCTGGATGGAAAAGCTTGGCGGGAAGCCATCCTGGACTATTCAGTGCGGCCGAACTCGGACCGTCGATCCAATCAGCTGAAACGAATTCGTACGTTCAAGACCCCGACCTGGAAGGATCATTTCATCGTCGTGGATCGACTGATCGAGTCTCTGACGCATCATGAGTAACCCCGCCCCTGCAACCTGGCATCCGGCGCAAGTCACCGGCGCGGTGTGGGCACATGGCTTTTCCCGGTGGAAACAGGCGGCGGTGCGCCTTTGCTTCGCCAATGCCCAGGTCCACTTCATCGACCGGTGGCCGGTGCTCCCCAAGGCAGCCACCGTCGTGGTCTGGGGTCTGGCGGAACTCCCGGCGAACGCGGGAACGGATCAATGGCAGGTCATTCGCATCGAGGATGGCTTCCTGCGCTCGGTCGGACTGGGTGCGGATCTGATCCGTCCCGTCTCCTGGGTCGTCGACCCGGTCGGTATCTACTACGATGCACGCACGCCCTCCCGCCTCGAAACCCTGCTCCAGTCGGGAATCGAGGACGAGGAAAGCCTGAGACGAGCGCGCCAGCTGCAGGAAACCGTACGATCATCAGGGTTGACCAAATATAATGTCGGTACGTCGGAATGGCGACCGCCGCAAGGGGTCCGTCGCATCGTACTGGCCGTGGGCCAGGTGGAATCCGATGCCTCACTGGCCGCCGGGGGCGGAGACATTCGCACCAACTGGTCCCTCTTGCAGGCGGTGCGTGCCGAATGCGCACCCGGCGATTATCTGATCTACAAGCCCCATCCCGATGTGGTGGCCCGTCTGCGGGCCGAAGGGGTCGAGGAACATCGGGCGGACACGCTGGCCGACGAGGTGATCGTCGATCTGGACATGTCCCGGTTGCTCGACCTGGTCGATGAGGTGCATGTCATGACATCGCTGGCCGGTTTTGAGGCATTATTGCGCGGCCGAAAGGTCGTGTGTCACGGCAAGCCGTTCTTCAGTGGCTGGGGACTGACGGAGGATCGCTGTGCCCTGCCGCGCCGCAGCCGCACCTTGTCGCTGGAGGCGCTGATCGCAGGGACATTGATTCTCTACCCGGTCTATTTCGACTGGACCAGGAACACATTGACGACGCCGGAAACGGCCACGGAACATCTACTGGCGGAAAAAAAACGAATGGGCGGCAAGCTGCCCTGGTGGCGACGGGGAATGCGGGTGATTTTGCGATTAGTGGTGGGCGTACGGTGACGCGACGACATTTTCTCTTTCTTCAGGGACCGGCGACGCCGTTCTTTCCGCGCCTAGCCGAACGCATCGAAACGCTGGGCCATCGCATCAGCAAGGTCAATTTCAACGGCGGCGACATGGCGTACTGGCGGCGCGGCGGCGCCCGACGCTTCCAGGGCAAGCTGGAGGAACTGCCGGCGTGGAGCGAAAAGCTGCTCGAAGACACGGCCGTCACCGACATCATCCTGTTCGGCGATCGGCGACCCGTGCATCGACCGTTCATCGAAGCCGCCGCACAGCGCGAGATCCGCGTCCATGTCTTCGAGGAGGGCTATTTCCGGCCCCACTGGATCACGCTGGAACGCGGCGGCGTCAACGGACACACCCAATTGCCCGCCGATCCCCAGTGGTATCTCGGCGCCGTCAAGCACGTTTCCGTGATTCCGGCCCGCCTGCCCTTCCGCGTCCCGTTTTCCCAGCGGGCGCTTCACGACGTGCTGTACCACCTGGCCGGTCTGCTGAATCCCTTCGTATTCCCGAACTACCGCACGCACGCGTTGTATACCGCGCCGGTCGAGTACATCGGTTACGGCTGGCGAATGATGCGTCTGCGCCGCCGCCAAGCCCAGGACCTGAAGCGCCTCTCGCGAATGCTGCAGACCGGGCAACCATTTTTCTTCCTGCCCCTGCAGCTCGATGGCGACGCCCAGATCCGCGACCATTCCTCATTCGATGGGGTCGGGGGCGTCATGCGCGCCGTGATGACCTCCTTCGCCGAACACGCGCCCGCGGACACGCTGCTGGTGATCAAGAACCATCCCCTGGATCCGGGCCTGGTTTCGCACGAGCGGGTGTGCAGCGATCTGGCGCGCGAGCTGGGTATCGCCCATCGCGTATGGTTCTTCGAGGGGGGCGATCTGGAGACGATGGTCCGCTGTGCGCAGGGCGTCGTCGTCGCCAACAGTACCGTCGGCACCCTGGCGCTCGAACGCGGCACGCCCGTTGCGGCCCTGGCCCCATCGATCTACGCCATGAAGGGACTGACCACCGATTGCCCGCTGGATCGGTTCTGGCACGAGCCCTGCCCGCCGGACAAGCGCCTGTTCATGGCCTTCCGATCCGTGGCACTCGCCACGACTCAGATCAATGGTGGCTTCTATTGCCCGACCGGGATGAAGATGGCCATCGATGGGGCACTCCCGAGGTTGCTGGCGGATCAATCCCCCCTGGAGGTGATGCTGAATGAGCCGTCCTGAACCGCGGACGATCCTGATCACCGGTGCCACCGGTGCCATCGGCGGCGCGTTGGCGCGAAACTACGCCGAACCCGGCGTCGTACTCGTCCTCCACGGACGCAATCCGCTCGAACTCGAACAGATCCGCCTCGCCTGCACGGATCGCGGCGCGGAAGTCATCACCCATCAGGGCGACCTGACGGAGGTCGCGGCGGCACGGACCTGGCTGGAACAGCTCTGCACCGAACGCCCGCTGGATCTCGTCGTGCTCAACGCCGGCATGAACATTCATACCGGCCCGAACGGGGAACCGGAAGATTGGTCGGACGCCCAGCGACTGATCACCCTGAACCTGATGAGCGTGATGGCGCTGGCCGACGTCGCCATCCGCCACATGCAGCCCCGCGGCACCGGCCAGATCGCACTCGTCAGCTCTCTTGCCGGCTATTTCGGCCTGCCTGTCACGCCCGCCTATTGCGCCAGCAAGGCGGGCCTCAAGGCGTATGGCGAAGCCTTGCGCGGTTGGCTGGGACCGATGGGCATTCAGGTAAATGTCATCATGCCGGGTTATGTTTCCTCCCCGATGTGCGCAGAAATGCCCGGACCCAAACCGTTCGAGATCGATCCCGATAGCGCCGCCCGGCGCATCCGGCAGGGTTTGCGTCACAATCGGGCCCGAATCAGCTTCCCCTTCCCGCTGAATCTCGGCACCTGGTTTCTGGCCGCACTGCCGGCCGGCCTTTCCGGCTGGATCGTTCAACGCATGGGTTATCGCTGAGTTCTAACATGACTTCCATCGTATTGGCGGCCCTGGCGGGTCTACTGGTTTCCTTTGCCCTCGAAGGGGTGCTCCAACCTCGTCCCGTCGCCCCGACCCGGCGAAAACCCAGCGATCTGGCGCTGCATGTGGGCATCTGGCTCGCGGCATACTGCCTCCTCACGCTGATTCTGGGACGCCCCTGGTTCGCCATGACCGTGGTCAGTGCCGGGCTGCTGACCCTGATCATGGTGAACAACGCGAAATATCTGGCCTTGCGCGAGCCGTTCGTGTTCCAGGACTACGATTACTTCATCGATGCGATCCGCCACCCGCGGCTGTACATCCCCTTTCTCGGCTGGGGTCGGGCCATAGCCGCCGCGCTGGGAATCGCGGCCGCGATCGGTCTGGGTTTCTGGGCGGAAGACCGGCTGCAGATCACCCCGCAGACCCTCGGGGCCTATTCCGGCATGGGGGCACTCGCAGCGGGGCTGATTCTGTTCGGGCACCGGTGGCGATCGATCATGACCTTCGAGCCGGTGACCGACCTGACGGCGCATGGCCTGCTCAGTGCCCTGTGGCACTACGGCCATGCGTATTTCAGTCCCGTGCCCAGCTGGCGATCTCCGTTGCTGGCCGCAGAAAAGAACCCGGACGATTCGGCAGAAACCCTGCCCCATATCGTGGCGGTCCAGAGCGAATCCTTCTTCGACCCGCGGACACTCTGGCCGGACATCGCGCCGTCGGTGACGGCGGGGCTCGATCGACTCGGTGCGGAAGCCGTGGCGGCAGGTACCTGCCGCGTACCGGCCTGGGGTGCGAACACGGTACGCAGCGAATTCGCCTTCCTGAGCGGTTTCGATGCCGATAACCTCGGCGTTCACCGGTTCAACCCCTACCGCGCCTTCAAGAGCGACGAACACGGCAGCCTCGCCCGCGCACTGAAAAATCTGGGCTATCGTACCCTGTGCATTCACCCCTACCCCATCAGCTTCTACGACCGTCAGCGGGTTTATCCGCTCCTGGGTTTCGACGAATTCATCGATCTCGCTGCTTTCACGCCGGCGGATAAATTCGGGCCATACACCGCGGATCAGGCCATCGCGGAACGGATTCGAACACTGCTTGCCGAGGCAGAGGTACCGACCTTCATCTTCGTGATCACGATGGAGAATCATGGCCCGTTGCATCTGGAAAAAGTAGCACCGGACGATATCGCGACGCTCTACACTGCCCCGCCACCGGCAGGAACGGATGACCTCACGATTTACCTCCGGCACCTGCGCAACGCCAGTCGCATGGCCGAACATATTGCCGAGACGCTGACGGATAACGTCCGACCCGGCTGGCTATGCTGGTATGGCGACCATGTCCCGATCATGAGCACGGTCTACGAAAAGTTGGGCATGCCGGATGGCCGGACACCCTATTTTATCTGGCATACGGATGTATCGGAGGCATCAGGCCCCGGCACCCACCGCAACGCGTCGGAACTGGCGCAGATCCTTCTGAAGCAGGCGGGATTCCTGCGTAACGCCCCGCCCTCACACTGACGACCACCCGCAGCACGCCCCGTTCCTCGTGGCGGGTGCGCCCTGACGCTACACCCTAAGATCACCGGAATGGCGACCAGCGCACCGTTGCCAGGCAACGCGGTCACCAGATCGCACCTGGATTTTTCCCGTCAATCGCACCGTATAAAATCGTCAAATAGCCGATGATTTTGCGTGGTCAACACTTAAAATGCATGCTAAATTATTAGCAGACTATCCATTTCATCCTTGCCGCGGAAAATCAAAACATCATGCCAGCCTCCCCTGCGTTTCCGGCCCCGACCTTCGGGAAGCGATTGACTGCAAGACACCTCATCGGGGTGTCTTTGTTGTGTGGACTCACCACGCTGGCCCTGCCGGCCCTGGCCAAGGAGGCGAAGGAGCAACCCGGCGGACACAAGATGCCGCCGCCCGTCGTTCCCGTGCTCACCGTTCAGCCGCAGCCCGTGACGGTATATGAAACCTTTACCGGCAGCACGGCGGCCAACCGCAGCGTGGACGTGCGCGCGCAGATCGGCGGGATCCTCGACTCCCGGGACTACACCGAAGGGCAGCTGATCAAGAAAGATGCCTCTCTGTTCAAGATCGACGACAAGCCTTACGTCGCCACGCTCCATGAGGCCCAGGCAGCCGTGAGCTCGGCACAGGCCGCCCTTAATGCAGCGCAACGCGACTGGAACCGGATCAGCACCCTGTTCGCCAAGGGCGTGGTCAGCGTCAAGGATCGGGACGATGCGCAATCCGCCCTGGAAATTGCCAAGGCCGGCCTGCAGGTTGCGAACGCCAAGGTCAGCGCTGCACAGATCAACGTGAACTACACCAAGGTGACCGCACCCATCACCGGTATCGCCGGTCTGCGCGCGGTCGCGGTGGGCAACCTGATCAAGCCGGGCGATGAACTCGTCCAGATCAACGATATCGATCCCATCCAGGTGCTGCTGACCTACTCGGCCGACAACCCGTATGCGTCCACCCGGGCTCTGAACCCGACGCCGGCCCATCCGACTACCGCACTGCTGATGAACGCCGGCAAGCCGATCAAGGGGAGCGTCAACTACCGCTCGATCAACGTCGACCCGCAAACCAACACGGTCAAGATGCGGGCCCTGTTCCCGAACCCGGCCGGCGACATCAAACCCAACGCCTTCGTGCGCGTGAAAATCCAGGTAGCCCAGTTCGACAATGCGCTGGTCATCCCGCAAACCGCGCTGACCAGCGGCATTCGACCCGGCAGCTATGCGGTCTATACCGTGTCGAAGGACAACGAGGTCCATCTGTCACCCGTGGAACTGGGGCCGGACAGCGACAAGGGGCAGATCATCGAATCCGGTCTCTCAGCGGGTGAACGGGTCGTGACCGATGGCCTGATCAAGCTGCGCCCGGGCATCCAGATCGAACCGCTCGCCGACAAGAAATGATCCCAGGAAATGATCCCAGGAAATGATCCGTGGCGATCGCGAGCACCCCTGATAACCAAGCTTCACAGGTTCGGCGACATTCTATGATTTCAAGCTATTTCATCCAGCGGCCCATCTTCGCCTCCGTGTTGGCGATCGTCATTACGCTTGCCGGGGCCGCCGCCTTTACCGGCCTGCCGGTCGAACAGTACCCGCAGATCGTGCCGCCCGACGTTCAGGTGAGCGCCGTCTATAACGGTGCGGACGCCGCCACCATCGCCGAATCCGTCGCGGCCCCTCTGGAGCAACGCATCAACGGCGTGGAGAACATGCTCTACATGACCTCCACCAGTTCCGACGACGGAACGATGACCCTCACGGCGACCTTCGCGAACGGCACCGATCCCGATCAGGCCACGATCGACGTCAACAACCGCGTGCAGCAGGCGCTTTCCCAGCTGCCGCAGGAAGTCCGAGACCAGGGCATCACGGTCCAGAAGAAGAGCAGCGACATCCTGATGGTCATCACACTGATGTCCAAGAACGGGGAATTCAGCACGCGCTACGTATCCAACTATGCCCTGCTCAACATCATCGACGAACTCAAGCGCATCCCCGGTGTCGGCGACACCAAACTCTTCGGCGCCCAGGACTACTCGATCCGCATCTGGCTGGACCCAGCCAAACTCGCGCATTTCGGTCTGACCCCGACGGACGTATCCAATGCCATCAAGGCGCAGAGCGCCCAATTTGCTGCCGGCAAGTTCAACGATGCGCCGAACGACAAATCCGAGAGCTTCACCTACACCATCAAGGCAGACGGCCGCTTCCGGGACGTGAAGCAGTTCAAGAACATCATCCTCAAGTCCAACAAGCTGGGCGGCACCCTGAAACTGGCGGACGTGGCGCGCATCGATCTCGGCTCAAAGACCTACGGGTTCAATGCGACCTATAACGGGAAGCCGACCGTACCGATCGGGATCTTCCTCTCGCCGGGCGCAAACGCGCTGAACGTGGTGGCCGCCATCCGGGCCAAGATGAAGGAGCTGAACAAGGCGTTTCCGGGCGATCTGACCTACACCATCCCGCTCGACACGACCGATTTCGTGCGGATTTCCATCCATGAGGTCCTGAAGACCCTGTTCGAAGCGATGATGCTGGTCGTCCTCGTGATCTTCGTCTTCCTGCAGAAAGCCCGCGCAACGGTCGTGCCCCTGCTGGCGATCCCGGTAGCGCTGATCGGCGCTTTGGCAGGACTCTATCTTGCCGGCATGTCCATCAACCTGCTGACCCTGTTCGGCTTCGTACTCGCCATCGGTATCGTGGTGGACGACGCCATCATCGTGATCGAGAACGTCGAGCGCCTGATGCACGAACAGCATCTGCATGCCAAGGAAGCCGCCATCAAGGCCATGCAGCAGGTGTCCGGGCCGATCATCGCCACTACCATGGTACTGCTCGCCGTGTTCGTCCCGGTCGCCTTCATGCCCGGACTGGCCGGTGTCATGTACCGCCAGTTCGCCGTGGCCATCTCGATCTCCGTGGTACTGTCGGCGATCGTTGCACTCACGCTGACGCCGGCCATGACGGCCCTGCTTCTGGGCAAGCATGAGAACGACGAACCCGCGCTGCCGTTCCGCATTTTCAACCGGGGTTTCGTCAAGATCACTCAGGCCTACATGGGGCTGGTCCGTCTGTTCATGAAGGCTTGGCCCATCGGCTTGCTGCTGTTTGCCGGCGTGATCGCAGCGGCCGTGATCCTGTTCAAGCACTCGCCGACCGGACTCGTCCCCGACGAGGATCAGGGCTACTTCATCTCCGTGATCAAGATGGCGCCGGGCGCCAGTCTCGATCGGACCGCACACCTGCGCGACGAATTCTCCGCGATCGCCCAGAAGAACCCCGAAGTGAACGCCTGCATTGCGTTTGCCGGCTTCGACCTGCTGTCCGGTACCTCGCGTTCCAATATGGGGGTCGCCTTTACCCGCCTGAAGAATTGGGATCAGCGGCCGCTGCCGTCGCAGAGCGTGAAGGCACTGGTCGGCAGGACCATGGGTGAGGCCCATCGCATTCCCGAAGGTGTCGTGTTCTCCTTCGTGCCCCCGCCGATCCGCGGCATCTCGACCACGGGCGGTTTCGAGTTCTACCTGCAGAACCGGGGTAACGGCGGCCTTGCCAGCCTGAACGCGGCCGTAAACACCCTGGTAGCCGCTGCGAACAAGCGCCCCGAACTGCAGGGCGTCCGCTCGACCTTCGTCTACGACATGCCGCAGTACCATCTCGAGGTCAACCGCGACAAGGCGTATGCCCTGGGCGTACCGGTCAAGGATATCTTCACGGCCATGCAATCCACCTTTGGCGCAGGCTATGTGAACGATTTCACCCTCTTCGGCCGCAATTTCCAGGTCAACATGGCGGCCGACAAGGATTACCGGGCTTCGGCGCAGGATCTGGAGCAGGTCTATGTGCGCAGCAATGCGGGAAAACTGATTCCGCTGAGTTCGCTGGTGACCCTGACCCGCGTCACCGGCCCCGATGTCGTGGATCGATTCAATATCTTCCCGGCTGCCAAGATCATGGGTAACCCGGCACCCGGGTATTCCTCCGGTCAGGCGTTGAAAGCCATGCAGGAAGTCGCTGCCAGCAATCTGTCCCATAGCTTCAGCCTCGGCTGGACGGGCGCGGCCTACCAGGAATTGGCCGCGGGCAGTTCCGGTGCAATTGCCTTCGGACTGGGCATCATCATGATCTTCCTGATTCTGTCTGCGCTCTATGAACGCTGGAGCCTGCCCCTTGCCGTCATTACCGCCGTGCCCTTTGCGGTACTCGGGGCCCTCCTGGCGAACTGGATGCGGGGGCTGGCCATCGACGTCTACTTCCAGGTAGGTCTGCTGGTGCTGATCGCCATGTCCGCCAAGAACGCGATTCTGATCGTCGAATTCGCTGCGAAACTCCGCGCGCAGGGTCATTCGATTCGCGACGCCGCCATCGAGGCCGCACGGATCCGCTTCCGTCCGGTGGTGATGACCTCGATGGCCTTCATTCTCGGCGTTATTCCGCTGGCCATGGCAACCGGTGCCGGCGAGGGCGCACGACATTCCCTGGGTACGGGCATCGTGGGCGGCATGATTCTCGCCACCTATGTCGCGATCCTGTTCGTACCGATGTTTTTCGTATTGCTGCAAACGCTGAGTGAGAAGCTCCGTCGCAAGCCGAAACCTGCACAGGATTGAGCGCCGGAACACGACCGATGCACGCTTCGTGGATCGGTCATTGTCGATACGGTAGTCCGTTGGCCGATGACACCTGGGAGGACACCTGGACGGTAGGGAAAATACGTGAAATCAGGAATACTATGACCAGCCAACGAGTTGTATTAGTATTTACTTATCATGTAATCAATATTTTCATGACCAGGGTACGCCACAAAAAGGAACCCGAATCAGTCAGAATCATCTAAAATAGATGATCGCCTCGTCAGACATTCAGGCGTTTGTATCCGTGAATTAAAACCAACCTAGGGGTAACCATGAAAAAGATCGTTTTGGCATCTGCCATTGCTGCACTGATGATCGGCACCGCGCACGCGGCTAACAAAGCTGAAGTCATCGTTGATTCCAACCAGCAATTTCTCGAGCATATGATTCCGGTAAACAACTCCGGCATTACCGGCACCATCACGGTTATCCCCGTCGCCGCCGACAAGACCAAGCTGGTCGCCACGATCAAGGGCAAGAACGTTGCCGGTCCGATGCCGTTCAGCATCAACCTGGGCCGTTGCGACAACTCCGCCGCCAAGGTCAAGTATCCGCTGACCGACGTGGTTCACGGCAAATCCGAGACCGTCATCAATGCAGCCACTGGCTCCCTGTTCCAGCCCGACTCACTATCTTTCAGCCTGGCAGAAAGCAAGAGCACCCCGAACAAAACGGTAGCCTGCGGCGATATCCAGTAATCACACAGACACTGTGTGATCAGAAAAGCCCCGCATTGCGGGGCTTTTTCTTTGTCGCGTCCGAATCGGCAGCCGAACGGGGGACAGACGGCGACGACAACGAAGCGCCACTTTGGGTGGATGCACACGCCTCGATGGTTAGGTGCAAGGTAGCCGGCTGGCCAACGAACCGATCAGTTCGTGCTGGCGATCACCAAAACCTGGCCGGGCTGCAAAGGTTCGGAGGACTTGAGTCCATTCACGGATAGCAACTCATGCACTGTCGTCGAAAACCGCTGGGCAACATTCCACAGCGTATCGCCCTTCTTCACGGTATAACGATGTTTCTGACGCACGGCGGATGTCGCCACCTTAGACACTTTCTCGTGGTCACGATGCGCTGCAGCCGCCGGGACATCCCGTTCGAAACCGACGATCAGCTTCTCCCCCGGACGGATAACGCTGTCCTTTTTCAAGCCGTTCATGTGCTGGATATCGGCCACGTCGACGTTGAATTTTCGAGAGAGGCCCCAAAGAGAATCCCCATCCCGCACCGTATAGAGTCGATCATGCACACCGGCAAGATGACTCTTGCGATCCAAGGGGACAATGATGGTTTCCCCGGGATGGGCATAGGTCGAACTCAGGCGATTCACCTTGATGAGCTCGTCGACATCGCAACCGAAGCGATAGGCAACCTTGTGGAAGCTGTCGCCCCGACGCAGCGTATAACGCCCCCAGTCTCGTGCCGATTTTTCGGCTTCTTCCAATGCTTTTGGCGTGAACTGATCGGCAATGCTCTTGGGCACGAGCAAATGCCCCGTCTGCGGTCCGGTGATCAACCGGTCGAAGCCCGGATTCAATCGGTACAACTCGTCGTGTGATATTCCAGTGATCTGGGCCAGTTTGCCCAGGTTGATGGACTTGTCGAGCTTGATTTCGGTCAGAACCGGCGCGTTGGGAATCGGGTATGGCGTGAATCCGTACTTCTTCGGATGGCTGAATATCTCGACCAAGGCATAGAGACGCGCCGGGTAGTCGGCCGTCTCACGGCTGATCTGCGTCAGGTCCCAGAAATCGGTCGGACGACCGCGCGCGGCATTGTAGGCGATCGCATTCTGCAGCGTGCCCTCACCGCCATTATAAGAAGCGATGATAACGGGCCAGTCATCGTTGAACATGGTACGCAGTCGGGTGAAGTAGCTCATGGCTGCATCCGTGGATGCCTTGATGTCGCGACGACCGTCGTACCACGTCGTTCGGGCGAGACCGAAATGGGTACCCGTACTGGGCACGAACTGCCAGATACCTGCAGCGTTGCTGCTGGATACGGCATCAGGACGATAGGCACTCTCGACGATCGGCAGCAGGGCCAGTTCAAGAGGCAAATTGTTCTTTTGCAGATCCGACACGATCATGTGCAGATAGGGTTGCGCCCGCTCCGTCACACGCTGGAGATAATCGATGTGACTGGCGTAGAAGTTCAATTGCGCCTGAACCCGGGGATTATCGGGGATGGGCAATGTAAATTGCGCTGCGATGTAATGCCAGAGATTGCCGTCATGCGCCCAGGAGGCCGGATGCCCATTGGCGGTGGTAACTCCGCCCATGGCCGGCAGAATGCTGTAGTCAACGGAGTTGCTCAGATCGGACGAGTCCCCGAGCGACATTGCCGAACTCGATGTCGAATGAGTATCGACCGCATTCGGTAACTGGGCACAGCCTGCGAGTATCGCCATGAAGGGCGCCCAAAGAAGTGCTTTCGGCAGGCGAGGCTTCACTGGCGTGGACACCCCCGGCGTTGCGCCGGCAGATAGATGGACTGGATACTTCATTACGGTACAAACATCCCTTTACAAAGGCTTCAAACCATCAAAATCATCTTTCCAGCGACGTACCGTGGCAAAAGCCGCCGCGTCGGTCATCGATGCCGCACCGGCATGACGACAAATCGCATCGCGCAAATCCTGCGCACGCACGCGCAGGAAGGGGTTCGTCCTTTTTTCGAGCGCCAGACTGGTTGGCACTGTCGGTTTGCCGGTACGACGAAGTTCTTCAACTTCTGCATCCCGCGCCTGGATGGCCGGATTGTCCGGTTCGGCATGTCGGGCAAAACGCAGATTGTCGGCCGTGTACTCATGGCCGCAGTAAATCAGGGTGTCATCGGGCAGCGCGGCAATTCGATCCAGGGAATGCTGCATCTGTTCGGGCGTTCCCTCAAACAGACGACCACAACCCACACTGAAAAGCGTATCGCCGGTAAACGCGGCCCCCTCGGTCGTGAATACGAGGTGACCGCGCGTATGACCCGGCGTCGCGATCACCTGGAATGTCCCGACTTCGGGAATCGAAAAGGTATCGCCATCATTCTGGGGCTCGGTCACCCAGGACTGGGCCTCGATGGTCGGGCCGTATACCGGCACTGCAAAACGTGACAGGAAATCTGCAAGACCCGCCGTATGATCCCAGTGATGGTGGGTCAGCAATACGGCTCGCGGTGTCAGGCCACGCGCCTCGACGGCCGCGATGACGGGCGCAGCAGCGCCCATATCCACGATCGCACACTGCCGATTGCACCCCTCGATGAGCCAGACGTAATTATCATCGAGAACGGGAATAGCATAAATCTGCATGACGCAGGTCACCTCTGTCCAGGCAAGCCGCCGACCGTCGAGTTCGGACCGAGCCCGGTTCATCCAGCCTTGCAAAATAAGGGAGACAGTGTACGAATATGTCGGCAGAGGTCAAACGGTTTGCGGCCCGCCCTCGGATGGATCATTCGCGACACATGATTGCGCACGCCATCCTCACCGCATACTGCCCGTTGACGCCGTTTTACGGCTGCCGCAACAACCGCTTACCTCAGGCGCACCAAGGGCGTGCGCCCGGGGCCGCACCAAGGGGAACTTGCACCGACGTCAAAGCGAGCCTACGATAGAGTCAGTCTTCTGAGGCGTGCGTCAGGTTCCTCTCAATCCCTTGAGCCTTAATCTGCGACTTTGGGGGGCGCACCAAGTCGGTCGTGTGCAGGTCCGTCGCGAACGGAAAGCCTTACACCCTCTGCGCGCCCCCCAGCTTGAACCTCTGGTTCAAGGTCGAAGAGCAACCAACGGCGTTTTGGAAGACACCCAACATCGGCTCGAACAATGACCCCTTCCGCGGACAAATCCTCACTGCGTCGCCAACTTAGAGCTCTTCGCCGTGGCGTCGGCGGCTATCAGCGTCGCCTGAATCAGCAGCGCATTGTTCGCGCCCTCAACACTCTCCCCGCCCTTCGTAATGCCCGTCGTATCGCTGGCTACATCGCATTTGACGGCGAGCCCGATATCCGGGATTTCCTGCGTCGCTGGCCGGGCACGGTCTGGCTCCCCCGGGTCAATCGGGATCTCAGCCTGCATTTTCGTCCCACCTTCGATCTGAATGCGCGTCACCCCAGACCCGCGGGCGCACGGCGAAATCAGTTCGGTATCCTCGAATCGCATCGCCATCCCCTGCTGCGGGCTGCAGACATGGATGCCCTGCTGATCCCGCTCGTGGGTTACGATGCGCTTGGCAACCGACTGGGCATGGGCGCCGGTTACTATGACCGGAGTCTGGCCAATCTACGGCATCCGAAACCCCTACTGATCGGTATCGCCTTCAGTTGTCAGTATGTGGCTCGGCTTCCAGCAGACCCGTGGGATATTCCGCTTGACTATATCGTCACGGAAAAAATGATCCTCAAACCCCCATTCAAACCAAGGAACAGAACATGAATTACTGGCTGATGAAGTGCGAGCCGGACGTTTTCTCGATTGACGATCTGGCTCGCCAGAAAGTCGAGGGCTGGTATGGCATTCGCAATTACCAGGCGCGCAACATGATGCGCGATGCCATGCGGATCGGCGATCAGGTATTTTTTTACCATTCGAACGTCAAGGTTCCGGGCATCGTTGGCCTCATGGAGGTCATCAGCAAGCCCTACCCGGACCCCACCCAGTTCGACCCCGACCACCGCTACTTCGACCCGAAGGCGACGCCGGAACAACCACGCTGGGTCCAGGTGGATGTCCAGTACATCCGCCACACCCGACGACTGATCTCATTGGAAGAATTGAAAAAGGACGATTCGCTCGGTGAGTTACCGCTTCTTCGTCGCGGCAACCGACTTTCAATCATGCCTGTTGGAAAAAGTGATTGGCAACGCATCCTGGAACTCGAGGCGGCGAACTGACATTTTTCGCCGCCCCAGCACAAGATTTGCAAACTTCCGCCTGAATTTATCCACAAACTGTACAGGTACAGTGCCGAGCAGACACATGCGCTACCAGATCACTCACGGGCCTGCAAGGATAGCGCAACAAAAAAACGTCAACCATTAGTTTCTATAGATTACAGTCACTTACAACAGATTAAAATGACCCCGCCGCTACCTGGCGTTTTTTTGATCAAATAAGCAAGCTCTTGATACGAAAACAGCCCCGCACGATCACCGGCGATTGCACACAATCTTATCCACAGGTTCTGGGGATAACCAAGTACGCAGATAAGGGGTAATGACGAGCGCGTGAACTGAAGTGGCGCGCACCGCCAGAATGCTCGATCGCCGGAATGAGTCTTTTGGGTGCATCCGTTCAGATGGCAAAGGAGAAGCACCCGATCCTGCATTCAAATCGTTCGGTTTCTCAACGCATCATGCACCATGGTGTCAGCGTGCAATTTCTCCCCTGCAGAATGGAACCGATACAAACCCAGAGATTACGCCGGAGGAGGACGAATTCATCATGAATTCGGGGACTTGACGCCCAATCATTAAATTCTGTTATCCACACTATCATTGAACCGTCATAGGGCATCACCAATCAGCTATCATGCTGCCGACCAATCTGCAACATTCCGTAACCCCCACCACCAGCATCTTGTTTATTCTTTTATATATCAAACTGTTAAATAACAGCACGCCATGACACCCAATGAGTTGGCTATTTTGTCACCATCGGTGCTAAGTCCTTGACACACTGCGCCGGGCAGGGGATTCCAGACAGTCATCCACGGGGTTATCCACAGGAATTGTGTGTAACTTTTTGCGAGAAGCTACGTGCATCAGGTTGGGGGCTTTGGATCGATCACGGTGCATTGCGCCCCCCGGGAACTAGGTCAGCTCAGGCCAAAAATAGCGAATAGACGGGATTGTCGCTCTCTGCCCAATAGGGGTATCCCAGACGGGTCAAATAGTCGGTCAGCGCCACAGTTTCGGCCTCTGGCACCTGGACACCGACGAGAACTCGACCGTAATCCGCACCATGATTCCGATAGTGGAACAAACTGATGTTCCAACGGGCGCCCAGATGGGTCAGAAATTTCAGCAGCGCCCCGGGACGCTCCGGAAACTCGAATCGAAACAGCCGCTCGTCCCGAATATTCCGAGCGTGCCCGCCGACCATGTGTCTGGCATGGAGTTTGGCAAGCTCGTTATCGGTGAGATCCAGGACCGGATACTCGGCCATTGCCAGCCTGTTGTAGACGGCCGCGCGATCGCCCGGCGCATCGAGACGAATCCCCACGAAGATGTGGGCACGATCGTCATCCGCATACCGGTAGTTGAATTCGGTGATCTGCCGCCGTCCCAACAGTTCGCAAAACGCTTTGAAGCTCCCTGGCCGTTCGGGGATCGTCACCGCATACAAGGCTTCGCGCTGCTCGCCGATGTCCGCGCGCTCGGCCACGAAGCGCAGCCGATCGAAATTCATGTTCGCCCCCGAGGCGATCGCGATCAGGGTTTTTCCCTGCAGGTCGTGCATCTTCACATAGCGCTTCAGACCGGCCAGGGCCAAGGCACCCGCCGCCTCGTTGATCTGGCGGGTGTCGTCGAACATGTCCTTGATCGCCGCCGTCATCGCATCGGTGTCCACCGTGATGACCTCATCCACGGCCTCGCGCGCGACGGCGAAGGGATACTCGCCCACCTGGCGTACGGCCACGCCTTCGGCGAACAGGCCAACATGATCCAGCATCACCCGTTCGCCGGCCTTCAGTGCGGCAGACAAACAGGCGGCATCCTCGGGCTCGACTCCGATGATCCGTATATCCGGGCGCAGCATCTTCACATAGGCCGCGACACCGGCAACCAGTCCGCCGCCACCCACTGGCACGAAGATCGCGTGAATCGGATCGGGGTGATGACGCAGAATCTCCGCGCCGATGGTGCCCTGCCCGGCGATGACATCCGGGTCATCGAAGGGCGGGATATATACGAGCCCCTCGGTCGCTTCGAGCTGTCTGGCATGTGCATAGGCCTCCTCGAAGGTATCCCCGAACAGGACGGCTTCGGCACCGCGCCGGCGTACGGCATCGACTTTGATCCCCGGCGTAGTCTGAGGCATCACGATGACGGCTCGCAGGCCCAGTTTCTGCGCCGCCATGGCGACGCCCTGCGCATGATTGCCAGCCGACGCGGTGATCACACCGGCCTCAAGCAGGCCGTCTTGCCAGAGTCGATGAATCTTGTTGTAGGCGCCGCGCAACTTGAAGGAGAAAACGGGCTGGGTATCCTCACGCTTCAGCAGGACCCGATTCTTCAACCGCTCGGAAATCAGCGTCGCCGGTTCCAGGGGGGTGTCCACCGCCACGTCGTAAACCCGGGCCGTCAGAATGCGGTGCAGATAATCTTGAAGTAGTGCGGACAAAACCGGCTCCTCAGCACATGAATATTTTCGAAAACGCGGCCCGCGAGAGGTGCATCAAATCACCTATCATGCCAGAATGTTGCCCGTTTAGCCGCCCGGCGATCGTCGTCGGCCGCTTCGTCGAACCTTGAAGGAACAATCCATGACCCCGCAAGATCAATTAAAGCAACAGGCCGCCCAGGCGGCTCTCGAATACGTTCCTGCCGGCAGCATCGTCGGCGTGGGTACCGGCTCGACCGTCAACTTCTTCATTGATGCACTTGCGGGAATCAAGAACCAGATCGAAGGCGCCGTTTCCAGTTCGGAAGCCAGTACCAAGCGCCTGCGCGCCCACGGAATCGAAGTGCTCGACCTGAATGCCGTCAGCGATGTGCCGGTCTACGTCGATGGCGCCGATGAAACCAACGCCCATCTACAGTTGATCAAGGGGGGCGGCGGTGCGCTGACCCGCGAGAAGATCATCGCCCAGCTGGCCAAGAAATTCGTCTGTGTGGCCGACGAATCCAAGATGGTCCAGCGGCTCGGCAAGTTCCCCCTGCCGATCGAGGTCATTCCGATGGCCCGCAGCATGATCGCCCGGGAACTCGTCAAGCTGGGCGGTCAACCCGTCTATCGCGATGGCTTCGTGACGGACAACGGCAACCAGATCCTCGACGTACACAACCTCGAGATCATGGAGCCAGCCAAGCTGGAAGCCGAACTCAACAACCTGCCGGGCATCGTGACCGTGGGCCTGTTCGCCATCCGTCCTGCCGACGTGCTGATCCTCGGTACCGCCAACGGAATACGCACCCTGACCATTTGATGGCCGTCAGTCCGAAGAAATATGGGGTCATCGGCAACCCCATCGGTCACAGCAAGTCCCCGTTGATCCACCAGGCATTCGCCCGGCAGACGGGGATCGAATTAAGTTATGCGGCAATTCTTGCCCCGCTGGACGAATTCGTCGCCACCGTGACGCAATTTCGACAGGAAGGGGGGCGTGGGTTGAACGTCACCGTTCCCTTCAAGCATGAAGCTTATGCCTACTGTGCCGAACTCAGTGATCGTGCCAGACAGGCCGGTGCCGTCAACACCCTGATTTTTCCCGATAACGACGAGGCGCCGGTTCGTGGCGACAACACCGATGGCGTGGGACTGATGCGGGACCTGTCCTACCACGACATCCCAGTCAAAGGTCGGCGGGTCCTGCTGATCGGTGCCGGAGGTGCCGCACGCGGGGTGTTGGGCCCCCTATGTGCCGCAGAACCGGCCGAAATACGGGTTGCCAATCGCCGGGGCGAGACGGCAGTACAACTGATTCGGGATTATGCCGAACACGAGCAAGTACAAACATCTGTCATGTTGCGTGCCTGCGCCCTGGACCAGTTCCCAGAAGACGAACTGTCGTTTGATCTGATCATCAACGCCACGTCAGCCAGTCTCGGCGGTCAACGCCCAGCAGTGCCGGATACGGTGTTCAGTCCTCACACGATTGCCTATGACATGGCCTACGGGTCGGAACCCACCGTGTTCATGACGTGGGCCGAATCGCTCGGCGCGCGGGCATTGGATGGCTTGGGGATGCTGGTGGAACAGGCCGCAGAAAGCTTTTACCAGTGGCACGGCGTACAGCCGAAGACCGACGAAGTGCGCGCCCTGCTTCGCCATACGTTGGTCAATCGCTGAGACTTCGGCGATTTGGGCACTCAACTGCGAAAGGCTCAACTGGGGTTGTTGATCCTCAGGAGCAACTGAGCTTCGCTTTCGGACAACCCGAAATCATCGACCAATTCCTGCATCGTCACACGGCCCTGGGCACTCAGACGAAGCGCATGGGCGAAGCTTCGATCGCCATCGTCCTGGGCGACCAAACTCGCAAAGCGGGTTTCCGTATGCTCGATCCGCTTCGAAAGCTGGACGAGCTTCTGATCAAAGCCGTCCATATGCCGCCCCAGCCCAGCCAATGCGGACTCGATGGAGCCCTGTTCGTTTTCGATACGCTCCAGTTGACCCTGGAGCCAACGCACATTGGCCTGACTCGACTTGAATTTAGCCGAGACACGCGCCGCGAATAGCAAGGATAGCAGCGCGACGATCATGGCGGCTCCGGAAAAGCCGATTAACCAGGAAGCGTTCATTTCGTGGAAAGATCGGACAATCCCTTCAGATCGACAAGAATAATCAGCTTGTCATTACCTTTGTCGCTACTCTGCGGGACGACGCCGAGAATATGCTCGGATCCCTCGTCGTTACTCGTGCGTTTGGCATCGTTCACATCGTCCTCGTCCAGCGTGATGACTTCAGCCACGCTATCGACGACGATCCCGGCCACTTCTCCGGTGCGCAACTCGACGACCATGATCCGACTGTCGTCGTCGAAGGGTTTTTCAGGTAGCGAGAAGAACACTCGGGCATCCAGGATGGTCACCACATTGCCGCGCAGATTGATGATGCCCCGAATCGCCGGATGGGCGCCGGGAATCGGCGTGATCTCGGCAGCCCGGAGCACTTCCTGAACATCGAGCACATTCAGGGCGTACACCTCGTCCGCTACCGTAAACGTTACCCAACGGGTCAGAACGACCGGCGTCTGCTCCATGCCCATGTCATCGAGCGCTTCTGGATTTCTAATGTTGTATTCGGTTTGGCTCATCAGAATGCTTCCTGTGTTATTCGACCTGCGAAATTGCTACCGGCTGGACTTCAAGGCGGCCCGCAATGCGGGTACTGTGAGGAACGCCACGCCGGCCGACCGGTTGACGCCGGCAAGCCAGGGCCGAGCCCCTGCCCGCTCGTCATCGGAACGCCATTGCGTCATCGACTCGTCCCACGGCAGATCCATCAATTCGTGACCGACCTCGACGCCCCACAGACCATCGGCTCCCAGCAGAATGACATGCGGCGTCGCGACAACCGCGCCGGGGAACCAACTGGCCAATGACAGCACCATGCGCCGACGCCCCTGATGCAACACGGTGCCGGCCACGTGCGCAGGTGCCCCTTTCAGCGGTTCGATCGACGGCGACGTCAATACATCGTAAATCTCACTGATCGGGAGACCGACTTTGACGCCGCCAATCGCAAAAATCCGCCAGGGTTTCGTCGCCGGAACGATTTCCGGACCGACCGGCTCGCTGGATCCAGGCGCGACCGAGACGGGTTCCTGAATCGATAAGACGGACTCATCCTCAGCAAACGCGATCGGCATCGTCGTCACAGGCTCACTATCCGCAACCACCGGCGCTTCGGCGTGCGGGGCATCCGACTGAAGCGCTTCCACCGAGGATTGGGGCTCGGCATTCAGCATCGGCAGATCCGTCGCCTCTTCGTCGGCGTCTTCGGGCAGATCCAGATTCAACGTATCTACCGGAGCGTCGAATCGATCAGTAGACCTTGGCTCTTGGTGCTCGGACAGGATGGCGGCACCGGTTCGCTCGACATCATCAACCGACGAACGGGTCACGATAGCAAGGCCGACCGGATTGGTTTTTCGAAGGAATGGATCCACCGCGGAGGGTGTGGCCGTCATTGCGGTATCGCCGAGATCATTCAGCAATCCGGCCAGGTAGTCGTCAATGGCCGCGTCCTGCTCTACCAGAAAGTGCAGGGACTCCTCTCCGGAAGCATGGTGAAAGGATTTCATCGCAGAATCTCCTCAACGACTCGGGAGCGGGTACTGCCGAGCACCTGGCTATCAGCATGGTCATCCAGTTCCTGACCGCCCGCAGCAGGCTTGGACATGTTTTCGCTCTGGCGCTGATGCGGAAGCAGCCAGTCCAGCAACGCGGCATAGGCGTGACTGCCCCGGCTTTCCGGCTGAAGGAACGACAGCGGCTTACCAAGGCGACTCGCTTCGCGAAACAAAGTGTCGATTGGGATGACATCGGTCCATACCGTGCCGAAATACTGATCTCTCAGCGTTTGCAGGGTATCGCGGGAGGCACGCGTCCGCTGATCGTACATGGTCGGCACAATCAGATACTCGAGGCGGAACTTCCGCGAGCGCTGCACCATGGTCAGGGTGCGCAACATCCGCTCCAGCCCCTTGAGGGCGAGGAATTCTGTCTGAACCGGAATCAACAGAAAGTGCGCCGCGGCGAGCGCATTGACCATGGTGACGCCCAGAATCGGCGGGCAGTCGATAATGACGGCATCGAACTGGTCGGTCAGGGTTGACAGGGCTCGCTTCAATACAAGCCCCATACCGTCCTGCTTGCCCAACTGCCGATCGAGCGTCGCCAGCGCCGTTGAGGCGGGCATCAGGCTGATGGATTCAAACGCCGTCGGATGAATGATCCGCATCGGGTTCAGAACCCGCCCCTCGGAGGCCGCCTTGAACAGGGAATACACGCTGGCCCCGGGCGCATCCGGTTCCATACCGAAATAGGTGGTCATGGAACCATGGGGATCGATGTCGATGAGCAGCACGCGCTGTCCACGCTGCGCGAGATGCCCCGCCAGGGTCACGCTGGTCGTGGTCTTCCCCACGCCCCCTTTCTGATTGGCTACTGCCCAAATGTTCATCGTACACACCTCGCAATCGCTGGACCGATATTCTGCAAGGGAAGGACCGCCTCGACGAGTCCTGCCTTTGCCACAGCCGCCGGCATTCCGTAAATCACACTCGTGGCTTGATCCTGAGCCCAGATATGACCGCCCGCACCGCGAACTTCCTGAGCACCGATCATGCCATCATCTCCCATGCCCGTCAGAATCACCCCAAGCATATCGCCACCCAGCGTTCGAACCAGCGACTGCAGCATGATGTTCACGCTTGGGCGAAAATGCTCGCTGGGCTGCGGCTCGCGCAGCACGAAGAACAACGCCGGACCCCGTTGGACAACCTCCCCGTGCTTTCCCCCAGGGATAATGTACGCGGTCCCCGGTTCAAGCTTGACCCCATCGCCCGCCTCCACGACGGTGATCGCCACATTCTCGTTCAATCGGCTCGCAAACGGTTGCGTAAAGGCTGCCGGCATGTGCTGAGCCACCATGATCGGCACCGGGAAGTCGGCGGGAATTCCCTGGAGCACGACCTGCAGGGCCGCCGGTCCCCCGGTGGAGGACCCGATGGCGACAATCCCCCGCCGACTGACGATACCGCGTTCCGCACCACCGGAAACCGGCACGAGACTGGCATCCGGAACAAACCGTGTCGCCGGGAGGGTCGTATGGACCCGGCACTTCGCACGCGCAGCCAACATGCGCAAACGCGCTGGCAACAGGAACCGCCCGCCTTCACCGAATGCCTCCTTCATATCCGCCGAACTCTTCGCAAAGAAGTCCATCGCCCCGGCATCAAGCGCTTCAAGCGTCGCTTCGGCACCGGCGCGGGTAAGCGAGGAAAGCATCATGATTGCCGTCGGGCAGCGCTTCATGATCTCCCGTACCGCCGAAATACCATCCATGACCGGCATCTCGACATCCATCGTGATCAGATCGGGTTTCAGCTGGCAGGCCTTGAGAATGGCATCACGCCCATTCACTGCCTCGCCAATAATTGAAAAACGATCGTCTTTTCCTATCAGATCCCTCAAAGCACGCCGAAAAAATACCGAGTCATCGACGATCAACACTCCAATCGTCATGATCTAGGCAACGACCTTTAGTTTGGGTTTATAACGTTGACTGATGTTGCGACGCATCAGTCCGGGCAAATCGAGAATCAGCGCGATATGGCCATCGCCGGTGATCGTGGCGCCGGCAAAGCCACCGACGTTGTGCAGCAACTCGCCCAGCGGCTTGATCACGACCTCTTCCTGACCGATGACCGAATCCACGACAAGCGCAATCAGTTGCGCGCCGACCTGAACCATGACGACCAGGTCGCTGGTTGCCCGGGACGTGACTGTTTCGCCCGGCAGAGCCAACCAGTGATTCAGGCGATACAACGGCAAGGCACGATCGCGCACGATGATCGTGGCCTGTCCGTCCACCACGTTGATCTCCTTGTCCGCCATTTCGAAGATCTCGCTGACGATACCCAGCGGAATCGCATACTTGCGGCCACTGACGACGACCATGAGCGTCGGCAAGATGGCCAGTGTCAATGGCACCTTGATATTGATGGTGGTACCGACACCGAGCACGGAGTCGATACTGATCAGACCGGATAGCCGAGTAATGGCCGTTTTCACCACATCCATTCCGACGCCGCGGCCGGAGATATCGGAAATCTGCTCCTTCGTCGAGAAGCCCGGCAAGAGAATGAGCTCGAAGCACTCCTGTTCGGTCAAACGAGATGCAGCATCTTCTGTCAGCAACCCCTTCTCGATTGATTTTCGACGCAGTACCTCCGCATCCATACCGGCACCGTCATCACTGATCGAGAGACGGATGTGATCCCCCTCCTGAGCGGCTGACAGGATCACCGTTCCCTGAGCAGGCTTACCGCTTGCAATGCGCACATCAGGCATTTCGATCCCGTGATCGACCGAGTTACGCACCAGGTGGATCAGCGGATCAGCCAATGCTTCCACCAGATTTTTGTCCAGATCGGTTTCCTCACCTTCCAGGACAAGCTCGACCTCCTTGCCCAACATCCGCGCCGTGTCGCGGACAACGCGCGGGAAACGACCGAATACTTTCTTGACCGGCTGCATGCGCGTTTTCATCACCGCACCCTGCAGGTCGGAAGTCACCATATCCAGGGTTGCGATGACCTGGGTGACCTCCTCGTTCTCGAAACTCAGCTTGAGCGTATTCATGCGGTTGCGCACCAGCACGAGCTCACCAACCAGATTCATGATGAAATCCAGTCGTTCGGTGTCGACCCGAACGGTAGTCTCGCCCTTGGCACTCTCGCCTGCAGCCACGGCTGCGGTCTTCGGCTTATCCATGGCTGGCGGCACGGCCTGATTGGTCTCAGCCGGTTTTGCGGCGGGCTTCTCTACTGTTTCAGCCGCCGGTTTGACCGGTTTCGCTACCGGTGTTGCCTCTGGCGGCGCAGACTGAGCTTTGGGCGGAGCCGCTGTCGGGCCCTGGCCCTTGCCATACAAGGCGTCAAGCACCCGCTCGAACTCTTCGTCGGTAATGTCTTCGCTGGCGCCTTGGGCAATATCGGCCGGGATCTGGGGCTCTGGGGCCGCCGTGGCAATTTGTGGCTTGAACGTTCCCTTGCCATGCAACTGGTCCAGCAGGCTCTCGAACTCCTCATCCGTGATGAGATCGCTGGTCTCTGATGAGGCATCGCTCGATGATGCAGCAGGCGCCTGCGCCTTCTCGGCCGCATCAAGGTCGCTCAGCATCTTTTCGAATTCATCATCGACCGAGTTTTCCGCGACGGGCGCGGCAGGTTCGGGTGCCGGAGCTTCCGGTGCGGCGGGGGCTGATGCAGGCGCTGCGGATTGGGATGTAGCGAGCAACTCGATTTCCTTGAGAAACTCGGGCCCGACGGACGGCGGAAGCTGGCCGGCACGCAATGAGTCGAACATGCCTTTGAGTGCATCCAGCACCCGCAACATGACATCCATCAATGCTGGCGTGACCGTCAATTCGCCATTGCGCAGCAGATTGAAGGTGTCCTCTGCCCGGTGGCAGACTTCGACGAGTGGCAACACCTCGAGAAAGCCCGCCCCGCCCTTGATGGTATGAAAGGCACGGAAAATGGCATTCAGCAGGTTCTTGTCCGAAGGCGCCTGCTCCAAACCGATCAGCTGGGTATCGAGCGCATCCAGCAGCTCACCGGCTTCAATCAAAAAATCCTGCAGCAATTCGTTATCGGGTTCAAATGCCATGTTGTTATCCTCTTTTTTCAACCGCGCAGATCAAAACCCCAAACTGGCCAGCAGATCGTCCACATCGTCTTGCGATTTGGCGACATCGGACCCACCGCCCGGCATCTGTGGTCCTACCCCCTGTTTAAGATCCTCTTGCGTGGTTGTATCTTTGGCGCGCGTCTCCGGTACACCTGTCACACGCAGCAATCCCACCAGTTTTTTCTCAAGCTGTTCCAACAGATCGATCACGCGCATCAGCA
The DNA here is from genome assembly GCF_001663815.1 of Halothiobacillus diazotrophicus. Taxonomy (NCBI): domain Bacteria; kingdom Pseudomonadati; phylum Pseudomonadota; class Gammaproteobacteria; order Chromatiales; family Halothiobacillaceae; genus Halothiobacillus; species Halothiobacillus diazotrophicus. The sequence goes on from NZ_CP016027.1 coordinate 852,097, forward strand.
TCTGACCGGACAGATCCTGGAACTCCTGAGCCATCATCACTTCATTCAGCTGGGTCTTCAGAATCTCGCCATTCTTGAGAATGGACTCCAGATACTCAGACACGGTGCTGACAACAGTAACCAGTCGTGTGTTATCGGCTTCATCGCCTGCAACTTGAGCCAGCTGTTTGCGAAGCCGCAGCGAACGCTCCGTCAGGCGATCCGCAATCGGCTGCGCCGCCTCGACCACTGTGAGGGTACGATTTGCTGCCTGCTCCGTCAGGGTGATCACGTAACGGAGCCGATCCCGCGCGTCGGGCATGTCTGCCTTGGTGAGATCGTTCAGACGCTCGTCTTCCGCAAAGGTCATGAGCGCCTCATGGACTTCGCGGGTCATTCGTCCGACTTCCTCGAACACGGTGCTTCGTTGATTCGCGGCCAACGCGGCAATGCAACGGCTGATTTCCGATTCGTCGTCAGCCTCCAGGGCAGCTACCAGCGCCTGGGCATTGGCTAGATTGGCGGCTCTTTGTGCGTTGTCCATTCAATTCGGTCCTGATTTCTTGATTGTTCTGGAGGTTACTGTGCCAATTATTTCTGGCTTTCGTTTGGCAGACGCTTTGCCCGAAATGAGGCAGACGGACAAGAGCGAGCAAATACGCCGCTAGGCGCTCGTCCGCTCGAAGATCTTGTCGATCTTTTCCTTGAGCGTCGGTCCGTTGAACGGCTTGACGACGTAGCCGTTCACGCCGGCCTGGGCCGCCATGATGATCTGCTCCCGCTTGGCTTCGGCAGTCACCATCAAAACCGGAAGGTGGGCTAACGCGGGATCGGCACGCACCGCCTTCAGCAGGTCGATACCAGTCATGCCGGGCATGTTCCAATCGGTCACGAGGAAATCGAAATTGCCCTGCTTGAGCATTGGCAATGCCGTTGCGCCATCATCGGCTTCCTCAATGTTTGTGAAGCCCAACTCCTTGAGGAGATTTTTGACGATCCGCCGCATGGTGGAGAAGTCGTCGACCACAAGGATTTTCATGTTCCGATCCATCTTTTTGCCTCTAATAATCGGTAATTAGCATGCTGCCCCGCAGCGGTTTAAAGTTGATTATCGGCCATCTGGGCCAATTGTTTAATTATATTGGTTAAGCCGTCGATCAACGCCAATCCTTCAATGAGGCTTTCAGACGAAGAATTGCCTTGTTCTGGATTTGGCAAACCCGTGATTCGGACACACCAATCACCGCACCGATCTCCTTCTGATTCATTTCTTCAACGTAATACAGCGACATGACGAGTCGCTCCCGTTCCGGCAAGGCCGCAATGTGCTCGGCCAGCGCCTCGTGAAAACGCTCATTGGTCAAATGGGTGTCGGGTTGATCCGAATGGTCCGGTACATCCAGCGTTTCATCCTGCTCGTCGCCCATGTGATCGAGGGGGGTCAGGCGTACCTGTATCGAATCGTTCAACGCGGAAAAATACTCGTCGAGGGTAATACCCAGAAGATCGCAGACCTCCTGGTCCTTGGCCTCTCGCCCTGTACTGGATTCGATTTCGTGAATGGCCGAAGCGATTTCCCGGTGGCGGCGATGTACCGAACGCGGTGCCCAGTCATTGCGTCGCACCTCATCGAGCATCGCCCCCCGAATCCGGATTCCGGCATAGGTTTCGAACGAGGCGCCCTGGCTTGCGTCGTAGAGACGGGCCGCCTCCAGCAAACCGATCATGCCTGCCTGGATCAGGTCCTCTGCCTGGATATGATCCGGCAGACGATTCATGAGGTGAAATGCGATGCGTTTGACCAGTTGCGCATGTTCCGCCACTACGGACTCGGCCCCGCCGGTGCGAACGTGGGTATACATGGCGCGAACGTTCATTTACAACACTTCCATATCGGGTTCGGATTGCTGGACCAGTCGCTCGATGAAGAACTGCAGATGCCCCGCTACGCCCTTGGGAGCAGGCCAGCGGCCGATCTGGTCGGCAATCTCGAAGAAGGCGCGGGACGAACGGGAACTGCTGAAGGTCTGAACGACGGTTTTCTGGCGCTGGATCGCGCGACGCAGATAGTCGTCGAACGGCACCGAGCCCAAATGGATCAAGGTGACGTCCAGGAACCGGCCGGCAGCCATATTCAGTTTTTCGAACAATCTTCGTCCTTCGCCCGCGTCCCGGACCATATTCGCCACCACCTGAAAACGCTGAACGCCATGATCGCGCGAAAGAACCTTGATCATGGCGTAGGCATCCGTGATGGAAGCTGGCTCATCGCAGACCACGACGATCACGTCGCTGGCGGCCTGCGAGAAACGAACCACAGAATCGGCAATGCCCGCCGCCGTGTCAACCACCATCACGTCCACCGGGCGCTGGAGGGCGCCGAAGGCGTGGATCAGGCCGGTGTTTTCGGCCGCGCTCAATTCCGCCATATGCTTGATGCCGCTCGCGGCAGGCAGGACACCAACGCCCTCGGGACCTTCAATCAGGATGTCGTCGAGACTGGCCTCGCCCGCCAGCACGTGGCTGAGGTTCTTGTGCGATTTCAGCCCCAGAAGGACATCGACGTTGCCAAGGCCAAGATCCGCATCCATCATGAGGACGCGCGCACCCCGCCGGGCGAGTGCGACGGACAGATTGACCGAAACATTGGTCTTGCCGACGCCGCCCTTGCCACTGGTTACCGCGATGACCCGGACTGGATTGTTCTGCATGACGCTAATTCTGCCTGAAGTTGACCATCTTTAACACGACGTGGCACCCGAGTTCGCGGCTGGCGATCCTGCAATCACGCCCTCATCTGCCGTACCGGGGCAAACTCAGGCTCTTCATCCTCGGCCTCGTTCTGCCCGAGCTCGATCGCCTGCGTAATCAGATCCGCGCCCGTGGGATACCAGAGGTCCTCTGGAACGCGCTGTCCGGTACCGGTGCAACATAAGGGCAATCCACTCTGAACCAACGCCGCCAGCGCACTGCCGAGAGAAAGCGTTTCATCGAGTTTAGTCAAAATCATGCCGGCCAGCGGTACCGCCTTGAACCGGGTGATCGCATCCTGCATGGCGCTATATTGCGCCTGGGCCGAAAGCACCAGCAGGAGCTTCAGTCGGCGATCGATGGCCGGCATCTTCTTGAGCAGGTCCATCATCTGGAAATCCCGAGGCGACATGCCTGCCGTATCGATCAGCACGAGATGTCGATCAGCGACCGCCGGAAGCAGTTCTGCCAGGTGCTGCTCGTCCCGCGCAACATGCAGCGGAATGTTCAGGATACGGGCATAGTTGCGCAATTGCTCCTGGGCCCCGATCCGAAAGCGATCCGTGGTGATCAGAGCAATCGAATCGCGGCCGTGAGCCAGTACCGCCTGGGCGGCCAACTTGGCCAGCGTCGTCGTCTTGCCGACGCCGGTCGGGCCGACGAACGCATAGATGCCGCCGCTCTGCACAAGATCGCTATTCGGAATGCTGATCTGCTCGCCGATCGCCCGTAGTGCGGCCGTGAGCGGACGATCCGGTTCGCTGCGCACGGCACTTTCGGCAAAAGCCCGCGCCAACTTCTGCGGCAAACCGAGGCTATGGAGGCGCTCCCGCGTTTCCAGCTCGAGTGGATGGGCCGCGCTATACCGATGCCACTCCATGACGGAAAGCTGGCGTTCGAATAACTCGCGAAGCTGACCGATCTCCTGATGCAACTCCCCCAGCGCATCCCCGTCGATCGAACGATCCATCCAGGACTGTGTCGTCGACGCCCGAGGCACTGCGACACGGGGCTTCGCTTCCGGCTTGATCGGACGACGTTGCTGAACCGGTTCCGCGTTCAGTTCGGCCAAAGCCTCGGCAAAAGCGGACCGATGACCTTGCGCCAGCCCGGGAACCTCCTGCGCCAGCCCGGAAATCTGGTGAGACCGGTTCTCGGTATTCTCGGCGACACCTGACATTGTGCTCGCGTTAGCCGGGATGCTGGCAGCGGCCCTCTGTTCATGGGTCAGGTGTTCACGCGCCGCCTGCTCGCGGGCAGCGAGCATCTCCGCTGTGGTCTGGAAGGGGGAATGGCCTGCGCCGCCCGTCTCATCCAAAGCCGTCTTGGGCACGGAGGCAGGCGCATCAGCCGGCGTCCGGCCTGGTTCCTGGTGTTTCGAATCGGACAGGCCGGCCACACGATGCGGCGACTGGCGACCGGCCGTCAGACGAACCGCCTGCTCGTCAAAATCGATGGCCGCCACCAATTCGACGCCCTCGGGACAGGCCCGGTTGGAGAGAATCACCGCCTCGTCGCCAAATAATTGGCGAACCTGGCTCATCGCTTCCCGCATATCGCTCGCAATAATTCGCTTGATCTTCATACCCTGCCCTCGTCATCCGAAGCACATGCTGTCTTTGTCTCTGACCGCGACACGGCTCACGCCATGCTGCGTTGATTGCCGACACTGGCAACCACCTTGATATCCTTGTTGTCCGGTACTTCGTTGTAGCTCAATACATGCAGCTGGCGAATCGAGTACCGAACCATCCGAGCCAACCAGCTGCGGATTTGCGGGGCTACCAGCAGGATGGCGGGCAGCCCGGCCTGCTCCTGCTTTTCGGCGGCGTCCCGCAAGGACTGATGCAACCGCTCGGCCAACCCCGGCTCGATGCCCGGTGTCGACTGGCCGGCTTCCGCCCCGCGCTGGGTAGAACCAAGCAAGAGTTGTTCCAACTGTGGATCCAGCGTAATGACCGGCAGGCTGGGGGTCAGCCCGTTGATGTGCTGAACGATCATTCGACCCAGGGCGATACGGACGACCTCGGTCAGCTGGTTCACATCCTGGGTATGCTGACCGTGCCGCGCGAGCGTCTCGGCAATCGTGCGGATATCCCGGATCGGGAGGCGCTCCTCAAGCAGATTGCGCAGAACCTGGACAATAACGCTCATGGCGAGCGTCTTGGGCACCAGATCCTCGACCAGTTTCGGCGCCCCTTCCTTCAGGGTATCGAGTAGCTGCTGCGCCTCTTCGTAACCGAACAGGTCCGCCGCGTTCTCCGTGAGAATCTGCGAGAGATGCGTGGCGATGACCGTGGCGGGATCCACCACGGTATACCCCAGGGCCTGCGCGTGTTCGCGGGTATTGCGCTCGATCCAGTATGCTTCGAGCCCGAAAGCGGGATCTTTCGTCTTGACGCCCTGCAACGGTCCGGAAACCTGGCCGGGGTTGATGGCCATGTCCCGGTCCGCAAAAATATCGGCCATCCCCATGGGGACGCCATTCAGGCTGATCCGGTACTCGCCCGGCTTGAGATCCAGGTTGTCCCGGATATGCACGGGAGAGACCAGAAACCCGAGATCCTGGGAAATTTTCTTGCGGACGCCCTTGATGCGCGGCATGAGTTGCCCCCCCTGGTTCCGATCCACCAAGGGAATCAGGCCATAACCGACCTCCAGCCCGATGACATCGACCGGCGGAACATCGTCCCAGGTCAGTTCCTTCAGTTCGGGTTTCTTGTCCGCCGGCGCCTGTTCGGCCTGCTCGGCGGCCTGGACCTGCTCCTGATTCTTGCGGGCGATGAGATAAGCACCGGCCCCCGCGAGTGCGGCAAGCGTCAAAAAGGCGACGTTCGGCATGCCGGGCACCACACCCAGACCCGCCATCAGACCGGCGGCGACCCCCAGTACGCGAGGATCGGAAAACATCTGGGTCTGGACCTGCTTGCCCATGTCCTGGGATGAGGCGACCCGAGTGACGATGATCGCTGTCGCCGTGGAGATCAGCAGGGAGGGAATGGTCGCGACCAGTCCGTCACCGATGGTCAGCAGTACGTAGGTCTGGGCCGCCTGACCGAACGGCAGACCGTGCTGCAGCACCCCGATCAACAGACCGCCCAGCACGTTGATCAGCACGATCAGAATGCCGGCAACCGCATCGCCGCGCACGAACTTGCTGGCACCGTCCATGGACCCGTAGAAGTCCGCTTCGGCGGCCACTTCCTCGCGCCGCAGCTTCGCCTGCTCCTGATTGATGATGCCGGCGTTCAAGTCGGCGTCGATGGCCATCTGTTTGCCGGGCAAGGCATCCAGGGTAAAACGGGCGGAGACTTCCGACACCCGGCCGGCACCCTTGGTGACCACCACGAAGTTGATCAGCATGAGGATCATGAACACCACGATACCGACCGCATAATTGCCGCCGATCACGAACTCGCCGAAGGAATTGATCACATGACCGGCAGCGCCCGGCCCCTCCTGACCGTGCAGCAGCACAACCCGGGTCGAGGCCACGTTCAAGGCCAGGCGCAGCAGGGTCGCCATCAGGATCACGGTGGGGAACACCGCGAAATCCAGCGGGCGCATCACGTAGATCGTCACCATGAGAATCACGAGCGACAGCGTGATGTTGAAGGTGAACAAGACATCGAGGGCCAGCGGCGGCAAGGGCACGATCACCATCGCGAGCAACATCACGATGATCAGCGGCGGCCCGATGCCCTGCCCCCGGTAGGCACGGACGCCTTTGCCGATGCCGCGCCAATCCAATGTATCGAGGAAAGCCTTCATATTTTAAGAGTCCTTGTTTTTCACGGGCCTGCCGTCGCTACCGACCTGCAGGTCTGCGGGCACGTCGGGCGAAGGACGCTCGACGCCACCGGGGTTGGCGCTCAGCTGGAAGATATAGGCCAGCACTTGAGCCACCGCCGTGTACAACCCCGTGGGGATCGGTTGTTCCAGCTCGGCATGTGCAAACAAGGATCGTGCCAATGGTGGTGCTTCGAACAGCGGGACACGATGGGCCTTGGCGATTTTGCGGATGGTCAGTGCCAGCTCGTCCGCCCCTTTGGCGACCACGATCGGCGCATCGCTGACGGCGGGATCGTATTTCAGCGCCACGGAGAAGTGGGTCGGGTTGGTGATGACCACATCGGCGGTCGGCACCGCTTCCATCATGCGCCGCCGGGCCATCTGATGCTGCATCTGACGGATCTTCTGCTTGACCTCGGGCTTGCCTTCCGTCTCCTTGAATTCATCACGAACTTCCTGACGCGTCATACGCAAGTTCTTGTTATGTTCGTAAATCTGGAAAGGTACATCGATCAGGGCCACGATCAGCAGCCCCATCGACAGGCCCAGAAAAGCCCAGGCCAGCAGACTGCCCGCCCGCGCGACGGCCGGATGAAGACTCATCATCCCGAGACCGACAAAATCATGCTCCAAGGCCAGGAAAAGACCGATTCCGATGGCCCCGATCAGAACGAACTTGGCCAGCGTCTTGAGCAGTTCGACCAGGGACTTGAGGGAAAACATGCGTTTGAACCCGGGTAAGGGATTCAGCCGATTGAATTGCGGCGCCAGCGCCTGTGTGGAGAAATTCCAACCGCCCACGGCCAAGGTGGCCAGCACGGCGAGTACGACCGTAGCCACGAACAACGGCAAAAAGGACAGAAAAGCCTGACTGAACGCCACCCCAAGATGCCGGAACATCGTTGCGGGATCCAGAATCTCGACACGCGTCATGACAAAGGATTGACGCATCATCCCCGCCATCCCCGAAAACATCTGCCCCCCCAGGACGAGAAAGATGATCGCCGACCCGGCCGTGAGGATTAGGGAGTTCAACTCGCGGGATCGCGCGACCTGGCCCTTCTCGCGGGATTCCCGGAGTCGTTTCTCGGAGGGTTCTTCGGTTTTTTCCTGTCCGTTCTCGTTCTCAGCCACGCCCGTGTCTCAACAGATCGCCAATGAATAGCAAGGTCTGTTGCAGGAAGTGTTCCAGATTGGGCAACCAGGTCGGACTGGTGACCAGCAGGAGAAAGAAACCGATCAGGAGCGTCGCGGGAAAACCGATGGAAAAAATGTTGAGCTGGGGCGCCGCGCGCGTGATGACACCCATGGCCATGTTCACCATCAGCAGGCTGGTGATGACCGGCAGGCCGATCAGCAGCGCATTCACGAACATGGCCTGCCCGAAACCGACGATACGCCAGAAATCCAGTGCCGTCAGGCCCACCGGGGCAACCGGCAACCAGGCGAACGAATCAGCCAACATTTTGACGATCATGGCGGGCCCATCCAGGGCAATGAACAGCAAGGTCGCCACGATCGTCAGGAATTGCGAGATCAGCGGAACACTGACACCGTTCTGCGGATCCACCGTCTGAGCGAACCCGAGTCCCATCCCCATGGCTATGGTCTCGCCTGCCATGACGAACGAACTGATCACCATGCCCAGCAGGAAGCCCATCGCCACGCCGATGAGAATCTGTTGCCCCACCAGCAGAACCCCCGGCACGGATAAAGGATCGACGGCGGGCATCGCAGGCAAGGTCGGCGCGATCACCAGACTGATGACCATGGCGGCGAGGGCACGCCAGCGTCGCGGCACGCCCCGGGCACCGAACAGCGGCGCCACCATCAGCATGGCCGCCACACGGATCAGCACCCAGAAATACGCGCCGACCCATCCCATGATTTGAGCGAGGGAGAGCGTCATGCGTCGCGATGTCAGCCGATCAGGCCGGGTATTCGATGAAAGAGACTCGTCGTGAAATCCACCAGGGTGTGCAGCATCCAGGGGCCCGCGATCAGGATGGCCACCACGACGGCAAACAGCTTCGGAATGAAGCTCAGCGTCATTTCGTTGATTTGGGTCGCCGCCTGGAACATGCCCACCAACAGACCCACCACCAGTGCCGTCAGCAGAATCGGCATCGCGAGAAGCAGGATGACGATCATCGCCTGGCGGGTCAGTTCAAGTACCGTATCTGCGGTCATGATCAACCTCCGCCCACCGGTGCGCCCATGTAGAAACTGGAGGCCAGTGTCCCCATCAACAGGGTCCAGCCGTCGACCAGCACGAACAGCATGATCTTGAACGGCAACGACACGATCATGGGCGACAGCATCATCATACCCATGGACATCAGGACGGAAGCGACCACGAGGTCGATGATGAGAAAGGGAATGAAGATCAGAAAACCGATCTGGAAGGCCGTTTTCAGTTCGGAGGTGACAAAGGCCGCCATCAATACCGGGTAGGGCACGTCGTCCGGCGAATTGAAGGCAGGGTAATGGCCGATGTTCTGGAACAGCGCAATATCGCTCTGCCGAGTCTGGTTCATCATGAAGGTCCGCAGCGGTGCTGCCGCCTTCTGGATCGCAACCTGAGCGGAAATCTGCTGGTCCATGTAAGGCTTGATGCCGTCGTCATACGATTTCTGGAATACGGGCGCCATGATGAACAGGGTCAGAAACAGTGCCAGACCGAGCATGATCTGGTTGGATGGCGTCTGCACGGTCCCCAGGGCCTGCCGGAGCAGCGCAAGCACGATGATGATCCGGGTGAACGAGGTCATCATCAACAGCAACGACGGCAGCAGAGTCAGCACCGTCATGAGCGCCAGGATCTGCAAGGTGAGGCTGTATTCGGTGCCCTGGTTGCCCGTGGTCACGGTCAACGCCGGAAGACCGGGCAATCCCGGCTGGGTGGCCGCCTCGACCAGATGGGCGGGAAACAGCACAGCGATCAGCAGGAGCAGGACCAACCGCCCCCAGCGATACGGCACGCATCCTTGGCGGAACGCGGGCGCGGTCAAGATCGCGGCTCCGAAGACGGGACCGGTTTTTCGTTCTGCGCGGCGGGCGTCGGATCGATCACCGGATCTGCCGGCTGTCGCCGGTTTCCGACCTGGTTCTGCAGCAGGCGGGCAAAGGGGTGGTCAGCCCCCCCCGAGGACGAGAATGATTGGCGCTCCTCCGGCGCGATCGGCGGATCGACCCAGCCAAGCGCTTCGATCTGACCATTGGTGACGCCCAGCAGCATCTGCCGATCCCCCACGGCCACGAGCAGCACGCGCTCGCGCGTTCCGACGCTCAGCTGCGTGAGTACCCGGAGCGGATAGTTTCCTGCGCGTCCGGCAAACCGGCCGGTCCGCTTCATGAGCCAGACCACCACGAACATCAGTACCAGCACCAGAAACAGGCTCAGCATCATCTTGAACAGATAGGAGGTACTGAGCGGATCGAACGCCACGGGGGCGGGCACGGCTTCCGGATGCCCCGGCGTGCCCGCAATCACCGGCGCACACGCCCAGATCCCGTATAGAAACAAGATTCGGCCAAGGATAGTTCGGCCCTGAAAAATCATGCGGCTTAATCCCTAGCGAAGTTTCTTGAGACGTTCGGCAGGACTGATCACGTCGGTCAAGCGGATGCCGAACTTCTCATTGACGACCACGACCTCGCCCCGAGCGATCAGGGTGCCATTCACCAGTACGTCAAGCGGCTCGCCCGCAAGCCGGTCCAATTCCACGATCGAGCCCTGATTCAATTGCAACAGGCTGCGGATATTGATGCTGGTTCGACCGATCTCCATCGAAATGGCGACCGGCACATCCATCAGGACTTCCAGGTTGATAGGATTTTCCTTGCCTTCCTGATTGGTCCGGGTATCGAACGTATCCATCTTGACGGCCTGAGCGGCGGATTCCGCATCGCCCTGCTCCGCCATGGCCTCTGCCCAGGCATCCATGCCATCCGTTTCATCTGTATTGCTATCTGCCATCGCTATGCCTTTTTACGATCAATGGTTCATCGACTCGTCCGTATCCTTCGCCTTGGCGCTCGCATTCGCACGAAGGATATCGTTCGGGTGTATCGCCCGCTCCAGACGCTCCTTAACCGGGGAATCGATCTGAATCGCCTTGTTGCCACGATGCACGCCCAGTTTGCCCTGGTACAGCGGCAGGCCCTCGGCACTCAAAGTAATCTTTTCCGGCATCTCGAAGGGGATGATCTGTCCGACTTCCATGTGCGCGATGTCGGAGAGCATCATGCGCGCCTCTCCAAGGGTCGCGGACAGTTCGATCTCGGCCAGCCCCAGTTCCCGCTTCAGCGCACTGGTCCATCGTTCATCCACTTCGAGCCGATCGCCGTGCATGCCGCCATCGAGCAGATCGCGGATCGGCTCAATCATTGCGTAAGGCAGGACGAGATCGAATTTGCCACCGCCCCCTTCTACCTCGATGTGGAAGCTATTGACGACGACCACTTCGGTACCGGACACGATATTCGCCAGCTGCGGGTTCATTTCGTGGCTGACGGTCTGGAAACTCACCGGGTACACCGGCGCCCAGGAGCGTTGGACTTCGTCTACCGCCTGCTCCAGAACCCGTGTAATGACACGCAGTTCGGTCGGCGTGAAGTCCCGCCCCTCGATCTTGGCATGCATGCCGAAGCCACCGAAGAAATTGTCCACCAGCTTGAAGACGAGCTGGGACTCCATCATGAACATGCCCACCCCCTTGAGCGGACGGACATGAACGAGGGTCAACGAGGTTGGTACATACAGGGCATGGGAGTACTCGGCGTACTTGACCATCCGAACGCCTTCGATGGAAATATCCACCGTTCGACGCAGCATGGAGACAAGTCGGATCCGCAGATTCCGCGCAAAGCGCTCGTTCAGCATCTCCAGCGTCGGCAGGCGACCACGAACGATGCGCTCCTGCGTCGTCAGATCGTAGGCCCGGGCCTGAGCTTTGTCGCCCACCCCCTGTTCGGTTGCGACATCCCCTTCCTCGACGCCATTCAGCAGGGCATCGATTTCATCCTGGGAGAGAATATCCGCAGTACTCACATCCGCACCCCTACTGCATCAGCAGCTTGGTGAAGTAGACATCGTCGAGGGCATTCTTCTTCCCGGTCCGCTTCTCGAGGATCTTGTTGATCTCGTCCTTGATCTGCTTCTGCAAGGCTTCCTTGCCTTCGCGTGTCCGAAGCTTGGCCGCGTTGACATCGCTGAGAATCAACATGATGTCGTTGATGATCTCGGCGCGGTTGGCCTTGACCTCCGGTTCCAGCTTCGCATCGTAGGTAATCAGATCCAACTGAACCTGAAGAAGCTTGGCGTCATTGGGTTCGGAAAGGTTGACAGTGATCGGTTGATCGAGCGTGATCGTGATCGGCGGCCCCTTGTGCTCGCCCGCGGACTTGTCGCCATGATCATCCTTGTTGTCGTGCCCTTCCGTCTGATGGGTCTCGGCAGCCCCCGCCGCGTGGGGATCCGCCGCCGGTTTTTTGAGAAGCAGGAAGGCACCGATGCCGACGACCGCCAGCAACAGGACGATGATAACGATCATCAGAATTATCAAGAGTTTGCCACCGCCCTTCTTTGCGGGCGACTCTGTCGCTTCAGCGGGTGCTTCTGCCTTTGCCATACCTACGCTCCATCAATGGTTCAGTAATATTGCCAATTCTGCGTACGGAAGTTTAATCGGGTGACCGCTCAACACAAACCCCAACGTGACGGGTCCGACGCTTCAAACGGCAAGCTTAACCGGTGGCCGCGCGATTCACCATGTCCAGCGCACCTGGCGTTCAAATAGGAAACACCAAAGCCGCCTGGCTTAAACCGCCAGCAGCTTTTTCCCCCTTTTGGCCTGGTAGAGGGCCTGATCGGCTCTGCGGAACCAGTCCTGCTCCTGTTCGTTGCTGCTGGTTTCCGCCATACCGCAAGAGGTACGAATGAGTACCTGTTCCCCGGAAGGAAGGACAAGCGGATGGGCAGCCAACCACTCGGTGAGTCGATTCGCCATTTTTTTGGCACCGTAGAGGTTCGTCGCCGGCAGAATGGCCGCAAATTCGTCACCGCCAAAACGATAGGCATGATCCGTTTCCCGCAGCATCTGTTGCAAGCCGGTGGCGAAGAGCGAGAGCAACCGATCCCCGATATCATGTCCCCAGGTATCGTTGATGGCCTTGAACCCATTAAGGTCGAAAATCACCAGACTCGACTTAATGCCGTAGCGAACGAACCGGGCTTGTTCCCGCGCCAGTTCGCTATCGAAAGCCCGCCGATTCTTGAGACAGGTCAATGGATCCTGCTGCGCCTCCAGCAAGGCCCGCTGATACAGACAGGTATTACGCAACGGATAGGCGATGGTCGATGCAAGGTGATTCAGCCAATCGAGTTCCGCCGACTCCATGGACCGACTGGCCGCAACGATCAGACGCCCCAGACGAACGTCGCCCTGGCACAGATCAATGACCTGGGGGGACGTACCCGCCGAACCGACCTCGGGAAACTCGGCCGTACGTATCTCCTCGTGATCCTGACGCCAGGCAAAACCGGAGACAGGCAGAAGATCACGAACGCGATCGAGCAACTCGTTGAGGAGGCTCAGGGGATCCATGCAACGCTGGGCGACCAGCATCAGTTCATGGGCCAATCCGGCATCCTCCGGCAGATGCGCCAATACCTGCGGCACTGTGGACAGCGGCAGTCGATATCCGTGCGGATCACTGAACAAATCGAGGACAGCGGTTCTGTAAGCAGCCATGGCTTAATCTCTCAACTACGTTGACGTGCAAGTGTCAAAGCAGGAGTCGTGCCAAAATGAAACAGAACTGCGCCGAAGCCCGGACAGACACAAGGAAAAATCCAGATAAATCCTGTAAAATCAACGATTAAGGCAATTAGGCATATTCGCACCCCCAGGTCCAGACAGGGGTGTTTTCTTGCCCAGGGACACAATTGGACACAAAGCGTCAAAAAAAAGGCGGAGATGGACACTCCGCCTTTACGGTCGTTTTGACGTTGATTCCGGGGGACGATCGAGCCGCCCGGCACGCAGCCGCCTAACCGGACAAAGACTCCACACGCAGACGAACCACCGGCGAACGCACCGATTCGAGCACCTCCAGGGCATCGATGGCCGCATTCATCGTCGCTTCCCGCAAGGGGTGCGTCAGCAACACAATAGGCAGATGCGCCGTCTCCGCACTCACCTCCTTCTGGATCATCGCTTCGATGTTGATGCCGTGATTCGCCAGAATGCGCGCGATATTCGCCAGCACGCCCGGTTGATCCTCGACGGTCAGGCGGAGGTAATACCCCGTTTCGACGGCTTCCATCGGCAGAATGGGCAGATCCGTCACCTGATCGGGCACGACGGCCAGATGCGGCACCCGGTGATTCGGATCGGCGGTCAGCGTGCGCACGACATCGACGAGATCGGCCACGACCGCTGAAGCTGTCGGCTCGGCGCCGGCACCGGCTCCGTAATAAAGGGTCGGGCCGACGGCATCGCCCCACACCAGTACCGCATTCTTGACGCCATCGACATTGGCCAGCAGGCGACGCTCCGGAATCAGGGTCGGATGCACGCGCAACTCGACGCCGGTCGCATGACGGCGCGCCACGCCGAGATGCTTGATCTGATACCCAAGCTCGCGCGCATAACGGACATCCTCGGTCTGCAACTGACTGATACCCTCGGTATACACCGCATCGAACTTGAGCGGCATGCCGAATGCGATCGAGGCCAGAATGGTCAATTTGTGGGCGGCATCGATCCCTTCGACGTCGAACGTCGGGTCAGACTCGGCATACCCCAGGATCTGCGCTTCGCTCAATACGTCTGCGAAAGTCCGTCCTTCATCCCGCATGGCGGTCAGAATGAAATTGCCGGTCCCGTTAATGATGCCGGCCAACCACTCGATCCGATTCCCAGCCAATCCTTCCCGAATCGCCTTGATGATCGGAATCCCACCCGCCACGGCCGCCTCGAAGGCAACCACGGTGCCCTGCGACTGGGCCAGCTCGAACAGCTCGTTGCCCTCGTGGGCAATCAGTGCCTTGTTGGCAGTGATCACCGGCTTGCCGAGTTCCAACGCCCGGCGGATGAGCTGACTGGCCGGCGACATGCCGCCCATCAGTTCAACGACCACGTCCACGTCGGGGTTTTCGACGACTTCCATCGGGTTCGTCGTCAGCAGCAGACCATCCAGGGAGCAGATGCGCGGCGCAGACAGATTGCGCGCCGAGGCATGGATCACCTCGATCCGACGCCCGGCACGACGGGCCAGATCCTCGGCATTTCTGGACAGCACGTTGACCACGCCACCGCCCACGGTACCGAGTCCCAACAAGCCCACGCGCACCGGCGGCAGGGCATTATCCACTACCTGAGTCATGCCTGCGCCTCCGGTCGTGCGTTGCCGCCCATGCGCTTCAGCTCCTCCTTGCGGAACATCGCCTTGATGCCGCGGATCGCCTGACGCGTCCGGTGTTCGTTCTCGATCAACGAGAAACGGACATAGTCATCGCCGTACTCGCCGAAGCCCACCCCGGGGGAGACGGCGACCTTGGCCTCGGCCAGCAGCAGCTTGGTGAACTCCAGGGACTTGAGGTGTGCAAACGGTTCGGGAATCTTGGCCCAGACGAACATGGTGGCCTTGGGCGGCTCGACCGGCCAACCGGCGGAATTCAAACCCTCGCAGAGCACGTCCCGACGCTTCTCGTACATGTCGCAGATTTCCTGCACGCAGGTCTGATCGCCCTCCAGGGCCAGAATCGCGGCGACCTGGATCGGCGTGAACGTACCGTAATCGAAATACGACTTGATACGCGCCAGGGCGTTGACCAGGGTGGGATTACCCACCATGAAACCAACGCGCCAGCCCGGCATGTTGTAGCTCTTGGACAGGGTGAAGAATTCGACGGCGATGTCCTTCGCACCCGGCACCTGCATGATCGACGGCGCCTTGTACCCATCGAACACGATGTCGGCGTACGCGAGATCATGAACGATCCAGATCCCGGCTTCCTTACAGATGGCCACGACTTTTTCGAAGAAATCCAGCTCCACACATTGCGTCGTCGGATTGGCCGGGAAATTGAGAATCAGCATCTTTGGCTTCGGCCAGGTCTCCTTGATGGCGCGATCCAGCTCCTCGAAAAAATCCACTTCCGGCGTCAGACGCACGTGGCGGATATCGGCGTCCGCAATCACACTGCCATAAGGATGGATCGGATAGGCCGGGTTCGGTACCAGCACGGTATCGCCCGCCGACATGGTGGCCATCGCCAGATGCCCGAGACCTTCCTTGGAGCCGATCGTCACGATCGCCTCCTTTTCCGGATCGATCGTCACGTCGTAGCGGGTCTTGTACCAATGCGCGATGGCCCGACGCAGGCGCGGAATCCCCTTGGATTGGGAATAACGGTGCGTATCGCCGCGCCGCGCCGCTTCGACGAGCTTTTCCACGATATGCGGCGGCGTCGGCTGATCGGGGTTACCCATGCCGAAATCGATGATGTCCTCACCGTCCGCTCGCGCCTTCGCCTTCAATTCACCAATGATGTTAAATACGTACGGCGGCAAGCGCTTGATGCGGGCAAATTGGTCGTTCACGATGTTCCTGCAAGTCTACTGAGGCTAAAAGAGCGTATGGGTGATTCGGGCCGCCGGACCGGCGCCCGATTGAACCGGATACAATAAATAGCCGCCCACCCAGTGTCAATTAACGCACGCTCAATCGGGGGGCGGACAACCAAAGACCGAGGAAAGATGGGGCGACGGATGATTTCAATTGGGTAAAAACCTGTCTCCGGGTAGGCATGGTATTCCGCTGTGTCGCCCATTTAGCGTTCGTGCAAGCTTTCTCATGAGTGCTGCAGTAGAGGGGCCAGGAAATACTCGATCACCCGGCGCTGACCGGTCTGAGAAATTGGGGACATAGGAAATAGGGAGACAGACCACGATTTAAATCCGATCTGGGATCATTGACCCCAATTATTCAGGATCTAAGAAAGGTTCCGTTCCTCTGACCGCCAAGGTGAATTCGCCTGTAACACCACCGGAGACATCTAGACGTTCAAATAGCGTCGCAGATAGACCAGTCAGTGTATTGGGCTGATGATCAACCACTCGCCATTGCGTGACAAATTCGGCGGCTTGGGTCGGGGAGAATCCTTTCGCAATTAGAGCAGCTCGCACCTTATCAAGATCGAAGGATCCATCTGCTTTCTTGGCAGCTTGTAAATTGGCATAACTGGTTTCAGATACTGAAGAACTCAAAAACAGGTCACTAACTTCCATTTCACTTACTCCCAAACTCTTTAATAGATCCAAGGTATCCGTTAAATTTAATTTGCTGAGACTGATCACTGCTTTCACATGAATCAATTTTCAACCAGAACTTATAATCCCTAAAATCTCTAATACCCGTTTCAATGCTGCCAATATCCGTATCGAAATTCACATATTTGACTAACACTTCGCCTGTTCTAATATCTACAATGCGATTTTCCGTCTCACGAATATGCAGCAGGCGGTACCTCGTTGTGATATCCCAGACAAAACGCTGATTCAACACATATCTCCGTGTATTTCCCTGCTCAATAGCCATTAGGCTTTTGTCTGGAACCAATGTTTTCAAAACACCAGGATTTTCAGCCTTCCATTCTTCCAACGTCTTGTACTGAGTAAAACCACCTTGCGTGGCGCAGTAGTAACACTGCAAAACCACAGTCGGGACAAAGTCCCAAAACACGGGCAAATACACCAGCAATCCAGCGATCAATCCCCAGAGTTTGGGATTGTGGCCAGATCTTCTCGCCAGATGCGCACCAAAGCGTGCGGCCAGTACAATCAGAAAGGTGTAGCCAGCAAGAAAACCGAGATAGAGTAAGCCGATCACGTCGTTAACCCATGCCTAGGTGAGTTTCGTGGCCCCGAGTAATCACACACATTTAGCGCCGTCTTGAAGTAGGCAGAATCAGGACAATTTCGGTCAGGACTATTGTGACAATTGACAATTGCGGTCAGAGTAAAATTAATCATAACTTCAACTCCCTGGGCTTCCGCCCTCGCTGTTTTGTTCAGTCCGTTGCCCTGTCAATCGGGCGACTTCTTCTTTGTAGCGGTAATTTCACTCTGACCCCAATTATTAAGCACACCGACCTCCTTGGGTTTCTGCCATGAAATTGGGGACCAGCCGCGGTTTAATTCGATCCCCCATGGACAATTGCGGTCAGAGTAAAATTAATCATAACTTCATCTCCCTGGGCTTCCGCCCTCGCTGTTTTGTTCAGTCCGTTGCCCTGTCAATCGTGCCACTTCTTCTTTGTAGCGGTAATTTTACTCTGACCCCAATTATTCATACTGCCCTTTATTGAAACCCGACACGGGGTCATCGGTTAAGCGCCGAAACAAGGTACCGGAATATCCGGTACCGGTATTTGGTAGATGACCGCCGGAAACCACTTCCCAATTCGTAGTAAATTCGGTGGCTTGGGATTCACTGAAACCAGTTTTCCCCAAAGCCTTAATTACATCATCCTTTCCAATTATAACTTGGGATTTATCTGCGTCCCATAGATTTGCATAACTCGCTTCAGCCAGTTCAGCCAATTCAAAAAACTTTGAGGTATTCATTCTTCCAAACTCCCCTTCAATGAGTTTTTAAAACCAAGCATCAAACTTTCATTCATATCCCCTCCCGCGCAATGCGGGCTATACAACCAAAACTTCCATCCCTGCCACGACCCAGTCGGCCGAATCTGCGAACTAGCGAAATCAACATATTTCGCCAGAACCTCACCGGTTTTTACATCGACAAACTTCTGCTCTTCTCGCCACAAATTAAGTGGATGAGGGCCAGAATTTTTCACCACCCACCGAAAACGGTCATTCGTAAAAAATACGAAGGTATAGTTACCGCTATCAGTACTCCCTTCAAAAGTGTGAGGAGCATTCTTTGGGGAAACCAAAGTCTCCAATACCCCGGGATTTTCCTTTTCCCACTGCTCTGGAGTTTTATAAACCCAGAAGCCCCCTTCGGTGTTGCAGGCGTACTGGTGCATGGCAACCGTGGGTATCCAGTCCCAGAATACGAGGTTGTACATCATCAATGCGGCGACCCAACCCCATACCCAGCCGCGACCACCGTATTTTTTGGCGGTTTTCCGCGCCAACTGCACCACAATCAGGCTGATGATCAGATAGCCGATCATGATCGCAAGTATGACTAGACCCGCCATTTAATGCGTGCTCCGGTTTGAAGAATAAAAAGAACAAGTGGATTCAGCGCAAAATGAAGCACTTTTCCCCTCCTTGGGTTACCGACATGCATTAGGGACAATTGGGGTCAGAGTAAAATTAATCATAACTTCATCTCACTGGCCTTCCGCCCTCGCCGTTTAGTCACCATCCGGAACTCGGACAATCTTGCTAATGCCGAAACTCCTCCCAAGAAAGGCTTGTAAAACTCAGAAGTCGGTAATTTTACTCTGACTCAAATTATTTCAGAAGTCGGTAATTTTACTCTGACCCAAATTATTTTTGGATCATTGACTCTGACCCCATCGATTTTTATCTGCGTCCCATAGATTTGCATAACTCGCTTCAGCCAGCTCAGCCAATTCAAAAAACTTTGAGGTATTCATTCTTCCAAACTCCCTTTCAATGAGTTTTTAAAACCACGCATCAAACTTTTATTCATATCCCCTCCCGCGCAATGCGGGCTATACAACCAAAACTTCCATCCCTGCCACGACCCAGTCGGCCGAATCTGCGAACTAGCGAAATCAACATATTTCGCCAGAACCTCACCGGTTTTTACATCGACAAACTTCTGCTCTTCTCGCCACAAATTAAGTGGATGAGGGCCAGATCGCTTGACAACCCATCTAAACCTTTGATTTGTTATATAAGTATCTGTATAATTGCCACTATCTGTACTCCCTTCAAAAGTATTGCGCGCACCTTTTGGGGAAACTAGCGTCTCAAATACCCCCGGGTTCTCCTTAATCCACTCTTCCCGCGATTTGTAAACCCAGAACCCCGCCTCGGTCGTACAGTAGTATTTATGCATGACGACCGTAGGGATCCAGTCCCAGAATACGAGGTTGTACATCACCAATGCGGCGACCCAACCCCATACCCAGCCGCGACCACCGTACTTTTTGGCGGTTTTCCGTGCCAGCTGAACCACAATCAGGCTGATGATCAGATAGACGATCATGATCGCAAGTATGACTAGACCCGCCATTTAATGCGTGCTCCGGTTTGAAGAATAAAAAGAACAATTGGATTCAGCGCAAAATGACGCACATTCCCCCTCCTTGGGTTACCGACATGCATTAGGGACAATTGGGGTCAGAGTAAAATAAAGCATAACTTCATCTCCCTGGCCTTCCGCCCTCGCCGTTTAGTCACCATCCGGAACTCGGACAATCTTGCTAATGCCGAAACTCCTCCCAAGAAAGGCTTGCAAAACTCAGAAGTCGGTAATTTTACTCTGACCCAAATTATTTTTGGATCATTGACTCTGACCCCATCGATTTCTCTGACCCCATCGATTTCCTTTACTGAAATCTGCATATGCCGCCTCAGAAAGCATTGCTGACTCAAGCAGTGTGAATGTACTCATTTTTCAAACTCCTTTTGATATTGGAATAGATATTTTTGTCGATAAAAAACTCTTTCTCCTCGAAAACCACAAGAACCGCACGAGCCAATATTCAACCAGAACTTGTAGTCTCGAAAATCTCTAATACCAGTTTCAACACTGCCGACATCCGTATCGAAATTCACATATTGGGCCATCAACTCGCCTGTTTTAATATCTATAATGCGATCTTCTCGCTCGCGAATATGCAGTAGGCGGTAAGATGTTGTGACATCCCAGACGAATCGTTGATTCAGCATGTAGCGTCGTATATTTGGTTTTAGTAAAGTTGCCGCACTCTGGCTAGGAACCAACGTTTCCGAAACACCAGGATTTTCCCGTTTCCATTTGTCCAACGTCTTGTACTGAGTAAAACCACCTTGCGTGGCGCAGTAGTAACACTGCAAAACCACAGTCGGGACAAAATCCCAAAAAACGGGCAAATACACCAGCAATCCAGCGATCAATCCCCAGAGTTTGGGATTGTGGCCAGATCTTCTCGCCAGATGCGCGCCAAAGCGTGCGGCCAGCACAATCAGAAAGATGTAGCCAGCAAGAAAACCGAGATAGAGTAAGCCGATCACATCGTTAACCCATGCCTAAGTGAGTTTCGTGGCCCCGAATAATCACGCACATTTAGCGCCGTCTTGAAGTAGGCAAAATAGGTTCGAGATAAGACAATTGCGGTCAGAGTAAAATTAATCATAACTTCATTTCCCTGGGCTTCCGCCCTCGCTGTTTTGTTCAGTCCGTTGCCCTGTCAATCGGGCGACTTCTTCCTTGAAGCGATCATCCCCCAAGGCCATGTCGGTTGATTGCCGAACGCATGACGTCTGTTTGGGATCAACGTGCGCCTGGAACAGGCTATGGTAAGCCCCCAATCTTTCTTTCCAAACTGGGGACAGAGCACGATTTATTTACCCCACCTTTCGACAGTCGCCCGTATCACAAGGAACCACTTCGTACGAACAACCCTGTCTCGTAAAATGATGGTCCACGCATAAATTATCCCCAGATAATTCCCTATTTCGGTTATACCCTAGCGAACCATTTTCGATGCCCCAAGTCTTTTCACGTTGCAACGCTAACAATACAGGTGCTATCAAATCAACAAGATAGAAACAAAAGCCCGAAATAACACGATAAAACATGGGTTTATTCTGGATACAAGGCGATTAACCCAGTTAACTACCAGGGCATTGCATCACCAATATGACAATTAGGTGACGGCACCAATGGGCGAATCAGGGGCGGTGAATACAGGATGCGTCACGGATGGGCGAGTGGCAGAAAGGGCAATTCTCCCTCAAACCACAATCATCGTGCTGCCCCGGCAGCGGATTCGATCTTTACACACCGCCAATTAGTCCTGGAGAAGCGGGCTAAATTTTTGAACGGCTGCACCGCCATGAATCAGCAGTGACTCGATATCGGCCAGCAGGCCGGCCCAGGAGTAATTGCCGATGCCGCTTTGCTTTTATCGTCAAAGCGCCTGCCTCCATCCAGATCCTGCGCCGCTGCAGTCGGAATCTGGATTTCCCGAATCTTCATTTTTCCCCGTTGGATTTCAGTTCGGCCAAAGAAATGAAGGCTGCCTGACCGGATGCAATTTTTTCCCGCCGAGCTTGCAGAATCTCATCGTGCCAAACCGGCGAGACAGGTTCATGTGCCGCGTGCGTGCATCCCACAGGGCTTCCATCGTCTGCAACTGCTCTTGCGCGGTCATCTTTTCAATATCGATCGTATTCGCGGTGACTCCTGATCGGGGTTGTCCACGCGTTCTGCTCGATCCCATGCCGCTTACTTCGCTCAATCCAATACCTGCCCCAAACGAGACCAGCGCACCCCGCCCTCTCCCCAGGAAAACCAGATTTGTCTTGCTTTGCCGACGACGTCGCGCAGGGGAACGGTGCCGAACGTACGGGAATCCGTGGCCGCGCTCCGGTTATCGCCCAGAACATAGACCTGCCCCGGCGGCACGGTGGTATCGATGTCGGTTGCCGGACTCGCATCTTGCCACTCGACCTGCCAGTGTCGCTGGCCTTCGGCTTCGGTCACCCGGGTCATCTGTTGTTCGGTTTGCGTGCGTACCGTCAACGGCTGCCCATTGACCGTAACGGCCTGGCCCTTGATCTGCACACGATCGCCCGGAAGCCCGATAATGCGCTTGATGTAATAGCGTGTCCGGTTGTTAGGATAGACGAAGACCGCAATGTCGCCGCGTTGTACGGCGGTGTGGCAGCCGGGGCAGTTATAGCGTTTGTCGGCGAAAATGAAATCGTGCGGTTCGATGGTCGGCATCATGCTGGCGCTGGGCACGGTGAATGCCTCGACCTGATGGGCGCGAACGTAGCCGGTGAGTAACGGCACCGCCAAAATGTCGCACAGAATGAAGACCAGGACATAGACGCTGCTCACCTGCCAGGGCGCCCGAACATAGGTCGAGCGCGCGCGGGCGCCCCGCCAGGCATCCCAAAGCCCGTACACCCAGACGCTCAGCGTCAGGATCAGGCCCAGGACAAGCATGGGCATCATCCACGCCGAAGGCAGGTACAGCGCAATCAACACCACGCCAGGAATGCTGAGCAATGAAAAGGCGAGAAACAGCCAGATGGCCTTGTTGACCTCGCCGTTGTAGAGCTGGCCGAAGCCGGGCAGGATCAGCGACATCAGAACCGCATATAAGGGTCGACGGGGTGCATTGTTCATCAAGGGGTACTCCTTAAATTCATCATTCATTCACGGAATTCGGCGAAAAAGCCGGCAAAGAATCCGGTCATCGCTGCCTATCAATTGGCGCTGGTCGCCATCCAGATGCCGAAGACGAACCCGAGCAATTGCAACAGGCCCACGGCCGCGCCACCGGCCAGGGCCAATCCGGCCAGCCAGTGCGTCGCTTTGGGCGATGGCCGCGCAGGAACCCGCGCGGCCGGGTCGGGCAGTTCGCGAATCCGGGCCATGACGGTGCGCTCGAAGTCATCCGGCACATTCAGAAGATCGCGTGCCAACAGCCGATCCAATTCATCATTCATCGTTGTTCTCCAGAAATTCCACGCCCAGTAATTCACGCAGTTTTTGTCGTGCCCGATGCAATCGGGTCTTGATGGCACCGGTAGAAACCCCTTCAATCCGGCCGATCGCGGACAAATCCAGGTCTTCGATATACGCCAGCGCCAGAACGCTCCGATCGGCCAAGGGCAATTGGCGTAGCGCCGCTTGGAGCAACTGGTGTTGCTCGTGTATCAACCATTGGTTCAGAGGGACGGGCTGAGTGCTTGGGTGATCGGGGAGATCATCCCCCATCAGGATTTCGTGACGCGCGGCGGGGCGATTCAGTTCGTTCAGCGCCCGATTTCGGGCCAGGGTGAATAACCAGGTGGAAAAGGCCGCCCGTTGCGGATCGTAATCACCGAGTTTTTGCCATGCCCGCAAGAAGGTTTCCTGCGCCAGATCTTCAGCCTGGGCTTGAGAAAAGCCCATCCGCCCCAGAAAACCGAACAGGGGTCGCTGGAAGTGGCGCAGCACGACGGCAAATGCGTCGTGATCACCGGAGATGCTTCGCTCGACCAGGCCGTTGATGTCCACAGATGCTTCCGATAGGTGGGTTCGTCTTTTATACAGGCCGAACGGGAAAAGGTTACCTATCGGATAGATCGGCAGGAGATACCGGGCGGCAAACCATCGCCGTGGCGGCAATCGGCCCGGCTATAAGCGCGGCCCGCCCCGACGATGTTTGATCCGTTTCAGCAAGGTCAGGCTATCCACGCTCAGAATATGCGCGCGCGTGAAAATCTGTTCGCGCACGAATTCATGCAGACGCTCGTAGGTATCGGTCAGCGCATGGACGTGCAGACTCTTCATGTCGCTCATGATGTAGAGACTGGCGATTTCCGGCTGATCCGCCAGCTCGTCGGCGATTTGCTCGATCCCCTGCGGCGCGACTTTGATGTCCAGGAAGGTCGACACGGTTTTGCCCATCTTTTCCGGATTGATGACTGCGGTGAACTGTTCGATCACGCCCTCGTCCTGAAGCGCCTGGACGCGATCGCGCACATGCGCGCGGGTGACGCCCAGCCGACGGGCGATTTCGGCAAAGGACATTCGCCCGTTCTTGATGAGCAGACTGACGATTTCGGTATCCAATCGATTCATGATGCCCTCCATTTTATGCGCCATAATGGTGCAAATGTTCGATCATGGCGCGTTTTCATACAAACAAGGTGATCGGACGCACCTCAAGCATGCTTTCGAACGAGTTTAGCAAGGCATGACTTTACAAACGAACGGAATTTCGAAATCCAGCTGACAAACGAACGTTAACCACTCTCGACCCGCCGAAAAAATGAATCGGATCGAGTGCACTCCTGTAAATAGCCCCCAGGAATACCTTCCTGTTTTATCATTTAGTTTCATGATGTTAGATAGCTTCATCCAAATTGGCACGACCATTGCTGTAGAAACATCACATCCGAACGGTTGTAAACCCAGATTAATTCTGTAGTGCACTTAACTCACGATGGAGTACCAAGATGAGCAACAAACGGCGTGATTTTCTGAAAACCAGCGGCGCTCTTGCCGGTGGCATGTTGATGGCCCCCGCCATTGCCAAGGCGGATTCCAGCAAGACCTTTACCCTGAAGATGACCAGCGCCTATCCGGCCGGTTCTCCGTTTTACAGCGTCGGCCCAGGCAGTGCGACCGACTTTTGCCAACGCGTCGAAGCCATGTCCGGCGGGCGCCTGAAGATCAAGTTCTATGCCGCTGGCGAACTGATCCCTGCCCTGGCCGGTTTCGATGCCGTTCGTGAAGGCACCGTGGACATGAACTGGGGCAACGCCTACTTCTGGGCAGGCAAATCCTTTGCGGCACAGTTCTTCACCAACGTGCCCTTCGGCATGGACCCGCTGGCCACCAATGCCTGGCTCTATGACGGCGACGGTCAGAAACTCTGGGACGAAGTCTACAAGCCGTTCGGCGTCAAGGCGTTCGCTGCAGGCAATACCGGCATGCAGATGACGGGCTGGTTCCGCAAGCCGATCGAATCCATCGAGGATTTCAAGGGACTGCGCATGCGTATCCCGGGCCTCGCCGGCAAGGTTTACGAACAGCTCGGCGTCAGCGTCAAACTGCTGCCCGGCGGGGAAATCTTCCCGGCACTGCAGCGGGGCGTCATCGATGCGGCCGAGTTCGTGGGGCCGTACCTGGATCGCAAGCTCGGCCTGATGAACGGCGCCAAGTACTACTACACCCCGGGTTGGCACGAGCCGAACAACGTGACCGAACTGCTGATCGGTCAGAAAGTCTGGGACTCACTGCCGAAGGATCTGCAGGCCGTTATCGAGAATGCTGCCGCTGCGTGCAATCAGATCAGCTTTGCCTGGTGTAACGCGAACAATGCCGAAGCGCTCAAGGATCTCGTGGACAACCACGGTGTTCAGGTCAAGACGCTCAAGCCCGAGATCATCAAGAAGCTGCGCGAGGTCACCTTCGATACGCTGGATACGCTGACGGCCAAGCAACCGGAAGCCAAGAAGGTGTACGAGAACTATTTCGCCTTCAAGAAGCGGGCAGACAGCTGGCTGAACATCAGCGAGCAGGTCGTGCTCACGGAAAATCTGTGAGTGCCCTACGGTAGATTGTCATGACGCATCCTGAAACTTCGCTGCCCCCGGCCCAGGCTCCGGGCAGCGCGACCTCGGATCCATCCGGCGCCCCGCGCTGGATCAATGGCGCGGCCCGCTGGGGCCGACGCCTGGACCGGGTCATCGAACTCATCGGCCAGACAACCGCCTGGCTGACCCTATTACTGGTTCTGCTGGTCGCCTTCGACGTCGGCGCACGCTATCTCTTTCACGTGAGTTGGGTGCCCGAACAGGAATTCGAATGGCACGTGCTGGCAGTCATCGCCCTGATCGCCGCTTCGTTCACCCTGCAACAGGGGGAGCATGTGCGCGTCGACGTGTTCTATCAGCACTACAGCGAACATGTAAAACGCTGGCTCGACGTCCTGTTACCCATCGTCATCGTGGTACCGGTCGGCCTCTTCATCGCCTACATGTCGCTGCATTTCGTTGAAATGTCCTACGCCATCAACGAAGGCTCCCCGGATCCCGGCGGTTTGCCGGACCGCTGGCTGCTCAAGGCGTTCGTACCCATTGGGTTTGCCCTGGTGGCCCTTCAAGGGGTTGCCATGTTCCTCCTGGCCCTGGTCAACCTGTACACACACCCACAACAGGAGCACTGATCATGGGTCTGGAAATTCTTGCCATCATCATGGTGGTCTCCTTGTTTGCGCTGATTCTGGCCGGCATACCCGTGCCGTTCGCCCTGGCGGTCAGCGGCATCCTGTTCGGACTGGTGGGCTTCGGCACGGATCTGTTCAACCTGATCCCGATGCGCATTTATGGCGTCGCCACCAACTACACGATGCTGGCGATTCCCCTGTTCATTTTCATGGGGGTGCTCCTCGAAAAATCCCGGCTGGCCGAACGGATGCTCGACGTCATCGGACACATGTCCGGCAAGCGCTCCGGCGGCATGGCGATCGCGATCATTCTGGTCGGCGTGCTCATGGGCGCCTCCACCGGCATCGTGGCCGCCACCGTCGTCACGGTCGGTCTCATCAGCCTGCCGACCCTGCTGCGTCGCAACTACGACAAGCGTTTGGCGTGCGGCACCATCTGCGCGGCCGGCACCCTCGGACAGATCATTCCGCCAAGCCTGGTGCTGATCATCCTGTCGGATATTTCCGGCACCTCGATCGGTTCGCTGTTCGCGGCGGCACTGATCCCGGGACTCATGCTGGCCGGACTCTATCTGCTGTACATCTGGGTCATGGCTCGGCTCCGGCCGCAAACCATGCCGCCCATTCCCCAGGATGAACGGGACGCCATGCCGACGAGCCAAGTCTGGCTCGATCTGCTGAAAGTCGTGCTTCCGCCGATCGCCCTCGTCTTCGCCGTACTCGGATCGATCATCGGCGGCATCGCGGCACCGACCGAGGCCGCATCGATGGGTGCTCTGGGCGCGCTGCTGCTCGTCGTACTCTCAGGCCGGTACAGCTTCTCCGTGCTTCGAGAAACGGTGATCTCCACGTTCAAGATCACCGGCATGACGCTCTTCGTGATGATGATGGCGCAGATCTTCAGCCTCAGTTTCCGAGGCCTTGGCGGCGACGATCTGATCGACTCGCTGTTCGCCTTCCTGCCGGGCGGCGTCTGGGGTGCCCTCATCTTCATGATGGTGCTGCTGTTCTTCCTCGGCTTCTTCCTGGACTGGATCGAGATCTCCTACATCGTCCTGCCCCTGATGCTGCCGTTCTTCCAGCATGCCGGCGTGGATATCGTCTGGCTCTCCATCCTGGTGGCGATGAACCTGCAGATGTCCTTCCTGACACCACCTTTCGGCTGGTCCCTGTTCTACCTCAAGGGTGTGGCGCCCAAGGAAGTGAAAACCCAGGACATCTACCTCGGCGTGCTGCCCTTCATCGGCATCCAGGCCCTGGCACTGACCCTGGTGATCGTGTTCCCGAAAATTGCCACCTGGCTCCCGGGCGTGGTGGGCTGGTAATGTCCGCCGCCACATTCGGAACAAGAAGGAAAACCTCATGTTGAAATCGACACTGGCCAATCGAGGCATGGTGGTCGCACCCCACCATCTCGCGGCACAGGCCGGACTTTCCGTTCTCCGCGACGGCGGCAACGCTCTGGAAGCCGCCGTCGCCACGGCCGCCGCATTGGCCGTGGTCTACCCGCACATGACCGGTATCGGCGGTGATGCCTTCTGGCTGTTCAAGTCGCCCGGCAGTGCACCGGTCAGCATCGATGGTGCCGGACGACTGGCGATGGAGCTCGATGCCTGCTTCTACAACGAACATGGCTACGATGCGATTCCGACGCGGGGCCCGCTGGCTGCCAACAGCGTGGCCGGCGCGGTCTCCGCCTGGGACAAGGCACTGGATTACAGTACCCGACTCTGGCAAGGACGGATGCCTCTGTCCCGAATTCTTGCCGATGCGATCACCTACGCCGAAACGGGCTACCCGGTCACCGAGTCCCAGGCACGGACAACAAGCGAGCGCACGCAGGAGCTCCGCGAGATACCGGGTTTCGCAGCCGTATTCCTCGATCAGGGCCTGTCACGACCGATCGGCGCGACCGAACGCAATCCGGCGCTGGCTGAAACCTTGAGACAGATCGCGCGTCACGGATCGGGCACGTTCTATCGCGGGGAACTGGCCACCATCATCAGCGACGAGCTCTGGCGCATCGGCAGCCCGGTACGCAAACGGGATCTCTACCCGCACCAGGCGGATTTCGTCACGCCACTGACCACCAATTTTGCCGGGGGTCAGATCTACAACACGGCCCCGCCGTCGCAAGGTCTGGCATCCCTGATGATCCTGGCGCTGTTCGAGCGGGCGGGCGGATTGGAGACAGAGCCGGACAGCCCCGAATACATCCACCTGCTGGTCGAGGCGACCAAGCTTACCTTCCAGACCCGGGATCGGTACGTGAGCGATCCGCAGGACATGTCGATTCCCGCCAGCGAGTTGCTCAGCGACGAGCGACTCGATGCCCTCGCGGCCAAGATTCGTCCGGACAGCACCCTGCCCTGGCGCGGCCCCGGCGACCCCGGAGATACCACCTGGTTCGGCGTGGTCGACAGCGAAGGGCGTGCCGTCTCGGCCATCCAGAGCCTCTATCACGAATACGGCAGCGGCGTGGTCCTCCAGGACACAGGTATCGTCTGGCAGAACCGGGGCATCAGTTTCTCCCTGCAACCGGATACGCCCCGCAGCATCGCACCGGCGCGCAAACCGTTTCACACCCTCAACCCGGCCCTGGCCGAACTGAAGGATGGTCGAACCCTGGTGTACGGCAGCATGGGCGGCGATGGCCAACCGCAAACCCAGGCCGCCCTGCTCAGCCGCATTGCCGGATTCGATGTCGGCCCGCAGGACGCGATCACGCGGCCGCGCTGGCTGCTGGGCAGAACCTGGGGCAACCCCTCCACCTCCCTGAAGCTGGAGAACCGGTTCCCGCAGGCCACCGTCGAGGCCCTGGCCCGACTGGGCCATGACGTCGAGCCCGTCGGCGCCTTCGATGAAATGGTCGGCCATGCAGGCGCCATCAGCCGGAGGACGGACGGACTGCTCGAAGGCGGATTCGATCCGCGCAGCGACGGTTGTGTCGCGGCCTATTGACCAACCTGAAACCCATCGATCAACCCAACCAAGCGCCAAGGTCCCTCAACGTGGATAGCAACCTGATCATTCTCATTCCACTTCTGCTCGTCGCCGGTGCCGTCGGCGGGCTGCTCGCCGGACTGCTGGGCGTCGGCGGCGGCATCGTGCTCGTGCCGATTCTCTATCACATCTACACCGGGCTCGGCATGAGCGCCGAACTGGCCATGCCGCTCTCCGTCGGCACGTCCCTCTCAACCATCATCTTCACGTCCCTGATGTCGGCGAGAAGTCATTATCGACGGGGCAACATCGATCTCGAACTCATCCGGCGCTGGGCACTCTGGATCATCGTCGGGGTCATGCTCGGCACCACCCTGGGCTCGATCGTCCCCGGTGCGACCCTGAAAACCCTGTTCGGCGGTCTGTTGACCATCGTCGCCCTGCACATGTTCTGGACCGTTCTACGCAAACCGCGACTGGCCGACCAACTACCCAGTCACCCGATCCAGTCGGCCATCGCCACCGGCGTCGGCAGTCTTGCCTCCATGTTGGGTATCGGCGGCGGAACCCTGGTGGTCCCCATCCTGAACCTGTTCGACTACCCGATCCATCGGGCTGTCGGGTCCGCCTCGCTCGTCGGTTTCATCATCAGCGTTCCTGCCACCCTGGGTTATATCTATTCGGGCTGGCACGTGCCGAACCTGCCGGTCGGATCAACGGGGTACGTGAACTGGCTGGCCTTTGCCCTGCTGGTACCGGCCACCATGAGTTTCGCGCCACTGGGCGCGCGGCTCTGCCATCGGCTGGATGTCCCGAGACTCAAGCAGGTCTTTTCCGTCTTCCTGCTGCTCATCGGCTTGAAGATGTTGGGTCTGCTTCCCGGCCTATCAGGATAAATCTGCCAACGCACCGTCATCAGCGAGGTTGCGACCAACAATAAATCACTTCGCAATAGGTAAACCGTGCAAAATCAATAATCTGCTTATTGTTAAGGCACCTAGACGATCTCTTCGTACGGTCACCAGAAATTGCGTATGATCGTTTTGCCTCACAATCAAACAGGAGAGATCGATGGCCACACCTATTCAAGAATTGCGTGGAATCACGGATGCGATGGTTGCAGGATTCAAGAAAGCGGGAATCAATAATTCGGATACTTTGATCGACGCGATTGCCCTGCCGGCCGGCCGCAAGCAATGGGCCGAAAAGCTGGGCGTCACGACTGCCGAAGTGCTGGAACTGGCCAACCGGGCCGACCTGGCACGCATCAAGGGCATTGGTGGCGTATTCGGTGATTTGCTCGAGATGTCCGGCGTGGATACGGTCAAGGAACTGGCTCACCGCCGTCCTGACAACCTCCAGGCGAAGATGGTCGAAATCAATACCGAGAAAAAGCTCTCCGGTCGCAACCCCTCCTTGAAGGATTGTGAATCCTGGGTCAGCCAAGCCAAGGAACTGGGCGGCAAGATCACCTATTGATCGTTGACCAGGCGATTCCGACGAGGGCGTCGCGAGAAACAAAAAAAGCACCGAAAGGTGCTTTTTTTTGGGTTCACGAATTCTGCTTACATGAAGCCGAGAATCGCACCACGCACGGAATCCAGATTGGCATCGATCGTCAGCATACGTGCCTTTTCGACGCCCTCGGCCTCGCCCTGACATTGGGCGATGGCCGTATCCGGATCCTTGAGGCCGTTGCCGGTCAGGGTCAGCACGACGGTCGCGCCCTCCTCGATCTTGCCCGCCTGGATATCCTTGATCAGGCCCGCCAGCGAAGCTGCCGATGCCGGTTCGCAGAAGATGCCTTCATATTGGGTCAACATGCGCTGCGCCGCGAGAATCTCCAGGTCGGTCACTTCGGCGAACCAGCCGCCCGACTCGGACATGACCTTCCAGGCACGATCCCAGCTCTGGGGATGACCGATGCGGATGGCCGTGGCCACGGTCTCGGGATGATCGACCATCGCCCCGCGGATGAACGGCGCCGAACCGGCCGCCTGATAACCAATCATCTTCGGCCGATGCTGGCAGAGCATACCCTGAGCATATTGGCAGGCACCCTCGCAGAAGGCGCAGCTATCGGTGACGTGGCCGCCCGGCGCCGTGCAGGATTCGCTGTAGCCAATCCAGTGTGCCGTGATGTTGCCGGCGTTGCCGACGGGCAGGCAGTGGTAGTCCGGGGCACGGCCCAGTTCGTCGATGATCTCGAAAGCCGCGGTTTTCTGGCCTTGCAGGCGGAAAGGGTTGATCGAGTTGACGATGGTGACCGGCGCATGATCGGCCACTTCCTTGACGAGGCGCATACCGTCGTCGAAGTTGCCACGGATCTGCAGGGTCGTGGCGCCGTACATCATGGCCTGGGCCAGCTTACCCATGGCGATCTTGCCGTCGGGGATCAGCACGAACGCGGTGATGCCGGCACGGGCCGCATAGGCCGCAGCGGCGGCGGACGTATTGCCCGTCGACGCACAGATCACGGCCTTGGAACCCGCTTCGACGGCCTTGGTCACCGCCATGGTCATCCCGCGGTCCTTGAACGAACCCGTCGGGTTCAGACCCTCGTACTTGACGTAGATGTCGACGGAGCGGCCCAGTTTGGCCGGAATGTTCTGCAATCGGATCAGCGGGGTATTGCCCTCGCCCAGACTGATGACAGGGGTCGTGTCGGTGACCGGGAGACGATCACGGTAACGGTCGATCAGACCGGTGTAACGGTTGGCTTGCGACATGGTGGCAACGGTTCCCAAAATGAAAAGACGGAGAGAAATTGAAGACGGAAATGCGGCACATTTTACGCATGTCGCCCGAGGATTGCAGCGAATTGTTCGGAACGGCGTGCCCGGATGGGTGCCGAGCGCAGCGACTCAGAGCCTGAGCGTCATCCCGGTCCGGTATCGCGACTAGATGTGATACTGCAGCATGCGAACGATCAAACGACGAACATCTTGCATGGCAATGCCCAGGGTACGATTGATCTCGTCCATGTCGACCCGGCCATCACCCTGAAGACCGGCAGCCCAGTTGGCCACCACGTTCAGGCTCGCGTACCGCAGATCGCTCTCCCGAGCCAGCACGGCCTCGGGCATGCCGGTCATCCCCACGACGTCGCATCCGTCCCGGGAAAGACGCCGGATTTCCGCAGCGGTTTCGAACCGCGGCCCCTGAGTCGCTGCATAGGTGCCACCGTCGATCATCGGAATGGACAGTGCTGCCCCCGCTTCGAGGAACGCTGCACGCAGCTCGGGATCGTAGGGATGGGTGAAATCCACATGGGTCACGGATTCGAGATCGCCCTCGAAAAAGGTGGACGGCCGCCCCCAGGTGTAATCGATCAGTTGGTCCGGCACGCAGAGACTGCCGGGTTTCATCGCCGCACTGATGCCCCCGACCGCCGACACAGCCAGAATCCGGGCCGCACCCATCTCACGTAGCGCCCAGATATTCGCCCGATAGTTGATTTCGTGCGGTGCGATCCGGTGGTTGTAGCCATGGCGGGGCAGAAACAGGATTTCGTGCCCCCCCATGCGCCCGATGGTCACGGGCCCCGAAGGTTCGCCGTAGGGCGTGGAAACCACCTGATGACGGATCTCCGTCATGCCTTCGAGCTGGCTCAAGCCCGTTCCGCCGATAATGGCCAGATTCATGTCGCGCCCCGCTCAGTGCGATTCCGGCAGGGCATAGATGCCCGCCACGTTCCGGAAAAAACCGTGATAATCCATGCCTTCGCCGAAGATGTACCGGTCGGGCACCGACAGGCCCACGAAGTCCGCCTTCATGTTGGGCACCTTGCGATCATGCAGCTTGTCCGTCGCCACGGCGATCCATACCTTGCGCGCACCAGCCGCCTCGCACCAGTCGCGAACCGCTTTCAGGGTATGACCCTCATCCAGGATATCGTCGAGGATGAGAACATCCCGCCCGGTAAGGAGCATGTCCGGCTGTGCCAGCCACTTCAATGCCCCACCGGAAGTCGAACCCCGATAGCGCGTGGCATGCAGGTAGCTCACCTCCAGGGGAAAACGCAACCGACTGAGCAACTGACCACTCACGATCAGCCCCCCATTCATCACGGCCAGCACGATGGGCAGACGCTCAGACAGGGATTGGGTGATTTCCTGAGCCATCCGGTCATAGATCGCCTGCATTTCCGCTTCCGTCACCAGCACATCGCAGCTGGCCAGCAGTGCATTCAACTCCGTGACACGCTCGATGGTGCGTCGATCCGCTTCGAGCTCGTTGCTCATAGATTCCTCCCACTCACTCTTCATTCAAAAACCAGCCCGTTTCGGTATTCGCATCATACAGACGTTCGACCCAGGTCCGCGCTTCGGCGAAGCGCGGGTCCTTCTCCAGTTGTTCCACCGTCGGCGGGTGCGCGTGACCATGGGCCAGCAGATGCGCCAGACGTGCCTCGCGGACCGGATCGGCCGGATATTCCCGACAGGCCAACACCCGATCCACCCAGTCCGGATGATTGCAGATCAACGCCATGTCGCATCCTGCGGCCAGAGCGGCATCGACCCGATCTTCGATTTCCCCGCCCGCCTCGGCGGCCGCCATGGTCAGATCGTCCGTGAACACGGCACCCTGATAGCGCCATTGCTCACGTAACATGCGCGAGATCCAGACCGATGAAAACCCGGCCGGCAGACTATCGACCGCCGGATAGATCACGTGGGCCGCCATCAGGGCAGGCACGTATCGCTCGATCAGTGCCAGGAAGGGTCGCAAATCCTCACGCTCGATGGTTTCGAGCGTACGGCGATCGACCGGATGGGCAATATGAGAGTCCTCCGCGATCGAGCCATGACCGGGGAAGTGCTTGCCCACCGCCGCCATGCCCGCGTCCTTCATGCCGCCGATCCAGGCGATCGCCAAGGCGGCGACCGCGGCGGGTTCGCGCGCGAACGCCCGATCGCCGATCACACCGCTGACGCCGCGATTGAGATCCAACACCGGCGCAAAGCTGAGATCCACACCGACCTGCCGTAATTGGACGGCCATCAACCAGCCCAGGGATCGCGCCGCCTCCAGACCGGCCTGTCGATCCTTGGCGAATACCTCGCCCAGGCGCCCCATCGGCGGCAGATGGATGAAGCCCTGGTCGCGAAAACGCTGCACCCGGCCACCCTCCTGATCGACGGCGATGAGCAGGTGCGGATGGCGCAGCGCCCGGATTTCGGCCGTCAGTGCCGCCAGTTGCTCGGGCGACTCATAATTACGGGCAAACAGGATCACGCCACCCACGGAAGGATGACGCAAACGACTCCGTTCGCCTTCCGTCAGGGCCAACCCGGCCACATCCACCATCAAGGGCCCCAAAGCCGTCATTTCCGCTCACCCTGCATCGCCAAACCGCGCTCCAAAACAAGAAAATCCAAGATAAAAATAACAAGAAAAAAAGGCACCCGAAACGGGTGCCCAACAATAACAGGAGGAGTCAGACGCTGCCATGCTGAAGCGGCCCAGCTGCACCGGGGTATTGATGCATCGTGACACGCTGGCGTGGCAAACAATGTATTGCGACAACCGTGCCAACACGGGAACAACAGCATCCACATGAATAGTTTTGTTATAAAACAGCACCTTGTGAAATTAGAAAAAGCGAGGAGCAGAAAACTGACCAAACACGTCATGCCTCGTTTTATGGCAAACGCCCGCCCTTGAGCACCATCACTGCGCAGAACGTACCGGAAAACCCTGCCAGGCCGAGCTTTCACCAGCCTTGCGATGAACATCGTCCGGCCGCAGACATCGCGCATTGTTGGCGTCACTCACGCGGCAAAAAGCCAGAACGTCGCCCCCCTTCAACCCTGGCAGGCTTTGGGCAATTCTGACGAGGATCCAGGGTCTTAGGTTCGACCACGGCGTATCCGCGGAATCTATGTACCGTATTTCAATAATTCGTCACAGGAAATGCTCAAAATTGGGGTTTGGCTGCGTTAGAATGCCCCTTCTTTTGGTGTACCCGTGGCGATTCGCCGCACCCGTTTTCACAGACACCAGCATAGGAAACCTCATATGTTGTTCCGTTTCCCCATCGTCATCATCGACGAAGATTTCCGTTCAGAAAATGCATCCGGCCTCGGCGTTCGCGCGCTGGCCGATGCCATCCGTGCCGAGGGTGAAGAAGTACTGGGGGTCACGAGCTATATCGACCTCGCCTCCTTCGCCCAGCAACAGAGCCGGGTTTCTGCGTTCATCGTGTCGATCGACGACGAGGAATTCCACACCATGGGGGAAAACGACGTCGATGAAGAGCTGCCGGTCATCGTGCAGCTCCAGAAGTTCATTCGGGAGATCCGTTTCCGCAACGCGGACATCCCGATCTTCCTGTACGGGGAAACGCGCACCAGTCGCCATCTGCCGAATTCCGTCCTCAAGGAACTGCACGGCTTCATCCACATGTTCGAGGACACGCCGGAATTCGTCGCGCGACATGTGATCCGCGAGGCGCGTGCCTACCTCAGTTCGCTGGCGCCGCCGTTCTTCAGCGCCCTCACCGGCTATGCGGCGGACGGCTCCTATTCCTGGCATTGCCCGGGCCACTCGGGCGGCGTGGCCTTCCTGAAAAGCCCGGTCGGCCAGATGTTCCACCAGTTCTTCGGGGAAAACCTGCTGCGCGCCGACGTCTGCAACGCCGTGGACGAACTGGGCCAGCTGCTCGACCACACCGGTCCCGTGGCCGCCTCCGAGCGCAATGCCGCCCGTATTTTCAACGCCGACCACCTGTTCTTCGTGACCAACGGCACCTCCACCTCCAACCGCATGGTGTGGAACTCGAACGTCGCACCGGGCGATATCGTGGTGGTCGACCGCAACTGCCACAAGTCGATCCTGCACTCGATCATCCTCACCGGGGCGATCCCGGTGTTCCTGATGCCCACCCGCAACCACTACGGCATCATCGGCCCGATTCCGCAAAGCGAGTTCAGCATCGAGAACATCCACGCGAAGATTGAGGCGCATCCTTTCGCATCGCAGGCCGAGAACAAGAACCCGCGCATCCTCACGATCACCCAATCCACCTATGACGGGGTCATCTACAACGTCGAGGAAATCAAGCACCAGCTCGACGGCCACGTGGATAACCTGCATTTCGACGAAGCCTGGCTGCCGCACGCGGCATTCCACGATTTCTACGGCGACTACCACGCCATCGGCGCCGACCGCCCGCGTTGCAGCCAGTCCGTGATCTATTCCACGCAATCGACCCACAAGATGCTGGCCGGTCTCTCCCAGGCCTCGCAGGTGCTCGTTCAGGACAGCAAGGCCAACCTGTTCGACCGCGACGTATTCAATGAAGCCTATCTGATGCACTCCTCCACCTCGCCGCAGTACGCGATCATCGCCTCCTGCGACGTGGCCGCCGCCATGATGGAGCCGCCGGGCGGCACCGCCTTGGTCGAGGAATCGATTTTCGAGGCGCTCGATTTCCGCCGCGCCATGCGCAAGGTCGACGAGGAATACGGCGACGACTGGTGGTTCAAGGTCTGGGGCCCGGACACCCTGGCCGAGGAAGGCATCGGTTCCCAGGAAGACTGGATGATCTGCGCCAAGGACACCTGGCACGGTTTCGACAACATGACCGATCGGTTCAACATGCTCGATCCGATCAAGGCCACGGTCATCACCCCCGGCCTGAACATCAACGGCGACTTCGACGAAACCGGCATCCCCGCCGCCATCGTCACCAAGTACCTGGCCGAGCATGGCGTCGTGGTCGAAAAGACCGGGCTCTACAGCTTCTTCATCATGTTCACCATCGGCATCACCAAGGGCCGCTGGAACACCCTGCTGGCCGCCCTGCAACAGTTCAAGGACGAATACACCAAGAACCAGCCGCTGTGGCGCATCCTGCCGGATTTCGTCGCCAAGCATCCGCGCTATGAGCGGATGGGCCTGCGCGATCTCTGCGACCAGCTGCACAACCTCTACAAGCAGAGCGACGTCGCCCGCCTGACCACCGAGATGTACCTCTCCACCATGGAACCGGCCATGCGCCCGGCGGACGCCTGGGCGAAAATGGCCCGCAAGCAGATCGACCGCGTGCCCATCGACGAACTGGAAGGCCGCATCACCGCCTCCCTGGTCACGCCCTACCCGCCCGGCATCCCTTTGCTGATTCCCGGCGAACGCTTCAACAAGGTCATCGTCAACTACCTGAAGTTCGCCCGGGATTTCAACCGGCAGCTGCCTGGCTTCGAGACCGATGTCCATGGCCTCATCGCCGAAGACACCGAATTCGGCAAGCGCTACTTCGTGGATTGCGTCCGGGACGACTAAGCGCCATCCCGCGCCCAAAACACCAAACCCCGGCATCGACCGGGGTTTGTTTTTCCTTGAGGGTGTCTCTGCATCACGACATGGCTGGGACGTACTCGCTCCCGATGATCATTGCGTACTCAGGCCACTCAGTAGCTGAGCCCCTCCCTACCGAAGCCCCGCAAACTTCGATACAATGCGCCGCCTGCCCGGATGGTGAAACTGGTAGACACAAGAGACTTAAAATCTCTCGATCGAAAGATCGTGCCGGTTCGATTCCGGCTCCGGGCACCAATTAATTCAACATGTTATCTAATCACTGGCGATCATTCGCAATCAGCAACAATCCCTTATCGCCACAAGAAACTGTGGGGGAATTGTGGCAAGTCCTTCCCATCTAAGCTTCCTATATACACAGGCATCGAAAGCCAATGACTCTTCCTAGACATGGAGGGTGATTAGGACTCAGGTCAGGCTGACTGGCATCACAGGTGCATTCCGGGGGTTGGCGGTACTTGCCGGGGGCGTCAGTATTGTTTTTCTGCCAACGGCTGGTGTAAACCGAGAAGAAATGAAGCAGTGGCTGAATCAGTTCCAATGGAACGATGAACAGGACAAGTCCAGCGAGTGTGGAATTAAGCCGGATACAGTATGGCAAAGCTTGATATCCAATGAACTACCTCCTTCAGTTTTATGGACACCCGCAAATAACCATGCCGAAAAAAATTGGCGAATAGTTATCGACTTCGCAGCGAATCATGGACTCACCCCAGATCAAGTGGTTGTAATGCTTAGAAACGCACTTATTCAAACCAAAAATTCAGGAACAGTTACAGAGCTTGGCGATACTGCAACTGATCCATCGGCGACCCTCTACGAATACTAAACGTGCTGCAAGCTTGCGGTAATCGGAACCTGAATAAAACCCGCTATTATCCACCGCACTATCACGACTTGAGCGCTTCCCATGGTCTATTTGTTGAATGCCCCGGTTCTCACCGCCTACGGCACCTACCAGTTTCTGGGACCCATTTCCTCCTTTGAAGCCCGTAAACGTCTGGATGGTCAAGTTGTGTCGTCAGCTATTGGTCATGAAGGAACCGCCAGTTTGCTGAGCAAAATTCTAGAGCGATCTGTTCAAATGAAACGCATCAGTGTTCAACTTCACCCGGGGGATAGCGCACTGGTATTTCGTCTGCTCGAACGACTGCCCGAGGGGGTCATATTAAGTACCGAGGAACTCGAAACCATCCCCTATGAGCTCGGATGGCTGCAACTGATCTCTCAGGGGAATCGGTCGCCCCATAATAATTTTGAAGATATGCCCAGGAGGGGTTTGAAATGAACGACATTCATATCAAGAAACGCATTCTGCTCTGCGTAACGGGCATGTCCCCCCAGGTAATGACGGAAACCCTGTATGCGCTGGCAGTAAACCCGGAGGCGGGTCAAGGAGCCTGGATACCCAACGAGGTACACATCATCACGACCGCGAGTGGCGCAGATCAGGCCCGCCTGAATCTGCTATCGCAGGACACGGGCTGGTTTAAGAAACTCTGCGATGATTACAGCCTACCGCCCATCGCTTTCGGTTCGTCGCACATCCACTGCATCACGGACGAGGCGGGCCAGGTCCTAGATGACATCCGCACACCCGCCGACAACGAGGCGGCGGCCAACAGCATTGCCGAACTCGTGCGGGATCTCACCCATGACCCGAACAGCGCACTACATGTCTCCCTCGCCGGTGGAAGAAAGACCATGGGCTATTACACCGGCTATGCCCTATCCCTGTACGGACGGCCGCAGGACCAGCTCTCGCACATTCTCGTGAGTGCTCCCTACGAGAGCCACCCGGAGTTCTACTACCCGACGCCCTACCCCCGGATCATCCAGAGCCGTGAACCCAAACCCCGTGCGTTCAACTGCGCCGACGCCACGATCCAACTGGCTCATATCCCCTTCGTCCGGTTGCGTGAAGGCATGCCGCATCGCCTGCTGGACGGGAAGGCCAACTTCACCGAAACGGTCAAGCTGGCCAATCTCGCCCATGAGCCAGCCACCCTCCGAATCAACCAGTCCCGGGAGGCCCGGGGCATACGCGTCAATGGCATTCCCGTCCCACTCACCGACACCCCCTTCGCCCTCCTGTACTGGCTGGCAAGGCGGGCGAACAGCGAGAACCCGGAAGTCGACTGGATAGAACATGCCGAGTTCCTGGAGCACGTCACCAAGCTGTACGGGAAGGACAGCCACATTTACGAGGAAGTCGAGCGTGCGCTCAGATCCTGCCGGGGCGACGAAGAACAGATCAAGAAATACTTCCAACCCATCAAGTCGCGCATGAACACCATTCTCAAGGAGGAACTCGGCGCCACGCTCGCGGCGCGATGCCAAAGTCCCAAATCCAGTCGAGGGGGTGGAAATCGGCTCCCGGAAGATCTGACGATCATTTTCGACAACAACTGACGGGAGCAATCCGAAGTGCCCACAACATTACTGACGCTGCTCGGCAAAGGTCGGGACAACCCCCAAACCGGCTACCGGGATGCCACCTATGATTTTCCGGATGGGCAGGCGCGCAAGACGCCCTACTTCGGGCTGGCCCTCGCGGACTATCTGGGCCCCGAGCACGTCGTCATCCTCGGCACCGCCGGCAGC
Organism: Halothiobacillus diazotrophicus; assembly: GCF_001663815.1. Taxonomy (NCBI): domain Bacteria; kingdom Pseudomonadati; phylum Pseudomonadota; class Gammaproteobacteria; order Chromatiales; family Halothiobacillaceae; genus Halothiobacillus; species Halothiobacillus diazotrophicus. Next base: position 892,382 of record NZ_CP016027.1, read on the forward strand.
ATGTGGGGCGCCCTGCTTGAACACCACACCGCCCAGGATGCCGATGAGCACCTGCGCCTTGAACTCATGGAAGCCGAGGCAGAAGGCCGGGTCACCCAGACATTGCTGGATCAGGTTGCCCCATTGTTCCGAGCGGCACTGGGCCATCAGATAAACCCCCGCCTGGTACCTGCGGGCAGCAGCCCCGAAGAGCAGATCGAGATTCTCAGCACCATCGCCGAGCAACTGGGGAAACAGCAGCACAGCATCCATTTCGATCTCACCCACGGCTTTCGCCATCTCGGCATGATCGGCTTTCTTTCCGCCTTCATGATCGAGCGCCTGCGCCAACAGATACAGGTCGAAGGGCTCTGGTACGGCGCGCTGGACATGACCCGGAACGGCATCACGCCGGTGCTTCGCCTGGATGGACTCAACGCCGTGCAGCAGTGGGTGAGTGCGCTGGACAAATTTGACGTTAGCGGCGATTACGGCGTGTTTACCCCGTTGCTACAGGCCGATGGCCTCCCCGAAGGGGCGGCTCAGTGCCTGATCAAGGCAGCCCATTTTGAGCGCATCAGCAATATTTCCAATGCCGCGAGCCAACTTCGCACGGTCATCCAGGCCCTCAAGGAGCCCCTTGGCGGCGCTAGCTCGCTTTTTCAGGAAACCCTGCACAAGCGACTGTCCTGGGCAAGCAAGGATAACCTCGCCGAACAACAACGCCTGCTTGCCCAACGAGCGCTGGACCGGGGGGACGCCCTGCGCGCCGCCATCCTGGGACTAGAGGCACTAATCACCCACCTGTGCCTGGAACAAAACTACGATCCCCTGAATTATCAGGACCGCGAAAACATCGGTGCCGAGTTTCAGGGGCAAATCCGGGCCGGTGAGCATCCGCAATGGCTGAAAAAAGCCTACTGGACCCTGAATGATCTGCGTAACTCCATGGCACATGGCACCCGGCCGAAACATCCCGACAACCAGAAACTCATGCAGAATCCCGAACGCTTGATCAGTGGATTGCAAAGCATTCTCAGCACCCTGACCAACCACATGCGCTGAGAAGTCGGCCATGGGAAAATCGGTGGTTCATCCGGGGCCATCGCAGCGGCGCCTCCGGCGCACCCGGATCGGGGCAAGCGGAAACTCGCTTGCCCCGGTCGAGGGGCCGCACACTGCGACCGACCACAGCAGATCGAGGAAGGTACGGACGAATGAACCAACAATCCGGTCATATCACCCCAGCCGGCGGAAACATATTCGAGGATCTGGGCTTTGACACCGCCGCCGCCCTGCAGACCGAGTCGCGGCGCCTTGTGGCCCAACAGCAGGCCATTCGGGACAGCCTCATGGCCGCACTGCTCACAGGGATCGACGCGCAGGGGCTCACGCCTGGCGAAACGGCCTCCCTGCTGGGACTCGGCCGCACCCGGCTCACCGAGCTGAGGCAATGCAGAACTGACAGATTCACCATCGACGAGCTGGTCCGCCTCCTGCTGCGAACCGGGCTGAGGGTGCATTTCGAGGTCTCCCTCCCCACGGAAGCCGCAAAACATGAAACCGGGTGACGGGTACCGTTCATGCCGGTGTAACGATACTATCCGGGCCTCACCGATCAAGGGTATTCAAGCGGTGGGCATGGCCCTCGCCCGCCGGCAGAATGGTCGGTTCACCAAGACGAACGCTGCGCCATGAACCTCGCACCCAAGCCGAATGGCAGGGGCCGAGGGATACCGGGATCGCCAGAATGGTTAAGGCCGGCGCAGGTGCTTTACCGCCCACTGGCGCAGCGGTTTTCGATACCTGCTTGCGAAGTGCACGGCCATGGCCAGCCCCAGGCCGACCAGAGAGACGACGATCACCGCTTCGTGGTTAATGTGCATGGCACGGACTCCCGCCTGGATTGAGGATGCTCGGAATGGACACCCCTTCCACATTACCTGAAGTTCACGAGATGCCGAGAAAAAACCCGGGACCATGATTTGGCGGCATCCCGCCCGGAGCGGGTACGGAGCCTCCCCACCGGCCCCTGCTCAAAGGGATTTAGATGCCTCATGTCAGGCACTTGGCATCGAATAATCATGCATCTGCTGACTGCGCTCCTGCAGAAAATTGTGCACAGCGCTGACGCTGGAACAGGTCACAGGGAGTCGAAATACTCAATTGGCAGAGGAAGCGCAGCAGTTGCATGCCTTGAAACCAATCTTTTGCAAGAGCTCGTCTCCGAATTCCAGGTCCGGGTTGAATCTGACCATGAAATAGGTCTTGAGATCTGTTTTGAGCTGTTCCTTCAGGTTGTGCCATTGATCAACGATTCGCCGTGCCCCTTCATCATCGATGTGCACCGCTCCATCCTTGACCTTGTGAGTGCAGTTTCCATAAGCGCAAACAATCGCGATATTTTCCCGTCTGAAGTCCAGCATTTCCCGAATTTTGGTGTCGATGGCCTTCTTTATTTCGGAAATACGGGGGTTTTGCTCTACGGTTATACCCGAGTTCGATGCCGAGAGTTCCTCGGTTGGGCTGGCGTTCCGTAGGCGGAATCTAATCGACATCCGAACCACAAATTGATGAGGGTCTGATTGAAGCAGATCTATGTTGTCCCTGAACCATGCACGGAAATCATCCATAGCCTTCGGTCCCCTTGCAATAATCTCCACGGGAATCCTGTAATTCAGGTAGTTTGCCCGAAGTTTCGGGCATGCGTAATCCTGATGGTAGGCAGGATTTCTTCCCGGAAATACCAGAAAGCTATTGGTGCGCCGATTCGTGGCGACATGCTTGTAGAAGTAATCTATGAAGAACTCCGGGTTCTCGTAGAAAGAACGCGCGGCAGCTAGCCAGCGTTGTTCCTGTATGGACAGCATCCAGAGCGACATGTCGTAAAGATTCCCCAGATACAGTTTATGCAGCTTGGCTCGATCGATGCCCGGTACAAGCCTTTTAGCATTAAATTGTGTGATGTACACCAGCACGATGAAACCCCAATTAATAGGTTGAGGCTTATCGTAATCGCGTACAGGTCATGGGTAATGGGCCGCAAGCTTGCGGCGCGCAAGGGCGTGGATCTTGGAATGGATTGGGATGTTGTGGCGGTTGTCACAAGGACGGATGTATACATCGATGGCGCATCATTGGATCCCGGAGATTCCCCGCGTACGAAATACATCCCTGGCATGGCCGATCACGGGAAGGTTGGTCGGAAAAGACTCGCTTACCATACCCATCATTCTCACCTGAGGCGGAATCCGATCGACTTCGGCCTCACCCGACATGAATTTCTATAATCGTAAAGCCCCTTGAATGTCTTTCAGAAGATTCCTTAGTGACCCTGGGTACATCCAGACCATGCCCATCAGCAGGTAGAGGAAGGATGAGGCAAACGCGTTGGCCGGACGCATGAACAAGGCTTCGGGATTGACCATGGACCAGTACAGCCAGTAACAGCCAGTAACAGCCGTCAATGCTAAACCAGGCGAAGAACAGTGCCAATGGGATCATCTTCCAATTCAGCCGACGGATTACATGAATAAACCAAGGGGCCGTCAGGTAAGTCAAGATTGCCATGGTGAAGCTAACACCAACATCCCAATCGGGCGCAGGCATGACCACAGACCCAATCAGAAGAAGGGCGATCCCCACAGCCAGGGAGCCCAACTTCCATGGACGTAAAAATTCCCTTGACCAATGGATGCTCGTATTACCTTTGCCATATGAAGCAATCATGTAGCCCCCCATGGTGATCTGTTCCGCCCATCCAAGGTAAAAGAGTAAATCGATTCCTATAAGCCCAAGCCGCCAACTATAAGGAGCTTTTGCAAGTTATATCGAAGGCACGGTTTCGCATCAGATCACGGGATAATTGGCGTCACCCAATTTTCGTCCGGATAAGCCATCATCATGTGTCTTAATCCCTTTAAGCAGGGAGGGTCGGTTCGGACATTCGAATCAATGGCGAGTGGTACAATGCTTCTGGTCTTAATCCCTTTAAGCAGGGAGGGTCGGTTCGGACCCAATTCATCGGCGCCAAAGAGGCATGGGGATGTCTTAATCCCTTTAAGCAGGGAGGGTCGGTTCGGACGCGCAGCGCGCCGACGAGGGCCGATAGAATGACGTCTCAATCCCTTTAAGCAGGGAGGGTCGGTTCGGACCGATCGATGTTCGCGGAGCAAGCCTGACATGCCGTGTCTTAATCCCTTTAAGCAGGGAGGGTCGGTTCGGACTGTAGCGGTTCAACCGTCCCAACAGGACACAACCGTCTTAATCCCTTTAAGCAGGGAGGGTCGGTTCGGACAGAGACCATTCCGGTCAATGGTTCGGTTGAAAAGGTCTTAATCCCTTTAAGCAGGGAGGGTCGGTTCGGACGGATTCCTGTTTAACAACCGTCCATTTAGGACATGTCTTAATCCCTTTAAGCAGGGAGGGTCGGTTCGGACCGAGACAGGAGATACGAACATGAGCAGCGTCATGTGTCTTAATCCCTTTAAGCAGGGAGGGTCGGTTCGGACTGCTGTCATATTTCCAAATGATTTCGAATCAATGGCTTGGCGCGGATTTTTTCCGCACCAAAATGAGGCAAAAAAGTTAGCTTTTTTGAGCCGTCGTTCTTGCTGGATTTTGAAAGATTCCGAACCGGTTGCGCATCCGAACCGTCCCCTAACTCTACCCGCCGCCCTGCCCCTCGGCAAGCGGTTCGTTCCCGGCCCGATAGACCGATCGGGGTAACCCGCCCCTTGCTCGCCAGCGTCTCGCCAATCGCCGCCCCGCTTGCGGCCCAACGTCCCGCACGCTCCTGACGGTTCGCCCCAGCCGCAACGGGCACTCACGTCATCAATCACGTCATCAATCACGTCATCAATCACGTCATCAATCACGTCATCAATCACGTCATCAATCACGTCATCAATCACGTCATCAATCACGCCATCAATCACGCCATCAATCACGCCATCAATCACGCCATCAATCACGCCGGACCGGCTCGGTGGGCCAACCGGGCTTGCAAGCTTGCCCCACGGGATCCCCCGGGCGCATCCGGGAACAATGCCTTTCATCAGGAACGCGGCCGGCGCTTCCGCTTCGCCGGAACCATGCCGGCCAGGGCAATGGATCGGTCGATATTCACCCGCCCCGCCACGGACCCGCCAATACACGAAAGGTAGTACACCACCATGCACAGTTCACGAATTGACAGGCACACGACCAACCCGCTCCCACACGCCCCGGTGTTCCGTGCGCTGCCGGTCCTGCTGGTCACCCTGGCCCTGGGCGGCTGTGCCACGCCCGAGGGATACCGGCCCCACCCGGGATTCCGCTGGCAGCCGGTGGGCATCAACGCCGAGGGCTGCACCCTCTACACCAAGGTCGCCACCCGCCCCGGCACGGTGGTGGATGCCGCCTTGTGGGTCCGCACGCCCGACGGGGCCCATGTGCTCGACCCGACTGCCTGCCACGGGGCAACCGGGGAGCGCCCGAACAACGGCCGACACGACCAGTAACCACCGACACACCGACCAGGAGTCCCGACAATGAACGCGAAGAATCTGCTGACCCTTGCCCTCCTTGCCACGACCGCCGCCACCCTCGCCGGCTGCGGTGGTGGTTCCTCCACGCCGCCGGACACCGGGAGCTATGTCCCCAATCCGGCACCGACTCCGGCGCCGACCTACCCGACCAACAGCGGGCGGGTGACGGTCACAAGCGATTATGCCGGTGCGCCGGCTCAAAGCGTGACCGTGGCCGTTCTGGACTCCGGCATCAACAGCCAGCACCAGGAATTCACCGACAACGGCGGCAAGAACGGCGTCGGTGGCGCGATTGTCAGCGGCGGGATCAACACGGTCAACGCTTATGACAATGCCTATCCGACACTGCCCCAGACCAGCGGCAATCTGGACACGACCAACTACCAGTGGAATTCCAGCCAGTACAGCAACGAGTCCTACCACGGCAACTTCGTCGCCTCGATCATCGCCGGGGCACATACCGGCTATTCCGGGGATGCCAGCCTGTATATCGAGAAAATCACCGGCTACGGCACGGCAAGCGCCAATGTGATCGACTTTGGCTTCTCGGACGCCGCCAACAACGGGGCTCAGTTCGCAAACCTCTCGTTTGGGTACGACCCGATCAGCGAATATCAGCAGACAGCGAACTACGAAAATTCCGTCAACGGGTATCAAGGAACCGTCCGCAATGCGACCGATGCCGACTGGGTTTCGTGGCAGAACACGATCAGCCATGGCCTCGGCATGGTGGTGAGCGCGGGGAACAATTCCTTGAACTTTTCGACCTCTCACGCCACGGCGGCTGGCTGGAATGTCAACAATCCGCTGTACAAGCAAGTCCTGATCGTTGGCGCTTTGTCCTCGGACAACAGCACCCTGGCCTCCTACTCGAACTACGCCGGGGATGATCCGAACGTCCAGGCTCGCTTCATCACGGCAGTCGGCACCAACACCGGTGCCGACCCGAGCACCAACACAAAGTATGGGCAGTTCATGGGGACCTCCTCGGCGGCCCCCATCGTCACCGCCGCAGCCGCCACGCTGAAGTCCTACTGGTCGTTCATGACCCCGGCCCAGGTAGAACAGCGTTTGCTGGACACCGCCGACAAGAACTTCAACAGCCTGTGGAACCAGAACAACTGCGGCACCTCTGGCGCCCTGAACTGCGGCAGCTACTACTACGGTTCGGGGCGGCTTGATCTGAACGCGGCCATGCAGCCGGCTGGCGTGGTCGTGACCACGACCGCCGCCTCGGTGCCGACCAGCGCCTCCGCACAGTCTGCCCCGGCAGCCGCAACCGGTATATCCGTCCCGGCCTCTCTGGCCCCGGTTGCCGCCTCGGTCAAGGCCGCCTCGGTGGGTGTCCAGGGATTCGACGCCATCGGTCGCAACTACACCCTGAACCTCGCGCCCTCGGTGAGCACCTTTGCCGACCCGACGCAGACGGTGAGCTACAAGATGACCGGCTTCGCGGCGAAGTTCATGCAGTCGGGTCAACCGTTCAAGACGCTGGACCAGTAAGCGCCCAGCGCGCAGTAGCCCGGCTCTGCCGGGCAGGATGGGCGAAACAGAGGACAAGAGACATGGCAGCCATCATTCACCAGATGATCGACTACAACAGCGCAGGACAACCCGCGATGGCCTATGTCGAGGCCGTGGCCGCCCGCCCCGAAGTGGGCAGCAGCTTCGCCGCTTTCCACTTCACCAAGGGCCGCGCCCTGCCGGGCGAGCCGGGGACCGACCTGCCCGTGGCCCTGGTGACGTTCAACGGGGCCGGCCCACTGGCCGGGATCGTTCAGAACGCCGATGGGGTGTCCTCGACGATGCGCAGCGGCCCGGTGTTCGTCAAGAATACGGCCTGGTCCGGCAACGCCGGGCGCGCCGACCTGACCGGCAACGACACGGTGATGCAGTTCGGTTCGGCCATTGGCGTGGATTTCACCGACACCGTGCAAGTTCGGGCCGAGCAGGTCCGGGCCACGGAAAGCCGCGGCTTTCTCGGTGCCATCGGCACCGGGGGGTTCAGCACCTCTGGCGGGGCCACCCTGCAACTCACCGGGCTGTCTCTGCGCCTGCACGGCACCACCCGTTTCGGTCGTCTGGGGCTGTTCGCCACCTACCGGCAGGGCACGGCCCGGTCGGCTTACGCCAACTCGCTGCTCTCGCGGATCGACGCGAAGCTCACGCAGGCAGCCAGCGGGGTCTGGTGGCAGGACGGTCGCAACGCCGCCGCACTCGTCGTCAGCCAACCGCTGGGCATCACCGGGGGCGACATGAGCCTGAAGCTCGCCTCCGGCCGCACGGACGCCGGGGCGGTCACGTACAACACCCCGACCGTGAACCTGACCGGCATCCGTCAGGTGAACGTCGAAGCCGGGTTCACCCACTACATTAACAATCAGGTGAAAGTGGGCCTGAACCTGATCTACGTGCAGCACCCGAGCAACCAGCCTGGGTTGAATCACGACGCCGGGGCCATGCTGCTGATGGGGGCAAGACTGTGAATGACCTCTCCGCCATCTGCTACGCCAACCTCGTGGGGCTCATGCTGATCCCGCTGGCTTGGTGGCAATTCGCCCACGCCCGCGACAAGCGTGCGTTCCTGGCGCTCAATGTCGGCACCTGTCTGGTCGTGGCAGCTTCCTTCGCCCTGGTCGGGCAACAGACCGCGGCAGCGGTTTCCCTGGCCGCCGCCACCACCAGCCTGGGGCAGTATGTGTTGGCCGAACGCTCGCCCTTCCTTCGCGCAGGGGTGGCGCTGGCCTCCATTTCCGGTGCGCTGACACTTGCCTTCCCGCACGATCTGTTCGCCTGGCTGGCTGCCTTCGGCTATGCCTGGGTGCGGGTGGCGGAAGCCAGTCGAGAGTCCCTGATGCGCACCATGTACGTCCTCTCCCCGGCTCTCTGGGCGCTGCTCTCGCTGCATGCGCAAAGCTACACCCTGGCCACGGTAGATCTGGTCGGGCTCTTTCTGTCCATCCGCTGGGTGGTCACCCGCCTGGAGCGCCTGGAGCGCCGGTTAGACACACAGGCCGGCGAACCGCACGCCCCGCATCCGACCCGCACCAAGGCGGATGCCCCAGCCGTACCGCCAACCCGCCGGCAGACGGCATGACTCCGGAGACCCGCCCATGATCATCCCCAGGGACCGAACCTATTTCCACCACCAGTTGTTGATGGGCCGCCTGCGCCTGCTCAGAAATCAGCGACAATTCCTCTGGCTCGGGACCCTTACCCTGATCTGGCTTGCGGCCGTCGCCGTCTATTCCCGTTTCCAGTCTGCCCCGCCCCCCGGAACGCTCGAGTTCGTCAGCCTCGTTCTGTTTCTGACGCTCGTCGACATGTATCTCTATGGGCAATTGCACACACAGTGGCGTCGCCGCAGCGAACTCCGGCAACGGATTGACGAAATTCGGGCACTCGTTCACCCGGTGGGCGATGCCGATACACCGATCCGGGATAGGGGATCCTGGTGTCGGGCTGGTGATCGGACAAACCGTAGCGGGACGACCAAACCGTTCGGCTGGCCGCGGAAATCCACCGGGCACTCGGTGACGAAGGCGAAGCTGCTCGCCCTGCGCGCGCGACTCCCGGTATTCGGCCTGGCCAGCGCGCTCGCCCCGGACACCCTGAAACCGGTGCCGTCCACGTACCTGGATGCCGAAGGCCGAAACTGGACCCGCCTCGATCACGAACCGACCGGCCCGTTCGGCCCCCTGCTGGCCGCCCTGGAAATGCGCGACATGGCGCTGTACGCGGAAGACCGGCGCCGGGCAGGCCGGCACCTTGGCGCGGCGATACGGGGGGTGCCGCTGGCCGTGCTGCGCGCCCTGGGTCAGCCGGATCGTCTGGTGAACGCCCTGGTCGGTGCGCCGGGCATCGAGGGAAGCTGGACGTTCAGCACCGAGGCAGGCAAGACCTGCCGGATTCCCGTCGGGCGTATCGGCGGCGCGCACCTGGTGTTCGTCCGCCATGTACAGGAAACTGACACCCGGGGCGCCTCGCGCCTGATTATTGAACAGGTGATCACGGATCGTCGGCTGGTCATCCTGGATGTAGCGCGCTTCGAGGTGTTCACCCGCGCCACATCGCTGCCCCTGTATTTTCGCGATACCCGGGTGGCGATTCCGCCGGATGCCCCCGTCCTGATACCCCAGTCGCAACCCGATCGCCCCATCGTCGCACTGGGGGAGGCTGCCCTGGCGTACGAGATCGAATTCTGAACGGTTTCGCCGGGCCACGCCCCGCGCGGACGCCTGCGATCCGGCGACGGTTCTGATACCTTCACGCCTGGCGATGTCGTGGACAATGCGCCCCGCCTGCAAACCCGGAGACAACGATGGAACACAAGATCCCGACCTACCTCGTCATCACGATACTTTTGCTCCTCTTGGCTTGGTTGACCGCCTGGGCGATCCCGCGCATCCCCCGCTTGCCCCGGGCACGATGGCTACGAATGATGCAGGCCATGAGCAATCGGATCATCTTCGCCGGGTTGGCCGTCATGCTGGCCCCGTGGCTGTTCGGGGTGCTTCGGACGACCCCGTTCAATCTGCCCACGGCACTCGGCGGCATCGGTCTGATCGTGCTTGGCCTGCTGCTTTCCGCCTGGACATCACGGCAGACCTCCGGACATCAGCCCGAAGGAGCAGGAAAGGAATGCGACTGATGCACCGACTCTCATGCCACGGGTAGGCTGGCTGCCCAGGGTTGTTGCCCTGGCTGCTGCCCTGGCTGCTGCCCTGGCTTGCTGGCCCGTCGACGAGGACGAGAGGGTGGCAGAGACCCTGGAACGGAAAAAAGGCATAACGCGATGAGCGGATTGATCCTGGAAGTGCTGATTCTGCTTGTCCTGGTCGTCGCATCGGCCCTGGGGCTGAGTTACGTCGTGACGCTCAATGAAAAGCGGGTAAAGCAACAGCTCGATGAACAGCGCCGGGCGCGCATTCAGGCGGAGTCTGGCCCGGCCAATGACGCAGTCGCTCCGAACCCTCGGCCTCATGGTTCACGGCCTCATGGTTCACGGCTTCATGGCTCACGGCTTCATGACCGGGGGCCTCATGACCCGGGGCATCAAGGCTGAACATCGAATACCAGCGAGCAACGGACGGCGGATAAAATCCCCGGACTTCAGGAGCATGATCATGGGCCGGCAAAAGGCCCCGGTCAGTCACTTGCGGCCTGAACAGTCCGACCCATCAATCCGGACAGGTACTCGGCAACGACTAAATCCCTTTAAGCAGGGAGGGTCGGTTCGGACAGCTCCGGCTGCGCCAGCGTTTCACCTGTCCAGTCTTAATCCCTTTAAGCAGGGAGGGTCGGTTCGGACACACCTCACAAACCTCTTCGGTAACGTACAGTATGTCTTAATCCCTTTAAGCAGGGAGGGTCGGTTCGGACCGACTGCGAAGGGGGATCTGTGAGCCTGCCTTACGTCTTAATCCCTTTAAGCAGGGAGGGTCGGTTCGGACAAGTGCCGGGCGCGCATATCGAACAAACAGAGAAGTCTTAATCCCTTTAAGCAGGGAGGGTCGGTTCGGACCCGCAACGGCTGTCAAGTACAGCGCAAACGAACTGTCTTAATCCCTTTAAGCAGGGAGGGTCGGTTCGGACTGCTGTCATATTTCCAAACGATTTCGAATCAATGGCTTGGCGCGGATTTTTTCCGCACCAAAATGAGGCGAAAAAGTTAGCTTTTTTGAGCCGTCGTTCTTGCTGGATTTTGAAAGATTCCGAACCGGTTGCGCATCCGAACCGTCCCCTACTGTACCTGCCGCCCTGCCCTACCGCAAGCGGGTGGCCGCCGATACCGAGAACGGTATCGGGGCGTTATTCCTCCCCTCGAAGCACCCGGATGGCTTCCTGAATCTGCTGCTTGCGTTCCTTTTTCCCCGGCGTGCCCCATTGCCGGGTCAGGGTCTCGGCCAGCAGGTCGCCGGCCGCCCGGCGGCTGCGCGGATCCGTCCACGCCAGCACGCGCTCCATGAAGGCCAGCCGCTCGCGCTCGAAATTGCCGCCTGGCTGATAGGGACGCTGGCGTGCTTCCGCGAACCCTGCACGGAAGGCCTCGACCTCGGTCAGGTCCTGCTCATGCGCCTTGTCTTCCGGGGAAAGCGTCGCCTTGCGTGCCGTTTCGGCCCGTTCACTGGCCCTCCGGGTCCGCTCCGCCTCCAGACGCGCCTCGGACTCGACATCGCGGTACAGTGCGCCATACCCGGTGGCGGTCTTGCCGCCGGCGCCGGACTCCGTCAGGGCACGGGTCAGGGCATCGGCGACGTCTGCCAGATCGATGCCGGTCGCTGCCCCGGTCGCGCCCGGGCGCAAACAGAACCCGAACTGCAGTTCGATATCCCGGGCAGCCAGAAAGGGCACGGGCACGGGCTGGTGCCAGTCGGCCGGCACCGCATCGGGTCCGGGGACCTTGTCGCCCCGGGCATACCATTGCCCCATGTGGGGGGTCATGACATCGACACTGAGGGTGACGGGCCTGACAGGCAGCGCGTCGAAGAACACCAGCGCCCCGCGCTGGGTGGCTTCCTGCGCATCAGGGACCTTGTTGGGGTCCTTGTCGGCACTGCCGAACCACTGGCGCAACAGACCGCGAAGTTCCGCCCCTTCCGCATCCAGATGCGTTTCAATGTAGCTGCGCAGCAGGCCCTTGACCGCCGCGCCGCTGAGGTAAGGCACACCAAGCGTGGGATGCCAGGCAAAGCCGTTCTCCACCGGATGGGGATTGCCCATGCCGGTCACGAGATGCCCGCCCGAGTGGAAGCGCAGCACCTGCCCTCCCAGGCCACCGACCAGTTCCGCCAGGGCGGCATTGTGCCGCTCCAGCGCCGGGGCACTGCCGGCCTCCCTGCCATGGAACTCGCTCAGAAGCCAGTGGGTGTTACCCTGTTTGTCCTGATTGCCCCGAGGCTTGAGTACGGCCCAGGTGGCGGAATCGTACTGGTCGTAAAAGCGCTCGAACCAAAGACCTCGATGCGCCTCGTCCGGGCAGGACCCGGGCAGGTCGCCCTGACCGTAAATCGGCGCAGTCATGCACCACCTCCGGGTTGGGTCGTCTCCCCTTCATTCATGAAAGCCTTGGCGAATTTCTTGACCCAGTCCATCAGGGCCAGGGCCTCTGCCTGGGCCAGCCGGTAGGCATGCATGTCTCTGGAGATGACGCCATCGAGAAGATCCTTACAGCCGGCGTAAGGCTGGCCGGCCATACAGAGCCACTCTGAAAGCAGATCGTAAAGCTCACCATGCGGGTCGCCTTTGGCCCCTTTGGACTTGAAGAAGGCAGCCGCCTGCCCCAATCCATTCATGTGAATCATCGCAGGCAGACTGGCCGCGTAACTCTTGTATTCCTTCTGGCTGACCTTGCGCGACAGTGCCTGCTGTACCTGCGCCAGCGCGTACTTGGCGCGTTGCTGCTGAATGGTCTGCATCGCTTATTCACTCCCCTGGGTCTTGACGGCACACCAGCCCATGCCGACGGTCTCGTTGCCACCCATCTGGAGCCAGGGCTTTTCGTCGAACAGGCCGATGACGGCACCCAGAATATCCTGCGCACTCATGGCAGCCTCCCCGGCACGCGCCTTGTTCGCGCTCAGGCCCGCATAGAGCAAGGTTTCCGGCGGCAACGTCTCCTCGTACCACAGCGCTCCGCCCCGCACGGTGCCGGTGGCGGAATCAATCGCGATATGGGCATTGACCGGCGTGGCGTGTTGCGCCAGGTGGGCAAACATGTCGTTGCTCACGACCACCAGTTGCCGTTCCAGGTCCTCCCTGATCTGGTCGCGGCTCATCAGGCCAGCCAGGGTATCGATCAGGCCATCAAGGTCCCGGGCCGTGGCACTGAATCGATACTCTTCGAGAAACAGCGCGGTATCCGGGGTCTGCTGCGGCACAATCGCGGCATCCTGCTGGATATCGGGCAGATCGAAAGCGGGCACGGTGACGCCGAATCGGGCCGCATCGCTGCGATAACGCTGGAGAGCCGCCGGGCAGGTCACCCACTTGAACTGGGATGTCAGCGATCGGATGGGCAGGAGCAACAGGCGGGCATCGCTTACCAGCAAGGCCCCGGCATGATCGCTGGCGTGGTTGGTGTCGGGACCGAACACGAACCGGACGCTGTCGTTATCCTCACCGTATTGCGACTCGGCACGGGCGCGCAGCGCGCCCTTGAGGGAGGAACCGAAAACGCAGGGCCATCCGTTGTGGCCCTCCCGCTGGATCGGCAGATCAATGACGCCGGTGGTTGCGCCGATCCCGGCATGCAGGGAAGTTTGCGCGAACAGCCCGAAAATGACGTTTGCCTGTTGCATGAGGTTTTCCTTGAATCGTGAATGGGTTTTCGTGTTCGGGGTTACTGGTCCTGCCAAGGGCCAACCGCGAGGTGCCCGTAGCCGTATTCGGTTTGTACACCAATTTGTCGGTCGTGCAGGGCCTCACAGGCGGCCTGGACATCGCCTTCGACCGTGCAGAAAAACACGCTCCCCGCCGGGACAAAGCTCGTGACCGGGCGAGGAAGCTGATTGGTCATGTCCCAGCCTCCGCTTCTCAGGGCCTTGCCCGTGACGGCACCGTGGAGCGTCAGCGCGATGCCGTTCAGGGTGCCGGTCCAGACGGTAGGCGTGCCTGCTTCCCCCGATTCCTGCCGGGCAAAGCCCAGCCAGGCGCCCCCCGGCATGAGCAGCGGCGTGAGCAGGTACAGGGCGATCCCCTGGCCGGAGCCTGCCCCGGGCGCGGGGAGATCGACCGCTTTCTGCAGGACGCTCAGACGTGCGGCACGGCCCTCCCCGCCCAGACGGACCAGCGACTCGTTGGGCAGGCTGTCCGGCAACCCCGAAGCATCCACCTCGATACTCAGTGCCGGTTGGGGCCGGATATGGCGGGTCTGGTAGAGCATGCCTTCGATAACGGTACGCCTGCGGTTATCCCGGGCAATGCCGACGCGGGACTCTCGGAAAAAAAGTTGGTCGGCGGTCCGGAGCTGCGCCGGGTCCGGGAGGTGCCCCGCCAGCACCCGGGCCAGTCCCTCGCGGGTCAGCCAGGTGTCTTCCATCGGTCTGGCCCCTCGGGCGTGCCTGTCCTCGGGTAGTGCCGGCAGGCGAACCCGTCTGCCCAGGTCACACCAGACCGGCGACTTGTCCAGGTGCAACGGGTAGATGCGTGCCGCCTCACCGGGCAGGTGCAGGGGCGCCGGCTTCCTGAGCAGGTGCAGGGGCGCCGGATACAGGCGCTCGCCATTCAGGGCCAGCCAGACACCCCGGAAACTCAGGCTTCCGAGTTCCTCGTCGTAGCCGATGATCTGACGCAGGGAATGAGCGGGCTCCGCCCGATATGCCTGCCAATCCACCGCTGCCGATTCCCCGATCAGCGTCCGCACGGCCCCCGCAAGCGTGCGCATCGGTGGCGGAAAGACGCTCTGCAGTTCACCCATGGCTTCCATCGGGCGGGATTCCCGGAAGAACAGCGTGTCTGCGGCATCGAAGGCCAGCGTGGCCCGCCCCGCCTTCAGCCCTAACTGGACAGGCGATGGCGGCCTGACCGCTTCGCCCGATGCGGCGCGGGCCATCCCGGTCCGAGGTTCCGGATTCTGTACCGCATTGTGCGCACCGGTTCCCGCAGGCTTTTTTTTGTCGTAGCGGATCGGTTTGTGCTTTTTATGCCCGGCCATTACGCCACTCCCTTATGCGCCAAGAAACGAACGAGCAAGGCGGCATCCGCCTCGCGGACCATTCTGCCCCACCGTTCGGGTTTCGGTTCGTCCGGATCCCGGATGACCGGAGTACATTGTTCCAGCAGTGGTTGGATGAACTGGCGGGCCTCCCCACGGGTGGTGAGGCGGGATTTGCCCGAGTTCAGATACTCCATCGCCAGCACATCAGTGAGCACGGACCGGGCGTCGTCATCGCCGCCCTCGGTGGGCGCGAGGTCGGCAAGGCGCTCGACGATCTTGTAAATGAACTTGCCGGAAAACTGCGTGGATTCCTCACCCTCCAGGCGCAACTGCCCGGCAATTTCCTCGAGATACGTCTTGTTGCTCTCCGGATTGAGGGCAATGCTCCAGGGCTGGGCCCATTCGATTTTCGAGCCCCCCGGTTTCCAGACACGAATGGCGAGGGCATCGCGCCCCCGCCCATCCTTGGCGAGCTCGTCCAGCAGGGGGTGGGCATCGCCCAGCACCTTGCCCAGCGGCATCCGAATGTGGGCAAACTCGATACCCCCCGACAGCGTGGTCGGTATGCCGGTGTCCCTGAAACAACCCAGATAGTGCGAGCGCAGCTCGGTCGCACACGGAATGGCGTCTTCCAGCGGCAATACCGCCAGTACGTCATCGCCTCCGGCATAAATCAGAAAGCCATTCCAGCGGTCCACGATATCCGGTGCCTGCCGTGTGAATTTTCGCAATCCATCCGCAATAGCTCGCTGCTTGCCGATATCGCTCATGTGAGACCCGAGCGAATCGCCATCCATCAACAGGATGGCGTAGAACGGCGAAACGGGATCGAGGCCGGCGCTTACTTCAACCCGTTTCAGCGCCTTCTGGGCCTTCTCGGCCAGAGCCCGGTCGGGAAAGAGATTCCGGTTTTCGAGCTGGCTGCTGTAGAACACATTGCCATCCAGAGACAGCAGGTGCTTGAAGTCACCGGCCCGGGGCTGCGCCCGCAAGCAACGAATAGTGGTCAGCCATTCCCCGTACTCGCCGCCGGTCAGTTCAGCGGCCGCCGCATGGAATGCGCGCAGATCGTCGGCGTCGGCCTTTTCCAGAACATTTTTCAGCCAGGGCACGGCAGCCATGTACGCCACCGATGGGACACCGCTCGGCACCTCCCAGCCTTTCAGCTTCCAGCCCGACGGAAGCTGCGCGTCGAGGTGATGAAAATGCCGGCTGAAGCGGCGCTTCACGAAGGCAATTGCGCACAAGGCCTCGTTTTCCGCGAGATCACTGGTCATGCCGTTTTGGCCTTGCTCGCGCACGGCATCCCAGAACGCATTCATCTCCCGGCGATTGGGGGCAACCTGGCCGGAAAGCTCCTGCCAGCCTTCCATCATGGAACATTTGACGCCAGGTTCATCCGGCGGGGTGTGGGTACGCCAGTTCTTTCGTTTGTCGAGCGCCGCGCCATCCCCCTCATCGGGTGTAATGACCCAGCTCATATCCCAGAATCGCCCGATTTGACGATCCCATACCGCCCGCTGGACCGGACCGGCCACCTCGGACAGATCATGGGTCCATACGGTATCGGCCAACGCCTGCCAAGCCGCCTGCACCGCCCCGACGACCACGTCCGGATCAAAAGTCGCGGGATCGACAGCCGCCACGACCCCCTTGAACCGGTTGGGAATGCTGCCCTGCCGAGGCTGCCTGCCGGAACCCTTCCCCACCAGCCAGTTCATGTAATGGCCATCAGGCTCGGGGAAGGCCACATCGCCCCCCTGTCGACCGACCGCCTCGATGGCAACCGCCGACAACCAGGAAAGGATGAAGGAACCCGCCCAGAAATCACGGGTACGACGGGCCTGGGCCACAAAGCCCTGAACCGGCCCGAGGGTGAAGTGAAAGTAATGGGAAGTGCTCATGCAAAGACCGCCGCTGGCAACTGTTCGAGGAATGCTTCCGCGAGCGGGAACTCGACTGCGTTCAACTCGGGATCGAAATGGAATTCGGCGGGCAGGTACAGGACAGCGGCGGTGAACCGGTCCCCGATCGGATGTACATGAAACAGCAGGGGGCTTGCGCGTCGGTTGCTCCCTGCCTTTTCTTCCAGCGGTGACTTTTTTGCTCTCTTTGACTTTCTAAAGTCAATCGGGATACCGAAAACCCGCTTCCGGGCGCCACGAACCGGGCTATCCTTGGATCCACGATAGGTTTTGAATGCCTGGGCCAGCTCATTGTGAGCCTTGCGCGCCGATGAGGCAGGTTCACCGCTGATACCGAAGCGGGCCGCCGAGCTGAACGCCGTGAATGGCGGTAGCGCATGGGCCGATGTCGAACAATCCGGCCAAAGACGCCGCACCGCCTCCTGATAGGTGGCCACGTCATTGAAGCAGAGGGCGTGATGATCCAGCGACTCGATCGCCACGGCGCCAAAACCGCGCCGCGCGCGACTGCCCAATCCACCGAACAACCCCCATGCAGTAAGGCTATCCCGCAACTGCTGAAGAGCCGCCTCGCTAAGCCCCGGCAAAGCCAGCAACTCGACGGTAAACACCTGATTCTCCCTGATGTACTCACGAGGAGGCTGATAATTGCCTTTGTCCACCTGACCACTCCCCCAAAGCCCCAGGCCGACATAGCTACTGCAATACTCGCTGCAGGGATTCTTGAGGGATACCTTCGGCCAATCGGCCGCTCGACTCAGTTCGTGCGGGTCGGAATGGACCCGCAAAGTGAACCGGGCTGCCTGCCCATTTTCTGCCGCCGAGCCGAATAGCGCGGCTTCCTCAAGATGGAGTTGGTGGAGAGCAGCGGTATCTGAAGGTTCTGCGGATCGAAACCGGCTCCAGTTCAATGCCCGCCACCAGAAACGCAGCGCGCCCTTGACGGAAAGCGGGGAAATGGCCGATGCCTTCTGTTGGGCATCCCCGAGGAACATGGGCACCACGATGCGATAAGTCGCGGTAATCGAAGGGCAATCCTTGAACTTGAGCGGCATGCTTCGGGTTCCTCAATGTAAACAATGCTAGGGATTATGCAGGAAACCACCCAGGAACGGCGCCCCAGCAAGCTTGCGAGCCCGATCGGTCGATCAGGGTAAACTGGCCGAGACCCTGCGTGACGGATTTGCCCACCTGCGTCCACTGCCCGATATAGAGCCAGGGCCACAACTCCCGCAGGCCGGGGCCGGACAGGTTGAACGAACCGACCAGCCCATCGAGCGGAATGCGTTGCGCCTGCCGGGCCGAATACCGTGCCCCTGTCTGCCAGCGCAGTTGCTCGGCGGATGAGGTCACCTCGTCGATGGCAGGCAGGGGCACGGGTGGCAAGGCGGCAGTGCCGTAACTCCAGTGCAGCAGCGTGATGCGCCGCAGGAGTGCACGCAGGAATTCGGCGGCGGAAAAATCCTCCACAGACATCACTCGCCCCTTGACCTGCAACCGCAGAGGGCTGAGCAACCGCACCTCCACGGCGTGCCCCCCAAACGGCGGCAAATCCGGCAGGGCATCGGCGGATAACCCATCCGGCAGACATGAAGCTGCCGCCGGGAAAATTCGGGCATGCGCCGAACGCAAACGATAGGCATGGCGAACCTTGCCGATACCGTTTCCGGCCGCCTGTTCCAGCACCGAAAGCATCAAGGGGGAATCGGCCACGGCCGGGGCGCCGAACACGCTGAACTCAAGCACGCCTGCCTCGACGGATGGCGCGTAAAACGCGAAGGGCATCGGGGGCGAGTCCGAAACGCCCAGCGGGGCGGGCTCAACTGGCGCCGCTGGTTCGAACCAGCGCGGATAGGCACAGCGCGGCTGTAACAGGCATGACGCACAGCTTGGCTGACCGGTCACGCATACCCTGTCCCGCAGTGTTTTCCCGAACACCGAACGCCACAGTGCTGCAGGAATGGGCGGCGTCTCATTGCCCTCGAACTCAAGACGCCAGCGCACGAAGGGCAAGGACCCGGGCAATTCCCCGATAGTGAGCGACGATTGCCGGCCCGGCCCGGTCACACCCAATTCTCTATGCCCCATCATGTACCCACGTCAATGCCCGTCTCTGGCAAGAATATGAAAACCGGAGAACGAATAAACAGGTCGATGCTGACCATCATGACCGCACGACCGCCGGATTTGGCGCGCGGCCGATCCTGCAGCACGCCCCGCGTCTCGATCAGAATCCCCAGCACAAACTGCCATCCTCGCTTATCCATCGATCAATTCCATACACCCCGGACAATCCGACTCAACGGGCAGCATGTCCTTCCTCGATTCCGACCACGGCAAATCACCCGGCGTCGGGCAGTGCCCGGCGAAAATGAGCGACCAACAGCCGACATGCCGCAGCCAGTGATACGCCCGCAGCGGGATTATCGACGTCCTGAAGCCCCACATCGGCGTCTACTACGGGTTGCCCTTGCCCGAGCACAACATGGATCATGCCATAGGCCGAACCGGAAGCGACCTGCCAACGCCGGTAAAATTGACTTCGTGCCGCCTTGCTCAAACGGCACCCATCCTGATCGGACACGCTGAAGTCGCCCGGCGAGAAATCGGATAACAAGCCCAATACGAACACATCCACCAAGGCCCGCAATGGTTCAACAAGGTCCAGCGACAGAGCGGCCCGATTCGGCGCGGGCGCATGAAGAAACCCCAGGGCGGGATCCAGACCTTGGGCAATCACCTCATTGGCCATCGTTGCGGTCGCCAGGGTATAACCCAGGGACAGCAGCGCATTAACGGGATCCCTCGGTGGGCGGCGGTTGCGTCCGCTGAATCCCCAAATGGGGTCGATCGCCTTTCCTAGGGCGGAATACCAGGCGGCGGCTGCCGCACCCTCGATCCCGCGCATGGAATCAACCTCCCGAGCTTCCGCAAGCTGAATCAACGCCTGAGACTGTGCGGCATGCGCTCTTCCCGAGTGCTCGGCTGGCAGCATCGTGGCCGCTGCCGCACACACCGACAGCTTCATGTGCAATAACGCACGGACCATTTGCCTCTGCGCGTGCGCATCAAAGTACGCCGCATACTGCCGCAATCGCCAACCCACAAAATTCGTCAGGCCAGCACCGGCGAATGCGGGTGCCTGATGGCCTCTGCCAGCCAGCAGTACCGCCCCAATCCCTCGTTCCGCCAGAGCACGATACACATCGGACGCCACCGGTACAGTGCCTTGCACAACGACCTGGGAAAGCAGATTGAGGGGAACGCGCCGGAATCCGCCCTCGGCCAGCGTCACGCGAACGCTCTCCCCCTCTAGTGAAAGAGCGACGGCCTTGCGGTCAACGACAAGCAACATCGCTGATCGATCCTGCCAAGGTGAACCCGGTCCATTGGGGCAATCCACCAAGCAGATCGCCCCCCCGATCATCCAGTAGCATGGAGGCCAACTCATCCTGCCCGCTGCCCGCGGCTACCGGCAATTCACGGGACGATCGTATCTCAATCGGATCGGGAACCGGATAGCACCGTAGATCGTCCTCCCAGGCCAAACGTGAGCGGAGGCTAGCCAACAAGACGGAAAGTGATAGGTCATCCCCCCAAAAGAGATATACCGAACGCTGCACGGCCAGCGCCTGACGGGACACGACCCGATGGACCCGGTTCAGCCGCCGCGCATTCGAAATGTCGTAACACAAAAGATACCAGCGACGCGTGGTGGAATCGGACATATCAACTTCCCGGGAGAAACTCATGCGATCTCGATGACCTCGTCCGACAACAGGGTCGCCTGAGCCGATCCGACACAGTCCGGACGGGCTTTCGGACGAATCCAGGTCATCAGCACATGATCCGTTCGCGGATCGATCAGTGCACACAGCTCAGAAAAAAGCTGTTGTGCCTCCCGGTGCGTGAGCCGGCATTCATGCACGGATTTCTGCCCATCGACTCGCCACCCCAGCAGCAACCGCAATGCCCGTCGTCGGATGGCGGCATCCCGAATGTCGTAACAAATCAGAGCGGGTCTACGCTTCATTCGGACAACTCCTCATTCCTGCCACAAAGCAGCATCCTCCCACCTCGGAAGACAACACGCCCGGATGGCAAGCTTGCGGGAAATCGCGCTTGCAGAACCGGATGCGGTTGGTTAGATTTAGGGTTCGGAACTCGGACGGAGTACGATAAAGGTTCTTTGAAAATCGATGTTTGCGCTGGTTTTGCCACCGCACGATCGCTACCGGTTCGGTACTCGGGTGGCCTATCGAAAAGGCTAATTTTTTTGCCTCATTTTGGTGCGGAAAAATTCCTCGCCAATCCATTGATTCAAAAATAGTTTGAAATATGACAGCAGTCCGAACCGACCCTCCCTGCTTAAAGGGATTAAGACTAACTGTTCCATCATCGTTTCGATCCGACGTTCGTCCGAACCGACCCTCCCTGCTTAAAGGGATTAAGACGCGTGGTTGTGCTTCATTTGGGATTCGGTGGGGGTCCGAACCGACCCTCCCTGGTTAAAGGGATCAAGATATGTGCAGGATACGTAGCGAGTCATTGAGCCTTACCTTGCCTGCCGGACCATGGATCGGTGGATAGTTTGGAAAATTGGGCTGCCGGCCCCGCGCGATACCTGCCCTCGAAGCGATGGAGGCGATGATGTACCCCATTGAGCATGCACCCCTGATCGCCCTCGGCGGGTTGCTGGTTCTGGCCGTAATCGCCCATATCCTGCTCAGGGCGCTGAACCATCTGGCACGCCACCTGCGCAAGCCAGATTAAGTGGCCGCCAGGGGCCAGAACATGGGCGCGGCGCCATCACGAGTCCGGAGTAACCGATGATCGGGCATGCCATTGGCCGGATTGACCCCGCCGAACGAAACAGCCTCGAGGAGGTCATCATCAAAACTGTTTCTTGATGATCTCGCGCTCGTTTGAGAGCGTTTCTGTTTCTAGAACTTCTGGTTGTGTTGATGTACGGTCAATTCTTGGCCTCTCATCTTTCTCGCGACCTCGGTCATTAAAAAACTTCTTACGCCTGCTCTTTTTCCCGGGAATGCTCCTAAACATGTAGGGTCTCTATCCTCCTCGACATCATTGGTTGCGAAAGGGACCATTACCTGCGAATATTGAACTTAATGGTTTTAAATGGAATCACTAAACTAATGAGCATACGGCTTCCCCCTCCCCCTCCAGATCAGATGCCGACGCATTTCATGACCGATGAAGAAATTCTAAAAGCCATGGGCGAGCGGATCACTCGGCACAGGCTAGCGCAAAATATCACCCAAGAGGACTTAGCAGTCCACGCCGGGGTATCTCGGTCAAGCGTCCGGGCCATCGAGCGGGGTGATGCTGTGAACATGGCCATTATCGTAAAGGTTCTTCGCAGCCTTCGACTTCTGCACCACTTCTTTGCATCAATTCCTGAAATAGAGGTGGACATGCATTGGTTCATCAAGAACCAACCACCTGAACGCAAGCGTGCTAGAAAGGAAAAATCATAAATACGGTCATTTGCGTACAGCTATGGGCGCAAGAGGTCGGTACAATCGTTCGAACAGACAAATACACACCCCCAAAACGGATTCATGCAGTACTTGGGATTTCCTTGTATTTGACCCCATGGAGGTTGCTCATGTCTAGGCGTTATCGGAAGAACTGCTCAACCCCACCTTGGTGGGGTTTCTTGTTTAAAAGAAGCTAGAGACCAAACATGATTGAAGCAATATTGGGTGGATAAAGTTAAGGTGTTCTAGTCCGCTACCAACAAAAGGGATTAATCATGGCCGTTGTTGAAAATCGCGAGCGTTCCTTTCAATGCCCAGAAATAAAAAGGGAAGTTTTATGCTCTGAATATTTGGTCGAAATAGCAGAAAATCAAACAGGTCATGGGACAAAAACCCTGCGACTCTGGAGGGCAGATGATTGCTCAGGAAAATATTACTGTAACAAGTTCAATTCGGACAGTTGCCCACTTTCAAAACCCCGATCTTCATAAGATACGGCATTACCCAACCCACGCCTCACTCAACGCCTCCGCCTGCTTGAGCACCAGTGTCACCGCTTCTTCCTGCTTGTCTGGTGGGTACTTGTACTTACGCAGAATCCGCTTGACCATGAGCCTGAGACTGGCGCGAACGCTCTCGCGCACCGACCAGTCGATCGAAACATTTTTCCGCAGACTCTCGGTCAATTCGTGCGCGATCTTCTTCAGGGTTTCGTCATTAAGCTCCCGAACGGCTGATTCGTTATCCGCCAAGGCGTCGTAAAAGCGAATTTCATCCTCGGTCAGGCCAAGCACTTCACCCCGATTCGCCGCCTCCTTGAACTTGTGTGCCATCGCGATCAGCTCTTCGATCACCTGCGCGGTCTCGATAGCACGATTCTGGTAGCGCGCAATCACATTGGTGAGCATCTCGGAGAACTTGCGGTCTTGAACCACATTGCCGGCAAAACGGGATTTGATCTCGCCCTCCAGCAGCCGCTCCAGCAATTCGACCGCGAGGTTCTTTTCCGGGAGGTTTCGAACTTCTGCGAGGAATGCCTCGTCGAGAATCCCGATATTGGGTTTATCAAGCCCTACGGCCGCGAAGACGTCGACCACCTCCCCGGACACCACGGCTGAATCGATAATTTGGCGTATCGCCATATCGCGTTCCGCATCGCTGCGCTTCTTGTCGGTGATATCCCGCTTGGTCAGGATGACCCGCACGGCCTGCATGAAAGCCACCTCTTCACGCAGTGCCTGGGCCTCGTCGAGCGTCCCGCACAAGGAGAATGCCTTGGTCATGGCCAGAGACGTGTCGGCAAAACGCTTCTTGCCATCCTTGAGGCCGAGGACATGGTTGGCAGCTCCGGCCAGGCGCTTGTGGCTTGCGGTCAGGAAATCGCTGTAGTCGTAGCCGTGCAGCAGACTTCGGAGTACATCGAGCTTCTCTTCAAGCAGCGCATAGGCCTCATGAACATCGACTGTCGGCCGCCCCCGCCCGTGACTGGCGGTGTACTCCTTGAGCGCACTCTTCAGCTCGTTGCCGATCCCGATGTAATCGACCACGAGGCCGCCCTGCTTGTCCTTGAAGACTCGATTGACCCGGGCTATGGCCTGCATCAGGTTGTGGCCCTTCATCGGCTTGTCGACATACAGGGTGTGCACACAGGGAGCATCGAAACCGGTCAGCCACATATCCCGCACAATGACCATCCGCAAGGGGTCGTTTTCATCCTTGAATCGCTTTTCAAGCCGCTTTTTGTTCTGGTGGCTGTAGATGTGAGGACGGAGCAATGCCTTGTCGCTGGCCGAACCGGTCATGACGATCTTGATCGCCCCCTGTTCTGGGTCGTCACTGTGCCAGTCGGGGCGAAGCTTGATGATCTCGTTGTAGAGGTGAACACAGATTTCGCGGCTCATGGCCACCACCATGGCCTTTCCGCTTTGCGCCTGATTGCGTTCATCGAAGTGAATCGCCACCAGATTGCTAGCCACCTTTCAGCCATCCAGAATGGTTATCAGAGAGGTACTCATGAGCAGCAAGCGTTATCCCGAAGAATTCAAACGTGAAGCGGTCCGGCAGGTAACGGATCGTGGTCACAGCGTGGCCCAGGTTGCCGATCGATTGGGCGTCACGACCCACAGCCTGTATGCCTGGATCAAGAAGTACGGCCCACGGTCCGATGAGTATCAGGTCAAGGCCGATGACCAAGCTGAAATCCGCCGCCTGCAAAAGGAACTCAAGCGAGTCACGGAGGAGCGCGACATCCTAAAAAAGGCAGCGGCGTACTTCGCCAAGGAATCCGGGTGAGGTACGCCTTTATTGCGGAACATCGTAAGCAGTGGGCTGTGCGACGGCTATGCGCCTTACTGGATGTGCATCCGAGCGGGTTCTACGCCTGGATGCGCGCACCACGGTCTGCACGAAGTCGCGAGGATGACCGCTTATCGGGGCTGATCAAACAGTTCTGGCTAGAGTCGGGGGCCGTCTATGGCTATCGCAAGATTCACAGCGATCTACGTGAGGTTGGCGAGACATGCGGTCCCAACCGCGTGCATCGCCTCATGCGCGGAGCAGGTATACGGGCACAGGTGGGTTATCGAAAACCACGACACAGGGCCGGCACTGTCCACCAGGTCACCCCAAATCGTCTGCAGCGTCAGTTCAACCCGGAGGCACCGAACGAGGGCTGGGTGACTGACATCACGCATATCCGTACCCACGAGGGCTGGTTGTATCTGGCGGTGGTACTGGATTTGTTCTCGCGCCGGGTCATCGGTTGGTCCATGCAATCACGGATTACCCGAGATTTGGTGCTGGATGCGTTGTTGATGGCCGTATGGCGGCGCAAACCCACCGGCAAGGTGGTGGTGCATTCGGATCAAGGCAGCCAATACACCAGTCACGACTGGAGTGCGTTTCTGAGAGCCCACGGGCTGGAGGGCAGCATGAGCCGGCGCGGCAATTGCCACGACAATGCGGTCGCGGAAAGCTTCTTTCAGCTACTGAAACGTGAGCGGGTAAAACGGAAAATCTACAACACACGAGACGAAGCCCGGGCTGACATCTTCGATTACATCGAGATGTTCTATAACACCCGACGTCGTCATGGTTCTAACGAATTGATGTCGCCTGTAGACTACGAGCGGCGTCACCACGAACGGTTGGAATGTGTCTAGGGAATTGGTGGCGATTCAGTATGAAGCGATGGATGAGAATTGTTAACCGCATCCACTCGGGGAATGACGCCACGCAATGTGGATTCGTCACACCAGTATCGATGCGGCGACCGGTGCAATCCGCCATACTGGACCGATCATCCTCAGGAGCATTGCATGGAAAAACAGACCGAAGAGATCCTCGAACGCATCCGCGTCCTCCAGGAAGAACTCGAAACCGAATACCGAAAATCCATGGACGCCTTCGAGCAACGCCGCGCGGAACTGGCCGACGAGTTCCTCCTGCAGCAACGCCGATACAAGACCGGACTGCTGCGCTTTCTGAGCCGGGCGAATCCCCTGGTGGTTCTGACCGCCCCCATCATCTACCTGGGCTGGATTCCCTTCCTGCTGATGGATCTGTTCGTCACCCTCTATCAAGCCATCTGCTTCCCGGTGTACCGCATTCCCAAGGTACGCCGAGCCGATTACGTCGTATTTGGCCGGGAGCATCTGCCCTATCTGAACTTCATCGAGAAATTCAACTGCCTGTACTGCTCCTACGGCAACGGCGTAGCCGCCTATACGCGCGAGGTCGCCAGCCGCACGGAACAATACTGGTGCCCGATCAAGTACGACCGCCGGGTTCGTCTACCGCGCGATCGCTACCCGAATTACTTCGATTACGGCGATGCGGAGGCCTACCGGCAGGGACTGGCACGTTTACGTCGCCAGTACGGCAGTGACGACGACCTGCATCCCGATCACGCCCCCAGCCCCCGTACGCAGGCTGCGGACACGGACTCAGAGGACAAATCCTGAAAGGGATACCGCTGGTGTTTCGATGAACGGACCGACCGATACCGGGGAACTATCCCTGCCCGATCGCCCACCAAGCAGGCATGGCGCCATCTCGCCGCCCAAGTCATCCAAACCGCGTTAGAATTCGGACCCGTTCGCCAGGCACAGACAACCAGGCACAGACAACCAGGCATACCTGGCACGAGTCGACCAGACAAGAGGTACTTCATGATCGTTCACCGTCCCTTTCCGGCGCACCGCCCCCGCCGCATGCGCCACGATGCGTTCAGCCGTCGCCTGATGCAGGAGCACACCCTGTCCGTCAATGACCTGATCCTGCCGGTCTTCGTCCTTGAGGGGCAAGGCCAGAAGGAGGCGGTCGCTTCCCTGCCCGGCGTCTATCGGCAAAGCATCGATCATCTGTTGGAAACCGCCGACCGCGCCCGCAGCCTCGGCATTCCCGCGCTGGCCCTGTTTCCCGTCACCCCGGCCGAGGCAAAATCGCCGGCCGCGGAAGCCGCGTATGATCCGGACGGACTCGTTCAGCGCACGGTGCGCGAACTCAAGCACACCTTTCCGGACCTGGGGATCATGACGGACGTGGCGCTGGATCCGTACACCAGTCACGGACAGGATGGCCTGACCGATTCGAACGGTTATGTGCTGAACGACGAAACGGTCGAAGTGCTGGTCAAGCAAGCGCTGTCCCACGCCGAGGCCGGTGCCGACATCGTGGCGCCCTCCGACATGATGGATGGCCGCATCGGCGCCATTCGCGCGGCATTGGAGTCCAAGCGGCACATCCACACCCGCATCATGGCCTACAGCGCCAAGTACGCATCCAGCTTCTACGGACCGTTCCGCGACGCGGTCGGTTCCGCCGGCAACCTGGGCAAGGCCGACAAGACGACCTACCAGATGGACCCGGCCAATTCCGACGAGGCACTGCATGAAGTCGCCATGGATCTGCAGGAAGGCGCGGACATGGTGATGGTCAAGCCCGGCATGCCCTATCTCGACATCATTCACCGGGTCAAGACGGAGCTCAAGGTACCGACCTTCGCCTACCATGTGTCGGGCGAATACGCGATGCTGCGCGCGGCCGCGGACAACGGCTGGCTCGACTGGCGCAAGTGCCTGCTGGAAACCATGATGGGCTTCCGCCGTGCCGGCGCCGATGGGGTGCTGACCTACGCCGCGATGGACATTGCCGAGTATCTGGCCGTCGGCGACATCGGTTAACCGACTTCGATTCCGCAACCCAAAGCGAAAAAGAGCCCCGATTATTGTCGGGGCTCTTTCGTTTGCCGGGGAAACCCAGCGCCGACCCCGAATGGGGTCCGGACACTCGCGAATATCAGAGGCGGAACTGCCCGATCTTGCTCTGCAGACTTTCGGCCAGTCGCGCCAGCTCCTCGGAGGCGATCCGGGTCTGGCTCGCGCCTTGGGCGGACTGTTCGCTGATGGAGGAGATTTTCTGCACGTTGCGGTTCATCTCCTCGGTCACGGCGCTCTGTTCCTCGGCAGCGCTCGCGATCTGGAAGTTCAGATCGTTGATGGTCTGGACCGAGTCGGTGATCATCTGCAAGGACTGCTCGGTCTCGTGCATCGCCTCGATGCTGACGCCCACCTGGGTCTTGCCCTGCTCCATCGCCGTCACGGCGGCCACCGAACCGGTCTGAAGCCGTTCGATCATCTGGCGGATTTCCTCCGTCGAACCCTGGGTCCGCGATGCGAGCGAGCGCACCTCTTCCGCCACCACGGCGAAGCCGCGGCCATGCTCCCCGGCTCGCGCCGCCTCGATCGCCGCGTTCAATGCCAGCAGATTGGTCTGTTCGGCGATCGCCCGGATCACGTCCAGCACCTTGCCGATCTCGCGGGACTCGCCTTCCAGCTTGGTGATGGCCGCGGCGACGTCATCCACGTTGCGCGCGAGCTGATTGATCGTGGCCACGGAGCGGGTCACCACGGTCTGGCCGGTACCCGCCGCGTTGTTGGCCGCCGTGGCCGCACCGGAGGCATCCGCCGCGTTGCGGGCGATATCCTGCACGGTGGCGCTCATCTCGTTCATCGCCGTGGCGACCATCTCGATTTCCTGCTGTTGCTGACGAACGCCGGTATCGGTCTGCAGGGATACCGCCGAGGTTTCTTCCGCCGCCGCCGCCAGTTGGGTCGAGGCACCGCCGATGGATTTGAGCGTCTGCCGCAGGGCCTCCCGGGCGTTGTTCATGTGCACCAGGATATCGGCAATCTCGTCCTTGGTATTGATTGTGATCGGCCGATCCAGCTCACCCTTGGTAAAGGCGATCGCCATCTGATCGGCAGCACGGAGCCCCTTGCCGATCTCCCGGATGACCCAGCCGCCAATACCCGCCATCATGATAATCGCGAGAATCATGACGCCGATATAGATGATCTTGTCCCGTTCGACTTCATCATGGGTTCGCTTTGTTTCGTTGCGCAGATTGTTGGCCAAGCGATTCTGATAAGAAGTGGCTGTCTGGGAAAACTCGGGCATCTTCGCCACGACATTCTCTGCCAATGTATCGTTGGCATGATCGTAATCGCCGTTCTTCAGTTGCTCGATCAACGGTACGATCCCCGTTTCGATCAACGCCTTTTCGGCGTTCAACAAAGCCATGCGCTCGTCATTCGACTCTTTGGTTCGATGCTGGATCTCAGCAAGTTCCTTGTTGATCGCCTCCAGCTTCGCCAGATCGGCGTTCATGACCTCAACGTGGTAACTCACCGGATGGGTCAGGTGCGTATGAGCTGCCGCAGACTTGGGATCGTGCTGGAGTGCCAGCATAGACTGGATGATGATCCGGTTGACCAAACGTACCGAGTTCCCCGTCAGCAAGGCGGGCGTGACGCGCATCACATCATTCTTCTCGGCCCGGACCTGTGCCGCATGCTCGTTGTACATGCCGAAGGCACCGATCCCAAGCATCATCACAATCGCCACGACGGCCAGAAGCATCAACTTCAGTTTAATTGTCATCTTAACTCCCTAAGAAACAGCACTTTTATTATCCAACACGCCGAAAACCAGACGCTCTATCAGGGTTATCGACCACCGAGCAGGAAACTTGACCGCCGGTTCACAGGGCGTCGCCCCGTCAGACCGATGGTAACGCCTAGCACGAAAGATACCGCACATAATTTACCTACTATACCCAGGGGTAAGACGAGCAGCCACATCCGTGCTGTTTGGATCGTGGCGACAAGGTCTCCAGAAATCCCCCCCGATACATCACGATCTAAAGAAGGTGACATTTCTCGACGGACAAAAAAATCCCGATATAAATCGGGATTTTTTTGATCCAACCGGAACCCACGCATGCACTGCCAGGGTATATACGGCACGCTTACAATCGGAACTTTCCGATTTTGGCCTGAAGGCTTTCGGCCAGTCGTGCCAGTTCTTCGGAGGCAATCCGGGTCTGACTTGCACCTTCGGCGGACTGATGACTGATATTGGAAATCTTCTGCACATTGCGGTTGATTTCCTCCGTCACGGCGCTCTGTTCCTCGGCAGCGCTCGCGATCTGGAAGTTCAGATCGTTGATGGTCTGGACCGAAGTCGTGATCATCTGCAGGGACTGCTCGGTCTCGTGCATCGCCTCGATACTCACGCCCACCTGGGTCTTGCCCTGCTCCATCGCCGTCACCGCCGCCACCGAACCGGCCTGCAGCCGCTCGATCATCTGGCGGATTTCTTCCGTCGACCCCTGGGTCCGCGAAGCGAGCGAACGCACTTCTTCCGCCACCACGGCAAAGCCGCGACCATGCTCCCCGGCTCGCGCCGCCTCGATCGCCGCGTTCAATGCCAGCAGATTGGTCTGTTCGGCAATCGCCCGGATCACGTCCAGCACCTTGCCGATTTCGCGGGACTCGCCTTCCAGCTTGGTAATGGCGGTGGCCACGTCATCCACATTGCGCGCCAATTGGTTGATCGTGGCCACGGAGCGGGTCACCACGGTCTGGCCGGTACCCGCCGCGTTGTTGGCCGCCGTGGCCGCACCGGAGGCATCCGCCGCGTTGCGGGCGATATCCTGCACGGTGGCGCTCATCTCGTTCATCGCCGTGGCGACCATCTCGACTTCCTGCTGCTGCTGACGAACGCCGGTATCGGTCTGCAGGGACACCGCCGAGGTTTCCTCCGCCGCGGCCGCCAGCTGGGTCGAGGCACTGCCGATGGCCTTGAGCGTCTGCCGCAGGGCCTCCCGGGCGTTGTTCATGTGCGCCAGAATGTCCGCAATCTCGTCCTTGGTGTCCGTCATGACGGCACGGTCCAACTCCCCCTTGCTGAACGCGATCGCCACTTGGTCCGCGGCACGCAGGCCCAGCGCGATCTCGCGAATCACCCAGTACCCGAAGCCGACGAACAGAGCGACGGAAAAGATCATCAAACCGACGATGATGAAGATATCGGTCTTGACCGTTTCCTCCGTTGCAACGACTTCCTTGGAAAGATTCGTGGACAAGCGATCCTGATAGGCACTCGCCATCTTGGTGAACTCATCCATTCGCGCAAGCACCTGGGAATCCAACGTCGTCTTGGCCTGTTCGAAGTCCTTGTTTTTCAATTGTTCGAGCATCGGCTTGATCCCTTCCTCGATCATCGCCGATTCGACTTTCAACAATGTCTCGCGCTGAACGTTGGCGGACTCGGTACGATGATGCACCCTGGCCAGAGCCGCGTTTTTTTCCTCCAGAAGTTCCAGGAACTTTCCTAATTTATCAATGTGATAACTCAGTGGGTGAGGCAGATTCGGATAGGTGGCAGAAATGCGGGGATCGTGCTGCAGTGCCATCAGCGACTGGACGATAATCCGCGTCATGGCCCGGGTTGACTCCGCGGTCAGCAGCGCGGGCTTGACGCGTAGGGTGTCGTTCTTCTGGGCACGTGCCAATGCGGAGGTCTCGTTGTGGATGCCATAACCGCCCACAGCGAGCAACAGCACGATGGCCACTGCCGACAACAATATCAATTTGGTTTTGATTTTCATTTCTACCCCTTTACACGCAAGATGCCAACCATTTGGTTTTTAATTATTATTTCGCCATTATCGGCGTGCGATGAATTTACTTGAGCGATGCAAGAGGGCCCTCGAGGATCAACACTCGTGAAGCCGCAGCGACAAGCGACAAGCGACCAGCCCTCACCGATCTACGCTCAGCGATATGCACTTTCCGGTTCGGCATCAAAAAAACCCCGCTGAGCGGGGCCTTCATCCAATGCCGCGTTTTCACACGCGGCGCAACCATGGGTTCGAATCAGGAATTATTCGGACTTGGAACGGAAGCTGTCGTGACACTGCTTGCAGGAACCGGCCGTTTCCTTGAATTTCGGCCCGATGGCGCTCATATCGCCAGTCTTGGCTGCGACAACCAGTGCCTCGGATGCCTTCTGGAAGTCCGCAATATCCTTCTTGAATTCTTCTGGCTTGCTCCAGATCTCTGCCTTGGCGTGGGTAGGACCTGCCAATTCATCGGAACCTTTCGGGAAACCATCGGCGGTCAACGTGCTCATGTAATGGACGGTTTCGGCCATTTTCAGGAATTCCGCCTTGTCGAAAGGCATTTCCTTCTTGACCATCGCAGCCATCTTCTTGAAGTTGTATCCGGTCACTTCCATCATGGACTCGCGGTATTTGATGGCATCGGTCATAGCATCCGCATACGCCACGCTGCCGGCTGCCACGGACAAACCAATCACCGCCGCAATTACTGATTTCGTCAAACGCATCATGTCTCTCCTTCATTCCAAAAACCGGTTGAACGGAACAGAGCGGCGGATTGCCGCACCCGCCAAAAGTATAGGGAATCGGTTGGGAATGCAAAGCATCTTGAAGCGCCTGGGTCGACAACGCCCCATTCACCCCTCGCAACCGACTGAAACCCCGCTTTTCCAAACCGATTTTCCTACCTAGAATAGGCGGCAAATCAACCGCCCGAAGGGAAAATGCATGGCTTGCGAATGTGCCCAGGTTTCCGTACAAACTCAACAGGAGCGCCAGACATTACGTGTCGCGCTGGCACTCAACGCCATGATGTTCGTCGTGGGACTCGCTGCCGGCCTTTGGGCCGAATCGACCGGCCTGCTCGCCGATGCCCTGGACATGCTGGCCGATGCTTCCGCCTACACGCTGGCGCTCCTGGCCGTTTCCCGCGGCCTCGCCTTCAAGAAAAATGCCGCCCGCTGGAGCGGTGTGCTTCTGCTGATTCTCGGCGCGGGTATCGTGTTCGACGTATTCCGGCGCGGTGTCTTCGGCAGTGAGCCGGAAGGGATGATCATGATAGTGTTTTCAGCGATTTCCCTGGTCGTCAACGTCACCGTGCTCAAACTGCTGGGGAAGTTTCGCGACGGCGAGGTCCATCTGCGCGCCACCTGGGTCTTTACCCGAATGGACGTGCTCGCGAATCTCGGGGTGTTCGCCTCCGGGGTGATCGTCATGCTCACCCATCTGCGCTACGCCGACCTTGCGATCGGCCTGATCATCGGTCTGTATGTCATGAAGGAAGCACGCGATATCCTGCGCGACGCGTCCGCCACGGAAACGCCAACCTGTTCCAGCAATGGCTCAGTGCCCTCCTGAATCGAAGGCATACCCCAGGACCAGCGCGATCATCACCAGAGCGCCGAAGACGTTGTTTCGCTTGAAGGCCTGCACGCTATCGTTCAACGTTCGTGATCGGGCCCCCGCAAGAATCCAGATGGCGGCCAACGCAGCCAGGACAAGCCCCCCGGCATAAGCGAGCCCCAGGTTCAGCCAGATGCCCAGCGCCGCGAGCAGACCCAGGGTCAACACATAAAGGAAACCCACCGCCAGAAGATCGTATCGACCGAACAGGATGGCCGTCGACTTGACGCCGATCTGCTCGTCGTAGGGCCGGTCCGCGATCGCGTACAGGGTATCGTAGGCCACGGTCCAGGCCATGTTCGCCGCAAAGAGCAGCCAGGCCTCCGGTGGTAACGAGCCCGCCTGGGCGGCAAAGGCCATGGGAATGCTCCAGCCAAACGCCAGGCCGAGCTGCACCTGCGGCAGATGATGGAATCGCTTGCCCAGCGGATAGGTGGCCGCCAACACGACAGCGACGAGCGAGAGGGCAATCGTCATCCGGTTCAACTGCAGGACCAGCACCAGCGCCACCAGCAGCAGGACGAAAAACGCCGCGATCGCTTCGCGCGGCCGGAGCGCGCCGGTCGCCAGCGGACGGTTCTGCGTCCGGGCCACATGGCCATCGACATGACGGTCCGCATAATCGTTGATCGCACAACCGGCCGAACGCATCACGATCACGCCCAGGGTGAATATTCCCATCAGAAACAGACTCGGTGCCCCCTTCCCCGCCACCCACAGTGCCCAGTAGGTCGGCCAGAGCAACAGGAAGATGCCAATGGGGCGGTTCAGACGGGTCAGGGCCAGATAGGCGGATAGTTTCTGCTGCCAGGCTGCCAAAATTGCGCTCACTCGGGTTTATTTGGTCGTGCGGGGTTCCGATCGGCTAAACTTCGCTTTTTAGCGATCAGATCGTTGAGGAAGTGGATGATACGAAATTTCGCACAGAAATCCCCGATTCTCGGAGCCGACGTCTGGATCGACGACACGGCATTGGTCATCGGAGACGTGATTCTGGCCGAAGGCGTTTCAGTCTGGCCCATGAGCGTCCTGCGCGGCGACGTGAACCAGATACAGATCGGCCAGGATACGAACCTGCAGGATGGCGTGATCGTCCACGTAAACCAGCCCAGCGCGCGTCATCCCGACGGATCGCGCTGCGTCGTCGGCGACGCAGTCACCGTGGGCCATCGGGCCACCCTGCATGCCTGCACCATCGGCAACCTCGTCCTGGTCGGCATGGGTGCCATCGTGCTGGATGATGTCGTCGTCGAGGACGAAGTCATCATCGGTGCAGGCAGCGTGGTATCACCGGGAAAGACCCTGGAAAGCGGCTTTCTCTACCTCGGCACCCCCGCCCGAAAGGTGCGTCCCCTGACCGAAGAGGAACGGGCCTATCTGCCGGAATCGGCACGGATGTACCGACAACTGGCCCGGGCTCATGTCGATTCAAAGCCGATGGACGCAACGGCCCGATGACCCGGAACGGCACGCCGATAACCTGCGGCACCCGGGCCCCGAGTCCCATACCGGCAACCTTCACAGATGGCTGAACGCATCATGACCAGCACCGCCTACGAGGATTATCTGAAGGCCATCTTCAAACTGGCGGAACAGACGCCCGATCAGCCTGCGAGCACCTCGGCCATTGCCGAACGGCTGGGCATTGCCCAGGCTTCCGTCACGGCGATGCTCAAACGCCTCGGCAACGATGGCCTGATCGACTACGAGCGCTATCAGGGGGCCCGCCTGACGCCGGCGGGCCGCGCCATCGCGGTGGACATGATCCGCCGGCACCGTGTCATCGAGACCTTTCTGGTGAACAATCTCGACGTGCCGCTGGCCGAAGTCGATGCCGAGGCGGAAATTCTGGAGCATGCGTTCTCCAGCGCGCTGATCGACCGCCTATGGCGCCATCTCGGCAAGCCCGAGTTCGACCCGCACGGCGCCCCGATTCCGGCGGTGGCCGAAGCCCCGATCGAGCGTCGCGATCTCGTCGCGCTGAGCGATCTCGCCCCCGGGGAACCGGCGACGATCGTCCGCCTGTCCGCCCAAAATGCCGGGCAACTTCAGGTGCTGACCCACCTGGGCCTGGTACCGGGTCAACCGATCAAACGCACCCCCACCTCGCCCGGCTCCACCGATGTCCTGCTCCTCCTCGGACGCCAGCAATGCGCCGTGGGCCAGGAACTGGCGGAAACCGTCTGGGTGCTCAGAGCGAAAAAGACGACCTGATTCTGCTTGACAGACCTGCGCCTTAGCGGGACAGAACGATCTGGGCCCCCAATTCCACCACCATGTTGGGTGGAATATTGAAATAACTCACCACGCTACCCGCATTTCTGAACATACCGATGAACAGTTGCTGTCGCCAGCGGGACATAGGCGCATGTCGGCCTGGAATGAGCGTTTCCCGACCCACGAAATAGGAGGTCGTCATGGGAGAAGCCGGCAGGCCGTACTGCGCTGCCGCCTGAGCCAATGCCTGAGGGATATCCGGCGTATCCTTGAACCCGTAGCTGACGACCAGTCGGTGGAAGCCGTTCGGCAATTCCTGATACGCCAATCGCGCAGTCTCCGGGAGCGAAGGCACATCCAGAAAACGGACGCAAAGCACGACGACATGCTCATGGCAGATCTTGTTGTGTTTGAGGTTATGCAGCAGGGCGTGCGGAACCCCATCCGGATTGCTGGTCAAAAAGACCCCTGTTCCGGCCACGCGCGTAATCTGCTCATGGCCCAAAGCGGCTGCGAAATCGCACACACTCAATGCATCCTGCTGCAACTTCAGCCGCAGCCAGTCTCGTCCCTGCTTCCAGGTCGTCATCAATACGAACAGGGTGACTGCCGTCGACAGCGGTAACCACCCGCCTTCTTCGACCTTGACAAGATTGGCGGCAAAAAATGCCAGGTCGACCACAATGAACATCAGTACGAGCAATATGGCCTTGACCCAACCGAGATGCCACAAACGGCTGACCACGATCAACGCCAGTGCGGACGTAATGACCATCGTCCCCGTCACCGCGATGCCATAGGCCGTTGCCAGATTCGACGAACTTTGGAAACCCAGTACCAGAACGATGACAGCCAGCAGGAGAATCCAGTTGATGACCGGAATGAATATCTGTCCCTGCTGATCGTGCGATGTCTGCAGGATATTCAGTCTGGGAATATACCCGAGCTGCATTCCCTGTCGCGTGATGGAAAAGGCCCCGGAAATCACGGCCTGGGATGCGATCACGGTCGCAGCCGTCGACAGTCCGACCAGAGCGAACAGCGCCCAGGCAGGCGCCAACTGGAAAAACGGGTTCGTCATCTCACCCGCATGAGTCAGCATCAGGGCCCCCTGACCAAAATAATTGAGGACCAATGCAGGCAGTACCAGCACGAACCAGGCCAGCTGAATGGGGAACCGGCCGAAGTGCCCCATATCCGCATACAAGGCTTCGGCCCCGGTCACGGCGAGCACGACGCCCCCAAGGGACAGAAATCCCGCCCATGGGGATTCCTCGATGAATGCAGCAGCATAAATGGGATTCAATGCAGACAATATGCCGGGCGCGCGCGCGATTCCGATCACGCCCAGTGCGGCGAGTGTCAGAAACCAGAGCACCATGATCGGGCCGAACCAACGGCCGATACCCGCCGTTCCCCGACGCTGGAAAGCGAACAGGAACCAGAGAATGACCAAGGTAGCAGGCACGACGAAAGGTTTGAGATCCTGATGGACGACCTCCAGCCCTTCCACGGCCGAAAGCACCGAAATTGCCGGTGTAATCGCACTGTCCGCATAGAACAGAGCGGCACCGAGTATACCCAAGGTCAGCACACCGCCCCCAAGACGCGAGTGCGATTGCAGGGAGCGCTGTGCCAGCGCCATCAAGGCCATGATCCCACCCTCCCCCTGATTGTCTGCGCGCATGACGAACACCACGTACTTGATCGAAACGACGATCATCAGCGACCAGAAAATCAGGGAAAGAACGCCCAGGATATGGGCAGGATCGGTAGCGATCGGGTGACCACCCTCATTGAAAACCGCGTTCAGGGTATACAGGGGACTTGTTCCGATATCCCCATAAACGACACCCGTTGCAAGAACGGCCAAGCGTCCCCGGCCGGCAATCACAGAAACGACACGCATAGAACCTCACGCGCCAAGAAGGGATAGTGAAAACCGAACAGGAATTTTAAGCCAATATATCAGCTCTTTGCCTGACCGTCCCGCGCGGCGAGGAAGCTCTGGGTGGACAGATCCGTCCACGGCCGGACATCCGCCAGGAAGGCCATGACCGAGGCATAGACTTTCTGGGCGGTGGCATCCTTCGCGGCCAGTTCTTCCATGACTGTTTTCGTCGTGGATTTCAGCGCAGAAAGAATTTCCGGTGAGAAATAACGCAGCTGAACCCCATGGTCGTTGATCAGGGTCTTCAGGGATTCGTTGTTGCGCGCCGTCAACTCGGAAAGCATGTCGGCATTGGCCATGCGGCAAGCCGCTTTCACGATATGCTGCAGATCGGTCGGCAACGCCTCGTAAGCCTTCTTGTTGATGATCGCTTCCATGGTCGAACCGGGTTCCTGCCAGCCCGGGGCATAGTAGTACTTGGCGGCACGATAGAAGCCGAACGCGAGATCGTTGTACGGACCGACCCATTCGGCGGCATCGATCGTGCCGTCGTTCAGCGCCTGGAACAGTTCGCCGCCGGGCGTGTTGACCACGGTGACGCCCAGACGACGCAGCACCTCGCCGCCGATGCCCGGCATCCGCATTTTCAAGCCCTTGAAGTCCGCCAGCGTCTCGATGGGCTTGCGGAACCAGCCGCCCATCTGCACGCCGGTATTCCCGGCCGGCTGGGGAATCACGCCAAACGGCGCATAGGTCTCTTCCCAGAGCTTCAGGCCGTCGCCGTAATACAGCCAGCTGTTCATTTCATCGGCGGTCAGACCGAAGGGGATGGAGGTAAAAAACGGCGCAGCGGGAATCTTGCCCTGCCAGTAGTAGGCACCGCCGTGCCCCATCTGGGCCGTACCGGCGCGAACGGCATCGAACACCTCCAGCGCGGGCACGATCTCGCCGGCACCATAGACCTCGATCTTGAGCCGGCCGTTGGACAGTTCTTCCGCATAACGGGCGATGTTGTTCGCGCCGGTGCCCAGACCGGGAAAATTCTTCGGCCAGGTCGTGACCATCTTCCACTGGATGGTCTCTGCCGGCTTGGCCGCCGCAGCAGAGGCGGCAGGGGTCGAATCGCCGCTCTGCTTGTTCTGATTGCAACCGGTCAGAGTCATGCCGGCGGCCAGTGCGCCGGCACTGCCGATGGTAAGAAATTCGCGACGCTTCATGTGCTGAGTCCTTGTTATTGATGAATTTATGAATAATTGAACGAAAATGGGGTGACGGCGACGACGATCAGATCGCCGTCAGATTGGCATAGCTGAGAATCAGCCATTTGCTGCCTTCGATGCCGAAATTTACCAGCACGCGCGTGCTGGCTCCACTGCCCTCGTGGTCGATGATGGTTCCCTCGCCAAACTTGGCGTGACGCACGGCCTGACCGATCGACCAGCCGCCCTCCTCCGTCGTCGTCGGTCGGGGCGGCAGACCGGACGGTGCCTGACGGGTCTGAAAGCTCTGGCTGGCACGCGGACGGATTTCATGGATGAGATCCGGCGGCAGTTCGCCGAGAAATCGCGAGGGCACGGGAAACATCTGCCGGCCATGCAGGCGCCGGGACTCGGCCGAAGTCAACGTGAGGGTCTTCTGCGCGCGGGTGATGCCCACGTAACACAGCCGACGCTCCTCTTCGAGGCGTCCCGGCTCGTCGAGGGCCATCTGGTGGGGAAACAGCCCCTCCTCCATGCCGACGAGAAAGACATGGGGGAATTCCAGCCCCTTGGCCGCATGCAGCGTCATCAACTTCACGCAATCCTCCCACTCGGCGCCCTGGGCATCGCCGGCATCCAGGCTCGTCTGGCTCAGGAAGGCATCGAGCTCGCTCATGCCCGCCGCCGTCTCGGGATCGAAATCGAAACTCCGGGCGGCGCTGACCAGTTCGTCCAGGTTCTCAAGGCGGGCCTCGCCCCGTTCGCGATCCCGATCCTTCTGCTGCAGGTCACGCAACCCGCTCGCCTCGATGACCCGCGCCACCCGGTCCGCCAGAGTCTCGTTCGCCGTCTCGACCGACAGGCCCTCGATCAATTGCATGAACTTGGTCAGCGATCCGGATGCCCGGGGGGCGAGTTGACCTTGGGCCACGGCGTACTGCGCCGCCTGCCACAGCGGTTCCTGTCGCGCCCGGGCAAGTTCGCGCAACTGCATGATCGTCTTGTCGCCCAGGCCGCGGGCGGGCGTGTTGACCACCCGCTCGAAGGCGGCATCGTCCCCCCGGTTGGCCATCAGTCGCAGATACCCCAGAGCATCGCGGATCTCGGCCCGGTCGAAGAACCGCAGACCGCCATAGATACGGTACGGCAGTCCGGCACGGATCAGGGCCTCTTCGAATACCCGCGACAAGGCGTTGGCCCGATAGAGAATGGCGCAGTCGCTGCGTGCCAGACCATCGCGGACCAACTGCTCGATCTGGCGCGCGACGAAATCGGCCTCGTCCAGCTCGTTGAAGGCCAGGTAGTACTGGATCGGCGCCCCGCGCTCCCCCTCGGTCCAGAGGTTCTTGCCCAGCCGCCCCTGATTGCGCGCGATGATCGCATTGGCCGCATCGAGGATATGGCCTGTCGAGCGATAATTCTGCTCCAGCCGCACCAGATGCGTGTTGGAAAAATCCCGCGAAAAATTCTGGATGTGCTCGATCCGTGCGCCCCGCCAACCGTAAATGGACTGGTCGTCGTCGCCCACGGCGAAAATGCCGTTCTCCGGCCCGATCAACAAACGCGCCCAGGCGTATTGCAGGCCGTTGGTATCCTGGAATTCGTCGATCAGTACCTGCTTGAAGCGGCGCTGGTAGTGCGCACGCAAGACATCGTGATCGCGCAGCAACTCGGTGGCCCTCAGCAGCAGCTCGGTGAAATCGACAAGTCCGCCGCGCTGACAGACGTCCTCGTAGGACCGATACAACTGGATGACCTGATCCCGCAATGGATCGCCACTCGCCTCCAGATGCTGGGACCGCAGCCCCTCCTCCTTCCAGCCGTTGATCAGCCCCGCCACCATTTTCGGCGGCCAA
The DNA here is from genome assembly GCF_001663815.1 of Halothiobacillus diazotrophicus. Lineage (NCBI taxonomy): Bacteria > Pseudomonadati > Pseudomonadota > Gammaproteobacteria > Chromatiales > Halothiobacillaceae > Halothiobacillus > Halothiobacillus diazotrophicus. The sequence goes on from NZ_CP016027.1 coordinate 932,724, forward strand.
CGCGTATCGTCCAGATTCGCCTCGCGCAACAATCGCTTGATCAGCCGCAGTTGATCGTCCGAATCGATGATCTGGAAGGTCTGCGGTAGCTTTGCCTCCTGGAAGTGCTGGCGCAGCAGGCGGTGAGACAGTCCGTGGAAGGTCCCGACCCACAGGCCGTTGACGCGCACGCCCGAGGCCGGATCGCCGGTCGGATTCAACAACGTGGACAGGCGGCTGCGCATCTCGCCGGCGGCCTTGTTGGTAAAAGTCACCGCCAGCAGGCTGTGCGGCGACAGCCCCTGCTCCTCGCACAACCAGGCCATGCGATGGGTGAGCACGCGCGTCTTGCCGGAACCGGCACCGGCCAAAATCAAGGTCGCCAGGGATGGACTGGTGACTGCTTCCCGTTGGGCGACGTTCAGGGGATCGAGAATTCTGTTAGCCATCATGGCCGACATTGTACGGGCGAAACGTTCGATCGGCAGGCTCGGTTCATGAAAAATTCCCCACAGGCCCTAAAAATCCCGGCATGAAAAAACCCGCCACGAAGGCGGGTTTCGCAGATCGCCGTCGGCGAAGGATCAGGCGATGGCGCGATTCGGAATCAGCAACTCACGCGTGACTTCCTCCTGCTTCTCGGCCGTGATGGTGCGATACAGGTTGTACACCATCAGCACCGTACCGCTGAAGAAGAAAATGCCGCCCAGCAAACGCACGATATACGGGATATGCAGGAAGGCCACCGTTTCAACGAAGGTGTAGGCTAGGTTGCCGTACTGGTCGAAGGCACGCAGCATCAAACCCTGCCCGATACCGGACACCCACATCGCAACGATGTACAACACGATGCCGATCGTTGCCAGCCAGAAATGGACGAACACGAGCTTGGTCGAGTACAGCTTCGTGCCCCAGAGGCGCGGCACCATGTGGTAGAACGAGCCGAAGGTCACCATGGCCACCCAGCCCAGGGCCCCGGAATGCACGTGGCCGATGGTCCAGTCCGTGTAGTGGGACAGCGCATTCACGGATTCCAGTGCCAGCATCGGGCCTTCGAACGTGGCCATGCCATAGAAGGCCAGCGCCGTAATCAGGAACAGGATGACCGGATCGGTCCGCAGTTTGTCCCAGGCCCCGGAGAGCGTCATGATGCCGTTGATCATCCCGCCCCAGGATGGCAGCAGCAACAGGATCGAGAAGGTCACCGACAGCGAGTTCACCCAGTCGGGCAACGCGGTCCATTCCAGATGGTGACCGCCGACCCACATGTACAGGAACGACAGCGCCCAGAAGTGCACGATGGACAGACGGTACGAGTAGATCGGGCGCCCGGCCTGCTTGGGTACGAAGTAGTACATCATGCCGAGGAAGCCGACCGTCAGCACGAACCCGACGAGGTTGTGACCGTACCACCACTGGGTCATGGCATCCTGAACGCCGCTGAAGATCGAGTAGGACTGCCAAAAACTGTACGGAACCTGGATGTTGTTGAAGAAATGCAGGATCGCGGTAGCCAGAATGAATGCCGAGAAGAACCAGTTGGCCACGTAAATGTGCGGTTGCGTGCGCTTGCGCAAGGTCATGAAGAAGATGAGCGCATACATGACGAGTCCGATCATCATCAGGATGTTGTCCGCCAGCGGAAATTCCGCGTACTCGCGCGACTGGCTATGGCCCGCCATCACCGCCCAGGCGCCGATCAGCACCACAGCTTGCCAGGCCCAGAACACCGTGTTCGACAGCACCTTGCCGCCCCACAAGCGGGTCTGACAGGTCCGCTGCACGATGTAAAACGAGGTGGCAATCAGCGCATTGCCCCCGAAACCCCAGATCACGAGATTGGTATGCACAGGACGCAATCGACCAAAAGTGATTTCGGGAATATCCAAGTTCATCACCGGCCAGGCCAGTTCACTTGCAATATAGATCCCAGCGGCCATACCCGCGATTGCCCAGAGCATCGAGGCAATCGTGAACATCTTGATGATGTCGTAGTCGTAGATAGCACCGCTGGGCAGCGTCATGGATGATGATTGACTCATCGTAATAAACCTCCCAGATCAAAAGAACACGGTCGACAGGCGAGATGTCAACCGCCCAAATCCCTCGGCATGACGCGTGATGGGGGCTCCCACACCGAAGGCGGCTTCCTGATAGCATTCCTTGATCGCGCCTCGGCATGCCGGGCGCCTGTAGATTTATTTCTGGCTGCGATAAACAAGTGCATCGTGACGCCGACGGGCAAACCCGAGCGCAAACGATTAGCCTGAGCATTTATCAGCAAAGGATTATATTGAAGAGCGGACCGACCCAATAAAACATTTTTTTTATCCGCCGATCAGTTTTCGGCACATAAGAAAAAAGCCGCCCAACAGGCGGCCTTTCGGATATGCGACCTCGGGGACGAGCCCCGCGTACCCTCGATCAACCGAAGGTGATGACACTCAGGAACGACAGCCACGAAAAGATAATCAGGCCGACGATGAAGGTCAGGGGAAAATTTTCAAAACTGAACATGGACTTCATTATCTGGGTCACCTCTGCAAGTAAGTCTCGCCATCTTAATTCGGGGCAAAGGAAATGTCACGCACATGTCGTCCTGATGCGCCAAGCACAATCTGGCACGCGGGAATCTACATCTGTCTGAAATGAACAAGACCCCGTGAAGGCTTGGCAGTATACTTTCCTAAGGGATCTATCCGGGAAACGCCATGGCGCTCAGGGCCGGGCTTCGCCACGCCATCACGGGGATCCAACGGACAGAAACGCCCGGGCAGAAACGCCGGGAAAACGCCAAGATAAGGAAATACGACCGCATGAATGCACTTCCCCTCGACACCGACTATCCACGGCAGGAGACCATCGCTCAGCAGATCAACTGGCAACTGGCGGCCGCCTCGCTCGAAGCGGTGCTGGCCGATCATAGCGTCCGACGGTCGACACGACTTGCCGACCTGATCGAACAGACGACCACGCTGCTGGAGGCGGCACGCCGCAATCGACTGCCGCAACTGGCCAGCGTACTTGACCGGCTGATTCACGCCATCGAGCGGGAGCAAATCACCCCCTCGGAGGATTTCAGCCGCCTGATCCGCCTGATCCGGCACATCGAGCGCATCATCCAGAACAGCACCATCCTCGACATTAACGGCAACAATCCGCTTGCCCTGATTCTCAGCGATACTGAGCCCTCCGAAACATTACGCGATGCCTTGCACCGCGCCGGATACGCCACGCAAACAATTAACCCGAAAACGCAACCGGCCCTCCAAATCAGGACCCTCTGCGAAGAAGCGTCACTCATGATCTTCGTGACAACGCAAAGCGAGTCCGCTCAGGAAATCATGGCGCCCGTCGCGCCGTTCGAGACCCTGATCAAATCCCGGACCACCCTGATGATTGCCGCCAACGACTCCTTTGCCAGCCGTGCCGCCGCAGTGAAGACCGGCGTCACGCATTTTCTGACCGAACCGCTGGATGTATCGCGCCTGAACACCCTCCTGCAGTCGGCCCGCATGACGGATGAGGAAAACCGTCCGCTGCGCGTACTGATGGTGGATGACATGGCGACGGCAGGGGTCTATTGGGGCAAGCATTTCCAGCGCCACAACATCGTCTACCGCTTCGAAACCTCGCCGGAAAAGGCCTACCGCAGCGCGATCGAGATGGAGCCCGACATCATTCTGCTCGATCTCTACATGCCGGATATCGACGGGATCGATCTCGCACGCATTTTTCGGGAACATCCGCGCCTGCAGGACGTACCGATCCTGTTCATGTCCACCGAGGAAAACGACCGTCGTCGCATGGAAGCGAAAATCCAGGGCGGAGACGACTTCCTCAACAAGACGATTCCCATCGACGACCTGCTGAAGATGGTCCGCTACCGCGCCCTGAGATACCGCCAGTCCAATGCGGAAAAACGGAGCGATTCCCTGACGGGCCTGCTCAACCACAATGCAATCAAGGATCTGATCGAAAGCGAACTGGACCGAGCCAACCGGCAGAACCTGACCCTGACGGTCGCCCTGATCGACATCGATCATTTCAAGAAGGTGAACGACACCCACGGGCACCAGATCGGCGACAACGTAATTCGCAAGCTGTCGAATCTGCTGAATACCCGACTGCGCCGTTACGACGGTGTCGGTCGTTACGGTGGGGAGGAATTTCTGGTCGCACTGCCCAATACGGACGAAACGACGGCAGCCCACCTGATCAACCGGCTGCGCATCCAATTTGGCCAAACGCCCTTCCAGGTCGACGGAAACAACCAGATGTACTGCACGTTCAGTGCCGGCATCGCCAGTTTCCCGCAGAATCTGGATCTGACCAGTCTCATCGACGAAGCGGATCGAAACCTCTATCTGGCGAAGACCAACGGCCGCAATCGGGTAGTCTGCGACCAGTTTGCGCGAACTCAGCCCAGAACCGGCGAAACCGGCATTCTGGGTCGCTAGACCACCACCCTGATCCAGCGCAGCGGTTCGGACCAGCCGGCTCCATCAGCCCGAGGCTTGGCGCGTGACGGCTCATCTCGGCACGCGGCTGAAGGTTACTGAGGCAAGCAAACGGGAAACGGTCTACAATCGACCAACAATCCCGTTCCAACTTATGAGGTATCCGACTCATGGACGCACTTGAGCGCATCGACCAATTTGTCAAAACCAACCCGGTTCTGATTTTCATGAAAGGCACACCGCAATTTCCGAGCTGCGGCTTTTCCAGTCGTACTGCGGAAGCGCTCAAGGCGTGCAATGTGCCGTTTGGCTACGTGAACGTACTGGCCGATCCCGAGATTTTCGAGAATCTGCCCCGCTACCGCGATTGGCCGACTTTCCCGCAGGTCTACGTGGACGGTGAACTGATCGGTGGCTGCGACATCACCCTGGAGTTGCTTGAGCGCGGCGAACTGCAACCGATGGTTGAGCAGGCCGTCCAGAAAAAAGCCGAAAACTCCGGTACGGCTTCCTGAGCCAAAGGCCGCCCCGAATCCGCATAGCGGCGAGGGCGGCCTCCACGAAAACGCCCGAAACGCCCCGCCCCTTCCTACCCGCCACCAGCCTCAACGGTCAAATTGACGCACCCGGCGCGCCGGCAAGCACACGGATCGCTAGGCAGGCACCACCTGGACAAGCTCACGCAATACGGCCGTCGCATAACTGCCCGACGCCAGGGTAAAACTCAACCTTAGCGAAACCTCCCCTTCGGAGCCCTCTTCGAACGAGGCAACCGGCTCCATGAGCGGTGCCATCAACGCGCGTCGGTCATGATCAACCCGCCAGGCGGACAGATGATTCGACCAGATCGTCGTATCGCCCTCCGCGGAAAACTGACGAAGCACTTCGTCGGCAAGCGCCGTTTCCAGGGATCGAACCGCAGCTTCGGTTGGCACGGTACCCGCCCCCCACAGGGGACCCGTCAATCGGATATCCCGCTGGTGGATGCGAGCCTGGGCATGATCGACCTCATCCGCCGTCACCAGGAATCGGCTGTTCGAACCGGCAAGCTGGGCGAGATCGCCCTCCTGCGCGGCGGCGACGGTATCCGCCTGAATCCGCCGGGACAGCACTTCGTTGAATATGAGCGCCCGTAGGGTGGATATCCCCCAATTGCGATCGGAACGCCCCACCCGCCCCGATTCGATCGTGGCGCCGAGTCTTGCCAACAAGTCGAGGTTCCGAGCGTCCGTGCCAAACCGCTGTTCGGCGAAATAATTGGCGAAACCGGTCGTCGCCAACCGTTCTAGACGCGACGAAAAATCCGGGTCCTCGCCCGAAATCCCCCGAAGCGTGATCGTGAAGCGATTGCCCCGATGGATACCCCGTCGCAGTTTCTTGGGGTGTCGGGCCCAATCGAGCACGCGGACGCCTTCCGGCAATGCATCAAACCAATCCGGTTCGTTCGTCCCGAGGGGCAGACTGATCCATTGCCGTGTCACGGCATGCTTGTCCTTGAGCCCACAGAAGCCGATATCCCGTTCAGCGACCCGGGCAAGACGCGAAATCCTGCCGATCATCTGGGGCGTGGTCGTGCCGATCTTCTCGATCCAGAAAAGGCCGTGACTTCCGGAGCCCTCGGGCGAGAACCCCAGCACCTCCTCCACGCAGAAATCGTCAGGCGTGGATTTCAACACGCCGCTCAGACGCGGTTCGGGCAAGCATCGCGCCAGATGGGACAACGGAGCGGTCACAGACGGATCGCTTGCCAGTTCAGTACCTCCCCGGCCCGCAGGGGAATCAGTCGTTCCGCATCACCGACGTCGTAATACTCGGGTACCGGCTGCGCACGACGAATCAGGCGGATACGATGCTCATTGAGCGGCAACCGGTAGAAATTCGGGCCGTGGACGCTCGTGAATGCCTCGAGCCGATCCAACTTCCCGACCTGATCGAAGGCTTCGGCATACAGTTCCAATGCCGCGTAGGCGGTAAATGCCCCCGCGCAACCACAGGCGGATTCCTTGGCGTGCTGGGTATGCGGTGCGGAATCCGTCCCCATGAAGAATCGCGGATCGCCGGACGTCGCAGCGGCAACCAGTGCCTCGCGATGGCGCTCGCGCTTCAGAACCGGCAGGCAGTAGTAGTGCGGACGGATACCGCCCACCAGCATGGCATTGCGGTTGTACAGCAGATGATGGGCCGTGATGGTTGCGCCGACCTGACCGTCCTGCGCCTGCACGAAGGTCGCGGCATCCTCCGTCGTGATGTGCTCCATCACGATGCGCAACGTGGGGAACCGCTCACGAATCGGCGTCAGGACCCGTTCGATGAAACGTGCTTCCCGGTCGAAAATATCCACCTTCGGATCCACCACCTCGCCATGCACCAGCAGGGGCAGTCCGGACCGCGCCAGTTCGGCAAGGAGGTGATCGATGGCCAGGGGATCGCGCACGCCCCGGTCCGAATTCGTCGTCGCACCGGCAGGATAGAGCTTGACTGCGTGGATGAAGGGGTTCTCGGCCGCGCGAGCCAACTCGTCGACCGTCGTCTGTTCGGTCAGGTAGAGGGTCATCAGCGGTTCGAAACCGGTATCGGCCGGGACGGCCGCAAGAATTCGATCCCGGTAGGCCAGCGCCTCGTCGACCCGTGCCACCGGCGGCACGAGATTGGGCATGACGATGGCACGGGCGCACTGACGAGCCGTGAATGGCGCGGCGACCGCAAGCATGTCGCCGTCGCGCAAATGGACGTGCCAGTCATCGGGCTGGCGGATGATCAATTCATTCATAGACGTATTTGGCAAATCCAGAAAGAACCAGGCGGCAAACAGGACATCTGTGCCGCCTGGCGAGATAGGGCTCACGACGCACCGCAGCCCCTACATGAATCGGTGTGACGCCCAGCTTACCACGCAATGTACGCGTAGCCCTGCTCCTGATACTCCATCAGAGCCGCGGCGCCTACCTGCCGAATCTTGGCGAACGAGCGCATGTCCGAATCGCTGTAGCCAACGGTGCGCATCGTGTTGCCACAGGCATTCCATTTCACACCGTAATTTTCAGAGAAGCCCTGGACGCGTTCGTAAATCAACTTGTTGACGTTCCGCTTCGGCTCCTTTGCCAGCAGGTGAATGCCGCCCGCGAACGCCACGACGGCAATCTGCACGTCCCCGCCGAATTCGGTGATCATGGCACTCATGGAGTTGAGGATGTGCGTCTGATATTCCACATCGTCATGGTTCAACTGATACACCACATGATGCTTGGGCTTATCACCGGGGAACCGCAGATCATCCGCGGCCTCGGCCGTTTTGATTCCCAGCGCCGCACCGCCGGCGCCCGCCACGGCCGTCATGAAATTCCGGCGGTTTTTCAAAAAATCAGACATGATCAATCACTCCCCTGACAGAAATATTTGTTAAAACGAGTCTAGCGCATGCGCAACAGGACCACACCGCCCTGAGAAAACAGAACCTGGGCATCCAGCTCGTCTGCATACACCGCCCTAGTCAGCACCAGATCTCCGGATTCCGGCGCGTGCCTTGCCAGAATCTTGCCCGCATAGACACCGAAACTCGGCGTATTCATCCGGTACATGACGGCCGTCCCGGGCAAGTCGCGCGCCATCAGCCCCGCCGCCTTGATGGGCCCCTGCTGCAAAGCGTCCACGATCGGCAGCAATCGCCCATTCATCACGAGGGAAAAGGACAGCGCCACCGGCACCAGGATGACCGGCAGCGGCCAGGATCGCCGAAAAGCGGCGATGACCGACAATCCAAGAATGGTGCCCAGCAGCAGATACCAGCCTGGACCGAAATACAGGTTCCGATCCGCCAGCATCGCCTGCACATAGGCAGGCCGGATGCGATCGATAAACAGATCAAGCGCCCCGGGCAAGGCGAGCAGAATCAACAGCATGCCCCAGAAGGGCAACAGATACAGCCACCGGTTCCGGATCGCGGGAAAGTACGTCGCCATCACCAGAATCAATCCAACCAGACCATAGTTCAGGTAGTGCGGCAATTTGGTGCCCGAAAAGGAAAACAGCAGCAGCACGAAACCGAACCAGAGCCAGCCAAATCGTTTGAGTGCCGCTTCCGCCGACAGTTCCGTCGCGGGCCTCAGAGACCAAGCGCCGTGGCGAACATCCTGGACGAGGCCCCCGATCGCCCGAACGACCAGCCCCGTGAACGGCAACAGGGCGATAAAGGTCACGACCGGGTAGAACCAGAATCCTGCGGAATGCCCTTCCATGGGCGCGCTGAAGCGTCCGACATTGTTCTTGAGGAAAAACCCGTCGATGAATGCCTGTCCCTCGCGGACGTATTCCAGGACATACCAGGGCAGCGCCAAAGCGAGAAACAGCAGAATGCCCCGCCAATCCAGGACCGCACGCCACCACGAGCCAAAGCGGCCGGTCGACAGATAGAACAACAGGCTGACCACTGCCGGAATCACCACCGCGACCGGCCCCTTGGTAAGAAAACCGAGCGCCATGGCCACGAAGGCCCAGCGGATATAGGTGGCACGCCCCGTCTGCCAGTGGCGAAAAATGGCAAACATTGCCAGGGTCATGAAAAGCATCAATACGGCATCGGCAATAGCCGCCTTGCCGACGACGGTCGTCATCAGACTGGTGGCGGCGATCAGGGCCGCATAGAAGGCACGTTCGCGATCAAGTACCTGTTGTCCGAATCGGTATATCGACCAGACCCAGAACGTCGAGGCCAGGGCCGAAGGCAGGCGAAAAGCCCATTCATTAAAGCCGAATACCATGGCCGAGGCCGCTTGCAACCAGTAGATCAGAATGGGTTTGTCGAAACGCGGCACGGTATTGAGATACGGCGTCACGAAATCGTGTCGCAGGAACATCTCGCGGGTCGCCGAGGTAAAAGCGCCCTCATCCAGATCGAATAGCGGGATACTGCCGATTTGCCAGTAAAAGCCGATGAACACGGCGACAGCGAGGATGAAATAGTGGATTGATCGAGTATGAGACATATTGGCTAGGTGTCAGTGGGAAGCAACGAAATCCCGTGGGCCGGGCGCCCGGTGAACTGGCGCAGACTGGCGGCCGGAAAGGCGATTGGGAGAAACGCCCCTGTATGACCGGCAGACACTCAAATGGTTGCAGTCGGGGTGTCCTTTCCCAGTGCGCCGGCAAGATAGGCCTCGATCTTCGCACGCGTCTGCCCCTTGTCCATCGGGCTGAACTGCACGCCAATCCCTGCGGTTTTCCCGCCCTGGGCCCCCTCCGGAGTTTGCCAGACCACCTTGACGGCCAACGCAATCCGCTCGGGATTGCCCATCATGGTCAGCGTCAGGAAAAGCTCCTTGCCGATGTCATGATGCAGATGTCCGGGAATGAACAGACCGCCGTTCTTGATGAACGGCATGTACGAACGGTACAACGTTTCCTTGTCCGGAATGTTGTGATGAATCATGCCGCCGCCGAGTGCCATCCTGCTTCCCTCTTCCTGTTGGTGTTGCGTTTCGCGTTATTCTAGCAGCATGTCGACGCATCGCGTTTTTGCATTTCATGGACACACGAACACTTCGCGCATGATCTCCCAACTCATCCAAAACACCCTCCCGATGCCGATCCTGCAGCGGCGGAATCGATCGTCATCCTGCGATATAATGAAAATTGAACTATAACTAGGGCCAAGCTGTTGAAATCCATCATGGATCATGGAGCGATCATGACCACAAAGACGCATTCCACACCATGAGCAGTCGACTCGTGCAATGGCCCGGTGTTTTCTACCGGCTGTTGTTGACCTTGCCCCTGCTCATGCTGGTGGGCTGGGCCAGCTGGAATGAATCCACGCAATATCAACTCGCTGTCGAGCAAATCGATCGAGAAGCCGATCATGCGGGCCGGTTTTATGCCAACCGGATCGAAAATAGGCTGAACAGTGCCTACAAGGAACTGGAACTGATCGCGCCGTTGATCGCTGAAGCACCGAATCGGGACACGCCGACACCGCAAATCCAGCATATTCTCCAGCACCTCCAGCAACTGCATCCGGAAATCTATGCGATCGGCGTGGATGCGGGCAACGGGAAGACGCGCCTCTGGTCCACACCGGTCCAGCACCTGTTCCCCTACGAACCGGATGAACGCTTCACATCCCTGAAAGCCAACCCACAATGGCTGCTGGGCCCGGGACAGATCGTCAATCGCACGCCGTTGATCGCCCTGCGATACCGACCGTCCGCGCCGGACGGAGGTTCGGAGATCTCCGTCAACCTGATCTATCGCTTGGGATATCTACTCGATTACCCCCCGGAGGAAAAGGCCTGGCAGTTCACCGTCGTCGACACCCGCAACAATCGGATACTCGGCATATGTCGCAACGGCACGCTGGATTTTCAGAAATCCCAATCACCGGAAGGAAAGGACACGGTCCCGATCCACGGATACCCCATGATCGTGCGGACCACCGGCACGGAGGCACTGGCCAAGCAGATCTACCGCCAAAGCGCCAAGAAACGCCTGGATCTCTACATCGGCATGTTCGTGCTGCTGGGGATTGCGGCATGGGGTATCTATACCCTCCTTCGTCAGCGGGAACGCGATGCCGATCATCTGAAACGGCTCGCGGATATCAATGCGCTGCTGGCCCAGGTCAACCAGATCATCGCGGTGAGCCGTGACGAGACAGGGTTCATGGAGGAAATCTGCGCGCTTGCAGTCAAATATGGCGGGTTTCGCCTGGCTTTCATTGCGAAACCCGATAAAACCGGACAGTTCCAGATTCTGGCCGCCGCAGATTCAACCGGCTATACCCGGAACCTCCAGATCGTGACGGATCCGGAACTGCCGGAAGGTCAGGGTCCGGTCGGTACCGCCTGGCGAACGCAGCAACCGGTCTATGCCCAGGATCTGCGCAAGACGCCGGGATTCAATCCCTGGCTGCAGAAAGCCGAACAGTTCGGCATCCGGTCCAGCGCCACGATTCCCATTCGGAAAAACGGGGCAAGATGGGCGATTCTTGCCGCATACCATGCAGAAAATCAGGTATTCACGGGCGAACTGGAGCATCTGCTGGAGGATCTGGCCCAGGACATCACGCGGGGACTGAACTGGATCGAGACGCAACGGCGCGAAGCCGTGCTGCAAGCCACCCAACGCGCCCTGCTCGACAATACGCTGGCGGGTATCGCCATGGTGCGCGACCGCCACCTGATTCAGGTGACCGCCCGGCTCGTCATCATGCTGGGCTACGTCCACGCCGACGAATTGCTGGGACAGTCGACCCGCGTCATGTATGCCACCGACGCCGACTACGATCGGGTCGGCCAAGGGTACGAAAAGCTGCTCATCGACGGGAAGATCATGATCCCGGATGTCCGATTCGCCCGGAAGGACGGATCCACCATCATCTGCGATCTCTCGGCGAGCATGATCCAGGACGACGAACTCACCACGTCGGTCTGGACCATCCAGGACATTACGAAGCGCCACAATCTACAGAAAGAACTCGCCAAAACCCTGGCCTATCAGCGCACGCTGTTCGACAACAACGCCGCAGCCTTGCTGACAGTGGATACCGAAGGAAACATCACGGACGCCAACCCGGCACTCTGCCTGCTGACCGGGTATAGCCACGGGGAACTGGTGGGACACACCGCCGACATGCTGCAGGATGTCGCGGAGGCGCCGCAGTCCCTGACCATGCAGTTCAAGGCGCTCGCAGACGGCCCGGCTCACTCAGCACGCCAGGAGGGAACGATTCGTCACCGGGACGGGACCATCCTGAACGTGGAGACCCTCGGCGCCAGCCTGACCCTGCCCGATGGACGGTCCGGCGCCATCTGGAGCCTGATCGACGTCACGGCGTTGCATCAGGCGAAACAGGAGATTGCCTACCAGGCCCTCCACGATACGCTGACGGGACTGCCTAACCGGCGCGCCCTCGAACAGCACCTGCCCCGCGCCATCGCCCGCGCGCAACGTCATGGCACGGTCGTCGCCGTCGGCATGCTCGATCTGGACGATTTCAAACCCGTCAACGACAACTTCGGCCACGAAAGCGGAGACACGCTACTGCGGGAACTGGCACAGCGGTTGAAAGCGCGATTGCGCAAGCAGGATCTGCTGGCTCGATTGGGCGGCGACGAGTTCGTCATCGTGCTCGAGGATCTCGAACAGGACCAGCTGCTGGTACAACTCGAAACGGCCCTGGACCGCCTTCATCAGTCGGTCGAGACGCCCTTTGACGTTTCAAAGGGCAAGCAGGCGAAGATCGGCATGAGTCTGGGACTGGCCCTCTACCCGATCGACGGTGATCAGGGCGACAGCCTGTTGCGCCTCGCCGACGCCGCCCTCTATGCCTCCAAGACCAACAAATCGACGCGCACGCAGTGGTGGCGAATCATCCATGACACGCCGCCTGCCGACAGTACCCGGACAGAGGCCAGGGAATCGTATTTCGATGCCTATTCCCCGGAGAGCCAGGCATTGATGCATCAGTGCGCCGCCTATCTCGACGAACATGCCGAACGGTTCGTTCGCCAATTTTACGCAGCGCTCAGGAGTAACCCGGGCGCACAGAAAATCCTCGAGACAATCGCGCCGACGGGGCTTCCCAGACTGGTCACGATCCAGGTCGAGCATCTCCGCTTCCTCCTGAATCCCGAAACGACCCGCGCACAACTCGTTGCACGCGCCAAGCGCATCGGGACCGTCCATGCGCTGGTCGGCGTGGGTAGCCCGCTACTCATGCAGTCGATGAATCTGTATGGGAAACTGCTCAATGACTACCTGAATCAGGCGCCGTTGAACAGCCGCGAACGACACCAGATCATGATCGCCAGCGAGGCACGAATCCAGGACGATATCCTCGAGCAACTCCAGGCCGGCGGCGCCACCATTCAGGAACACTTCGATCTGTTGACGCACCCACTCCCTCCGGCGGAAAGCCTGTGGGTCGAGGTCAAGACGCAGGAAATCGAACGGCTTGGCCAACTGCCGGGCATCCAAGCCATCCTGCTGATGCGCCCGGATGCCGATGGCGTGTTCACGATCGAGGGTAGTGGCGGTCATCACGGAGCAACGCTGGCATCCCTGCTGAACGATCGCGAACGACGGGCCAATATCGATCCGGAATCCCCCCGGGGGAAAAGTCTCGCCGCCGAGGCATGGCGAACGCTGGATATCCAGAGCAGCCCCAACCTCCATCTGGACCCGCACTATGCCGAATGGCACGGCATCGCCACGCAACTCGAGGTCACTGCCGCAATATCCCTGCCGATCATGGACAGTAACAGACGGGTTATCGCCGTTCTGATGCTGTACGGCCGCTACCCGAATCAGTTCGAATCGGTGTGGATGCAGCAGTTCACCCGCAATCTGCAGTTGCGCCTCAGCCAGGTCTGGCTGCTGTGCAACAATCCCGGACCGGTCATCAGTCAGCAACTGGCTCAGCACTACCGACGGGAACTCTTTTCCGGCGGACTGCGCGTGCACATGCAACCGATCCTGGATCTGCGCGATGGCTCATTGATCAAGGTCGAAGCCCTTGCCCGACTGGCCCGTCCAGATGGCACGATCGTACCCCCAGGCGATTTTCTGCCCCTGCTGGGCGACAGCGAACTCGACCGTCTGTTCTGTCTGGTCATGGAGACTGCGCTGCCGTGGCTGCGACGCTGGGATCGGGACGGCATCACCGTCGATCTGTCGATCAATCTGTCACCAGGCACCCTGATCGATCCGGAATGCAGTCACTGGATCGAGGATGCGCTGAAACGGACGGGCATTCCTGCCCAGCGCCTGACCCTGGAAATCCTCGAAACCCAGGGGTTGGACGAGCCTGCCCAGGACGCGGCCATCCGGAAACTGGTCGATATGGGTATTCCGCTGGCCATGGACGACCTCGGTTCCGGCTACAGCAGTCTGTATCGGCTGGCTACCCTCCCCTTCAACATCATCAAGATCGATCAGAGTCTGGTCACGCAATTGCGGGCGAATCCCGTGCAGACGATGAGCCTGATCTCCGCAATCATCCAGATGGGCAACGATTTCGACCAGACGGTCATCGTCGAGGGACTCGAGGAACGCGGGTTCATCGAGGTCGTCACCATCCTTGGCGCACAGTACGGCCAGGGGTATGGCTTGGCGCGTCCCATGCCCCCGGAGGAAATTCTCCCCTGGCTCGACGGACTGCCGCCACACCAGCCGACGCCCGGCTTCGATACCTATCTCGGCGCACTGGCCTACCACTGGTGGCTGATGCATACCGGCCGACGAATTCACCCCGAGGACATGGTCAAATGCCCGCTCAACCGATTCCTGATCGACAAGGGGCATGGCGACAGCGAAGCCGCGACCTGGCACCGGGAAACCCACGCGGCTCAGGAAAACCGGACCGCGAGTCGGAACCTGCTTGTCTGGTTGGCCGAACACGTGCAAGCCGAGAGTCGTACCGAAAGCCCATTCGTCTGACCTCGACATCCCACGAAACGCACGACTTCCCCTGAACCTGACAGCCCATCAGGGATGGCCGACGAATCATCCCTGGCCCAGGAATCATCGGGCGATAAAACTTCTGCCCGCAAAATCGGTCACAACGTCAAAGGTTGATGGGGAAATTATTTATTTCACATACAATAGCGACTGCGCGAAAGACTGATTTCCCCCAGTCAACACCCGGTTCCACCAAAACGAAGACATCCGTCACACCATGACAACCCCCATCGCCTCTGGCAAGTTTCTCGCCGGCAACGATTTTGCCGTGCTGGTGTTTTCCGGTCTTCGAAGCACCCATCTCGAACTTCAACCGCTACTCAAAGTCTTGCACGACGCCGGCTTTACGGTGGATGCCCCCCAACTCGACGGTTACGGCTTCGCCACCGATCCTGCCGTCGGCAACTGGCGTCATTGGCTCGACCAGGCGCTCGAACGCTTCGACCAGCTCGCCGCACGCTATCCCCAGGTAGCCGTCTGCGGCCTGAGTATGGGGGCCACATTGGCATTGGCCGTCGCCGCCGAACGCGGCGAGCGGGTGTCGGCCGTCATTCCGCTCTCGACCACCCTGCATTACGACGGCTGGAACACGCCCTGGTACCGATTCCTGAGCCCGCTGGGGTATTTCACGCCACTGCGCCATCGC
This sequence comes from Halothiobacillus diazotrophicus, assembly GCF_001663815.1. Taxonomy (NCBI): domain Bacteria; kingdom Pseudomonadati; phylum Pseudomonadota; class Gammaproteobacteria; order Chromatiales; family Halothiobacillaceae; genus Halothiobacillus; species Halothiobacillus diazotrophicus. Next base: position 948,261 of record NZ_CP016027.1, read on the forward strand.
ATGGTCATCCGCGAAACGCCGCCCTTCGGCCTGAAAAACGAGCGCCTGCGCGCCTGGATCGAACGTCAGGTAGCCGCCGAGCCCATCACGGCGGTCGGTGCGTCGGCGCTCTCGTTGCCGGCACTGCACGAAGCAGCACGACTGATGCGCTTTACCCGACGGAATCTGAAACGGATCGTGGCCCCCACGCTGATCGTTCATGCGCTGGAAGACGACATCGCCCATATCCGGAGTGCCTATGAAGTCCAGCGCAAGGTGGCCAGCCACCAGGTACAGCTCGTCAAGCTGGCGAACAGCTACCACATGGTCACGCTGGACTTCGAGCGGGATGCCGTCGCCCAACAAGTCACCCATTTCCTGCGGTTCTTCCAGAATCCGCCGGTCACCGCTTCTATTACCGCACCGATTCCGCTCGAAGGAGCACTGTCATGAACGATATCGAAGAACGACTCTATGCCCTGCTGATCCAGGAGATTCCCGTCTCGCGGGAAGGACTGACCCGGGACACCACCCTCGAGGAAATCGGCCTGGATTCCCTGGCGACCATCGAGTTCATGTTCCAGATCGAGGATCAGCTCGGCATCCGCTTCGATCAGACCGGCACGCCACCCAAGACCCTGGGCGACGTCTTCGACGAAGTGCACGCCAAGCTGGCTGAGGCCTGATCGTTCATGAGCGCCGCCCATCGCGTGGTGATCACCGGCATCGGGGTCGTTTCCGCGCTGGGCACCTGGCCCGGCCCATTCTTCGACCGGGTCTGCGCGGCAGAAAGCGGCGTCCGTCCGCTTCCCCCCATGGATACGACGCCGCCGATCAGCATCGCCGCGTGGGTCGACGAAGGCATCGACAACGATCCGAAAACCGCCGTGCACGACCGGGTCACCCAACTCGCCCTCAGTGCGGGACGGCGCGCCCTCGAAACCGCCAATCTGCTTGACCAACCAGACCTGCTGCGGGATACCGGCATCTACCTGGGGACGGGCGCGGGTCCGAGCCACACGATGGATCAGTCCTACCATCGGCTCTATGCGGAACAGAAAGATCGCGTTTCGCCCATGACTCTCCCCCGGGGGATCCACAATGCGCCGGCCTCGGAGCTGGCCATCCGCTTCGGCCTGGGCGGCACGAACAACACCTATGCCATCGCCTGCGCCTCGTCCGCCACCGCGATCGGCGAGGCAATGCGGGCGATTCGTCATGGTTACAGCGCGCGGCTACTCGCCGGTGGCAGCGAAGCGCTACTCACCTATGGCGTGCTGCACGCCTGGCATGCCCTGCGGGCCGTCGCGCCGCCGGCCGATCCCGTCGCTGCTTCCTGCCGACCCTTCTCGGCCGATCGCAACGGCCTCGTCATGGGCGAGGGCAGTGGGTTTCTGATGCTGGAAAGCCTTGAATCCGCCGTGGCGCGCGGCGCACCGATTCTGGCGGAACTCGTCGGCTACGGTGCCAGCTGCGATGCCGAACATATCACGCACCCCGCCACCCGGGGCCAGCAGGTCGCGGTGGCAGGGGCCCTTGCGGATGCCGGCCTGAACGCCGAAGCCATCGACTACATCAATGCCCATGGCACCGCCACCGTTGCCGGGGATGCGGTGGAAGCGGAAACCTTGCGTGCCGTGTTCGGCGATCGCATTCGCGCGATTCCCGTGAGCGCCACCAAGGCCGTGCATGGTCACCTGATGGGTGCCGGCGGCGCCGTGGAGCTGGCCATTGCCGTATTGGCCATCCAGCACAACCGCATCCCCCCCACCGCCAACTGCCGCGAACCGGACGCGTCGTTGTGCATCGACATGGTGCCCGAAGGCGCCCGTTCCCGACCGGTCGACACGGTGCTGTCCAGCTCGTTCGCCTTCGGCGGCAGCAATGCCGTGCTGATCGCCCGACGGTACTGACACGCGATCATGTCCCGCTGCACCCCCTTGTCCGGCTATGATCAGATGGAAGATCCCCAGCTCCCCATCGACTGGTATTTCGATCCGGTCATTCATCAACGCGAACTCGACCGGCTGTTCGCCCTGGGACCCGGTTATGTCGGACATGCGCTGATGACGCCCGCCCCGGGGGACTACCGGGTCCTGGAGCGTTTCGACGACGCCCGGATGCTGGTCAATGCGGACGGCCGGATCCATCTGCTCGGCAATGTCTGCCGGCATCGGCAGGCACTGATGCTCGAAGGCGCAGGAACGCTGCCCAGGAACCGGATCATCTGCCCCCTGCATCGCTGGACCTACGACAACCAGGGGCACCTGATCGCCGCCCCGAAATTCGCTGAAAAGCCTTGTCTCGACCTGGAACGGACGGGCCTTCAGAACTGGCAGGGCCTGCTCTTTGCCGGCCCGAGGGATGTCACGACAGATCTCGCGGGCATGGCCGCCGCCCGAGCGCTGGATTTTTCGGGCTACCGGCTGGATCGGATCGAGTCGACCGTCTACCCGATCAACTGGAAAACCTTCATCGAGGTGTATCTGGAGGATTACCACGTCGCGCCGGCTCATCCGGGCCTGCGCCAATTCGTGCGCTGCGAGGATCTGCACTGGGAGTACGGCGACTGGTGGTCGGTGCAGACCGTGAGCCTAAACCCGCTCGACCAGAACGCAAAGACCGGCTCTGCACCCTATCAGGCCTGGCAAAAAGCCCTGAATGCCCGGACACCCGATCAGGTCAGCTACCCTTACGGCGCCATCTGGTTCACCTATTACCCCGGTCTGATGATCGAGTGGTATCCGGAAGTGCTGGTGATCTCATCGCTCGAACCGCAGGGCATCGAGTCGACCCGGAACATCGTTGAGTTCTACTACCCGGCAGACATCGTCGCCCACCAACGCGGGCTCATCGAGGCGCAACAGGCCGCCTACCACGAGACAGCCGTCGAGGATGAGATCATCTGCGTGAAGATGCAGCAGGGACGGAAAGCGCTTTACGAAGCCGGCAAGGATGAGCACGGCCCCTACCAGCTTCCGCTGGAGGAAGGCATGCGCCACTTTCACCAGTTCCTGCGGCGCACCCTCTCGGATACGCCCCCGCCGGCCGCCTGACGGCTCAGTCCACCAGGACGGTCTGCGCCGCCACCCGTTCCGCCAGATAGGCCAGTGCCGCGTCGACCTGATCGATCAGGATCAGGCAGACATCCCCGGTTTGCAGTAGTGCCAACGCCCGATCGATGGCCGCGAACTCGCCGTAGATCTCCTCGACGTAACCGGTACGTTGCGCGCCGGAGAGTCCTTCACGCAATAAACCGATCACCTCGCCGTCCGCCCGGCCACGCTGGCAGGCATCCTGATAGAGCAGCACCTGATCGAAGACGTCCCCAAGAATCCGGGTCTGCTGACGAATATCCTCATCGCGCCGGTCGCCGGCACCGCTGATCACCACGAGACGCTGGCGCGCCGGCAGGCTCTGTACCGCCTGACACAGCGCCTGGATCGCATCGCTGTTGTGACCGTAATCCGCAATGACGGTCGCACCCCGATATTCGAACAGATTGAAGCGGCCCGGCGCCATGGTGGCGTCTGAAGAAAAGCCGGCCAGACCGCGCGCGATGATCGACCAATCCAGATTCAGCCCCCAGGCCGCACCGATGGCTGCCATGACGTTCTCCACCTGGAAATCGATCCGGCCACCGAAGGTCAGCGGGATATCCGCCATGGAAATGCGCCATTGGAATGCGCCCTGCTCCGCCACGATCTGCGCACCATCCACGTAGATCACCCGGTCCCCGCGCTCCCGCCGCGACACCAGCAGAGGCAGCAGCTTGTCCCGCGCGAAGAATGTCACGGCACTCGGGCAAGTATTCCCCATCCGGGCGACGATCGGATCGGCAGCGTTCAGAACCGCCATGCCCTGCGGCGACACGTTGTCGACCACAACCTGCTTGACCACTGCCAGATCCTCCACCGAATGGATATCCGCCATGCCCAGATGATCGCCCAGCCCGATATTCGTCACCACGGCCACGTCACAGCGATCGAAAGCCAGGCCCTGGCGCAGAATTCCCCCCCGAGCCGTTTCGAACACCGCCGCATCCACATGGGGATGGAGCAGAACGTTGCGGGCACTGATCGGCCCGGCGCAATCGTCCGCATCGATCCGTTCGCCGTCGATGTAGACCCCGTCGGTCGTGGTGATGCCGACCCGCTGCCCGGCCTTCGCCAACAGATGCCCGATCAACCGGGTCGTGGTCGTCTTGCCGTTGGTGCCCGTCACCGCCACGATGGGAATCCGGCCGTCCTCGCCCGCGGGATACAGTTCCGCGATGATCGCCTCGCCCACGGCACGGGGCTTGCCGTAGGACGGCTGCAGATGCATGCGCAATCCGGGGGCCGCATTCAATTCGACGATGCCGCCGTGCTGATCCTCAAGGGACTGATTCACGTTCTCGCAGACGAGATCCACGCCGCAGACGTCCAACCCGACCATGCGCGCCGCGTCCACGGCCCGCGCCGCCAGATCCGGGTGCAGATCATCCGTGACATCCGTCGCACTGCCGCCCGTCGAGAGATTGCCGTTATTGCGCAGAATGACCGGCATGCCCTTTTCCGGCACGAAATCCAAGTGATATCCCTGGGCTTCCAGGGTCACGATCGCGATATCGTCGAGGCGAATGCGCGTCAACGCATTGGCATGCCCATCCCCTCGGCGCGGGTCGGCATTCACTTGGTCCACCAGCTGGCGAACCGACTGAACCCCATCCCCGATCACCATCGGCGGATCGCGACGGGCCGCCGCCACCACCTGATTGCCGACGACCAGCACCCGGAAGTCGTACCCCGGCATGAAGCGTTCGACCATCACGTCCCGGCTTTCCTCGCGTGCGCTGGCATACGCCCGATACAGCTGATCCTCGGTGGTGATATTGACCGCGACGCCGCGGCCCTGATTGCCGTCGCGCGGCTTCACCACGACAGGCAGCCCGATATCCTGCGCCGCCGACCAGGCATCCGCCGCACTGGATACCACGCGGCCCGCCGGAACGGGAATGCCGGCTGCCCGAAGTAGCGCCTTGGTCAACTGCTTGTCCTGCGCGATCGACTCGCCGATGGCACTGGTCCGATCGATTTCCGCTGCCTGAATCCGGTGCTGCTTCCGCCCCCAGCCCAGCTGTACGAGACTGCCCCGGGTCAGTCGACGATAGGGAATTCCGCGCGCGATCGCCGCCTGCACGATGGCCCCGGTGCTCGGCCCCAGTCGCTCGTCCTCGTCCAGACTCTGCAGATCCGCCAGTGCCGACGAAAGATCGAAATCCGTATTGTGCAGGCTGGCGCTGATCAGCGATTCCGCCAACTCGAGTGCCAGGCGCCCCACGGCCTCCTCGGTGTATTCGACGACAACCTGAAATAACCCTTTTTCCCGACTCGGCACCGTGCGGCTGAATGTGACCGGACAGCCCGCCTGGGCCTGCAGGGCGAGGCAGCTGTGTTCCAGAACCTGTGCCAGGGAGATGGATTGCTGCTGGCCGATCGCCTGAAGATTGCCGACCTGCGGGAATCGCGCGCGCAGCCGCATTTCGAATTCGGGCAGCTCGTTGATATCGCACTCGCCCGGCAGGCAAGACACACTGGCCTGCAGCGAGGTGTGGCGCGACCAGAGATTGGGGCCGCGCAGCGCGCGTACACGCGTAATTTCCATGTTCGATTACCTAGGATTCATGATTCGGAACGACGAGACCGGGCATTCAGGCTCGGGGCGCGGGCAATGCGACATCGGACAGGGTGTCGAGCCCGGCACGCATCAGGTCGATGGTCAGATCGACGGCCCAACCCGTTGCCAGGGCCGCCAGCAATGCCGGAACCGGCCAGGCAGTGGCCGGCAGCGCCAATTGCCCGATCGTCGCATCGCCCTGGACGAACAGACACGTGTCGCCATCCAGAATGACCGCCCGTCCGCCCGTCGTCCGATGGGCGGCGACCACCGGGGACACCGGGTTCTGCGTGAAGTACAACACGGCCCCGTCGCAGAGTTCGGCCATGTCGACGATCATGGCCTCGTCGGCATTCAGCACGCCTACCCCCGTGGGCAAGACCACGTCGATCTGGGTGCGGAACACGCTGAACACCTTCTCGGGCGTATCGATATGGAAAGGACCGATGTGACGGGCCACGTCGATCGAGGTGACCACGCCCACCGAGCAGCGATCGTAGGCCAAGCCTTCGCTCAGGATGACGCGACTGTCGTTTTCGATGATGGCCACTTCGACGTTGTGATTGATCAGCAACCGGTTCGCCGCGACGCGGTTGGCCTGGTCGCCGGCAGCCACGCAACGATTCTTCACGAACATGCCCTGACTTGAGGCCATGCCCACCGTGCGCCCCACCAGGCGCAGGAAATGATTGAGCAGATGCGCGGTTGCCGTCTTGTGCACGCTACCCGTGATGCCCACGATGGGAATCCGCCCCGTCTCTTCCGGCCCGAACAGATGCTCAATGATCGCGTGACCCACGGGCGCCGGCTCGCCGCTGGCCGGTTTCAGATGCATGAGCAATCCCGGGCCGGCATTCACCTCGATCACCGCGCCGCCCACATCGCGCAGGGGCTGACCGATGTCCGGCGTGACGAGGTCGATACCGGCGATGTCCAGCCCCACCACACGTGCCGCCAACACGCAATGCGCCGCCACGGAAGGATGCACCAGCGCCGTACAGTCATGGGCCACGTTGCCGTGACGGGAAATCAGCACCCGCTGGCCTTCGGTCAGTACCGACTCGCCGGTCAGTCCCAGACGGGCCAGTTCCAGACGGGCGGCCGAATCGAGGCGGACCGGATTCAGCGGATGATTTTCCGTCGTTCCCCGACGCGGATCGCTGTTGAGTTGCGATTCGATCAACGCGAGGACCGAGGAACGTCCGTCGCCGACCACGAACGCCTCTTCGCCCCGGGCCGCCGCCGCCACCCGATCGCCCACGACGAGCACCCGGTGTTCCACGCCCGGGATGAACCGCTCGATGAGTACGCCGCTACCTTCGTCCACCGCGACGGCATAGGCATTCTCGATCTCGGCCTGTGTCGTGAGGTTGGTGAACACCCCACGGCCATGATTGCCGTCCTCGGGCTTGATCACCACCGGTACGCCCAGATCGCAGGCCGCTTCCCAGGCGTCGGCCGCACTGTCGACGGTTCGTCCTGTCGGCACGGGAATCCCGCAGGATTGGAGCAGGGTCTTGGTCAGATCCTTGTCGCGGGAAATGCCTTCGGCGATGGCGCTCGTCCGATCCGTTTCCGCCGTCCAGATCATGCGTCGCGCAGCACCGTAGCCCAATTGGACAAGGCTGCCGCTGCTCAGGCGAATCGACGGAATCTTGCGAATCATGGCGGCATCGACAATGCTCGCCGTGCTGGGGCCGAGATAACGCTCGTCCTTGATTTCATGCAGGGCGGCCAGTGCGGCATCCAGATCGAAGGGGCGATCCTCGATCGCAGCCAGCAGGAGATCGCGCGCCACATCCAGCGCCTGCCGGGTCACGTCCTCATCCCAGGCGCTCACCACCACCTTGTACACACCCCGAATCGGCGTTTCACGCGCCTTGCCGAATCCGCCCGGCAACCCGATCAGGGTCAGCAGCTCGAGAGTGATGTGCTCCATGATGTGGGCCGGCCAGGTGCCTTCCGCCAGTCGACGTAGAAAACCACCCCGCTCGCCATAGCTGCAACGGTGCTCCACCAGCCCCGGCAGCAGCGCGACCAGGCGGTCGTAGAGCCCGGGCACCGTGTTCGAGGGGCACTCTTCCAGATCGCCGATATCGACCCACACCTCCAGAACGGGGTAATAGGTCCAGATGCTTGGTCCGCGAAGGGACAGGAAATTCAGGAACTCGATCTTTTTCGCCACACATTCACCCAAACAAGCCGATTGTCCGAAATTCGCGTCGCCAAACATAAACAGGGTGGCCGCAAGACGAACTGCAACCACCCTGATCTATTTGATTCGGACCGGGGTCAACTGCCCCGAAATTTCAGTGTGACAAACGGCCAACACTGACGATGAATGCCCTGTAGCGAACGTTGCCGACTACATACAATCCACTCACCGACGTATAAGATATTCCTTTCTTCATTTACTCGTCAAAATAAGTCTGATGCGGCTCGACCAGGCAACACCCATGGCGCGCAAACCCGATGAAATGACTGGGATTTTTCAGGAACACGAAAATTGAGCGACGCGCCTGATACCGCCACCCCTGCGCCGATTCTGGCCAGCCTGCCACTGGACCTTTCGGCCGATCTGCATTTCCTGCCGCAGGAACTGCGTCTTACCCCGCACGCGCTGCTTCTGCACATCAGCGATCAAGCGCCGGAAACCGTCTGGCCCATCGATGACCCGGACCTCGAACTGCGCCTGACCGATCATGCCGGCATCGGCCACCTGCAACTCGTCGACCGAACGCGAACCCGTGCCCAGTGGCACTTCACTCTCTCGCGCATGCCAGCTGCACAGGCGCTGGTTACCCGGTTCGATGCCCTGCGGCATCCCCGCATCGACCATCCGGACACGAACATTGACGAAAAGCCCCTCGCCGCCGAATGGCCCGAGGAAGGCTCCGATGCCCTGACGCCCCCCTCGACCTGGACGCTCTTCCGACTCTGGCGTTTCGCCCGACCCTACCGCGCCCAATTGCTGCTCGGTTTCATCCTGACCCTGGCCGCGACCGCCGCCACGCTGGTACCCCCCTATCTCACCATGCCGCTGATGGACGACGTGCTCATTCCCTATCAGAACGGGGTGCCGATCCAGGCCACCACGGTCATGAAATATCTGGGGGGATTGCTGGGCGCAGCCCTCGTCGCCTGGAGCCTGGGCTGGGCGCGCACCTACATTCTCGCGCGCGTCAGCGAACGGATCGGCGCCGACATCCGCACGACCACCTACAACCACCTGCTGAGCCTGTCCCTCGACTACTTCGGCAGCAAACGGACCGGCGATCTCATGGCCCGCATCGGCTCGGAAACCGACCGCATCAACATCTTCCTGTCCCTGCACCTGCTCGATTTCGCCACGGATGTGCTGATGATCACCATGACCGTGATCATCCTGTTTTCCATCAATCCCTGGCTGGCCCTGGTCACCCTGCTGCCGCTGCCGCTGATCGCCTGGATGATTCACCTCGTGCGCGACCGACTGCGCACGGGCTTCGAGCGCGTGGATCGCATGTGGTCCCAGGTCACGAACATCCTCTCGGACACCATCCCCGGTATCCGCGTGGTCAAGGCCTTTTCCCAGGAGGGACGCGAGGCGGATCGCTTCCATCAGGCCAACCAGCAGAACCTGCGGATCAACGATCGCGTCAACCGCGTCTGGTCCCTGTTCGCACCCTCGGTCACCGCCCTGACGGAACTGGGGCTATTGATCGTCTGGGCCTTCGGCATCTGGCAGGTTTCTCAGGGGGCCATCACCGTCGGCGTGCTGACGGCGTTTCTGGCCTACATCGGCCGCTTCTACGCCCGCATGGACTCCATGAGCCGCATCGTTTCCGTCACGCAGAAGACGGCGGCCGGCGCCAAGCGCATCTTCGACATCCTCGATCACAGCGCCAGCGTCCCCGACCCGCAGCACCCCCAGCCCCTCGATGGTCGCCCCACGGCGATTCGCCTGCGTCAGGTCGGTTTCCGCCACGGCAATCGCGGGATCCTGCACGACATCGACCTGGACATCGAACCCGGATCGATGATCGGGCTGGTCGGGCACAGCGGCTCGGGCAAGACGACCCTCGTCAATCTCATCGCCCGTTTCTACGACGTCTCCAGCGGCAGCATCCAGCTGGACGGCACGGATATCCGCCAGTTCTCGGTTGCCGATTACCGCCGGCAGATCGGCCTCGTGCTGCAGGAGCCCTTCCTGTTCTTCGGCACCGTGGCCGAGAACATCGCCTACGGCAACCCGAACGCCGATCGCGCGGCTATCATCCAGGCCGCCCGTGCCGCCCATGCCCACGAATTCATCCTGAAACTGCCCCAGGGCTACGACTCCCTCGTCGGCGAACGGGGTCAGGCCCTATCCGGCGGCGAACGCCAACGGATATCCATCGCCCGTGCCCTGCTGATCGACCCGCGCATGCTGATCCTCGACGAAGCCACGGCCTCGGTGGATACGGAAACGGAACGGGAAATCCAGCAGGCACTGGACAATCTCGTACAGGGCCGAACCACCATCGCCATCGCCCACCGGCTGTCCACCCTGCGCCAGGCGGACAAGCTCGTGGTGCTCGATCAGGGGCGCATCGTCGAAACGGGCCGTCACGACGAACTGCTGGCCCGGCAGGGTCATTACTACCGCCTGTACCAGGCGCAACTCAAACTGAACGAAACATCCGGCCTGCCGGACACGTCGACGGAGGGCACTTCCCATGTCGCCGCATGAACCGATTCTCTCCATCGACCCGTTCGGCACACTCCAGCTCCATCGCGACGCTGGAAACGCCGTCATCGACGTGGTTCCGGTCCGTGCCTTCCCGCTGAGCGCGCCGACTCGGTTCATCGCGCTTGTCGATGGACAAGGCCACGAACACTGCTGGATCGACGACCTCGCCACCCTGCCCCCCGAAACGGCCAGCCGTATCGAGACCGTGCTGGTCCAACGGGAGCTCACGCCCCGGATTCAGCGAATTCGCAAGGTTTCCAGCTACGCCACCCCCAGCCGCTGGACACTGGATACGGACCGCGGTCCGGCCGAACTGTTGCTGAAAACCGAGGACGATATCCGCCACCTGCCGGACGGCGCCCTGCTCATCAGCGACAAATTCGGCCTAAACTACCTGATAACCCGGCAATCGGAACTGGATCAACACAGCCAGCGATTGCTGGCCCGCTTTCTCTGATCGGGTACCGGGCAGCCCGATCGACGCCCCGGAGCTCACTCCGGATCGCGTGATACTAAAAGCCTGACCAACGTTCGACCATACACAATCAAACAACATCGAGAACACGAGGAAATGCCATGAACCACCCGTACAAAAAACTCGCCCGCGCCCTGATCCTGACCGCGGCATGTGGTCTGGGCGCCACCACCGTCCAGGCCGCCGACGAGCCGCCGGTCATCAACATCAAGCGCCTGTCGATGGAAATGGCGCTCAAGGCCGCCGAAACCGCCATTCATACCTGCCGCGGTAAGGGCATCCAGATCGGCGTGACCGTCGTGGATCGGGGCGGGAACCCGCAGGTGGTATTGCGCGACGTATTGGCACCGGACCTGACGCTGACCATCTCGCGCCTGAAGGCCTACACGGCCGTATCGTTCACAGCGGCCACCTCCTCCCTGGAAAGCCGAGGTGAAGGCGCGCTGGGTCGCGTCCCCGGCCTCTTCTTCGGCGCGGGCGGCGTGCCGATCCAGGCAGGCGGTCAGACATACGGAGCCATCGGCGTTTCCGGCGCCCCCTCGGGCAAGACGGACGAGGAATGCGCCAGCGCCGGCGCCAAGGCCATCGAAGCCGATCTGGAACTGATGTAATCCCGCCAGATCGCAGCGTTGGCGTCCTGGCTGAGGCCCGAGGCAAAAATATCGAATTCAGCCTTGACGCCACCGATCTGGATCATTAATATGCCGCTCCACGTTGCAAGACGTATTCCCTGATAGCTCAGTTGGTAGAGCAAATGACTGTTAATCATTGGGTCGCAGGTTCGAGTCCTGCTCAGGGAGCCAAGCGCCCGTAGCTCAGTTGGATAGAGTATCTGGCTACGAACCAGAGGGTCGGAGGTTCGAATCCTTCCGGGCGCACCATGTCCCCATCGTCTAGAGGCCTAGGACATCGCCCTTTCACGGCGGTAACCGGGGTTCGAATCCCCGTGGGGACGCCAAACATCCGATTGACTGGATCAACGATCCGATTGATCACCGGACCAATTAGGTTCACCATAGAACGACGTCGAGTCGCAAGACTTGAAATGCCTCATTGTCCCCATCGTCTAGAGGCCTAGGACATCGCCCTTTCACGGCGGTAACCGGGGTTCGAATCCCCGTGGGGACGCCAAATCCTTTAAAATCAAGCACTTGAGCTGATTTTAACTGGTTTTTTCAGCAAGAAAAGCCTACAAAATCTAAGCCCTAGAGAGTATCTCCGGGGCTTTTTTACCATTGCCCTAAAACTTGTCTGTTATGAATCTAAGCTGAGGAAACCAAATGGTGACCTCTGACACGCCCATCTTGCGACGTACACTCTCAACGGTCGAGCAGGTTTGGACCAGCAAAGCGCGGATCATCTATGTTCTGCTTTCAACTTTGAGACGAGGCCGGAGGTCAAGTACTTTGGCGACAAGCCGCAAGGAACCGCCCAATTCTTCAACAATCCTCGCAGCCTCTTCTTCGAGCATCGCCTGTAGCCTAGGTATGTCCAATGTCTTCTTGGTGTCGGGATGTTTCCAGTTGCGGTTGCTGGTGACGGTCACGAGCAAGCAACCAGAGCGGCTGTTTTCTGCGGCCATATATTTCTTGACGAGTTGATCTTTGATTGTGTCGCGCAGGACACGGCCTGACCATTTTTCACCAATCTTGAGTTCGATGATTGCTTGTTGCCCCGATTCAGCGACTCGCAGCCGGATGTCTGTTTCTTTTTCGTCAGCCGTTACCGTCTCCTGCTCGACCGTATAGAGTCCTTTTGCAGCATTGCTCAGTGTGCGCGCAATTTCTCTGCGCATCGTTTTCTCTTCCCAAATCAAAGCCCAAGCGTCACGAGGCGAATCATCCCGAAGCAGCAGATCATCGAGATCATCTAAACGATCAACCAGCAGCATGAACATATCATCTCGGGTCGTCGGTGGTGCTTCACCATATCTATGGAATGCAGCTACTTCGGACTCCGTGAGGACAGCTTCATCCGCTTCTTCGGCCTCCTTCTCGCGGGCAACGAGGAAGAGTCTATCTTTGATATGCGTAAACAGTGGGTCGTCCATCATCTCAAGTTTGGTCGCCCATGCCTCTGCCCCCTTGGTATCAAGCAGTGCGCTAAGTAACGCATTCCGTCCCTCCTGCGCTACATTTCGGGGCCCAAGAAAAGTGCTGCTAGGATGGTCGTCAGAGGGACGTACATATCGATAAGTCAACCGGACGAGACGCAGAAGCAGCGTCGGGGAATATTCCGATCGCCTGAGTCCAATAGATAAATGGCCGTGATTACTACCGAACAGGTAGCCAATGGCATTGACGGCGGCGCCCGCCGCCTCAGGTTCGAGTGGGCCCAATAATTTTTCGAGTGCATCTATTCCCGCCGCCGGGTCGAGACGCATCAGTACTTTGATCCAAATTTGTATGACAGTGCTTTTTCCAGCGGCATTCAAATAACCCTCAGCCATGGCTTTGATGTGGTTCTGTGTTTCTGCATCCCCATGCTCGATCAGGATTAGCAACACACGTTCAAGTCGGCCCCGTGCTACCGAATCGAATTTTTCGGCATGGTAATGCTGTGTAAAAGCGTCAAGCCAGGTGCGCAAATACGGCAGAAACAACTTAATGATGGTATCTGATGCATAAAACAGACTCTGAAATAAAAAGCCGGGGGCACTTGTGGTATTAATCTCGTCCAGAGTTGCGGCCAATTCAGGTTCCAGGGTGCGTTCGACCGAAACCGGGTGCACATCCACGAGTGCATTGAGCCATTCCGGAAGTCCATTCATATCGATCAACGCATATCGAACTGCCAACTCAGCTTCAGCGGCGGATAGTTTGCGCGCCCAATCAGGATCCTCGGCCTCGGCTACGATTGCGGCCAATCCTAGGTACCAACGAGTAAAGGTCACTCCTCTCGCTTCTATGGGGCGCTCGTGGGGCAGTGTCGGCCGATCATTGCGCCATATCGGCATCATGCAGGCGCGCAGCCGGTCGGTGGTTTCTTTGCCGAAATACTGCTCCATAAAGGAGCGATTCCAACCCGAAGAGCGGCTTGCATTACCCGCATGCTGCATGGCATGCCAAAGACTCCAGACGGTTTTGTTTTCATTATCGGGATGAAAGGCTTCTTCAGGGCTCTCTGCCACTTGTCGCCAAAATGCAACCCAATCTGCACGGTGTTTATCTCGTTCTTGTTCGGCAGCTATTTGTTGCTGCTCTAGCTTGGCTCTGCGCTCGGCGGTTTCAGGATCAATTTCCCGTGGCGCAAGAAACCAATCAATTTGTCTGATCAACTCGGGGGCGTCGGAGACATATCGCTTGAGGCCATTAATGTAATCATGCGGATTACCCACACCATTCCAGAAGTCGTAGGTCATGACTTCGAGCATCATTCTCCGCTCCGGGAGCGGTCGGTTGGGATTTTCAAGAGTCCGGCGCACCCATTCCCCATCTTGCGCATTATTGAGGGTGAGCGGGCCATCGTTCCTTGCTTCGAACAATCTGCGGGATGGCTCTGGTTGGGGATGCAAGCTTTCGTTGAACGCATCGTAAAGCCAAAATATCTCCTCTCGCTGAGGCTGCGCGAACGCTGCAATTGCATTACGGAGCTTTATGCCGAATTGATCACCCCTATGGTTTTGAGATTGAAGACGCAGTGTCACTACCAATGATCGTAAAGTACTGGCATCAGTCTCCCCAGCGTGAATGAGTCTGAGGCAGATGGCAGCAATAATCGGAATAATTTGCGTGTAGTTGCTAACGAAATGAGGCCACTTATCCACCCAACGAAGATCATCAGCAATCAAATCAGTCAGACATGTGCTTACCGCACGCAGGTAACCTGGGGTAAATGGCAATTTAGCAATTTGAATCGGCAGCAAAGAGAACCGATCTGTTATCCGCTCAGAATTACTGACTCGCTTGACAGCTTCACAGAACCGTTCGGGAGATAGGTGATTCGGTAACAAGCCGTAGATTGCGTCCCGTATCAGTTGGTCCGGCCATGGATCCGATTCGCTCACCATGAACCTGGCGAGTTCATCAATTCGCGGATCATCCAGGCGAACCAATGCACTGATTGCATCAAGACGCTCTCCCACGGTAGCTGTCGCATCCAACGCAACTCCATAGGCAAGGTCGGCACAGGCGGGCATCGGCCCTGCGCCAATCAGTTCAAGTAAAAGCTCGCGTACTTCGGGGTTCTCAATACCCGCCTGCCACATACCCAATACGTGATCCGACAAGTCGGGTGAAGCGAAGCGGTGCACCTGTATTTGTTGAACGCGCATGCCGCACATCGCACCTTGTCCGAATGCCCGCACGTAGGCTTGCAAAGCATCAATACGCTGAGGCAGAGAAAGCTCTTGTGGGTCCGCATGATCTAGGAGCACGTTTGGCTCCCGGTCGCGCACTTCTGAAAAAATACTGAGTTGCCACGCTGCAAGCCAAGCTGCGACTGGCCGCATGGTCGGACGAACCACCTTGATCCCTTGAGGTGTCTCCGCAAACAACAGCCTCTTGACTGCCTTGATCCCTCCCGCTTGATTCAACCGCTCATTGAGCCGTTGCGCTGCGAGGAACTCAATCACAGATCGATGGTGAAACCGGACACGTCCGTAGCTTGCAAAGCCAAACAAGGCCCTCTGAAGCAAGGTCTCGCGTTCTTTTGGTGCCCAGTCATACAAGATGACCTCGGGGTCGAGGGCCGTTCCAGGTTCGCCCGCCCGATCCGCTTCCACACTATGCCGAATAGTCAGCTTACGGGTAAGCAGCGCGGCGAGTGCCAGTCGGCGTGCCCCGTCGAGTGCTCTTTCCGCTGATAACTGTGCAGGTTCATTTAGGTCGGCTCGCGGCTTGAGTTTGACGCGAATATCGTGAGCCACCTGCTCGGCGTGTGTGCGGATGCGGCGATGTTCGCGCCAGTCCGAGCATAGCTCAATCAGGTCCTGCGGACGCCGAGCGAAAATTTCTGCGTTGCGTGCGTGAATATCGGCCAGCAATGCCTCGGGGGTATCAATACCCCGGATGGCAGCCATCTGAAGTATCTGTTCATCGGACAAAGGCATTAAAGCGACATTGCGCCACGCCGGCGCAGCTTCATCCTCATTTTGTTGAGGTATCTGCCTCTGGCGACCTGTCACGATGTAGGCAAAATCCTCACCATTCGGTATCAATTCGTCAGGTTCAGGTACCGTGAACAACTCATGGATCAGTTGCTGATCAATCGGGGTCGGGCGGGTCGTAATGACTATTCGTACGCGGCTAAGATGGCCGTCCAAGCACTTGCTCAAGCTAGTGAGCGCTGCTCTAAACGAACCCAGTGTGAGCTTGAGTTCGTCAATCGAGTCGAGAAAAAAAGTGGCAATACCGGATTGAGCGGCCAGCCAATCATCAAATCTCTGCTCTTCCTTAGCGCTGAGTTGGTCCCGGAAATTTCTGGCTGCAAGTTGAGCCAATTCAAGGAAAAACGCAGCTTCGCCCTTTTCCCATAGAGCCTTTTGTTGCTCTCGACACTCATAGGTCTTGCCAGCCCCTGCTTCGGAGATGATCAGAACCCGCTTTGATTCGAGCAAGGTGTCCCAGCCAAAAGTACCCGACCACCCCATGCTAGCCAATAGAGACATGTGTTCAATGTCGTCGATCTGTTTTTGGGAAAGATCGATGAAGGAGCGTTGAACACAGCGTTTGGATTTATCCGATAAATTCATTGATTGGATTGGACTGGTTGCAGCCTGCTTTTATAAATGATTGTGAAGAGTCCCAGGGAATATGCAAGCAGCCGGAGGACGGCCACCTAATATGCGCCGAAAACCGTGTTCGAAGCGTTGAGATACCGATTCGTCGTTCCTGTTTCGCAAAGGCCAAATGGTACTTTTGCACCCTAAAATGGTCGATATACCTACCTATACGGAGATCAGTTAATGACCATCAAGCCCGATTACGCTTGCGTCGTAGGCTGGTCGCCCGCTTTGCTCGCTTGAATTCAAATTTGAACTGGGTCGTTGCCGTCAGCACAGGAACAGTGTCGAATCCCCGTGGGGACGCCAAATCACTGACAGCGTCATACACCGAGTCGGGCACAGGCCCCGCCATGATCCATGGCGGGGCTTTTTGTTTTCCAAATCCAAACGCCGACCCACACGCACGCACTGCCGTTACATTAACTCCGTTCAGCACCCTCTTCTCTTGCCCTGATAGCGTCTGGGAAGGAATCCCAAGCAATCGCCAGAAGGGCCCTGGATCGGAAATAGGAAGATTTCATCCTATATAATTAGGATACTAATTATTAGATTGAGCATAAAAATATTTTGCCCTATAACCGTGCATAAAATCCTGACCAATTGCGTAAGATGCCCGACACAAAAAAATAAACGGAGTCAGTCCCATGCTCATCATCAGTTTAATTCTCGTCGTTATCGCGCTCGTCTTCGCCACGGCGAAGCTCAAGCTGCACCCCTTCCTGGCCCTGTTGCTGGCCGCATTCGCCATGGCCATTGCCGGCGGTCTCGATCCGAAGCACGCGCTCGACGTGATCAACAAGGGCTTCGGCGGCACGCTGGGCTACATCGGTATCGTGATTGCCCTCGGCACCATCATCGGGGTCATCCTCGAACGGACGGGCGCCGCCATCGCCATGGCCGAAGCCATCATCCGCCTGCTTTCGGATCGCTTCCCCACTCTCACCGTCTCCTTGATCGGCTACATCGTGTCGATTCCGGTGTTCTGCGATTCCGGTTACGTGATTCTCAACTCGCTCAAGACGGCCATGGCGAAGAAGACCGGCACCTCCGTCGTGGCCATGAGCATCGCCCTGGCCACCGGCCTGTTCGCCACGCACAACTTCGTCCCGCCCACGCCCGGGCCGATCGCCGCAGCCAGCAACCTTGGCATCGCCGATAGTCTGGGCCTTGTCATTCTGGTCGGTCTGGTCGTCGCTGCGGTAGCCGCGCTGGTCGGCTGGCTATGGGCGAACCGTTTCCTGCGTGCCGATGACAGCCAGATGCTCGAACCGGATCCCATCACCGAGGCAACCGGCGTCGACGTCACCCACGAGGAACAGAACCCGCGCGCGCGTCCCGCCACCTGGGCCGCATTCGCACCAATCCTCATTCCGATCGCCCTTATCTGCATGGGCTCGATCGCCGCGCTGATGGTCAAGGGCACCGAACCGGGTCTCGTGGCCCGAGCCCTGATCTTCCTCGGCCAACCGGTCGCCGCGCTGGCCATCGGGCTGGTGTTCGCCCTGGCGCTCATCCCCGCCGGAAACAAGCGTGCGCAGTTCCATCGCTTCACCGTGGACGGCGTGCTCCTGAGCGCCCCGATCATCCTGATCACCGGCGCCGGCGGCGCATTCGGTGCGGTACTGCGCGCCACCCCCATCGGCGACCAGATCGGCGGCATGCTGGCCGGGCTTGGTATCGGATTGCTGGTTCCCTTCCTGGTGGCCGCCGCGCTCAAATCCGCCCAAGGTTCCTCCACCGTGGCACTGGTCGGCGCTTCCAGCCTGGTTGCGCCGCTGCTGGGCACGCTCGGGCTGGATTCCGAAATGGGCCGGGTTCTGGCGGTCATGGCCGTCGGCGCGGGTGCCATGACGGTTTCCCATGCCAACGACAGCTATTTCTGGGTCGTGACCGAATTCAGCCGGCTCCGCGTTGCGACGGCTTACAAGGCCCTGACCACCGCAACGTTGCTGCAGGGCATCGCCTCGATGATCGCCATCTACCTGCTGAGCCTGGTCCTGCTTTGAGGACGACCGCCTTGCGCCTGCTGCTTTGCCCCGACAGCTTCAAAGGCAGCCTGTCGAGCCTGGACGTCACCCGGGCGATGACGGACGGCATTCATCGGCAGTGGCCGGACGCGCTGATCGAATGCCGCCCCATGGCGGACGGCGGCGAGGGCATGGCGGCCATCGTCACCGCCGACCTGGGCGGTGACTGGCATCAGACGAGAGTCCATGGCCCCCATGGCCGTCCGGTGCTTGCCGGATGGGGCCATGACCGCGGCCGGAATCAGGCCGTCGTGGAAGTGGCCGCCGCCTGCGGTCTGGATCTGCTGACCACGGACGATCCCGACATCTGGCATCGCGACACACGGGGCGTTGGCGAACTGATTCTGGCCGCACTCGATGCGGGTGCTCAGCGCATTATCATCGGCCTGGGCGGCAGCGGCACCAACGATGCCGGGGTCGGGATGCTGGCGGCGCTGGGCGTACGGTTCCTGGATGCCAACAACCGTCCCCTGCCCCCCAATCCCGCCGCACTCGCCGCCCTGGATCGGGTCGATTTCAGCCAGCTCGACGCGCGCCTGGCCGCGACCGAACTCGTCGTGCTCACCGACGTGGACAATCCGCTGAATGGTGCGCAGGGCGCCAGCGCGATCTTCGGGCCACAGAAGGGCCTGGCCAAAGATCAGATCGAAGAGATGGACACCCGTATCCGGTGGATCGCCGAACGGATCCGCAGCCAGTCCCCGTCCTGCGGCTCCCTCGACCAGCCGGGGACCGGTGCGGCAGGCGGTCTGGGCTTTGCGCTCATCTCGGTACTGGGCGCAACCCGCCACGTAGGCAGCCAATACATCGCGGACCTGATCGGGCTCGATGCGGCCATCGGCGCGGCGGACCTCGTGATCACGGGAGAAGGCAATCTCGATGGTCAGACCAGTCGCGGAAAAGTCGTGTCGGAAGTGGTGCGTCGGGCCACGGCTCAGGGCAAGCCCGTGATCGCCATCGCCGGTGGCGTGCAGTGCACACCGGAAGAAATTCACGCGATGGGACTCTCGACCGCACTGAGCCTCACCAATGCCGAGATCTCGGTGCCCGAGGCCATGGCCAGAAGTGCCGAACTGATCGCCGAACGGACGAAACAGGCCATCGAGTCCTGGCGGCGGTCCAATCTGCGCTGATCGAGAACCACGCCTCGACGATGGGTGCATCTAGCCGACGCCTGCTGCACCCAGAACCGCACCAACCGCCGCCGTGAGGATCATGGCGACGGTCCCCCAGAAAGTCACCCGAAGCGTCCCCTTGCGGATATCGGCCCCGCCCGTCCAAGCACCTAAGGCCCCCAGCACGGCCAAACAGATCAGACTCACGATGAACACGCCTGCCACCAGATAAGTGTGCGGGAGCAGCCAGATCATGACCAATGGCGGCGCCACACCCAGCGTGAAGCTCAATGCCGATGAAAACGCCGCTTGAATCGGCTTGGCGCTCAAGGTCGTGGTAATGCCGATTTCATCTCTGGCATGTGCCCCCAGCGCATCATGGCGCATCAACTGCGTGGCGACCTTACTGGCCAATTCGGGATCCAGCCCCCTGCGTTCGTAGATTTCGGCCAGTTCCTTCCGCTCGGATTCCGGATGCTTCACCAACTCCTTTTTTTCCATCGCCAGATCGGCAGCCTCGACATCCGCCTGGGAACTGACAGAGACATACTCCCCCGCCGCCATCGACAAGGCACCGGCAATCCAAGCGGAAACCCCCGCGATGAGGATACCGCCATGACTTGCCTGGGAAGATGCCACGCCCAGCACCAAGGAGCCGACGGATACGAGTCCGTCGTTTGCGCCCAATACGGCAGCCCGTAACCAGCCGGACCGACCACTTCGATGATGTTCTTTCTTTGCTGC
Organism: Halothiobacillus diazotrophicus; assembly: GCF_001663815.1. NCBI lineage: Bacteria > Pseudomonadati > Pseudomonadota > Gammaproteobacteria > Chromatiales > Halothiobacillaceae > Halothiobacillus > Halothiobacillus diazotrophicus. Next base: position 968,695 of record NZ_CP016027.1, read on the forward strand.
CTCAGTCATGAAATGCCCCGTGCTTTATTGTGGGTATGACTTAATCTAAGCACACCAAATATTTTCCTGCACTCATGAGGGCGGGTAATGAAATTGGCATCGGTACCATCGACATACCCAGAGGGACAGATCTTCACCGTCATCGCCCGGCAGGGTATCGAACGGGCGCGTACCAACCCGGGTGGCAATTCAGCGCCGGGAAAACCGGTGGTGTTCTCCAAGAGAACCCAGGCCGCGTGAATTCGACTATCTTTTATCGGGTCAGGAGCGCAGCGAAATGCCTCCGATTGACGTTGGCATTGACCATACAGGTGCAAGAAACCATGCGAATAGGCCGATGGTATATCGCAGAACGTTACGTTCATTGGGCATTCCAGATCAGTCTCTGGTTCAAGGCAATCTTCGCCCTGCTCGAACTCGCCGGCGGCATAGCCGCCCTCTTCGTGACGCACACCCTGCTTATTCGTCTGGCGAATCTCGTGACGCAGGGCGAACTCCAGGAAGATCCCCACGACCTGGTGGCGAATTACCTGCTGCACACGGTGCAGCATCTGTCGATCGGCACCCAGCACTTCACCGCCCTCTACCTGATCAGCCATGGCGCCATCAAGCTATGGCTCATCATCGGCCTGCTCCGCGAGCGGCTCTGGTACTACCCCACCGCACTCGTCGTGCTCAGCCTCTTCGTCGCCTACCAGCTCTACCGCTTCACCTTCACGCACTCGCCATGGCTACTGATGCTCACCGTGGTGGATTTCGTGGTTATCGCCCTGACCTGGCATGAATACCGGTTCCTGCGCGGGAAATTACAGGCTGACCAGGGTGCCTGAGCATCGGGTAACGGAAGGCATCACCGCCGCTGACGCCCGGCTGAACCTCCCCGGTCCTTGAACAGAAAGGAAAGAACCAGCATGACCAGGCCGGCAAACAGCATGTAACCGCCAATCGCCCCCTGTGCATCGGAAGAATCTTCCGTACGGACGTCCCAAAACGTCGTCGGCGACTCGGGCAGATAGCGCACGGTCATCACGGCCGGTACGGCCTTGCTGCGCAAATCCCGGCCGAACTCCTTCGGGATACTCGTTTCCTCATGCACGACCTGCCCATCCTCGGTCGTAAACCGGACCTTGGCGCTATAGGTCCGATCGTCATGGTTGGATTTCTTCTCGCGCCATTCGAGCCGCGTGATCTCGGCGACCGCCGTCTTGCCGTGATCGCGCATGGCACCAAACTCATGCCCGTTCTTGTGCCCCGCATAGACGAGCATGACACCAAAGCCGATCAGACACAGTGCAATCACCGGGTTGCGAAAAAGACCGAACATCCGAATTCTCCCCATCTCATGCCGTTCATGGGCAATAAACATACAAGACCGGTGCAGACACCCGCGACAAGGGCGACCTATTCATCCACGTCCGATGGCCCCACCCAGAAAAACGGGTTGTAGGCCACCTCCCATAAATGGCCGTCCGGATCCTTGAAGTAACCGCTGTAACCGCCCCAAAAGACCTTTTGCGGTTTCTTGACGAGGGTAGCCCCGGCGTCGACGGCCTGGGCCATGACGTCATCCACGTCCTGCTCGGAACCCACATTGTGGGCCAGTGCGAAGGATTCGAACCCGCTGCCCTCCGAGGAAACCCCCGCGTCCTCGGCCAATGCCGCTCGGCCGTACAAGCCAAGCCACGTACCATTGAGCGTGAAAAACGCGACCTCGGGCGGCGACTCCATCCGGGGAAAGCCGAGGCCCGCCTCGTAGAACCGGATGGCGACATCAAGATCACGCACGCCCAGGGTAATCATGCTGATTCTCGGCTTCATTGGGAGACTCCTTTCGTTTGCGCAAGCTGAAACAGGTTCAGCGTACAAGCAGCTAATGCCAACCCAACCTCGCTGTGAATACGGGTACGCCCCTACTTAGTCGAGACTGTGTCCTTATCAGTCATCTACCCGGAGCAGATCGTGCCCGTACGAATTATCGATGGCACAAACCCACCGATCGTTTGGATTTTTTTTGAACACATAGGTGGCCGCCCGCTCCGTGGCCGGGAGATTGTTCGCGGTAATCACCGTCCTCGCCAAAACCAGCGCCGTATCCCCGGTTTCCAGGATGGTCATCCCGGCCTGCTTCACAACCAGACTATGCGAGAAGTGCGCCGCGATCGCTTCGAACGCCTTCCTGATCTGTTCCTTGCCCACCGCGTTCATTCCGGGCTTGATCACGAGAACGGCGTCATCGGCATAGAAATCGAGCAAGGTGTCGAAATCTTCCTCGTTGATTGCGGTATCCGCTTTGCGGATCAAAGTCTCAATCGAGTGCATCTTCGTTCCTTTGGCTGTCTGACATCTAAACTACCCCACCATCGGAAAACGACGTGCGGAAAGAACCCAACGGCGCAGCCGGTGGGCGGTCGGGTTGAGCGTGTTGTTAGGCACGATGTAATGCAAAAACTGCGAACGCATGACGTGCGGTACCTTCCTGTGGGCCACGCCCTTCCATGCCACTATGCACCAAGCCCCGACGATGCGCGACCCGGCATTTGAATCGTGTGTTTGCGGCCAGATTGGGCTACCGAACTGCTGACAGAGAACACCAAGAATCGCCCAAGTGCCTAACGTCTACGTTCAGCGGCCCCGAACGCGGAGCGGCGTTTGCGCAATGATGCCGCAGGCATGCGCACATCGCCGCGTAGTGTTTGGGATGCGCCGGGACTACTTGTTAGGAGCAATCTGCTCTAAGCGCTCGGCGAGCCATATTTTGATCACTGACTGGCGAGTGACCCCCAAACGACCAGCTTCTCGATCAAGGGACTCGATCATCCAGGTGGGAAAATCCACGTTCACCCGGCGTTGTTCCTGGAGAGGCCGGCGAGCCTTGGACAGGTCGAGGACGTCGGTGACATCCTCTCCTTTGTCAAATTTCGCGTCGAAACTTTTAGCTTTCATAAATCGCTACCTCTTCTGCTCGGGAGCGACGGACCGAGATAATTCGGATATTGCCGTCGCGAGGCGTGACAACCGCTGACCAGTGCTTTTCTTGGATCTTTCCGATCACCAAGAAACGCGCCTCTTCCGTCGTTCTCGCTGCAATTTCAACAAGATACGGGTCATTCCAAAGCCCTTGAGCCTCGACGAAGTCGATCCCGTGCTTTTTCCGGTTGCTCTGACTTTTCCGTTCGTCGTACTCAAATGCAGCCATGGTATAGAAACTAAACCCTTATTGCTCGGCGCACAAGCGGTCTTCTGCTTCTAACGATCAAATTGAGCCGACGCCGTTTGCGGCGGTCGGCTCAAATGCAGGGTTGGGCATTATTGTGTCGGATCAAGTTTCATGAAAGTGCGGACCGCGAAACGAGACCTAACTCTTTCCCATTGATCTCCTTTTTTCTCTTGAACCGACCAACCTTTTCCATCTTTTTCATCTGCAAGGCAACCGGTTATATAGACCCCAAAATAGTCGTATTGCAGTACTTGATTTCCATAAATGGCCGCCATTTTTTCTGCATTTTTCTTTGAAGCTTCGTCCCGCTTCTTTGCAAACTGAATGCAATTATCTAGCTCAGCTTGCTGAGTGTGTGAAAGGCCCTGCGCATAAGCATTCTGCGGACTGTAACCAAACTGATGATAGATGTAAGGTGGTTCTTGGGCAAAAGCAGTTGCTGAAATAAGTAAAAACGGAAATATGAATGTTTTCATTTTAGGTCGATTAAGTAAGGGTTTATGGTTAGTGAATGGTGAGGGTATGCCCAACGCCTGAGTTAAGCCGCCGACCGCTGGCGTAGCCAGTGGGCGATTGGCTTGGACGAATTGTTAGGCACCAATGGTTTAGCCGAAGAAGCAGGCATGCTTGTCCTCCGCCACCAGCGCCAGGAATTTCTCGATGCTACCAACCTGCGGCGAGGGAGGGTAACTATGCCATTTCAGATCAGCACGCATCCAGAATATCCGCCAGAGTTCCTTGGTCTTGACGTAGGTAGCTTTTGCAATGGGATGCTCCATGAACTCACCAGGCTCACCCCTCCAACGGGGACGAATCTCAAAAATCTCTACGCTTTGCCCGTTGATGCGGTAGGAAAGATCAAGCTGTGGACGAATCTGTGGCGCCGGGCGGTGCTTCTCGATGAAGGAACCGACAACCTTCTCCAGGCGCTTTATCTCGAACTCAGTAAGTGCCATATCAGTTGCGAGTGTCCTTGGTTGGCGCCTAACGTTCAAATTGAAGGGCGCGCTTCAGCGTGTCCCTCTCGAACGCTATGTTAGGCAACGGCAACACAATCATTAGCCTAATTACCTGATGGGATGGCGACTGGGTTCATCCACATGGCCTCCCAGACATGACCGTCGGGATCCGCTAGATTGCGGTTGTACATGAAGCCAAGATCATGGACGGGATTGATATCGGCTGTCCCGCCGTTCGCACTTGCCGCCTTATTCATTTCGTCTACCGCCTCTCGACTTTCGCAGGACAGTGCAAGAAGCACTTCGCTCGACGTAGCGGGCGGGATGGGACGATTCGTAAATGTGCGCCACTTGGCATGCGTTAACAACATAACATTGATTGCCTCGCTCCAAACCATGCATGCTCCCATATCGTCAGTGAACTGAGGGTTGTTCTTAAAGCCGATCGACTTGTAGAACTCCGTTGACGCCTTGAGGTCGGTGACAGGTAGGTTAACAAATATCATCCGATTCATTTGATACTCCTTTCAGGGTGAAGTGACTTCGCGGAACGCCTAACGCTTCGCGTAACCGGCTGCCCAAAGCTGCATAACGAAGCGGCGCAGCTTTGGACAGTCCGGGTTGACGCGATTGTTAGGTTGCGGATTTAATGGCCTCAATGGTTGCCGACACAACGTATTCCGCAATATCCGTTTCCGGCGCCCAATCGCGGATGAACGATGTGCTCTCGTCTTTCGGGGCCACGCGAATTTCTGTAAATCCGCTCACCCGCAACATCGCCTCGACCTCTGACACCAAAGAAGCACCGGCCATGCAGCCTGTATAAAGCGCCATGTCTTGCCGGACTGCTTCCGGCAACGCGGCGAAGGCGACGACATCCGAAATTGCCAGCCGGCCACCCGATTTTAGGACGCGATACGCTTCGCTGAACACACGAAGCTTATCCGGCGACAGGTTGATGACGCAATTCGAAATGATGACATCTACAGTCCTGTCCGCCACCGGCAAATTCTCGATTTCACCCAAACGGAATTCGACGTTCCCATAGCCGCCCTTCTCCGCAATAACACGGGCCTTGGAAATCATTTCAGGGGTCATGTCCACACCGATGACCTGACCCGTATCGCCAACTTGCCGCGCGGCGAGGAAACAGTCAAAGCCGCCGCCACTGCCAAGGTCGAGCACAACCTCGCCCGATTTCAGCGCGGCGATAGCTTGCGGGTTTCCGCAACCCAACCCCATGTTCGCACCCTGAGGTACAGCACCGACGTCGTCAGCCGTGTAGCCGAGCCCTTGGGACAGGGTTTCCGCACTGGCCGTGGGTGTGCCGCAACATGTCGGTCCGCAACCGCAACTTGCACCGCCGCTCTCAGCCACACGGCCATATTGTTGGCGTACTGCCTGGCGTATCTCGTCATTCTTCAAAGAATCCATAAATTTCTCCTATCGTTCAAGGTTGCGACGCTCGTTGCGTCGTACCCCTATAGACGGAGATCCGGCGAAAAAGACGCAGGCTTTCCTGTCAGCCGCAACTACTTCCATCGCAGTTCTTGTCGCGTGGGTCGTAGCCGATGATGCCATTTCGTCCGGTTTCGATGTCGCAGCAATCGAGTAAGCGTCGGCGCAACTTCTCCCTGCCACGTTGTACTCTGGATTTTGCACCGGAGAGGGAAATACCCAGACGGTTGGCCACCTCTTTCTGGGGTAGGCCCTCTAGCTCCGATAGCACAAGGGCGGATTGGTAAGTCTCTGGCAGATCCGCGATCAATGGCTGAAGGCAACTCGCTAACTCGGCGACATAATCACGTTCTGGCTCGGGTGCCGCAAGCTCATCAGGAAGCACGTCCCACGGTTTCTGCGACCGGTAGTGGTCGGCTATGGCGTTCGCGGCAACACGGAACAACCAGGCCGCGATGCTGCCGTGCGATTTGACCGTATGCAGGCTCGTGTGCGCCCTGAGGAACACATCTTGGAGTATGTCGTCGACTTCATCGCGTTCTCGTACGCGTTTGGCAATGTAGCCGCGTAAGCGAGCCTTGTGTTCTTGCCAGAAATCAGGCATCGGTGCCATGGGTTTGAGCAACCTAACGCCTAAGCTAACCCGCCGCCGGAGCGCGACGCGCGGAGGGAACCCAGCGGCGCAGCCGGTGGGCGGTCGGGTTGAGCGTGTTGTTAGGCACGATGTAATGCAAAAACTGCGAACGCATGACGTGCGGAACCTCCCTGTGGGCGACGCCCTTGCTTGCCACTATGCACCAAGCCCAAATGATACGCGATGAATCGCCACCAATTCCCTAGACACATTCCAACCGTTCGTGGTGACGCCTCTCGTAGTCTACAGGCGACATCAATTCGTTAGAACCATGACGACGTCGGGTGTTATAGAACATCTCGATGTAATCGAAGATGTCAGCCCGGGCTTCGTCTCGTGTGTTGTAGATTTTCCGTTTTACCCGCTCACGTTTCAGTAGCTGAAAGAAGCTTTCCGCGACCGCATTGTCGTGGCAATTGCCGCGCCGGCTCATGCTGCCCTCCAGCCCGTGGGCTCTCAGAAACGCACTCCAGTCGTGACTGGTGTATTGGCTGCCTTGATCCGAATGCACCACCACCTTGCCGGTGGGTTTGCGCCGCCATACGGCCATCAACAACGCATCCAGCACCAAATCTCGGGTAATCCGTGATTGCATGGACCAACCGATGACCCGGCGCGAGAACAAATCCAGTACCACCGCCAGATACAACCAGCCCTCGTGGGTACGGATATGCGTGATGTCAGTCACCCAGCCCTCGTTCGGTGCCTCCGGGTTGAACTGACGCTGCAGACGATTTGGGGTGACCTGGTGGACAGTGCCGGCCCTGTGTCGTGGTTTTCGATAACCCACCTGTGCCCGTATACCTGCTCCGCGCATGAGGCGATGCACGCGGTTGGGACCGCATGTCTCGCCAACCTCACGTAGATCGCTGTGAATCTTGCGATAGCCATAGACGGCCCCCGACTCTAGCCAGAACTGTTTGATCAGCCCCGATAAGCGGTCATCCTCGCGACTTCGTGCAGACCGTGGTGCGCGCATCCAGGCGTAGAACCCGCTCGGATGCACATCCAGTAAGGCGCATAGCCGTCGCACAGCCCACTGCTTACGATGTTCCGCAATAAAGGCGTACCTCACCCGGATTCCTTGGCGAAGTACGCCGCTGCCTTTTTAGGATGTCGCGCTCCTCCGTGACTCGCTTGAGTTCCTTTTGCAGGCGGCGGATTTCAGCTTGGTCATCGGCCTTGACCTGATACTCATCGGACCGTGGGCCGTACTTCTTGATCCAGGCATACAGGCTGTGGGTCGTGACGCCCAATCGATCGGCAACCTGGGCCACGCTGTGACCACGATCCGTTACCTGCCGGACCGCTTCACGTTTGAATTCTTCGGGATAACGCTTGCTGCTCATGAGTACCTCTCTGATAACCATTCTGGATGGCTGAAAGGTGGCTAGCAATCTGGTGGCGATTCACGACCCGGAATTTGAAGGGCGTGTTTGCAGCCAGATTGGGCTACCGAACTGATGACAGAAAACACCAAGAACCTCCAGAGTGCCTAACGCCTAAGCTAACCCGCCGCCGGAGCGCGGCGCGCGGAGGGAACCCAACGGCGCAGCCGGTGGGCGGTCGGGTTGAGCGTGATGTTAGGCGCGGAATGATGTAAAGACTGCGAACGCATGACGTGCGGTACCTCCCTGTGGGCGACGCCCTGACTTACCACTATGCACCAAGCCCTGACGATACGCGACCCGGAATTTGAAGGGCGTGTTTGCGGCCAGATAGGGCTACCGAACTGCTGGCAGAAAACACCAAGTATCGCCCGAGTGCCTAACGTTTAAGCTGTGGGGCGGCGCAGCGAAGCAAGCCGTTCCACACGAGCGCCTTGTTAGCCGTGTTGTTCATGCCGGCAACCTTTGTTTTATTATTTGCAAGGTATTATACAAGCCATCCAAGTCATAGCTTTCACCATGAAATTTATAGGTGTGTGAGTCTAATGCTCGTAAAAAGGCTTTTTCGGGAAAGCCTTTTGTACCTGTGACGAGATTCATGTCAAATATTGGATAACCCTCATAATCGGACACCCATTTATCAAGACGCTCATCAAAATGCTCTAAATGGTTTCGCAACCTACGAAATGGCTTTAGATCGACATCTGACAAATCAATATGGCCTTTAAATTGTTTTTCTCGTTCGCTTCCATTCTTTGTGTCATGTAGCTTATCGACCATGGCGGCATGGCTGAGAAAATGCTGTAAGTGCAGAAATATATCAATAACCACCTCATCATTTTCCGAGCAAATAAATGACGCCCATGCTTTTTCAGCAAATTCTATTTGCGTAAGTGCTTCGCGAGAATAAAATTTCCACTTTTCCATATTACGGCTAACGTAAAGTTGAGGGACGCGCCGCTTTTGGCGCGTCCCTCTCGAACGCCATGTTATGGCTGAGGCCCCTCATACCTTGCCGATTCCCATGCATGGATTGCCTGTTTCCGGATTTCGCCCCAATGATAACCGCCCAACTTACCGCTTTGTTGAATGACGCGGTGGCAGGGTATCAGGAACGCGACTGGGTTCGCACCTACCGCCAGCCCAACGGCTCTCGCAGAATCCGGATGGCCGATTGCGGTTGCCACCTGGGAATAGCTCACCACCGCGGCCGGAGGTATCTGTAGCAACGCTTTCCACACACTGATCTGAAAGTTCGTTCCGGAAACATGCAAAGACACGGGGCGGTCCAGGTTTCTTTCTTCGCCGAACATGTTCTTAATAACCGCAAGCGTTCGCTGACGATTTTCATGCATCAGCGCATTCGGCCACTTTTTATGTAAAACAGCGAGGCGCTCATCAATTTCCGTTCCTTCGAGAAACGCAAAACTACAGATACCTCTGGGAGTGGTGGCAATAAATGCTTTTCCAAAAGGCGTGTCGTGTACGGCATATTCAATTGTTAAACCCGCGCCCCCCGTCTTGTATTCACCGGGCGTAACCGCTTCCAGATGAACGAAGTGGTCATACAAACGCGAGCCGCTACTCAATCCCAGGGCGTCCGACACTTCAAGCAGCGGCTTCGATTCTCTCAGCAATTGTTTTGCACGCTCCAACGTCAGCACTTGTAAGAATCTTTTGGGCGTGACACCGGCCCAGCGGCTGAACAGGCGTTGGAAGTGGAAGGGGCTCAGGTGTAAATGCCCCGCAATTTCCTGCAAGGTAGGCTGGCTATCCACCCGGCTGACAATAAAAGAAATTGCTTCGGCTATGCGGTCATAATCTGACATTCAGGTTTTCCATAAACATAGCGTCTGTGCATATTCATGTTCGATTGATGGAAAACCCGCCGTCGGCAAGCAGCGCCGAACCGGTGGTAAAGCTCGACGCATCGGATGCGAGGTAGAGGGCCGATTGCGCGATCTCGTCCGGCGACGCCATACGCTTCAGCGCGTGGAGGCCTTGCACGAACGCCAAAGTTTCCGGCGTATTGGCAAATATCCGGCCCATGGGGGTATCCGTGCCGCCCGGCAAGAGGGCATTCACCCGGACACCCCTGGCGCCAAACTCAGACGCAAGCGTCTGCGTGAGGCCAATGAGCCCGGCCTTGCTCGCGGCATAGGCTGCCGTTCCCGGAAAACCCACCGTGTAACCGACGAATGTCGACGTGAAGATCAGAGACCCGCCGCCCCGCTCTAACATCGCGGGAATTTGATACTTCGCTCCAAGGAAAGCGCTTGTCAGATTCGTTCGGATCGTGTCCTCCCACTCGGAAAGCGACACATCAGTTGTGGCCCCCATCTCACCCATCGTGCCAGCGTTGTTGAACGCCACGTCGAGACCGCCGAACTCAGTTTTAGCCAGACCAACCAGGTCTTTCGCGAAGCTCTCGTCCTTGACATCGCCGACAAGTGCAACGGCACGGCCACCCGTTTGGGTGATTTCCTCAACGAGTGCGTCAAGTTCCGCTCGTCGTCGCGCAGCGACGACGAGCTTGGCACCCTCTCGGGCGAATAGCTTTGCTGTTGCATAGCCGATTCCGGAACTTGCGCCGGTGATAATAGCGACCTTGTTAGATAGCGCAGACATTTGCAAGACCTCCACAGTTTATTTTCGTGCTGACAAGAATTTGTTCCAGTACGAACGAAGTATGGAGATTCAAGTAGTCATCTGCGACCCGGATCTTGCTATGTTTGAGCCATAACGCCTAAGCTAACCCGCCGCCGGAGCGCGACGCGCGGAGGGAACCCAGCGGCGCAGCCGGTGGGCGGTCGGGTTGAGCGATGTGTTAGGTTGCATTTGTACCCCGTTGCTCTTCAATTGAAGCAAGGTTTTCCTTATAAAACTCGGACACATCTTCAAAGCTGACCAGTTTCTTCCGTAGAACCGTGCCTCCACTCTCAAGAACCCTGAATGCTGCTGTATGGAGGGCTTGAAAAATTGACCAACCCATTGCTTCGTACTCGGTACCAAGCTTTATATAGTACTGCTGCGCTTTATCGTGTTCCTCAATGAGCGCGGGGATAGTTGTGCCTCCGCTCGCATAGACTGTACTTCCTAACAGTAAGATCTCATCAGAATATGAAGTCATCAGTTCACGAAATATCAATCTAGCTTCCATGTTACGACCTAACGCCTGAGCTCAGGTGCGTTTGAGGCGACGCCCGCTTTTGCGGCAGCAAAAATGTGTGGCGGGTCAAACGTCCGCAGCAACGATTTGTTAGCTTTCACGTCGCACCACGTATCGGGCTCTAAATTCTTCAACTTTATCAACAAACTCTGACCGATGAATCATGCGATGGCAGTTTGAGCAGAGGACAGAAAAATCAGTTTCCGGGTCCAAAGATACCTTTTGTCCTTTCAACGTATGGAGCGGCGTGAGGTGATGAGCTTCGATATATGTCCGGCCAATTTCGCCATATTGCCGTGAAAAATCGAAACCACAGGCCTGGCACGTGTATCCATGAATTTTTTTGGCCTTTTCAGAAAGCTTGCGATTTCGTTCAATTCGCTTGTGTTCGCGCAGCTTTGTTAGGTCTTCCTGTTCTAATCCAACCTCATCATCCTCCGCGGAGCTTGAAGATGTTGGAGTCAGATCTTTCGTCACGAGGCGGAAGTAAAGATCAACGAACTGATGAAGGTCATCAGCAAGATCGTCGTCGGCAGGAATGCTGCCCCGTTCGTAATATTTCGAACAGATAGCGCCTGCCTCGTAGAATGCCCCGAGGCTCGACGCTTTTTCCACGGCAAGATCAATGGCTCCGGTCACTGTAGTTGCGGGAACGCTTCCGAGTCTCGCTATGTAATCAGCCGCCCGTGCTGCAAGTGCAACTTTGGCATCTGCGCCATAAACTTTACGTACTGTTGTAACACCCTGGTTCAGCGACAGATACACTCCCTTGAAGTCTTCGCGAACCAAATAGACCAAATAGAAGCCGTCTTGGGCTGATTCGGTGATGAAGCGATCGTAAACCGCCACCCATGGGACTTTGGCCCAGTTGCCTTGTCCAGGGCTGCCATGAACTAAATAGCGATCGCTAACATCAAGCACATCTCGAACAGCTGCTGGCACATCGTTACGGATGAAATCGGCGACCGAGTGTCCCGAGAACCGCTGCTCTAGAGCTTGCGGATACTCTTCCAGAAAGATGTTAAGCGCTGCGTTTATGCTCATGCCGTTCCCAAGTGAAAGCTAACGCCCAGTTAAGCGGCGCTCGGTATGGAGCACCGTTTGCGCAACAATGGCGAAGCCATGCGCAATAAGGTGCGGAGTACCGAGCGTCCGAGCGAGCTTAGCGAGCGGCTTGAACGCCTTGTTAGCCCACCAGCGATTTGGAATAGCGCAACTCGTGCAGCGCCTTACCGGAATGCTGGCTATCTGTTTTACTCGTACCTGAATACTCAAAACCGGACCTCTCGTACAGCTCAATAGCTGGTGAGTTACCCTTTATGACCCACAAGTGTACCGATTCGTAGCATTCTTGCGAAACGCACTGGATTACCCTTTTCATAAGGCTAGCACCAAGCTTCTGGCGCCAAAATTCTGGATGGACGTTGAGCGCGACCAATTCGCTCGCTGTTTTATCAAGATCGCTATCACGAGCTGGACCAAACACAGCAAAGCCCTGAACTTTGTTTTCGACTTCAGCAACGAGATATTTCCCGGGACCTGGCTGTTGCAGGGCGTTGACCCATTGCTCTTTCTTTTGTTCAACCGACAGGGAGTTTAAGAAATCATTGCCCATGAACTCGACGTACGCCGCCTGCCACGCGGCCACATGGACTCTCGCAATTGATGCCGCATCTCCGAGTTCCGCTTTTCTGACGAAAACTTCCATGTGCTTTCTTCGGGCTAACGCCAAAAATCAGGCGACCGAAAACCGCGCAGCGGTTTTTGGGGCGCCCTGGATTTACTTGTTAGGTTCTTAATTTGCATTGTAGCCATGCTCTCTCGTTAGGAGGACTTCCTTCCAATGAGATTCGCGACGAAGAACCTCTTTCTCGCTTGAATGGATATCTGCTATTTCCAGCACAGCGAACCGAAAATTCTCGGCTGAAACTGCCCCGGTTTCCCGAAGCAAATCTCGAAGTTCCTTGTTGCCACCATGACCAGTAGCGGCATACTGGCTCCACCGTTGCCAGATACCACCTTCGCCAGTGGCACTACCGACATACAGTTTGCCGCTTGCGGTATCGGATATGACGTAGACACCTGCAACATTGGACAGAGCGGTACGCCAAGACTCAATTGATTGGCGCACGATTGCATCAAGCTCTCCCTTGGATAAATTGATGCTGCGATATCCTGGGAACTCGGCAATGGAGAGTTTTTCCGCTTTCAACTCTGCTACAGAAATTTCGGCAGCCCAGTTTTCGGCATTCAAGTACGACTGCCTTCCTGTGCGGGAAAAGGACACAACCAAGCGCCCTTCAAATTCCGCGCACGACACGTCTGGAACCATTTGGTAATAGTGCAAGTTGTGCTCTTTTTTCCACTCGGAACCATGAGCTGTGTAGAGCCCTGCGAATAGCCACTGATTTTGCGCAGGGAGCGCAATTAAAGCGATAACGTATTTCCGCTCGAAATTGCGCTTTGTTTGCCACCGTTGCCATTCATCGAAATTACCAGCCAGAAAAACATCGACTGGATTTTCTTCTCCGTTCCACGTGGCCAGATGGAGTTTGCATTCCTCGGGGTTGAGGCCAGGGTTTACGACTTGGAGAAGATCGAATAGAAGCACTTTGTGAACCTAACGTAAAGATAAGGGGCGCGCCGCTTTTGGCGCGTCCCGCTTGACCGCAATGTTAGGTTGCGTTTCGTGGCAACCGCATGTGAATAAGTGCAACCCGATTTCCTTTCTTGTCTTGCCGTTCCTCGACGGCATAAGGCTGAAACCCCAGTTTCGGATAAAGCAGCAGGCCAGCAACATTTTGATTGAAACACGATACTGTCACCTCGGCGGCCTGATGTTTTGAGAAAGCAAAGCCAATCATCTGTTCAATGAGATAACGTCCCACGCCGCGCCCACGAGCCACCGGGGAAACGATGACGTTGCCAATGGAGCAACAGCCGCCAGCCTCCCAGCGGTAGAAGTTGGCGAAAGCGGCAACTTCACCGTCAAGTTCCGCTACCGTTGAGTCTGAACGCAGTGCGATTGCTTCCTGCAACTGCGATGGGGTCAGCGGGAATGCCGCCTTTGGGAACAAGAAAAACAACTCATCTTCGCTTTGCGGAAAACCGCAAATGACTTGAATGTCTTTTTCGGCAACAGGGCGATGGGTCAGCGGCATGCTTCAAGCAACCTAACGTTAAGGGTTAGCCGACCGCAAAAGCGCCAGCTTTTGTGGGTCGGATAAACCCGCTTGTTAGGCGATGCGAAGTGGTCATATAGGTACGTGATCCGTTGGCAAACCATTGATCGACAAATTATCTAAGTCAACGCCAGATAAGAGCATTACGGCTTTGTATGCATCTAGTAGGGCCTCATGAATCTGCTCCAAATCCTCCAGCATGACTTGCCGGCCTTCTTCAGTGTTTCGGCGGAAGTTGTGTTGACGGTAGAAAGAATGGGCCAGACGATTCCTTTCGCTGAGTGCCTTGGACAGTAATTCCTCCAGGTGCTCCACCGAAATGGTGGACTTCTGAACGCCCTTAAGAAGTTGACCAAGGGTTTTCCTATTGATCTTGGTATATAGGTCGGCTGCCGCTTCTCTGTCTGGATTCTCAATTAGGTCCTTCTCTACCGCACCAACCAACAACAGGATGGTGCCAAGCTCAGTCTCAAGGAGTTGAGCTGCTTCCGATGCGAAGCCAAACTTTCGATATATGTCGTCTAAGGTTGGCATGGCTTAGTGACTTTTTCGCCTAACGCCTAAGCTAACCCGCCGCCGGAGCGCGGCGCGCGGAGGGAACCCAACGGCGCAGCCGGTGGGCGGTCGGGTTGAGCGTGATGTTAGGCGCGGAATAATGAAAAGACGATGAACCCATGACCTGCGGTACCTCCCTGTGGGCGACGCCCTTCCCTGCCACTATGCACCAAGCCACAACGATGCGCGACCCGGAATTTGAAGGGTATTTTTGCAGCCAGATTGGGCTACCAAACTGCTGACAGAAAACACCAAGAATCGCCCGAGTGCCTAACGCCCGTAATAAGGGGCGGCGGCGAAGCCGACGTCCCAGCCCGCTTGCGGGCGACTTGATTTACTTGTTAGCTGCGGATTCATGTGCGTTGCCGAGCAATAGTGTTCATGCGTTGAAAAACACGATTCCCTGAGTATGCAGTGGCAAGATACCCAGACAAAGCCAAGTATTCGGAATACCTTTGCATGTGGAAAAGGCGCTTTGCCTCGGAAAATAACTCGGCATCGCTTTTGGGATTCAGGTTTGACCAGAAATAGCCCCGGAACGACTTCAGCCGACTTAGCCAGACAATTTCACCACCTACAGTGCCTTCTTCGTTTTTTCGAACGATTTGACCAGCAAACCGCACGTGACGATTGCTGCCTTGATCTTTCCATTTTTCCTCAGGTTTAAGAGCAATGAGGTGTGTTTCTGCATCAACCACCTCGGCCAATTTCTGCGAGCAGGCTTCGGTAAACGCTCGGTAATGAGAGTTTCCGAAGAACCCAAAGGCACTACGAATTACCTGCGGTGGTAAATATTTTTCAATTGGCTGTTCCATGCTCTTTTTGCAGCTAACGCCTAAGCTAACCCGCCGCCGGAGCGCGGCGCGCGGAGGGAACCCAGCGGCGCAGCCGGTGGGCGGTCGGGTTGAGCGTGATGTTAGGCGCGGGATGATGAAATGACGATGAACGCATAACGCGCGGTACCTCCCTGTGGACGACGCCCTTGCTTGCAACTATGCACCAAGCACCGATGATGCGCGACCCAGAATTTGAAGGGCGTGTTTGCGGCCAATTTGGGCTACCGAACTGATGACAGAGAACACCAAGAATCGCCCGAGTGCCTAACGCCTAAGCTAACCCGCCGCCGGAGCGCGACGCGCGGAGGGAACCCAGCGGCGCAGCCGGTGGGCGGTCGGGTTGAGCGTGTTGTTAGGCACGATGTAATGCAAAAACTGTGAACGCATGACGTGCGGTACCTCCCTGTGGGCGACGGCCTTGTTTGCCACTATGCACCAAGCCCCAACGATGCGCGACCCGGAATTTGAAGGGCGTGTTTGCTGCCAGATTGGGCTACCGAACTGCTGATAGAAAACACCAAGTATCGCCCGCGTGCCTAACATGGAGCTAAGGGGCGGAGACACGCAGTGGCGGAGTCCCAGCGACCGAAGGGAGCGAACTTGAGCGTAGGGTTAGGCATTTTTGACGCTATTACCCTCGGCACTAAGCCTGACACTCTTTGTAGTGATTGGCTCAAATAACCTCATAGTGATTGAATGGAGTGGCACAAAGAAGCTAACAGGGGTAATGCACGTTGCTGAAGTCTGAAAACACTCTGGAAAAAACTGTCGGTTGTCAGGTATTTCGTTGAGCATGTCTTGGTAGGACAGCCATCTGACAGCCTTGCCAGATGACTTGGCAATCACATGTCCGACATAGAAACATAAGAGATACAAGAAGTTTTGATTGGCCCGGACGTTCAAGAATGCATTAAATTCAGGTTTGATTTTGGTACGAATCTGATCAAGCAAACTATCTACTCGGTCAAGGCTTTCCATTGTGCCGTCCAGATTACACTGATTTAAAGCGGCATTAAAGGAAAGCCCACCCGGAAATTCGCCCTGAGTAAAAAACGTATTCAGATACCACTGTGCTTGATCATTCATGTTCATATCTATCCCCCCAATCCCTCATGCATGCCTAACGCCTAAGCTAACCCGCCGCCGGAGCGCGACGCGCGGAGGGAACCCAGCGGCGCAGCCGGTGGGCGGTCGGGTTGAGCGTGATGTTAGGCGCGGGATGATGAAATAACGATGAAACCATGACGTGCGGTACCTCCCTGTGGGCGACGCCCTTGTTTGCCACTATGCACCAAGCCCCAATGATGCGCGACCCGGAATTTGGGGTTTGTTTGCAGCCTGATTTGGCTGCCAGGCTGCTGATAGAAAACACCTCAAATCACCGTAGTGCCTAACGCCTAAGCTAACCCGCCGCCGGAGCGCGCAGCGCGGAGGGAACCCAACGGCGCAGCCGGTGGGCGGTCGGGTTGGGCGTGATGTTAGGCGCGGGATGATGATAAGACTGCAAACGCATGATGTGCGGTACCTCCCTGTGGGCGACGCCCTTCCCTGCCACTATGCACCAAGCCCCAACTGATGCGCGACCCGGAATTTGAATCGTGTGTTTGCGGCCAGATTGGGCTACCGAACTGCTGACAGAAAACACCAAGAATCGCCCGAGTGCCTAACGCCTAAGCTAACCCGCCGCCGGAGCGCGCAGCGCGGAGGGAACCCAACGGCGCAGCCGGTGGGCGGTCGGGTTGGGCGTGATGTTAGGCGCGGGATGATGATAAGACTGCAAACGCATGATGTGCGGTACCTCCCTGTGGGCGACGCCCTAGCTTGCCACTATGCACCAAGCCAAAACGATGCGCGAGCCGGAATTTGGGATTTGTTTGCAGCCTGATGCGGCAGCCAGACTGCTGATAGAAGACGCCCCGAATTACCGTAGTGCATAACGACAAGGTAAGGGGCGCGGAGCCGCGTCGCGGCGGAGCGTCCCAGCGACCGTAGGGAGCGACTTGACCGGCTTGTTAGGGGCATTTACCATTTTTTACTTTGTTCCAATATTCTGAGCGCTTTTTCTTTTGCATTTGTAGATGCCTTTGTATGTGCGTACCGTTCTACCCTTTCGTGAATAGTTGGTATATCCAGGAAAAGAATAAGATGATGTAGCGCATTTAATTCTTGTTCAGTTCCAGGTTTTGAATTATATAACCTTTTTATATAGGCTTCTGAATATATTTCTGGCTTTTTCTCTAAATCTTGGCTAATTGCGTCATCAAAGCCTCCTGGTCCACACCAATAAATTCGTTCTCTTAAAGTAAGCTCGAAATTTCGTAGCGGAGTGGATATAAATCCAGGTGCGATATCGGAAAGCTTTCCTAGCAATATTACGAATATATACAATAGTGAATAAAGTGTAATCCTCACTTTAGATGCCCCTAACGCCTAAGCTAACCCGCCGCCGGAGCGCGGCGCGCGGAGGGAACCCAACGGCGCAGCCGGTGGGCGGTCGGGTTGAGCGTGATGTTAGGCGCGGGATGATGAAATAACGATGAAACCATGACGTGCGGTACCTCCCTGTGGGCGACGCCCTTGTTTGCCACTATGCACCAAGCCCCAATGATGCGCGACCCGGAATTTGGGGTTTGTTTGCAGCCTGATTTGGCTGCCAGGCTGCTGATAGAAAACACCTCAAATCACCGTAGTGCCTAACGTTCGAGCTAACCGGCGGGCAAAAGCAGAGCGAAGCGCCGCTTTTGCCCGTCCGTGTTGAGCGAATTGTTGGGCGTGCTCACGGTTGCACCATGAATGATTCATAACCCCACACGATGCAGAGCGCAGCCAACACCAACCAAATTATAACAATTACTGAGCCAGCAACTCGGCTTACTGGTTTTCCATTCTTAATGGTTTCCTGTGCCCGTGTTCGGGACTCGGCCAAAACGGAATGGGGGACCAATTTGATTGCCAATGCGATACCCAGAGGTATCAGAATGAGATCATCCAGGTAGCCAAGAACAGGCACGAAGTCTGGAATTAGATCAATGGGGCTGAAGGCATAAGCAACGATACCAGCAACAAGAAGCTTGGCGTACCAAGGCGTCCGCGGGTCACGCGCGGCAAGGTAAAGCGCAAAGGTTTCTGCCTTGAGATGACGCGCACGTTGTTTCAATTTTTCGAGCACTACCACCGCCTCGCTAAATAGACGCCCAACGTTTGAAGTAACCGGCGCCGGAGCGCGCCGCGCGGAGGGTACCCCAACAGCTACGCTGTTGGGGCGTCCGGTTGACTGATGGGTTAGCACGCATTGATAGCCCCCAGAACAAGTTGCTTTAGTTCCTCTGCAATTTCGAGATAGCCAAGAATGGCTTCTTCGGAGGGGCTAAAGTCGACCTCGTGTGCGGCCGTATTCCGGAGACGTCGCAGCGCCATGAACCCAGGAACATAGGCTCTTGGGAGAAGCTCTGCCCTCGCAAGCGCTCGGATTAGTGCCATGGAGTTGTATCTTGTTTGTGTAGTGAGGAGGCCATGCTTTTTAGCGAGCGATTTTAGGGCCACCTCAATCTCTATCCATGCACTAAGTAGTGTCTCGCGGGGGTTGGCCGTAGCCGACTGAACGGTTGCTGGCTCCAACAAAATGGCTTCACCTCCAGGAGCCTTTGTCACAATTTGTTCAGCTAGTTTCTCGACCTCATTCTCAAATTCAAACTCGGCAGAACCGACTTTCCCCTTCTTGATCCGGCTGAGGAGCCTACGTAACTCTCCGCGAAACATGACCGCTAGAGTGATCGTGGCTAGTGGCCATGCAGCAGCTTTCGTCAGTTCCACAATGAAGGTGAGTGCGTCCATAATTGTGCGTGCTAACGCCTAAGCTAACCCGCCGCCGGAGCGCGACGCGCGGAGGGAACCCAACGGCGCAGCCGGTGGGCGGTCGGGTTGAGCGTGATGTTAGGCGCGGGATGATGAAATAACGATGAAACCATGACGTGCGGTACCTCCCTGTGGGCGACGCCCTTGTTTGCCACTATGCACCAAGCCCCAACGATGCGCGACCCGGAATTTGAAGGGCGTGTTTGCTGCCAGATTGGGCTACCGAACTGCTGGCAGAAAACACCAAAAACCACCCAAGTGCCTAACGCCTAAGCTAACCCGCCGCCGGAGCGCGACGCGCGGAGGGAACCCAGCGGCGCAGCCGGTGGGCGGTCGGGTTGAGCGTGATGTTAGGCGCGGAATGATGAAAAGACGATGAACGCATGACGTGCGGTACCTCCCTGTGGGCGACGCCCTTCCCTGCCACTATGCACCAAGCCCCAACGATGCGCGACCCGGAATTTGAAGGGCGTGTTTGCGGCCAGATTGGGCTACCGAACTGCTGACAGAAAACACCAAGTATCGCCCGAGTGCCTAACGGTTAAGCTCAGCCGAGGCGGCGCGGTAGCGCCGACGTCGGCTGGAGTGAATTTTTATGAGTTTTCATTGATAAATTCTTTCCAATCAAGCATTACCTTTGCAGCTTCTATTGCTTTTTCTTTATCAAAAGACAATCCCATATTTTCAGATGCTGCCCATTTTAAATATTCAACAATATCTTCAAGATTTCCTGCTTGCACCCGACCGTAGATAGCAGTCATATAACTATGATATTCGTCACGAGCTTGAGGCATACCGCTGACCCCGATAGGGTCCCAAATATAATGAACTACTTCTTCTATGCGCTGATATAGATCAGCATCTTTCGGTAACATATTCTCGTTCATACAGACTCATAACGTTTGAATTCAGCGGACGGCAAAAGCGCAGCTTTTGACGGTCCGCTGGAATGATTTGTTATGCGTGATTTATAGGCCACTTGCGATTGCCTGCTTGATTATTGGGGCCACAGACTCTTTTGAGATTCCGCGTTCTCGGCAGTATTCCGACAGCAGCCATACAGAGAGTTGTTTTTGGCCTTTGCTGGAGTTGCACCCACGACAGCAAAGCGCGATGTTTTCTCTTGTGATGATTTTTTCATCATTGATGATGTGTTCCCAGCTTGCTGACGACTTTGTGGAAACTTTGGGAGTGGTAAATGGCGTGCCGCAATAGACGCACGCTTTATCGCGGGCGCGGACTTCCGTTTCTAACCAAGCAGGGATGTTCCAGTTATTTGCCACGGCTAAGAGCTTTACGCATAACGCCTAAGCTAACCCGCCGCCGGAGCGCGGCGCGCGGAGGGAACCCAGCGGCGTAGCCGGTGGGCGGTCGGGTTGAGCGTGATGTTAGGCGCGGGATGATGAAATGCCGGTGAACCCATGACCTGCGGTACCTCCCTGTGGGCGACACCCTTCCCTGCCACTATGCACCAAGCCCCGACGATACGCGACCCGGAATTTGAAGGGCGTGTTTGCTGCCAGATTGGGCTACCGAACTGCTGACAGAAAACACCAAGAATCGCCAGAGTGCCTAACGTTTAGCTTGAGGGGCGCGGAGACAGCGAGCGAAGCTTGCTGGCGGAGCGTCCCTCTCGAAGCGATTGTTAGGCATTTTTACCCTCGAATATCGGTTTTAAATGATATTGCGCTAACGCCTCAAGCAGGCCAAGCGCAAATGAATCGCCGTTGTCTTTGATAAGCAACTCAATGCGGGACATGTTGGCCTTGATCCAGTTCTGGATGTTCAGTTTTGAAAGCGAGTCGATTTCCAGATGCTTTTCTGGTGGGTATTGATTTTTGAGTTGTTCTTTGTGTTTCATTATTGATTTCGGCATTGTGCTTGGGGTGGTTTCGTCCAAGTTGTAATGATGGGAGTTCCATCTGGCTTTGCTTTTTGCGCCAGCCTTACCAACCTTGAAACAACACCTTTCATTCATGAAGACGTAAACGCCACACCATCCTGTTTGAAGGGTAGTTGGATTGTGGCTTTGACCATTCTGCATGAATGTTGCTGACACACTTATGCCGGTTAAGCGCTCAAATTCTGCTTTGATGGTGTCAGCGATTTCTTGGCTCATATTCGTGATGCCTAACGTTTCGCATCACCGGCGGTAAAAAGTGGTGCGACGAGGAACGAGGAGCGCCGCTTTTTACCGTCCGCGTGCATGCGATTGTTAGCCCTTTTTACTTTCAACGACACAATAGCCATTTTTTAAAACCAGCCCATATTGGCCGCCCGGCTTTTTGACTAACGGATTCCACTCAATGAAATCCGAAACATCTAAAAAGAATGATGCCCGTTCATCCCCTTCCTCTACTGAAGATAGATCAGTCGTTATCCCACCAGTCTCGAATAAACGAAAGATGTCCAAAAGAATCCATAGTGCTTCGTCGTCATCGGACAAAGATGTCGTACTTAGCAATTCGCGCCGAAAACTTATTGGATTAGGATAGTCACCGAGAACACGGAATGGAGCCTCCCATTGAAGTAATCGCGCAAGTTCGTAGGACGAAACATGGGCTATTTGCTCTATGTTAGGTAACTTGGGCGAAATAGCCTTTAGTTCACGATATTTTTCTTCGTCCAATAGGATTGAACCTTTCACCCGCGTGAAATAGGGCGGATCATATTCGCTCGCTTCCCAAGACCCTTGATCCATTTTTCCAAATGCTGGCAGCATAAAAATAAGTTTGCTGAGCTTTCTTATAGAGAGCCAGCCGCCAGAAGCGCAACCCGGGTACCCGCAGTGGTCGCATACTTGAAATTGAATGGGATCTTCATCAAAGTCCATCAATTCGATTGCGTTTGCTAGATTCTCGTCATCGGCGTAAATGGAAGTAACTTCCACAGTTCCTTGCCCGGAGGATGAAAAATCCATCCTTTTAGGTTTCGCCTTAAATTCGTTCGGAGTCCACATTTGTTTTAAAGGGCTAACGCCGTAGCTCAGGGGCGACCGGAGGCCGAAGGCCGGAGGGAACCGAGAAGCATAGCTTCTCGGGCGTCCCCTGGAGCGGCGGGTTAGCCATCATTTGGAAAGCTCGGCGCGAATAAAAGTTGCAAGCGACTCTCCGGCGTTCCATTTCTTTAGATCGATGACGGTGCCGCCGTGTTTTGTCTTGGCGCGTTTTAGCGCTCTTTTTCCATCGCAGGTCAGGACAACTGATACCGTCGATCTCGCGGCAAGCGAGACGTCAGCCTCATTTCTGTATAGGCCGGTGGGTCTCTTAGTTGGGCCAACCGAAGACCTCTCCGCGCGGAGGACCGCCAACTCTTCCTCGCTTGCAAAACGCCCGCAATCAAAGCCAGCTACCCGTTGTTGCTCCGGCGGTAGAGATTCGTCGTAGAACCCGAAATACGTATCGGTAGAAATCATTCTGTCGTTCAGAGCGGCCTCGACATACTTGCGTTTTTCAGAGGGCATGTGAGGGATTTCAAACTCCGCTTCCCTTGTTATCTGAATGGAAAATTGATCGCTAGGAAGCTCCAAGCGCAAATCGACTCCTCGATCGAAGAATGCATCCCAAGCGTTGCTGTCGACAAACAAAGAAATCGGCATGGCACTCATGATGGCTAACAAGCAATATACACCTTAACAGGTGTATATTTCGGTGGGTGTAGGTGTATAACACAATCACTCATGGTCTATCTCCTTGTTTTTGCTCGATGCCGTAAAAATAGCGGGCTCGTCTTCAAAAGCAAACACACCTTCATGAAAAATCCGCGTTAAACACATGGTCTGATAGGCACGAAGCATTGCAGCAACCGCAGGAAAACACAATAGCTTCATCGGGTTAACGGTACGCTCGTGAATTATCAATCGCGATAGTGCCTTCGTCGATTTCACCGCGGCACATCCCCAAGCGAGTCTGATCCCCAAAAACAAAGGCCATGCAGCAATGCATGGCCTTTGTCATGTTTCACGGACGCGCGTCTTACGCGTCGGGCGCCTTTTTCACATCACGCCAGTATTCCTTCTTCAGGAAGTACATCAGCACGGTGAACAGGAGGATGAACACGAGCACGTACGGGCCATAGGCCATGCGCTGCATCTTGGCCGGTTCGGACATGTACACCATGTAGGCGACGAGGTCCTTGACCATGCTGTCGAACTGGGCGGGTTGCATGCTGCCCGGCACAAGCGGGGCTTCGAGGTGATCCAAGCGCTTGTCGGTCGAGCCGTCCGGCAGTTTTACGTCCTTGTATACCGGCTGCAGAACGCCCTGCTCGGCCGCGAAGACGTCCGGCATGCCCACACCCGGGAAGACGGCGTTGTTCACGCCCCAACGCTTGCCCGGATCGGCATAGAACGAGGTGAGATAGGTGTAGAGCCAGTCGGCACCTTTGACGCGGGCGATCAGGCTCAGGTCCGGGGGAACGACACCGAAAACGACCTTCGCGTAGTCGGCCGGCATGAAGCCCATCATTTCGTTACCCGGCTTGGCGCCCGGCGGCAGCAGGGCCGCCAGTTGCTTGTCGTTCAGGCCCAGATCCTTCGCGACGCGGCCGTAGCGCATGTATTCGGCGTTGTGGCAGGTGGCGCAGCGGGCCAGGAAGGTTTCTGCGCCACGGTACAGTGCGGCCTTGTCGTTCAGGTTGATGTCGACGTGCTTGAGCGGCACGCCGCCCTCCCCGCCGCCGGCCAGGGCTGCGGACACCCCCAGCAGATTCGCAATGATGAAGACAAAGGTTCTGATCATGTCAACCGCTCCGGTACAGGTTTCGTCTTTTCAACTCGGCTGACCACGAAAAGCGCCACGAAAAAGCCAAAGTAAACGAATGAGAAAATCCGCGCGAACAGGGTGTGCCAGTAGCTCACGGGTTGGGTACCGAGGTAGCCCAGGCCGATGAAGGCCACGACGAAGGAGAACAGCAGCACCTTGAACGCCATCGAGCGGTAGCGGATGGACTTGGTGCGACCCCGATCGATCCACGGCAGCAGGAAGAAGATGAGGATCGCGGCGCCCATGGCCACCACGCCGAGGAACTTGTCCGGCACGGCGCGCAGGATCGCGTAGTGCGGTGCGAAGTACCAGACCGGCGCGATGTGTTCCGGGGTTTTCAGCGGATCGGCCGGAATGAAGTTCGGTGCTTCCAGGAATTTCCCGCCGCCGTCCGGCCAGTAGAAGATCACCAGGGCGAACAGGAACATGAAGAACCCTGCCATGAAGAGGTCTTTTACGGTGTAGTACGGGTGGAACGGAATCCCGTCGATGGGCTTGCCGTGCTCGTCCTTGTTGGACTTGATCTCTATGCCATCGGGGTTGTTGGAGCCGACTTCGTGCAGCGCCATGATGTGGCCACCGATCAGGAACAGAAGCACCAGCGGCAGCGCGATCACGTGCAGGGCGAAGAACCGGTTCAGGGTGACGTCGGAAACCACGTAGTCGCCGCGGATCCACAGCGCCAGATCGGGGCCGATGTACGGGATGGAACCGAACAGGGAGATGATGACCTGGGCACCCCAGAAGGACATCTGCCCCCACGGCAGCAGGTAGCCCATGAAGGCTTCGGCCATGAGCGCCAGCAGGATCAGCACGCCGAAGATCCAGATCAGTTCGCGCGGCTTCTTGTAGGAGCCGTACATCATGCCGCGGAACATGTGCAGGTAGACGGCGATGAAGAAGAACGACGCGCCCGTGGAGTGCATGTAGCGGATCAGCCAGCCCCAGTGCACGTCGCGCATGATGTATTCGACGGAGTTGAACGCTTCGGCGGCCGACGGCTTGTAGCTCATGGCCAGCCAGATGCCGGTGACGATCTGGATCACGAAGATCATCAGCAGGATCGAACCGAAGAAGTACCAGAAGTTGAAGTTTCTCGGCACGTAATACTGTGCGAGGTGCGCATTCCAGAAATGCGAGATGGGTAGACGGTCGTCCACCCATTTGCCGAGTTTTTGAATCATGCTTTTTTCTCCGCAACACCAATGCGGATCAGATCCTCACTGGCAAAAATGTAATCCGGCACCAGGAGATTCAGGGGTGCGGGCATCGATTTGTAGACGCGGCCGGCCAGATCGTACTTGGAACCGTGGCAGGGGCAGAAGAACCCGCCGATCCAGTCGGGGCCGAGATCCTTCGGCGCCACTTCGGGGCGGTAGGTCGGCGCACAGCCGAGGTGCGTACAAATACCGACGACGACCAGGAACGGCTCCTTGCGCGACCGGTAGAAATTGTCGGCGAATTTCGGCTGCTGACTCTGCACCTTGCTGTCCGGGTCCAGCAACTGGCTGTCGAGACTGGGCAGCGATTCGATCATTTTCGGGGTGCGGTGCACCACGTAGATGGGCTGGCCCCGCCAGGCGACGGTGACCATCTGTCCCGGGGACAACTTGGCCACATTGACATCGACCGGCGCGCCTGCGGCTTCCGCCTTGGCGCTCGGTTCAAAGGAAGACAGAAAAGGAACGGCTGCGAAGCCCATTCCGACTGCGCCCACCGCGGTGGCCGATCCCGTCAGAAATCGCCGGCGTGCAGAATTTACAGGAATATCAGCCATCAATAACTCGCTCCAAAAAAATCAAAAACAGACCGTTTTACCCGTCTGGTCACATCACGCTGTCGGTTGCGGACATTCGACCGTTCACCGGAATCCGAAAACTCCGGCGCAGTCTGTTCTTATTGAACTCGACAGCTCTGCAACGTGCCCGCGTCGCGGCACCTTTCATCGCTCAAACCTGACGATTCTTACGGTTCAGGCCGCGTACGTCAAACAAGTGTCATTAATCCATTTCATGACATCTTTATCGCATGGCCATGGGCACGGGCATGCACTTTCTTCACACGGGGTTGTCGATATCGACAAAGGTCACCCGTACGTCGAACTGGCTGGCAATCCGATCGCCCAACAAGCGAACGCCGTCTCGCTCGGTGGCATGATGCCCGGCCGCAAAATACACAATGCCCTCCTCCCTGGCAACATGCGTGGTCCGCTCGCTGATCTCGCCGGAGATGTAGGCATCCAGCCCCAGGGCCGCCGCATCGCCGATGTAGTCCTGCGCGCCGCCGGTACACAGGCCGATCTGTCGCAGAGGCCGATTCGTCGGCCCGACGACCAGCGGCGGGCGCCCGAGCACCTCGGTCAGGCGCGCCGTCAGATCATCGACCGTGCAGGAATCCGGCAAGGTGCCCGCCACCGCCAGTTCCTGCGCGCCGAACAGACGGCGCTCCGTCAGGCCCAATTGATCCGCGAGAGCTGCATTGTTGCCGAATTCGGGCTGACGATCGAGCGGCAAATGATAGGCAATCAAATTGATGTCATGCTTAATCAGCGCTGCGATCCGCCGGTATTTCATGCCGACGATGGGTGCCGGCTCGTTTTTCCAGAAGAAGCCATGATGCACCAGGATGGCGTCCGCACGCAGATCGATCGCCACGTCGATCAGCTCCTGACAGGCCGTAACGCCGGTCACGATATGGGCGATCCGCTCGCGTCCTTCCACCTGCAGGCCATTGGGCGCGTAATCTGGCGAGCCCGACGATGCCAGCACGTCGTCGCAGAAAGCTACAAGGTCTGATCGATGAATCATCTGGCGGTTCCTTTGTTCATTTGACGTCGTTGATGTCGGGACCGGCGGCCGAGAACCCGGTCGATGCCGGTCGCGGATGATCCTGCCCATGCCAGCGGCGCTTCAGCCCATGAATCACCAGAATCAGCACGAAAAACACGGATGAGGTAAGCCCCAGGACCAGGAGCAGTCGCCACTCGCCGGGATCGGTGGGCAACAGGATCAGTTTTCGGATAAGCACGACAAAACCGGTTTCCAGCAGCGTCACGGCGTAATCGAACGGGTTCCTCAGAAACAGCGATTTCACGATGGCGAGGATGATCAGCACGTAGAGGCCATCCGTCAGCAATTCGTTGATCGCCGTGAAATCCAGGGCGCCATGCGCCGCGGTGAGCACGCTCAATTTCACCGCGAAGCTGAAAATGCAGACCAGGGTATAGGCGATCATCAGCACCATGAATGTCTGTCGCAAAATCGCGAGGGCCTGGGCCAGCACGCGGTCGAGCCAGCGCGTCCAGCGTTTGGGGGTCACATGCTCCAGATGAATCGACATAACTGCTCCCGTATTCGTCGCTTGCGCCCTGTGCGGGCCGATATCCCGTGGAGGATCGCCGCCTGCTGCGACGCGCCCCAACGCGAAACAACCCGCCCATCGACGTCGGATCAGCCGGTCAGGTCATCCGGCGGCAACTGTACCACGGGCGCGGTCGGGACCGCCTCCACCCGCCAACCGGGGGCACCATGGGCGGGTCGGAACGCGAGATCCACCCCCAACGTCGCAAGGCAGGCCAGCTGCCCGTCGATTTCGATGACCACAGCCGACTCCCGTGACCACGGCGGCACGCCCTGCGCCTGAAACCAGTTCTTCAGGGTGCGCGATGGGCGCTTGGCCTGGGTACGGATCCGGTCCTGCGGTTGACGCGCGCGCAACAGCCAATCCCGTGTCAGCCAGCGGGCATCGATGGCCAGCGGGTCCGACGAGTTCGTGGGTACGAGCCGCCAGACACGGCTGTTCGTCCAGGCCACAGGCTGTCGCTTGTCCGCCCAGACGACCGGTGTCGCCGGCGTCGATTCGTCGCCCGTCCGCCAGTACAGACGATCCCGATAGCGCGTGATGCGCCAATCGCCCCAGGCTAGCGTGGGCATCCGCGCCGAGGCGGACTGCTGCAGTTGATCCACGAAGGACTGGAGGCGGGCCCGAGGCGGCATCAACGCCCCGCGACGCCGAATCCAGGCCCGAAGGACGTTTGTTTGCCGGGCGAGTGGCAGACCAATCAGACGCACGGTCGGCAGATCCGTTCCATCCAGAGTCCCCCCGGCATCCAGTTCGGCCAGGGCGGAGAGCAGCGTCAGATCCTCGCCTGCCTGCGCGGCGGTCTGATCCAGTCGGGCGACGGCCTGCGGCCACCGGACGTTCAAGCGCGGCAGAATCTCGGCGCGAAGGTAGTTGCGGTCATGGCGCAAGTCGGCGTTGCTGGGGTCGCTCACGAAACCGAGACCGCTCTGCTCGGCCGGTGCGCGCAATTCGGCCCGGGGCATGTCCAGGAAGGGACGCCAATGCCAGCCGTTGGCAAAACGCGACCAGACGGGCATGGCGGCAAGACCTGCGGCTCCACTGCCGCGCAGGGCAGCAAGCAGGACGGTTTCGGCCTGATCCTCGGCATGGTGCGCCGTCACGAGCACGCCCGATGGGGGCTGCGTTGTCATCCAATCGGCAAGGGCCTGGTAGCGCGCCGCGCGGGCGCGGGCCTCCAGTGAGCGGTGACCGTGCTCGGTCTGCGGCGGAACGTTCACCCGGAGCGTATGTGCCGATACCCCGAGGTGCTGCGCCTGGGCACAGGCCAGATCGCTCCAGGAAGCGGACTCCGGATGGATCTGATGATCCACGCTCACGACGCTCAGATGATGAATATCGCCCCGGGCGTGCAGTTCCTGCAGGCGAATGAGCGCGCCCAGGGAATCCGCCCCGCCCGAACTGGCGAGAACGACCCGAGCCTGCGCAGGAAATTCGGTATGATCCACCGCCATCGAGGTCTCCGGGATTCGATGCGCCAACCGGGGCGGTTCGGCTCGCCGCGGCGCGGGTTACTCTTCCAGGAACTGTCCGTAGCTCATGAGCCGCTCGTAGCGACGGGTCAACAGGGCACTTGTCGGTCGGTTCATCTGCTTGAGCAGGGCCCGCTTGATCGAGGCCTTGAGGGTCTGCGCCATGAGGGGGATATCCCGATGGGCGCCGCCGCAGGGCTCGGGCACCACTTCGTCGATCAAACCGAGTTCCAGCAGACGCGGGGCGGTGATGCCCAGTGCCTCAGCCGCCTCGGGCGCCTGCTCGGCACTCTTGTAGAGGATCGACGCGCAACCTTCGGGGGAAATCACCGAGTAGGTGCCGTACTGCAACTGCATCACATGATCGCCGACACCGATGGCCAGAGCGCCGCCCGAACCACCCTCGCCGATCACCGTCACGATGATCGGCGTCGGCAGGTCGGCCATCACGTACAGGTTGCGGGCAATGGCCTCGCTCTGTCCCCGCTCCTCGGCATCGATGCCCGGGTAGGCGCCCGGCGTGTCGATGAAGGTCAGTACCGGGAGCTTGAACTTGGCGGCCAGCTCCATGAGTCGCTTGGCCTTGCGGTAACCCTCGGGACGGGGCATCCCGAAGTTTCGCCGGATCTTTTCCTTGGTATCCCGGCCCTTCTGATGGCCGATGATCATGACCGGAATGCCGTCGAACCGGGCCATGCCGCCCACGATCGCCTGATCGTCCGCAAAGGCGCGATCGCCGTGCAGCTCGACGAAATCCGTACACAGGTGCTGGACGTAGTCGAAGGTATAGGGGCGCTGGGGATGGCGGGCGAT
This sequence comes from Halothiobacillus diazotrophicus, assembly GCF_001663815.1. Lineage (NCBI taxonomy): Bacteria > Pseudomonadati > Pseudomonadota > Gammaproteobacteria > Chromatiales > Halothiobacillaceae > Halothiobacillus > Halothiobacillus diazotrophicus. Next base: position 998,356 of record NZ_CP016027.1, read on the forward strand.
CTGGTTGATCTGCCAGGCGGTGAGGTTGCTGAAAATCGACCGCGTCAATTCCGTGCTCTTGGCTTCAAGACGCGCAATTTCCTCGTTGATGTCCAAACCGGCGGTGTTGTCCATCAACCGCAGTTCGCGGATTTTTGCATCCAGTTCCGCGATAGGCTGTTCAAATTCAAGGTAATTGGGATTCATTGAACGCTTCCGAAAAAACAAACGTGATAGGGATTCTAACGTAAACCGTCGGCCGGGCTCGACTTGCCCGCGCTTTCCGCCTGATCGCGCGGAGCGAATCGACCCGGCGCACTAGCCGACGCGGCAATTGTCCAGCAACCGGACAGCACCCAGACGGGCGGCTGCCAACAGGATTCCCGACCCTTGTCCCTGGCCGTCATCCTGGCCGTCATCCAGGCCGTCATCTTGGCGGGGCAACAGGGTATCGACATCGCAATACGCGAAATAATCGATAACGAATCCTGCAGCGGTCAAGGCATCGATGCCTTCGGCGAGCACCTGGGCCACGGGGGCCGCACGCCCTTCGATGCGTTCCGCCGCGCGGCGAAGCTCGCCATTCAGCCGCGGTGCAATTGCCCGCTCGGCAGCGGTCAGGAAACGGTTGCGGGAGCTAAGCGCCAGGCCGTCGTCCGCCCGCGCGGTGGCCACGGGCTCGATTTCGATATCGAAATCCAGATCGCGCACCAGCCGCCGCACGATCTGCAACTGCTGAAAATCCTTCTCGCCGAACACGGCCACTGCGGGCCGCACCAGTTGAAACAGCTTGGCGACCACGGTGATCATGCCCGCAAAGTGCCCCGGCCGCGCCGCACCTTCCCAATGCTCGGCCAGCGGCCCCGGCATCACGCTGACCTGCAGGCCGGTACCGTCAGCCGTGGCATCGGGGTAGATGGTTTCCAGCGACGGCAGAAATACCGCATCGACGCCGCGTGCCGTCAGCAGCGCGCAATCCTCCGTTTCCGTCCGCGGGTAGCGGGCCAGATCGCCCGGATCGTTGAACTGGAGCGGGTTGACGAAGATGGAAACCAGTACGGCCCGCGGCGAAGACAGCCGGGTCATCTGACGGGCCTGATCGACCAGGCGCATATGGCCCGCATGCAGATTGCCCATGGTCGGTACGAAGGCGATCGCGGTTCCGGCCGCCTGCTGCTCGGCGCGCCACTGGGCGAGCTCCGCGCGTGTCCGCAAGATCCGCATGTCAGATGTAGCCCTCGTGCTCCGCCGGGAAGCTGCGGTCTCGGACGGCCGCCACATAGGCCGTCAGCGCCTGACCGATGGAACCGCGTCCACGCAGAAAATCGCGCACGAACCGCGGCGGATGATCGTTGAGCCCGAGCAGGTCATGCAGGACGAGCACCTGACCATCCACGCCGTTCCCGGCACCGATGCCGATCACCGGCGTTTCCAGGGCGGTCGCCAGACGGGTACCCAGCGGGCCGGGGACACATTCCACCAGTACCATCACGGCGCCCGCTTCGACCAGAACCTCGGCATCGTGCAGGATACGCGCGGCATCCTCGGCATCCCGACCCTGAACCCGATAGCCGCCCAACTGGCGCACATGCTGCGGCAGCAGCCCGACATGGGCGCAGACCGGGATACCCGCATCGGTCAGCGCGCGGATGATCGGAGCCTTGGCTTCCCCGCCCTCGATCTTGACGAGATCCGCCCCGCCCTCCTGCAGGAGCCGGCCGGCGCTCGCCAAAGCCTGGGCCACGGTGCTATCGGACAGGAAGGGCATGTCGGCCATGATCAGGCGGCCGGGCGCGCCCCGACGAACCAACTGGGTGTGGTAGACCATGTCATCCAGGGTGACGGACAGGGTATCGCGCTGTCCCTGGACCACCATGCCGAGCGAATCGCCGACCAGCAGGACGTCGATCCCGGCCTCATCGGCCGCACGGGCAAAACTGGCATCGTAAGCGGTCAACATGGTGATCGGCTGCTTCCGGCGTTTCGCCTGCCAGAGGGCGGGAATCGTTCGGGGCACAATCACGTCATCGGCCGTGTTCATCATTCGGATCACTCATTGGCTTGGGAATTCAGGGAAAAGGCGAAAACACCCGCAAGGTGTCTGGGCTAGCCGCCGTGGGCGTCGGGGATGACCCGCAACGCATGCACCGGCGCCGCCGCCAGCAGATCGACGATCCGGCGACCGTCCGGCAACGCGGCCTCCGGCGCAATTTCCGCCCAGGGCTCCAATACGAAGCGTCGCTCGGCAATCCCCGGATGCGGCACGGTCAGGTCGGGCTGATCGATCGTCTGGTCGCCATAGGTCAAAATATCCAGATCCAGCACACGCTCGCCCCAATATCGGGTGGCGTAGCGTCCGGCTGCCTGCTCCAGGGCCTTGAGCGCCCCCAGAAGCTCTCCCGGAGATAACCGGGTGACCAGCAACGCGACCGCATTCACGTAATCGGGTTGATCCTGCGGCCCCATCGGCGGGTTCGCATACAGTTTAGATCGCTTGAGCACCGACGTCTGCGGCAGGCAGTCCAGCGCCTGGAGCGCCCGGCCCAGTTGTTCGACCGGATGACCGAGATTGCTCCCGAGCGCAATCGTCGACACGACTTCGTCGGGCTTCATGCCTGCACGATCTGCCATCGGCCGTTCGTCGCGACTCAATGCGGGCGCGACTGGCGGGGTCGGCGCGAACGCCGACGGGGACGCCGCTTCGGATCGCCGTGCGTCACGAAATCTTCGGGCAGGACGGTCGGCACCGCCTCGCCGGAATCCTTGTCGCGCGCCGGCGCATAGTGCCGCCAGAACGCACAGATCGAATCGGACACCTCGCCCACTTCACTCCGCAGACAGAGGAAATCCAGTGCAGCACGGAACCAGGCATGGGCCAGCAGGGTTTTCTGTGCTTCGGTCAAGCCGTCCAGCGGCGCACCGGGCACCATGTTCTGCCCCTCCCGCTCCAGGGCCGGCTGCAAGGACCAGATGACCCGCATCAGATCCGTAAGCCGCCGGGGAATCGCAACCTGACGCACCGTGGCGGCGATCACTTCGTCGGCCGCCAGATCCAGAGCCGCATCGACGTCGACGCGCTGGTGCACCCAGTACTCGCGGCGGCGACTGAGATCGGCCCACAGCAGTCCGGCGAGCAGGAAGGCCGGATTGACGGGCAGACCGAGCTGAATGCGCTCATCGGTACCGGTGAGAATCTTTTCCACCAGGGCGGAAACGCGATCGTAGTCGCGGTCGAGCAGATCGTTCAGACCGGCGAAGAGATAACCCAGCAGATTGAGCTCGCGCAGCTGCAGGAAGCCCGCCCAGGCATGCCCGCCCTGGAACAGCTTGATGCTTTCGTCGAACAGCCGGGCCGGCGCGATGTCCTTCAAGAGATCGCGGCAGATGTGAATGGCCTCCGCCGTTTCCGGCAGGAGCGTGAATCCCAGCTTGGCCATGAAGCGCGCGGCGCGCAGCATCCGGACCGGGTCCTCGCGATAGCGGGTCGCCGGATCGCCGATGATGCGCAGATGGCCGCTCTGCACGTCCTGCCAGCCCTGGACATAGTCGACGAGCGTGTCGTCCGCATAGTTGTAGTACAAGGCATTGCAGGCGAAATCCCGTCGCCAGACGTCCTGGTCGATGGTGCCGAACACGTTGTCGCGCAGGATGCGGCCCTGGTCGGACCGCCGCACGCCCTCGTCATCGCCCCCACGGAAGGTGGTGACCTCGATCAGATCCCGACCGAAGACGACATGCACGATCTTGAACCGGCGCCCGATGATCCGGGCGTGACGGAACAGCGCCTTGACCTGCTCGGGACGGGCATCCGTCACCACGTCGAAATCCTTCGGCCGAACGCCGCGCAGCAGATCGCGCACGCAGCCGCCGACCAGATAGGCGGCATAGCCATGATCGTGCAGGCGCTGAAGAACGTTGAGCGCATGATCGCTGAGATGATCCCGAAGAATCTCGTGTTTTTCGGGCGCGATGTACTCTGGCGAGGGCTTATCGGGAAACAAGGTTTTGATTTCTCGTCTAAAAACTCAAAAATGAACGGTGGTTGCACAGGAATAGAGCGCTAAAGTCTAACATTCGGTCGCCTTGTCGCCATGATCTTATGCTTTCGACATGATAAATTTTCTGCAGATCCCATAAGGCATGTTAGATTTGAGCGAATGAGCCGTTACGCCACCGACTATCGCCGCGACACAAGCGCGATCCCTTCTTTCCTGCGGACATCCGCCCATGGGCAATCCATCAATGCGGTGACCGGCGGCGCGCGCGTTGCCGCCGCACCGTGTTCCCATCGCCACGGCACGAGGTCATGAAGGCCCTATGGCAACCCTGATCCTGATCGTCCTGCTGCCTTTTCTGAGTGCGCCGCTCATCGCTTTGAGCGTCGGCTGGGATCGGCGTGCCGCGCCCTGGGTGGCCGGCGCCACCACGATTACCGGTCTGGTGTTGCTGGGGCTGCTGGTCGGTCACGCCGATCTCGCCACCCCGCAGGTCATCCGCTTTGCCTGGCTGCCGCAGATCGGACTGGATTTCGCCTTCCGACTCGATGGGCTGAGCATCCTGTTCAGCGGCCTGATCCTGCTGATCGGCCTGCTGATCATCGTCTATGCCCGCTACTACCTTTCTTCCCAGGACCATCCGGGGCGCTTCTTCTCGGGCCTCATGCTCTTCATGGGCGCCATGCTCGGCATCGCGCTCTCGGAAAACCTGATCCAGCTGGTGGTCTTCTGGGAACTCACCTCCCTCTCCTCTTTCCTGTTGATCAGCTTCTGGCAACACCGCAAGGAAGCGCGCCAGGGCGCCCGAATGGCTCTGGCCGTGACAGGCATGGGCGGACTGGCCCTCCTCGGGGGGGTGCTGCTGCTCGGCCACGTGGTGGGCAGCTACAACCTGAGCACGGTACTCAATGCCGGCGACACGCTACGCGCCAGTCCGCTGTATCTGCCGATCCTGCTGCTGATCCTGCTCGGCGCCTTCACGAAATCGGCCCAGTTCCCCTTCCATTTCTGGCTGCCCAACGCCATGGCCGCACCGACGCCGGTCTCGGCCTACCTCCATTCGGCCACCATGGTCAAAGCGGGCATTTTCCTGCTGGCTCGCCTGTTTCCCGTGCTATCCGGCACGGAGGAATGGCTGGTGCTGGTCGGGGGCGCCGGCCTCGCCACCTTCCTGCTCGGTGCCTACACGGCCCTGTTCAAGCACGATCTCAAGGGTCTGCTCGCCTACTCCACCATCAGTCACCTGGGGCTGATCACCCTGCTGTTCGGCTTCGGCACACCGCTGGCGGCGGTAGCGGGGATCTTCCATCTCATCAACCACGCCACCTTCAAGGCCTCGCTGTTCATGGTTGCCGGCATCATCGACCACGAGACCGGTACCCGGGACATGCGCCGCCTGGGCGGTTTGGCGCGCAAGATGCCGCACACGGCCACCCTCGCCATCGTGGCTGCCGCGGCCATGGCAGGCGTTCCGCTGCTTAACGGTTTCCTGAGCAAGGAGATGTTCTTCAGCGAGGCGCTGGACGTGGCGCCGGAGTTTGGTCCCACGTGGTTCCTGCCGCTGCTGGTGACGCTCGGGGGCGTGATGTCGGTTGCCTACTCGATCCGCTTCGTCCATGACACGTTTTTCGGAACGCCCGACCCCGATCTACCCAAGGAAATTCACGAGCCACCGCGCATGATGCGCGTTCCGGTGGACATCCTGGTCGTGGTCTGTCTGGCCGTCGGTATCTTCCCGGCCGTCCTGATCGGCGGGCTGCTGAACTTCACCGCCGCTGCCGTCCTGAATGCCGCACCACCCCATTTCAGCCTGGCCATCTGGCACGGTTTCAAGCTCCCCCTACTGATGAGTGCCATTGCCCTGGGCGGCGGTCTGCTCGTTTACGCTCTGCGTCGGCCGCTCACACGGTTCCACGAACACGGCATCGGCCACCTCAATGCGAAGACCCTGTTCGACGCACTCATCGGATCCGTGCACCTGGGCGCTGCATCGGTCACCCGCTGGTTCGATCAGGGACGCTTGCAACCCATGGCCCTCTGGACCCTGATCGCCGCGATCCTGGCGGGGCTGGTCGGTTTCCTCAGCTTCCAGGCACCGCTGTTCGGCCCGGACGTTGATGCCCCGGCCTTTGACGGCATCACCACTGCCGGCATGCTGCTCATGATGGCCGCATCCGTCGTCGCCGCCGGGATTCATACGCAACGCCTGCGCGCCCTGCTGCCGATGAGCGTCGTCGGCCTGGGCGTCGCCCTGCTGTTCGTCCGTTATTCGGCCCCGGATCTCGCCCTCACGCAGCTTTCCGTGGAAGTCATCACCATCGTGCTGATGCTGCTGGCCCTGCGCTATCTGCCGGCCCGGGGCACAAGCGAACGAGGGCCTCGCCAATACCGCGATATCGGCATCGCGGCCCTGGCCGGGATTGGCGCCACGATCCTGACCTATGCCGTCATGTCGCGCGATTACGAGAACATCGCCGGCTACTTCCTGGCCAACAGCCTCACGGAAGGCGGCGGCCATAACGTCGTGAACGTCATCCTGGTGGATTTCCGGGGCTACGATACCTTCGGCGAGATCAGCGTCCTGGCGCTGGCCGCGCTTGGCGTGTTTGCCCTGCTGCAGAATCTCAGACTACCGCAGGACTCGGCCGGCCCGGGTTGCCTGTCCGCGGCCCAGCCGTTGCTATTCCAGACCCTGAGCCAGCTGCTGCTGCCGCTCACCCTCGTGTTCGGGCTGTACATCCTGCTGCGCGGTCACAATGCGCCTGGTGGCGGCTTCATCGCCGGGCTGATCGTCGCCAGCGCACTGATCACGCAGTACCTCGCGCAGGGTGTCCGGGCCACGGAGCGCAAGTTGCTGATCCCGACCCACGGCGCCATCGGGTTCGGCCTGTTGCTCGCTCTGGGCACCGGGCTCGCCGCCATCGCTGCGGGCTTCCCCTTCCTCACCTCCACCTTCGGCCACTGGGAAATCCCGCTGATCGGCAGCGTGGAACTGGCCTCGGCCATGATGTTCGACCTCGGCGTGTTCCTGGTCGTACTGGGCGCGAGCGTGCTGATGCTGGTTCACATGGCGCATCTGGAGCTGCGCCCCTCAGGCGAGAAAGCCGCCACAACGGGAGAGACCGCCTGATGTCCCTGCTTTTCGCCCTGCTGATCGGCATGCTGACGGCCTCCGGCGTGTATCTCACGCTGCGTGCCCAGACTTTCCCCGTCGTACTGGGTCTGACCCTGCTTTCCTACGCGGTCAACCTGTTCCTGTTCGGCATGGGCCGACTGGCCAGCAACGCCGCGGCGGTACTGGGCAACCAGAGCCACTACGCGGACCCGCTTCCGCAGGCCCTGGTGCTGACGGCCATCGTGATCGCCTTCGCCATGACCGCCTTCGTGATCGTGCTGGCACTGAAGACGCGTGCGGAGCTTGGCAATGACCATGTCGACGGTGCGCCGCTCCCCGGTTCAAAATTGTCGGGTCCGACAGCCGAAGACCAGAAGGACGACGCGACATCATGACCGGCCTGTTTTCCGCTCCCGTCTGGCCCCTGCACTGGCTCGCCCTGCCCGTCTTCCTGCCGGTTTTCAGCGCCGTCCTGCTGATCCTGATGCATCGGCGCAGCGTTCGACTGCAACGGATCGTCAGCGGGTCGAGCGTCGCCCTGCTCCTGCTCGGCGTCGCCGCCCTGCTGATCAGCGGCGCCGGCGACCAGCATCTCGTCTACCCCATGGGCGACTGGCCCGCGCCCTTCGGCATCGTCTGGGTCTACGATCGACTGGCCGGGCTCATGCTCCTGCTCACGGCCGGTCTCGCCGTCGTCAGTTTCCTCTATGCCGTCGCAACGGACGAGGATCGACGCGGCCCGCATTTCCACGCCCTGTTCCAGGCGCAGCTCTTCGGGCTGAACGGCGCCTTCCTCACCGGCGACGTCTTCAACCTGTTCGTGTTCTTCGAGGTCCTGCTGCTGGCATCCTACGGCCTGATGCTGCATGGCGGCGGAGCAAAGCGCAGTCGCGCGGGTCTTCACTACATGGTGATCAACCTCATCGGCTCGACCCTGTTCCTGTTCGCTGTGGGCGCGCTCTATGGCGTGCTGGGTACGCTGAACCTCGCCGATCTCGCCGTGAAACTCGGCCAGGCACCCGCACAGAACTACGCCATCATCGCCGCCGCCAGCCTGATGCTCTTCGTGGTGTTCGCGATCAAGGCCGCCGCGTTTCCGCTGTACCTCTGGCTGCCGGCCACCTATGCGGAAACCTCCGCGCCTGTTGCTGCCCTCTTTGCGATCATGACGAAGGTGGGGCTGTATGCCATGCTGCGCGTCCACGGCACCCTGTTCGACGCGGATACGGCACCCGCCGCATTCGTCGATCTCGTGGCACCCTGGCAAATCTGGCTCGGCATCGTGACGCTGGTCATGGGCACCCTGGGCGTGCTTGCGGCACAGAACCTGCGGCGGCAGGTGGCCTATCTGATCCTCGCCTCCGTGGGCACCTTGATGATCGCCCTCGGCATGCGGAGCGAAGCGGCGATCAGCAGCGCCCTGTACTACTGGATTCACACCACGGTGCTGAGCGCAGGCTTCTTCCTGCTGACCGACATGATCCGGCGGGGCCGCGCCCATGGCGACAGCTGGCAATCCGCACCGCCCATGGCCGGGATGGTCCTTATCGGATCTCTGTTCTTCGTCTATGCCCTCGCCATGGCGGGCCTGCCGCCGCTGACCGGGTTCTTCGGCAAGGTTCTCATCCTCTCCGCAGCCATGGACCATCCCTTGCGCACCCCGATTTTCGCAACGATCCTGATCACGAGCCTTCTGGCCGTCATCGCTCTGGCCCGTAGCGGAACCCGACTGTTCTACCGCGTGGAGCAACCGCGCACCGACGCACCGGCAAGTGTCAAGCCGAATACCTGGGCATGGATTGCGGTCGTCAGTCCCCTGCTGGTTGCCGCCTTGATGGTGATTGGTGCCCACCCGCTCAGCAGCTGGCTGGAAGGCACGAGCAGCCAGATCGCTCGGACGCCGGCCTACATCCAGGCCGTCCTGTCCACGGATGCGCGCGCTTCGACGCACCCGGCGTTTCCGGTTCATCCCATCCATGGCATGGACCCTGGCATGGACCCTGGCATGGACCCTGGCATGGACTTGGGCACCAACCCAGGCACAGACCCAGGCACAGACCCAGGCACGACAGCGGGAGGAACACACTGATGAACGCGTTTCTGAAGAAAATCCTGCCCAGACCGCTATTGAGCCTCAGTCTTGCGCTGCTTTGGCTCCTATTGAACAACAGTCTGTCGACGGGACAGATTCTGCTCGGTCTTCTCATTGGATTGGCGATTCCCCCGGCACTGGGGCCGCGGGACACCGCCCCCCTGCCCATCCGTCGGCCCGTGGCGCTGCTCGGCTATGTACTGCTGGTGATCCGCGATATCGTCGTAGCCAACTTCATCGTGGCGCGGCAGGTGCTGGGCCGGAATGCGGCCCTGAAGTCGCAGTTCCTGATCGTCCCGCTGTCCGTCCGACACCCGACGGCCATCAGTTTGTTCGCCAGTACCATCACCCTGACGCCCGGCACGGTTTCCTGCGAGATCGCAGCGGATCGCAGTCACCTGATCGTCCACGCCCTACATACCGATGATGCCGATGACGAGATCGCCGGCATGAAGGACCGATACGAACGGCGGATTCAGCGAATCTTCGGCGAGACCGAAGACACCTCGATGAAAGGAGCCCATTCATGATCGGCATCGCCGCTGTCGTCGGCCTGGCGCTCGTTGGCATCGCCTGCCTGCTGAGCTTCTACCGCGTGCTCCGTGGCCCCGCTCTGGCCGACCGCATCCTGGCGCTGGACACCCTCGCAGTAAACGCCATCGCGCTGATCGTGCTGTTCGGCCTGTGGACGGGCAGCGCCATCAACTTCGAGGCCGCATTGCTGCTCGCGGTGCTCGGCTTCGTGAGCACCGTGGCACTGGCCAAGTACGTCCTGCGAGGCCGAATCATCGAATCGGAGGAACAGTCATGACCATCGCCGAATTCGCGATCGCCGGGCTGATCATTCTGGGCAGCGCATTCGTCCTGCTCGGATCGATCGGTCTCGTCAAGTTTCCGGATTTCTTCATGCGCCTGCATGCGCCCACCAAGGCCTCCACATTGGGCGTCACGGCGCTGCTGCTGGCTTCCGCCCTCTTCTTCTCGTTGAAGTCGGGGCACGCATCCCTCCATGAAGCGCTGATCATCGTGTTCCTGTGGGTGACCGCGCCGATCAGCGCACTGATGCTGGCCTCGTCGGCGCGTTGCCGGCAAACGAAGGACGAGACATCAAGCAAGACGGGCGAACCCCAGACCGACAAGCCCGGGACCACAACCCCCGAATAAGATCCCGATCGACACCTACTCGCCCGTAGCGAGTTCCTCGGTGGCCACGGCGAGCAGCGCCATCAGCGCCGTACGAACCGGGGCCGTGAAACGCATGCCCTCGCCGGCGAAGACGATCCAGGCCCGCACGCAATCTCCATTACCCGTGGACACGGGAATCACCGCGAAAGCACCCACCGGGTGGGATTTGAGCTGATCGCACAATTCGGACTGCAGGGAAAGCCCCGGACTCGGGGCGGCGGATTTGACCTCGTCATCGACAAAGATCGGCGACTGGGCCACCAGAACGCGATCGATCAAGCCATTGGCCGCCAGCTGGTTGGCCAGATCCCGAATCGCCGCGCTACCGCCCGCACACTGAAACAGCTTCTGCTCCTGCTGCTCGATTTGAGGCCCCGTGAGATCCGGTGCCGTCGACCAGACCTCGGGCCAGTGGGTATAGAGACAGGCGGCCACGATCCCGGTCTCCGTAACGATCCGCTCGCTCAGCATGCTGAATCGGTCGGCGGGGAATGACGTTGCCGACGCATCCGGTTCTGGGACGACCGGCGTCTCGGCAGGCGGCTGGCGCCCGGATTGCACCAGGGCCCAGGCCAGGCGATAGAAATCCCGTTCCGCCTGCGTCTGGTGGGCGTTGTCGACGGTTTCACCCAAACTGTCCAGTGCGACGACCACGCCCAGAATCGACTGATCCGACGCCTTGAGGGCGCGCATGCTGACGCGCACCCATTCGCCGACAGGATCGCTCACCCGAATCCGTCGGGTCAGAACCACTTCTTCCCGGATACCCGCGCACAAATCCTGCAGGATCTGTTCATCGCCAGCGCGGACTTCCGCGGAATCGATCAGCGCAGACACCGGCTGAATCAACGCCAGCAACTCCCGACCCAGCATCGCTTCCCGACCGGAATGAAAAATTTGCGCCCAGCGACGATTCACGTTCAGGACCGCGCCCGAGGCCGGATCGACCAGAGCCAGACCGAGTGTCGGCATCTGCTCCCAAAACACGCCCAGCTGATCGCGCTCGCGCACCAATGCAAACAGGGCCTTCTGATGATGCAGACGCATGATCTGCCAGAAAAAGAACAGGGCCAGCAGCAAGGCCATGACGCCGGACAGCGCCGCGACCGCCAGCAATTGACGCGTTTTGCGGATGGGCTGGAGGATTGCGGACTCTGTGTTGGCCGCCCACAGCAGTGCATTGATTTCCGGCACGATCAGACGCGCATACAGCACGGATCTCGGTGAACAATCCAGCCGGCCGCTCATCATTTTAGGCGACGGGGACGGTGTCGCGGCATGCAGATCATCGGATTCCGGTCGAAGCAGCCCACTCAAGGGGCTGGCCTGATCGAGACAGGCAGCCTCTCGGGTGGACAGCGCCCGCACGGTAGCATTGCTGCCCGGATGCAGCGAGAAACTCAACCACTGGCGGGGGGACGACTCGTCCGGCGAGACGAGCATCAGGGTTCGTGCAGGATGATCCGGCTCCGTGGCATCGTGGCCAGCAAGTGCCTGCGCATCAAGCGCACTGTAGAAAACAAGATACCACGGGCCGCCACTCACCTCGCTATGGCCAAGAAAGACGGGCAGCACCCAATAACAATCGACGGAAGATCGTCCCGGACTGAAGCGACAGGAAAACTGCACCTTCGACGTCGCTGCCGCCTGTTCGAACAGGAGATCCGGTGCCTTGGCCGCACTTTTGAGTCCGAATTGCAATTTCTGCAGGTGATCGGCGTTGTACAGCGTGACCGTGACGAATCGCCCATCCGTCACCAATTGACTCAGCTCCCCCAAAGCTTCTGCCGGGTTCTGTGCGTGATTCTGCAATCGCTCGGAGAGGGTTCCTGCCTGCGTTGCCAACCGGGCGACCTGCTCCGCGCGCACGCTCAGCCAATCATGAATCGCCTTGGTTTGGAGCCGCGCCTGGGCGACCAGTTCGGCATGGGCCTGTTTCAGCAACACCGGGCGATACTCGCGCGTGGCGAACGAGACCATGAACAGTTGCGCCAGCAGCGTCACACCAATCAAGGCACCCAGCGCCGCCCACCACACCCGCGCACGGGCATCCGCCAGTGCATGGGTATCGATCACGGAAGACACCGCACCGGCATGACCGCGCTCCAGAAGCAGGAACAACAGCCAGGCCGTAATCAGCACGAAAATGCCACCGACGATCAGACCGCCGATGGAAATCGACCACTGGCTCCCGCCGATGCTTTGCAGGAGCCATTGCATCACCGCAATCCAGACGATGGCAACGATAACGTAAGCCAGAACCCAACGAAGCGATATCGGCATAATCAGTCCTTTGATCTGGCGGTTGACGCACCCTGGATTAACACGGGGGTTACGGATGCACGAGATGGGTTTTCAGCGCGCGAACCCGATCCACGGCCTGTGCCTGCCCCAGCAGGCTCAGGGTGACGCCCAGGCTCGGGGAACTGCTCTGCCCGACCAGGGCCAGGCGCAACAGCGGGCCCACCTTGCCCAGCTTGAACCCGAGCGCTTCGGCAACGCCCTTGGCCGTCTGATCGAGGGCGGCTTCCGACGCCCATGCGGCGTCATCGGACAGGGCTTCGGCCAGTGCATCGAGAATTTTCGGCGCGTCGTCGTCCAGCTTTGCCAATGCGCCCGGATCGTAGCCCGTGAGGGGTTCGTAATACGGCCGGGCCTGGGCCGCCAACTCGACGAGGGTATGAACCCGGTCGGCATAGGCCGTGACGAGTCGGGCCGGATCGAGCGACGAGGCAGCCGGATCGATACCGATCCGACCGAGATGCCAGCGCAATTCGACGGCCACCTGCTCCGGCGGCAGGTTCTTGATGTACTGCTGATTCAGCCAGCGCAGTTTCTCGGGGTTGATGCTGGATGCCGACTGGTTGATGTCCCCGATGTCGAACAGTTGCACCATCGTCGGTCGGTCGAAGATTTCGTCGTCGCCATGCGACCAGCCCAGACGAACCAGATAATTCAGCAGCGCATCGGGCAGGTAGCCGTCTTCGCGGTACTGCATCACCCCGACGGCACCATGACGCTTGGACAGCTTGGCACCGTCCGGGCCATGAATCATCGGCAGGTGGGCGAACTGCGGCGGCGTGACGCCCAGCGCGCGATACAGGTTGATCTGCCGCGGCGTGTTGTTGAGATGATCATCCCCCCGGATCACATGCGTGATCTGCATGTCCCAGTCGTCGACCACCACGGTCAGGTTGTAGGTCGGGGTGCCGTCCGATCGGGCAATGATCAGATCGTCGAGTTCGCTGTTCTGGAACACGACCCGGCCACGCACCGCATCCTCGACCACCACTTCCCCATCCAGGGGGTTGCGGAAACGGATGACCGGGGCGACGCCCTCGGGGGGCGTACCGGTGAAATCGCGATAGCGGCGATCGTAGCGCGGCTTCTCGCCCCGAGCCATTTGCGCTTCCCGCAGCGCATCGAGCTCCGCGCGGCTGGCATAGCAGTAGTAGGCATGGCCCGTCGCCATCAACTGGTCAATGACTTCCCGGTAGCGATCCATCCGTTGAGTCTGGTAGAACGGGCCTTCGTCATAATCCAGATTCAACCAGGTCATGCCCTCGAGAATGGCATTGACGGATTCCGGCGTGGAGCGCTCGAGATCCGTGTCCTCGACCCGCAGAACGAAATCGCCCCCGTGCCGACGGGCATACAGGTAGCTGAACAACGCCGTGCGAGCACCACCGATATGCAGATAACCGGTGGGTGATGGGGCGAAACGCGTGCGAACCGTCATGAAAACCTCGAAACAATGACAAACGAACTGTGAAAACGACAACCGCGCCGTAACTGCGCTATTGAACTGGAAGGATCATAGCGTAAAGTAGCCATCAGGCGCCTCTGAACAACCCGACACCGGATGGCACACCACATACCATGCGCGACTTGAACCGGCTTCTCCGTCACTCCTTGCCAATCTCTTTGGCACTCCTCACGACCGCCCTACCCATCCTGTCAAGTGCGGCCACCCAACGCTTGCCTGCGTTGCCGCTCGAACAGACCAGCGATGCGCCAACCGCGCCAGAGCCCACCCGGGAAGCGGGAACCTGCGCCAATCATCGCTTCGTCAAGACCGTGGCATTGAGCCGCGTCTGGATACCGAGTGCCCCCGCCGACATCCTGAATCTGGGCTCCGGTCTGAGTGAAGCCGTGGCGACGGATCTGAATCGAGAATTCGGTTTCCGAACCACACTCGTTCCCGCAACGCGCGCGCGTGACAACGCCCCTGCCATTGGCACCTTCACCCGAACCGGACAGATCTATTTCATCCGGATCAGCGGGCATGATTTCCTCGCTACCGGCCACGACAGCGCCTGGTCTTTCCTCGGCCCCAGTGCCGACCCGCGGAGCGGCACGATCGACATCAGCATCGACAATGGTGCCAAGGGGATCGAGGTCGCGCACACGGAAATCGCGGCTGAGTCCGTCCGCATCGCACCCTACCAGCCCCCCATCGATGCGCGCGGCCGTCCCTTCTGGTCCAGTACGTACGGCCAATCCCTACAGCAATTGGCCGAACATGCCGCGAGATTCATCGGTCAGTCGCTGGACTGTGAACCCCTGACTGGCCAGGTGATCCGCGTCGACGGCCGCGAGATCACCATCAATCGCGGGGCCGACGACGGTTTACGCCTCAGCGACCGCCCGCTACTCCTGCGCCGCTCCGATCCCGTCAGCCTTCTGGGACAGGAAACGCTCCCCGAACGACATACGCTGGAATCACTTGGTGCTGCGGACATCGTTCACCTGAGCCATCACACGGCCATGCTGCGCTATCCGGGCAACCACATCGTTCAAATCGGGGATCTCGTGCAGGCGGGCGAATAATCCGGCAACAATTCCGTCAGCGGGCCAGGCCGATGATGCAGGTAGCCTTGCACGTAGTGGATCCCGATTTCCGTCAGCCGCGCCTGCGTGGTTTCGTCCTCCACCCATTCGCCGATGGTCTCTGCGCCCATGACGAGGGCTACCTGGTGGATCGCGCCGACGATCACCTCGGCGACGGGATCCCGGTCGATATCCCGAATCAGCTTGCCATCGATCTTCACGAAATCGGGCTGTAGCCGTCGAAGGAATTCGAACGAGAGCAGACCGCCGCCAAAATCATCCAGTGCCAGACTGCAACCCAGTTCGCGCAAGGCGGTCATCAGATCCAGCACCAGATCGTAATTGGTGATGGCCGATGTTTCGGTGATCTCGAAGCAGATGAGCGACGGGTCCAGCTTGAACTCACGGAAGGCCGCGCGAATGAACGGGTTGATCTGCGGATCCTGAACCGTCGCGCCGGACAGGTTGATCGCCAGAACAGGCGGGTTTTCCTTGATCCGGGCGAGAAAGGCGAATGCCTTGCGAATGACCCAGCGATCGATTTCGGCCATGAAATGGTATTTTTCGGCGGCCTCGATGAATCGAGCCGGATTCTGCATGCCACCTGCCCCATCGCCGACCCGCAACAGTACCTCGTAGTGCGCCCGCACGGTGCCTGGACGATTGCGGGTCGGCTTGATCCGCTGAATGACCTGACAAAAGCCGTCGGTATCGAGTGCCTGTTTCAACTGCCCCAGTGTCGCCAGCTGGTCGCGGCGGTTGGCAATTTCCTGATCGTCCCGCGTGAACCAGTACACCCGGTTACCGCCCTCGCGGTAGGCCCGCCGACAGGCCGCTTCCGCGTCCTTCATCAGATCGACCCCCAGCCGGTAATCCGCCAGGCAGACGCCGATGCTCAGGGTGATCCGGATTCGGTCGTTACCCACGGTGAAACGCCACTCGCGCAGGGACGAGAGCAGATCTTCCGGCCATTGACGGTAGGAAATCGAATGAATATCCGGAATCCAGATACCGAATTCATCCGCCCCCAGACGAGCGATAAGGCCCGTGGCCGGCAATTCGAGCGAAAGGTGACTCGCCAGACGCGCAATGATCTGATCCCCCACTTCCCGGGAACTGGACTCGTTGATGAGCCGGAAATCGTCGACATCGACCCAGAGAATCAGACCCTCACAGCGCTTCTCGCTCAACGAGTGGCATTGGGTCTCCAGGAATTCTTCGAATGCTGCCCGGTTCATCAAACCGGTCAGCCGGTCGTGACTGGCCCGATAGGCCAGCAATGCCGTGGCCTCCCGATAATCGGTCATATCCCGCATCGAGAGGATGATTCGCGACGGGGCGGGGGTACGCGACTCCAGCCAACGCACCCTGAGATCGATTTCACGCAACTGATGGCCGATGAGAAACTGAATGTCATACTCCTGCTCCGGGTCCTCGGGCAGGCGCTCGATCGCCTCCGTCAGGCTGTCCACATCGCGCACCCCGTTCCATTGCATATGGAACAGTTCGGAGTAATGTCGGCCCTGCAAGCTTTCCTGCGCATGAGTCGGTGAACGCAGCAAAAGGTGCGTCGGCCGGTTCGCGAACTGGACATGCCCGGATGGAGACAATACGACCACCGCATCATGGAGCGCATCCAAGGTAGACCGCAGCCGATCCTCCTGCGCCCGAAGGAATTTCTGCGTCCGTCGTCCCTGAAGGAAGAAAAGGAAAATCAGGAGCCAGATCGGCAGCATCAGCCAAAAACCATAGACCTGGAACACGCGCATCAGGGAAGGTGTGGATGGAAGCCACTGATCGCGAATATGCTGGACCGTCGAATAATCCAGCGGCAAGGCCCAGTTTTCGATGCCGGCGCTCTTGGCCGCCGCACTGTCCGTGGGCAGCGCGAGCAGCTGGCGGGCGACTTCCCGGGCCAGATGACTGCTGACGCGCGTCGTGGCCGAGAACGGCCATTCCGGCACGAGCTCGGTGGACACGGCATAAGGAAACCCGATGTAGTTTCGCGCGTCAAGGACGCGTAACGCACCGGGCGCTACTCGCCCCTCCGCGATCAGGTGATCCAGATAACCGGTGCGAATAATGCCTGCGTCCGCCCGATCCTGAAGAACTGCCTCAACCACATGCTGCATGGGCAAGCCGGTGAAGAGTGGAAATATATCGGTATGCGGGTCCAGCCCTGCACGGGACATCGCGTCGAGTCCCAGCAACCAGGCGCCAAGTGCATTGTCGGCGGCGCCAGCAACCACCTTGTTTTTCAAATCGCGGAGATGACGAAGATCGGCACGCTCGGATCGGACAACGATGGCAGAACCGAATCGCTCAAGCGAGCCGGTTGGACCACGGAGGCTCATGGTCGCCAAGGGCCAGACGCGTGCCTCGCGTGACAACTCGACAAATTGCAGCGGCTGAGTCAGAACGAAATCCAGACGATTCTCGCGAACGGCCGCAGTCAGTTCCGATTGGAACATGGGTTCGATCAGAAAGCGATCACCGGGGTTCTGGGCGGTCAGATAGTCGGCCGTCGCTTGCCAGCGAGCTGCCGTGCGCGGCTTGCCGTCATAGGCAAGGACGCCGATTGTCACCACGTGTGGCTGTTCCAGCGCAGCCTGCGCAGCATGGCAGAGACCAAAACAGATCAACAGCGCCGCCAGGGGCGCCGACACGCTGAAAAACAGGATGGACCGGCCGCCGTTACGTCGGTTCACAACACGTTTTCCGGTCCATGAAATCTCCCGGGTTTCTACGCTGCCCGCGACGAAGAGCGAGCAGGCAATATCCCGATCACAACACGCGACCGGCCTTGGCAGCAATCCGCATGCGCAGCGCATTGAGCTTGATGAAGCCGGCGGCATCACGTTGATCGTAGGCGCCCGCATCGTCCTCGAAGGTCGCGATGGTCGGGTCGAACAGCGTGTCGTCCGAGCGACGGCCGATCACCTGGACATTCCCCTTGTACAGCCGCAGACGCACATCCCCATTGACGTAAGCCTGAGAGGCATCGATCGCCGTTTGCAACATGAGACGCTCCGGTGACCACCAGTAGCCGTTGTAGATCATCTCGGCATAACGCGGCATCAACTCATCCTTCAGGTGCGCGACGCCGCGATCCAGCGTGATGGATTCCAGAGCCCGATGCGCCTTGAGCACGATGGTACCGCCCGGCGTTTCGTAGCAGCCGCGGGACTTCATGCCGACATAACGGTTTTCGACAAGGTCCAGACGACCGACCCCATGTGCGCCACCCATCTGGTTCAGCTTGGCCCACAGCGTGGCCGGAGAGAGCATCTCGCCATTAATCGCGACCGGATCACCTTTCACAAAGGTGAGCGTGAACTCCTCACCCTGCTCCGGTGCCGCCTGCGGGGAAACGGACCAGCGCCACATGGATTCCTCGGGTTCCCACCAGGGATCCTCGAGATTACCGCCTTCATAGGAGATGTGGAGCAGGTTCGCATCCATGGAATAGGGCGACTTCTTGCCGGCAGCGGCGAAATCGACCGGAATGTCGTGTTTCTTGGCGTAGGCCATCAGGGTTTCACGGGACGTGAGATCCCACTCGCGCCAAGGGGCGATGACCTGGATACCCGGCTTGAGCGCGTAAGCGCCCAATTCGAAGCGCACCTGATCATTGCCCTTGCCGGTCGCACCGTGTGCGATCGCGTCTGCACCGGTTTCGTTGGCAATCTCGATCAACCGCTTGGCGATCAAGGGACGGGCAATCGAGGTGCCGAGCAGATACTCGCCCTCGTAAATCGCATTGGCACGAAACATCGGGAACACGTAGTCACGAATGAATTCTTCGCGCAAATCCTCGATGAAGATGTCACGCACACCCATCTTCTGCGCCTTGACGCGCGCTGGCTCCAGCTCGTCACCCTGGCCGAGATCCGCCGTGAACGTCACGACCTCGCACTGATAGGTTTCTTCCAGCCATTTGAGAATCACCGAGGTATCAAGGCCGCCTGAATAGGCCAATACCACCTTGTTTAAACCGGTTTTCGTGTTCATCGTGCCCCTGATTTCGTTTGCTATTGATTTGTAAAAGTTTGTGAGTGTACCGCAACGGATGCACAGAGAAAATGCCGCCGCGCATCGGACGGAACCACGTCAAATATCGGCATCAGAGATGCTGTTCAAGATCGTGCAGAATCGTTTCGAGAACGCGTCGCACATCCTCAAGCGTCTTCGGTGCCGAAGACAAGATCGGCTGCGCTGAGCCTGATGCGCTCTCAGACGACGGTGCCGCTTCATGCGATGCGGGAGCGGCCGTGGTCGGCGCCGCGATAGGTTCGGGATCGACCACCACGCGGGAGACATCCCATTCGCGGACCGTTTCTGTCGTCCCCGACTCGACCCGTGGCATCGGCTTTTGCCCTTGGGACAACTGCTGACGCGCACCGGCTATGGTAAAGCCCTGGTCGTACAGCAACGCACGGATCAGACGAATCAATTCGATATCGTGCCGCTGGTAATAACGCCGATTGCCACGACGTTTGGCTGGCTTGAGCTGAGTAAACTCCTGTTCCCAGTAACGCAGTACGTGCGACTTCACGTCGCACAGCGCCCCCACTTCGCCAATGGTGAAATAACGCTTGTTGGGGATCGGAGGGAGATCCGTCTCAGCTGGCGATCGTGCCGTCATAGGCCTCGACCATCGTCTTGAGCTTCTGCCCGGCCCGGAAGGTCACGACACGACGCGCCGATACGGGAATCATTTCCCCGGTACGCGGGTTGCGGCCGGGCCGCTCGTTCTTGTCCCGCAGTTGGAAGTTGCCGAAGCCGGAAAGCTTGATTTCTTCGCCCGCCTCCAGCGTTGCGCGGAGCTCTTCGAAGAAGATATCAACGAAATCCTTGGCTTCGCGCTTGTTGAGGCCAAGTTCGGTATGCAGTTTTTCAACCAGGTCTGCTTTGGTTAAAGCCATGAAATGAAATCCTTCAGGTGCGCAAATGAATATCGTGTTGCGCAAGTTTAGCGCGTATGTCGCTGATTATAGCGATAATTTCTTCGTCCGTCAGCGTACGTTCATCATTTTGAAAAATTAATTTGAGTGCAATGCTTTCCGTACCGGGTTCGATGCCCGCACCCACATAGCGATCGAACAATCCGACCGACCGCAGGGTATCCGGCGCATCCTCACGAATGAGCGCCAGCAGGGCATCGACGGGAAGTTCGGCGGGCTTGATCAGGGCCAGATCGCGCCGAACCTGCGGGAAGCGGGAACGCGGTCGATTGGCCGGCAGGCGACGTTGCGCCAGCGTCGCCAGGTCGATTGAGAACACGAAGACGGGTCCGACCAGGTCCAGTCGATCGACGAGCTCGGGATGAACCGCACCGATCCAGCCCGCCGCAACGCCGTCGACAAGAATCTCGGCCGTCTGCCCCGGATGGAGCGCCATGTGGCTGCCCGCTCGGAACGAAATCAACGGACGCTCCCCATCTCCGGCGGACAGGGAAAAGCCCAGCCCGAGCAGCACCGCCTCCAGATCCCCCTTGAGATCGAAGAAATCGACCGGCGTTTCCTTCTCCCCCCATTGCTCGGGCCACCGCGCACCGCAAACCACGGCTGCAAGCTGGTCGGTTTCCTGCACGGCCTCGACGGTCCCTGAAAAGATCCGACCGATCTCGAAGAGCCGCACCCGTCCCTGCTGAC
Source organism: Halothiobacillus diazotrophicus (assembly GCF_001663815.1). Taxonomy (NCBI): domain Bacteria; kingdom Pseudomonadati; phylum Pseudomonadota; class Gammaproteobacteria; order Chromatiales; family Halothiobacillaceae; genus Halothiobacillus; species Halothiobacillus diazotrophicus. The sequence goes on from NZ_CP016027.1 coordinate 1,019,206, forward strand.
GATTCTGATTGAATCGAACCGCCTGAAGCAGCCCTGGCCACAGACTCTGACGCATGACGGCCATTTCGCTGGAAATGGGATTGGCAAGCGAAATCGGCGACTCGGCGGCAAAAAGCGTGGCCACCGCAGGATCGATGAAACTGTAGGTGATCGCCTCGAAGAAACCGCGGCCGATCATGGCATCCGCGACATCCACTGCCGTATTCCGGGTTTCCGGCACGGGCTGGATGGTCAACGGCGCCCGGCCCATGGGGGCACGGAACGCATCGAAGCCGATCAGTCGCGCCAACTCCTCCAGGAGATCCTCGGGAATCGCGATATCGAAGCGGTGCGTCGGCGGGACGACACGAAGCACATCCGCTTGTGTTTCATCGACGGAGCAACCCAGCGCGGTCAAGTAGCGCGTGGCCGTTTCTGCGGACACGGGCAGGCCCAGACGACGCGCTGCCCAGGAAAGATCCAACGGAATGTCGGCAGGTGTCGGCAGGGTTCGACCACCAGCGGCGGACGCCACCGGACCGGCTACCCCGCCCACCAGTGAGACCACGAGCTCAGCTGCCCGAGCGAGTGCCTCAGACGGTAGACGGGGATCAACACCGCGCTCGAAGCGGAACGCCGCATCCGTCACGAGCCCGAACGCACGGGCACGGCCGACAATGGCCTCCGGTACGAAATGCGCGGACTCGAGCACGATGGTATCGGTATCGTCACCGACCGCGCTGTCCAATCCCCCGATAATACCGGCCAGGGCCACCGGTCCCCGTGCATCGGCGATCACCAGACAGGTTTCATCGAGTGTCAGCGTCTGTTTGTTGAGCGCGGACAGCGACTCGCCCACCTTGGCACGACGAACGCACAGATCGCCCGCCAGCTTCTGACGATCGAAGGCATGCAGCGGCTGCCCGAGCTCCAGCATCACGTAGTTGCAGATATCGACGATCGGCTCGATCACCTTGATCCCCGCACGACGAAGTCGCTCCGCAAGCCAAAGCGGGGTTTGTCGCATCCGCGGAATATCACTGATCGTCTGCGTCAGATACTGTGGGCAATCTGCGTTCGCGTCGATCCTTGCCGCCACCGACTCGGCAGTTGCCACAACCGGTGCTTGCATCGTCGGCCTGTTATAGGGCTGATCGAACAGCGCGGAACACTCCCGCGCCAGACCCAGAATCGACAGGGCATCGCCCCGATTCGGCGTAATGCCCAACTCGATCACCGAGTCGTCCAGATCGAGCCAGGCACGAATATCGGCCCCGATCGGCGCATCATCCGGCAGTGCCCAAAGACCGTCAACCTCGCTCGGCAGCCCCAACTCCGTCGCCGAACACAACATTCCTGCCGACTCGACGCCGCGCAATTTCGCGTGCTTGATCGTCAATCCGCCGGACAGCACCGCACCGATTCGGGCAAACGGCACACGCATTCCGGCCTGCACGTTCGGTGCGCCACAGACCACCTGGTACTCGGCCTCGCCATCGCTGACCCGGGTGATGTTCAGCTTGTCCGCCTCGGGATGGCGCTCGACTGAGAGCACCGCACCCACCACAATCCCACTGAAGTCGGGGGCGGCAGGTTCGATGGCATCCACCTCGAGGCCGGCCATCGTCAGGCGGTGGGCCAGAGTGGCCGTATCCGCAGCCGGATCTATCCATTCACGCAGCCAGTGTTCAGAAAATCGCATGGAAATCTCGTCGTCGAATCATTGAATTTATCGTGATCGAATCCGGCGCCCCCACTTCGGAGCGCCTCACGATCACACGAACTGTTCGAGGAAACGCAGGTCGTTGTCGAAGAATGCGCGCAGGTCATCGACGCCATAACGCAGCATCGCGAGGCGCTCGACGCCCATGCCGATGGCGAAACCGCTCACCTTGGCGGGGTCGTGACCGACCGCGCGCAGGACGTTCGGATGCACCATGCCGCTGCCCAGCACCTCGATCCAGCCGGTCTTCTTGCAGACACGGCAGCCCTTGCCCGAGCAATGCACGCACTGGATATCGACCTCGGCCGAAGGCTCGGTAAACGGGAAGAAGGACGGGCGCAGACGAATCGGCAAGTCCTCCCGCTCGAACAGGGCACTCAGGAACTGCTCCAGCGTCGCGCGCAGATCCGTGAACCGGACGTCCTCATCCAGATAGAGCACTTCGATCTGGTGGAACATCGGGGAATGGGTCATGTCCGAATCGCACCGATAGACGCGACCGGGGGCGATCACTTTCAACGGCGGCGCCTTGGCCTGCATCGTACGGATCTGGACGGGCGAGGTATGCGTACGCAGGAGCCGCTGGGCATCGAAATAGAACGTATCGTGCATCGCACGCGCGGGATGCGTCAGCGGGATATTCAGGGCGGTGAAGTTGTGCCAGTCATCCTCGATCTCCGGCCCTTCGGCGACGGTATACCCCATCGAACCGAAAATGGCGGACACCCGGCGAATAATGCGGTTGACGGGATGAATGCCACCGGGCACAGAGCCCCTGCCCGGCAGGGTCACGTCAATCCGTTCAGCGGCCAGCCGGGCCTGCAGGGCTGAGGCGGCCAGGTCGTCCCGACGCGTATTGAGCGCCGCGATCAGGGCATCCTTCACCGCATTGATTTCCGCCCCGCGTTCACGACGCGCATCGGGATCGAGACCCCCAAGGGCCTTCATCAGGTGGGTGATCTGCCCTTTCTTTCCGGTGTATTGCACCCGGACGTCCTCGAGCGCCGCCACGGTATCGGCCTGCCCGATCAGACGCAACGCCTCATCCAGCATGCCCGACAATTGATCAGTCACAAATCCACTCCCAAACTATTCGGAAAAACCCAGAAGCCGAGTTGGCGCAAGCCCCGACAACGGAAACGACAAATCGAAGGATCAAGCGCGATCGACAGATGATGCGACACGCACGACGCTCCATGCGCGAATCCGCGCACCAACGAAAAGGCGCTCGAATGAGCGCCTGATTGTATCCAAATATCGCTTCGGTTGAAGCAGGATATTTTACAGACCCAGCGCGGCCTTGGCTTGCGCCGCGATCGCGGCAAACGCCGGCTTGTCGTGGACAGCCAGATCAGCCAGGACCTTGCGGTCGATTTCGATGTTGGCCTTGTGGATGCCTTCGATCAGACGGCTGTAGGACAGATCGTTGTTGCGCGCTTCGGCGTTGATCCGGGTGATCCACAGTGCGCGGAAGACCCGCTTCTTCACACGACGGTCGCGGTAGGCATATTGCCCCGCCTTGGTGACCGCCTGATGCGCGACGCGGTAGGTACGCGACCGGGCACCGTAATAGCCTTTGGCTTTATCGAGAACTTTTTTGTGTTTGGCGTGTGCAGTGACGCCGCGTTTTACTCTGGCCATGTCTCAATACTCCTTAGGCGTAGGGCAGCATGCGATGAATCGAAGGAACATCGCGCTCGTGAACGTAGGAAGGAGAGCCCAGTTGACGCTTACGCTTGGAGGACTTCTTGGTCAGAATGTGACGCATGTGCGACTGCTTGCGCTTGACGCCACCTGCGGTGATTTTGAACCGCTTGGCTGCGCCGCGATTCGATTTGATCTTCGGCATGATCGACTCCAGTTTTACCGTTGTTGTTTGATACCCAGCACGTCGGAGTTAGTTAACGTGCAAGAGGCTAATTGCCCTGTTCAGATGCTGGCCTTGCCGAACATCCGGCAACCGCGAAAGCTCAATCGAGAGCCTCACGCGGCGCGCAAACGATGGGCGCCGCCCGGAACGGATGGTCAAACCATCCACCCAAAGCGGCGCAAAATAATAATCCAGCAACTCAGGAAAAGCAAGGCGTGTCTATCGGGGACACGGCCATGCAGATCGGCGTTCAGTTGTTCTTCTTCGGCGCCATCACCATGGTGACCTGACGGCCTTCCATCTTGGGCCGCTGTTCGACCACCGCCAGCTCGGCCAGATCACGCTCGATGCGATCGAGCAGCTCGCTGGCGATATCCTTGTGTGCCATTTCGCGACCGCGAAAACGCAGGGTGATCTTCGCCTTGTCGCCATCCTCGAGGAATCGGACGATGTTGCGCATCTTGACCTGATAATCGTGATCTTCCGTGCCGGGCCGGAACTTGATTTCCTTGACCTCAATCTGCTTCTGCTTCTTGCGAGCCTCGGCCATCTTCTTGCTTTGCTGATACTTGAACTTGCCATAGTCCATGATCTTGCAGACGGGCGGACTGGCATTCGGCGCCACTTCGACCAGATCCAGAGCTACTTCGGCGGCACGCGTCAAGGCGTCGCGGGTACGCACGATACCGAGCTGTTCGCCGTTTTCATCGATCAGTCGAACTTCCCGGGCAGTGATTTCACCATTGATGCGCGCCTCATCGGAGTCACGCGCGGCGGGGGCATTTTGTCCACGGAGCTGAGCTATCTTCTTATCCTCTAAATTCCCAAAAAACGAACTCTGCGCCGGCTTTCCATTGGGGCTTCGGGCAGCGAACACGGATTATAGACCAGCAAAAACCGATCTTTCATCATGACATGGTAATACGCATCGACGCGCAATGAAACAACACGGCGCTCCTCAGATGCCCGCCCAACCCGGGTACGCCCGCGCATGCCTGGGCGGCAGCGAGGATACCGCGTCGCTCTCAATGCCGGATAATCGGGGATTCGGCGATCGATCAGGCGCCGCTGGCGTCTTGGATTTCCTGACGACAGCGCGCGATGAAATCCACCACGGAAATCACACCGAGATCCTCGCCCTCACGCGTCCGCAACGCGACGGAATCGGCCTCCATTTCGCGGTCGCCGGCCACCAGAAGATAAGGCACCCGGGCCAGGGTATGTTCGCGAATCTTGAAGCCGACCTTCTCGTTACGCACGTCGGCCTCGGCACGCAGGCCGGCTGCCTTGAGCCGATGGGTGACCTGCTCGACGAACGCGGCATGCTTGTCGGTAATCCCCATCACGACCATCTGCACCGGCGCCAGCCACAAGGGCAGATAGCCGGCGTGATGCTCGATCAGGATCCCGATGAACCGCTCCATGGAGCCGACGATCGCCCGGTGCAGCATCACCGGATGGCGACGTTCACTGTGCTCGTCCACGTAGGTTGCACCCAGGCGCTCGGGCATCATGAAATCGACCTGGATCGTGCCCAGCTGCCAGGTACGGCCAATGGCGTCCTTCAGATGGTACTCGATTTTCGGCCCGTAGAAGGCCCCTTCACCCGGCAACTCCGTCCAGGCGACGCCTGCTGCGCTCAATGCGCCACGGAGGGCCGCCTCGGCCTGATCCCAGACCGCATCGGTGCCCAGTCGCTTGTCCGGACGCAGGGCGATCTTCACCTGCACGTCCGCAAATCCGAAGGTGGCATACACTGCCAGCGCCTGTTCGTGGAACGCACGTACCTCCGACTCGATCTGCGCTTCGGTACAGAAGATATGACCATCGTCCTGGGTGAAGCCGCGGACCCGCAGAATGCCGTGCAGTGCGCCGGAAGGCTCGTTGCGGTGACAGGCGCCGAACTCGCCGTAGCGGATCGGCAGGTCGCGATAGCTATGCAGGCCGTGATTGAATACCTGGACATGGCCCGGGCAGTTCATGGGCTTCACCGCGAACGTCCGCTTCTCGGACTCGGTGAAGAACATGTTCTCCTGGTAGTTGTCCCAATGGCCGGAGCGCTGCCAGAGCGATACGTCCAGCACCTGCGGGCAACGGATCTCGGCATAACCGGAACGGCGGTACACCTGCCGCATGTGCTGCTCGATCACCTGCCAGATCGCCCAGCCCTTGGGATGCCAGAACACGAGGCCGGGGGCCTCTTCCTGGAAATGGAACAGGTTCTGCTGCTTGCCGATCCGTCGATGATCGCGCTTTTCCGCCTCGGCCAACTGATGCAGGTAGGCCTTCAGCTCCTTATCGTTGGCAAACGCCGTGCCGTAGATCCGGGTCAGCATCGGGTTCTTCGCATCGCCGCGCCAATAGGCCCCGGCCACCTTCATCAGCTTGAACACCTTGAGGGCGCGGGTATTCGGTACGTGCGGCCCCCGGCAGAAGTCCGTGAAGTCGCCCTGGGTGTAGAGCGTCAGCTCTTCTTCCTCGGGAATGCTCTGGATGATCTCGACCTTGAACTCTTCGCCAAGATCGTCGAAATAGCGGATCGCCTCGTCCCGCGCGACCACCTGACGCGTCAACTCGTCCCCTTTGGCCGCCAGCTCATGCATGCGCTGCTCGATCTGGGCGAGATCCTCGTCGTTGAACGGCCGATCGAAGTAAAAATCGTAGTAGAAACCCGAATCGATCACGGGGCCGATCGTCACCTGCGCCGACGGGAACAGCTGCTTAACGGCCTGAGCCATGAGATGCGCGGTGGAGTGACGGATCACCTCCAGACCCTCGGGATCCTTCGCCGTCACGATGGCAATCGACGCATCGTGCTCGACGGTACGGGACAGATCCACCAGCTTGCCGTCGATCTTGCCGGCGATGGCCGCCTTGGCCAGACCGGCGCCGATGTCGGCCGCGATTTCGGACAGGGTGACGGGATGATCGAAATGTCGTTGGGATGAATCAGGTAGGGTAATCGTCGGCATGACGCTCTCCTTTGGCAGTGGCGACTCCTACAAAAAGCCGCGTGTTTCAGGGGCGATACGGTATGGAATGACGGTAAACCGGCAGCATGTCCGAATCTGGGTAACGATCGGCAAGCGAATCGGGGTCATGAAGGGGAAGCCCCTTCCAGGAACGCAATTCGGCCAAGGCACGCGATCATAAAGCAAACGCCGAACACTGAAAAGACAACCCCCGGCCACACGGCGTGAAATGGCGCACGCATCGCGATTGCGGCGCGTTGGGATTCGGGGTATGGTTCGATCATAACTCTGGAAGAACCTATATAAATCATGATCGAATCCACCGCTGCCGCCCGTTTGTCCGACACCCCGTCCCCTGCTCCGGCAGCTGAACATGTGGTTGCCTTCCTGAACGCACATCCCGATTTCCTGTCTCGACATGTCGCCGGACAGTTGCGCGAAACCCTTGAGGGGGTACTGAACGACAATCCGGCACTGCTTGCCGACCTCGATCTCCCCCACCCGCCCTCCGGCATCGCCTCTCTGCCCCACGTGCAGCTGCGCCTCTGGCGGGAACGCCTCGCCCGACTGGAGCGCACGATCGGCGAGCTGCACGACACTGCAGAAAGCAATGCCCGCCTCGATTGCAATATGCATGAGTTTGCGCGGGCGCTCCTTGCCTCAGGCACCCGGACCCCCGAACAGCTGAAAAAGATCATTCACGATCATTTTGCCGTGGATGCGATTCGCCTGCAGCCCCTCGCCGAACTCTCTGCCGAACAGATTGCGCCCCTGCAAGGTTGGCTGGATAGCCACACACCGCTCTGCGGCCGCCTGAGTGACGCACAAAGACGCGTCCTGTTCGACGCCGACTTCCCCGAAACCGGTTCGGCCGCCCTGATCGCCCTGCAGCCGCACCCGAAAACGACACTGATCCTGGTGCTGGGTCGGCATGCGCCGGATGGATTCAACCCGGGCCAGGGCACGCTGTTCCTGGAACAGATCGGTCAACTGGCCGAAACCTTCCTCGGCGTTCCGGAAAACGCCTGACCCGAATGCCGCAAAATCCGCTGCAATCGCCCGCCAACGCGCTGGATGAGGCGTTCGTGACGGCGCGCAACCAGCTGACCGCTTCCCCCCGACTATCCGCCAAGACCCGGCAGGCCTACCTCGGCGATTGGGCCCATTTCGCCGATTACCTCCGGGACGAGCAATTGACCCATCCCCGGCAAATCGACGACCGGCGCCTGAGAGCCTATCTCGCCCACTGCCAACAGCGCACCCTGGATGCGCGCAGCATTGCCCGAAAGACCTCGGCACTGCGCTGGTTGCTGCGTAGCTGGCGTGATCGCGCACAGGGCAGTAGCGCCAACCCGGACAATCTCAAGCCACCGAAAGCCGCCAAAAAACTACCCGATGCGCCCACGATCGAGACGATCAACCAACTTCTCGACGCCACCCTTCCGCAGCTGTCGGGCGACCCGCGCCTGTTGGATCGGGATCGCGCCCTGTTCGAACTCGTCTACAGCAGTGGTCTGCGTGTTGCGGAGCTGGTGGCGATCGATCTGGTCGACCTGGATTTTTCCGAAGCGATCGTTCGGGTCACCGGCAAGCGCGACAAGACACGGCTGGTTCCCGTGGGCAGCCGTGCCATGACCCGCATCCAGGCCTGGCTTCCCATCCGACAGACCTTGCTGCGCGATCCGGCGCAAACGGCGCTGTTCGTCAATCGCCACGGGGGACGTTTGAGCACCCGTTCGGTACAGATGCGCCTCGATCAGTTAAGCCGGCAATTGGGCCTGGGACAATCCCTGCATCCTCACCAACTGCGCCACGCCTTCGCGACCCATGTGCTGGAGTCGTCCGGCGATCTGCGCGCGGTCCAGGAGATGCTCGGACACGAGAGCCTGTCGACGACCCAGATCTACACGCATCTCGATTTCCAGCATCTGGCCCGCGTCTACGAGGCCGCCCATCCGCGGGCGGGCCGCCGTCGGACGGACTCGCCCCCAGAAACAGAAACATTCACCGACCGGGATTGATATTTCCCGAATCCGACCCACATACCTCGGAGGCACTGGCGATCGCTCGATGCGACCGGCCGGTTTCTTGTGTCGGCGGACCGAGGTTCGTCCGGCTCAAACCTTGTTATTTTCAGGCGATATCGAATGGAAAACTTTCGCGGCACCACGATCCTGTGCGTACGTAAGAACGGCCAGACCGTCATCGGCGGCGATGGCCAGGTCACCCTGGGGAATACCGTCGTCAAGGGCAACGCGCGGAAAGTGCGTCGCCTCTATAACGAGCAGGTGCTTGCCGGCTTTGCCGGTGCGACGGCCGATGCCTTCACCCTGTTCGAGAAATTCGAGGGGAAACTGGAGAAATATGGCGGGAATCTGCTGCGCTCGGCGGTCGAGCTCGCCAAGGAGTGGCGCACCGACCGCGCCATGCGTCGACTGGAAGCCATGCTGGTCGTCGCCGACCGCAATCACATGCTGACCATCAGCGGCAACGGCGACGTGATCGAACCCGAAACGGATCTCATCGCCATCGGTTCCGGCGGCGCATTCGCCCAGGCCGCAGCAACGGCATTGCTCCAGCACGCCCCCCTGGACGCTCGGGCAATCGTGGAGTCGTCACTGAACATTGCCGGGGATATCTGCATCTACACCAATCACAACCTGACCATTGAGGTGCTCGACGCATGAACCTCACCCCACAACAGATCGTCGACGAACTCGACAAGCACATCGTCGGGCAGCAGGCCGCCAAGCGGGCCGTCGCCATCGCCCTGCGCAACCGGTGGCGCCGTCAGCAGATCGGCGAACCGCTGCGCAGCGAAATCACGCCCAAGAACATCCTGATGATCGGCCCGACGGGTGTGGGCAAGACGGAGATCGCCCGTCGCCTCGCCAAGCTGGCCGATGCGCCCTTCCTCAAGATCGAGGCAACCAAGTTCACCGAAGTCGGCTATGTCGGCCGCGATGTCGAGTCGATCATCCGCGATCTGGCCGATGTCGGCCTCAAGATGCAACGGCAACAGGCCATGGTCGTCGTGCGCGACAAGGCCGAACTGGCCGCGGAAAACCGGGTATTGGACGCCCTACTCCCCGCCCCGCGCGAGGATGGCTGGAGCGCTTCCGACTCCCATCGCGACGAGGCCTATCACAACACCCGGGAAAAATTCCGCCAGAAGCTGCGTGCCGGCGAGCTGGACGACCGGGAGATCGAAATCGAGGTTCACCAGCCCCAACCCCATGTCGACATCCTTTCGCCACCCGGCATGGAGGAGATGACGAGCCAGATTCGCGGCATGTTCCAGAATCTGGGACAGAACAAGGTCAAGACCCGTCGCCTGACGATTCCCGAGGCGCTGAAACTCGTCACCGAAGAGGAAGCCGCCAACCTCGTCAACGAGGAGGAAGTCCGACTGCAGGCGCTCGAACGCGTCGAACAGCACGGCATCGTGTTCATCGACGAAATCGATAAAGTCGCCAAGCGCGCCGAACAAGGCGGCGGCGAGGTGTCCCGCGAGGGCGTCCAGCGCGACCTGCTCCCCATCATTGAAGGTTCGACGGTCAATACCAAACTGGGCATGGTCAAAACCGACCACATTCTGTTCATCGCCTCCGGTGCCTTTCACCTCAGCAAGCCCTCGGATCTCATCCCGGAACTGCAGGGGCGCCTGCCCATCCGTGTCGAGCTCGAAGCGCTGAGTGCCGGCGACTTCGTGCGCATCCTGACCGAACCGGACGCCGCGCTGATCCGTCAGCACATGGCCTTGCTCGCCGCCGAGCGCTTCAGCATCCGCTTCACGGACGACGCCATCGCGCGCATCGCGCAGATTGCCTTCGAAGTGAACCGTCGCACCGAGAACATCGGCGCGCGCCGCCTGCATACGGTCATGGAGCACCTCCTCGAGCAACTGACCTTCAGCGCTGATGCCCGTGCCGGCGAAGAACTGGAAATCGACGCCGATTTCGTGGAGTCTCGCCTGGGTGCGCTCGCCAAGGATGAGGATTTGAGCCGCTACATTCTCTGACCGGGAGTCTGCCGACCATGCAACACAGTGCGACCGAACTGAAATTCAACAAGACCGAACAAACACTGTTTGTGCGGTTTGCCGATGACGTCCAAGGTACGCTCTCCAGTGAGTTCCTGCGGGTATTCAGCCCCTCGGCGGAGGTGCGGGGCCATGGCGGCGGAGAACCCATGCTGGTACTCGGCAAGGAGCAGGTGCGGATCGTCGCGCTGGAACCGGTCGGCCGTTATGCCGTCAAACTCGTATTCGACGATGGTCACGACAGCGGTCTGTACGATTGGGACACCCTGCACGAACTCTGCGTCACACACGACAGCCTGTGGCAGAATTACCTCGAACGACTGACCGCGGTGGGCCTCGAACATGGCGCCCCGCAAAAACCCGCCACGGTAAAGATCACGGACGTCTTGGCCGAAAGCGGTGCCAAACCCAACAATGCATCCAGGAGCGACTCATGAGTGGACAGACCCATTTCGGCTATCGGCAGGTGCCCGAAAGCGAAAAGGTCAAACTGGTCGGACAGGTCTTCGATTCGGTGGCCAACCGCTATGACCTGATGAACGACGCCATGTCGCTCGGCATCCACCGGTTATGGAAACACATCGCGCTCGAGCACACCGGACTGCGCCGCGGCATGAAGGCCCTGGACCTGGCATCCGGCACCGGCGATCTGGCGCTGAAGATGGCAGGCCTCGTCGGCAAGGAAGGCCGGGTCATCCTCTCCGACATCAATGCCCACATGCTGGGCGAAGGACGCGCCAAGCTCGACAACGCCGGCGTGATCCAGAACGTCGACTACTGTCTGGCCAACGCCCAGTACCTTCCCTTCCCCAGCAATCACTTCGATTGCGTCACCATCGGCTTCGGTCTGAGGAACGTGACAGACAAGGCCATGGCGCTTGCCGAAATGGCCCGTGTCATCAAACCGGGTGGACGGGTCGTCGTCCTGGAATTCTCCAAGCCCATATCACCGCTGATCAGCAAGGCTTACGACCTCTACTCCTTCACCGCGCTGCCGACACTGGGCAAGATCCTGGCGAAGGATGCCGACAGCTACCGCTATCTGGCCGAATCCATTCGGATGCACCCCGATCAGGAGTCCCTGCGACAGATGATGCTCGACGAGGGTTTCGATCATGTGGACGTGCATAATCTGACGCTGGGCGTCGTCGCGATCCACATCGGATACAAGTACTGATGCTCCGGAAAGACGACGCGCGACGAGACGCCCGAACGCCCGTCGTCGCCGGCGAAGCGGCATGAGCCCAACCCCACAAGACAGCACCTCGGTCACCGATTCCACCCAGCCGCGAACGGCGTGGTGGATCAGCGGGATTGGCATCGTATGCCTCGTTGGCATCCCGCTGGGCTGGTGGCTCAAGACCTACCCGCCTGCCGAACCGCGCCCCCCGGGCTCCGAGATCCTGATCAGCAGCATCTTCGAGCGCACGCCCCAGCTGACCCAGGTCCGCGAACGGGGATATCTTCGCGTGGCCACCCTGATCAACCCCACGATCTACGTACCGGACAAGAACCAGCCACAGGGCCTCGAATACGATCTGGCCACCCGTTTCGCCCAGCAACTCGGTCTCGGGGTCAAATTCATCATTGCGAACAACATCAACGAGGCCTATCAACTCGTCGACGAGAACAAGGCCGACTTTGCCGCTGCGGGCCTCGTCGTCAGTCTGGCGCGCGAACGCCTGTTCCGCTATGGGCCGAGCTATGTATCGGTACGCCGGCAGCTGGTCTACCGACAGGGTGTTCCGAAACCGCAATCCCTCGATGACATCGGCAGCGCGCCGCTGGCCGTGGAGAAAGGGTCAAGCAGCCTGAGCTGGCTGACGGAACAGGCCAAGAAGGGCCTGTTGACCCCGGATAACGCAAACGACAGCAACAATGCCCAGAACCAGGCTGCGGACACCCATGACTACACGATCCAGGTTCAGCTGGAAGATACCGGCATCAGCACGCTGAAGGCCCTCGAAACCGGGGCCGTGGATTACGCGGTCATGCTGTCGCACGAAACGATGCTCGGACAGAAAATTTCCAACAAGATCCACGTCGCTACCGACCTCGGCCCGCCCGTTTCCTTTGCCTGGGCCTTCTCGCGCCATGCGGACAAGTCCCTCTACAACGCGTCGGTCATGTTCTTTAACGAAATCCGCAGCAACCATGAACTGAAGAACCTGATCGACCGGCACTATGCGCAGTTCGAGCAGCTGGATCAGCGCCTGGCCCAGCAATTCCTCGACGACGTGGAAAGCCGGATCGCCCCCTACCTGTCCGCCTTCAAGAAGGCTGGGGAAAAGTACGACATCGACTGGCGTCTGCTGGCCGCCATGGGCTATCAGGAATCGAAATGGCAACCGGACGCCACCTCCCATCAGGGGGCCTACGGACTCATGCAGATCACGCTGCCGACCGCGCAGGAACTGGGGCTGCACGACCGCGGCGACCCCGTCAAGAGCATCATGAGCGCGGCAAAATACCTGTCCCAACTGCGGGCCCAGGTACCGGAACGTGCCAAGGAACCCGATCTGACCTACTTCGCGATCGCCGCCTACAACATCGGGATCGGACATTTGAGCGACGCCTTCAAGCTCACGTCGGAGCAAGGCGGTGACCCCAACCGCTGGCAGGACGTTCGCGATCGCCTCACTGAACTCTCCGACCCGAAGATCTACCGAAAACTCCGCTATGGCTACGCACGTGGTGAGGAAACCGTGCAGTACGTCGAAAACATTCGCGCCCTGCACGATCTGATGATCTGGGTTGGTTCCCGAAACGAACCCAACCTGGCGCAGACGCATGAATTGACCGCCGCACAAGCGGCCAAGCCCTGACAAGGCGGCGGCCAACCCGGATCACAGCGGGTTTGTGGCAGGGAAAGGATGGGAAAATACCAGGGCCTGCCCATGAGTGGGCAGGCATCAGTTGCTGACTTAAAAACAGAGGCCGTCAGCGAATGCTTCGAGCGATCTCATGCGCAACGGACGCAGGATCTTGTGCCCGTGTAATGGGGCGCCCGACGACGATCGACGTGGCGCCCGCCTGGATAGCCTCTTCGGGCGTCATGACACGGGATTGATCATCGAGGGCGCTGCCGGCGGGGCGAATGCCCGGAGTCACGATGACCGGATCCGGCTGGACAAATACCGATCGCATGGCAGTGGCCTCCCAGGCGGAACAGACCACCCCATCCAATCCCGCCTCGCAGCTCAGGCGCGCCAAGGCGCTGACCTGATCGGCCAGGGGGCGATTGACACCAATGTCGACCAGATCAGCTTCCGTCATGGAAGTCAGTACCGTGACGGCAATCAGCGCCGGGGCATCCGTCCCCGGGGGAATCGCCGCGCGAGCGGCCGCCAGCATGGCGCGCCCCCCCGAGGCGTGAACATTCACGAGACTGACACCGAGGTCGCTCGCAGCACGACAGGCCTGAGCCACGGTATGCGGGATATCGTGAAACTTCAGGTCCAGAAACACGGCAAACCCACGATCGACCAGGGAGCGAACCAGTTCCGGCCCCGCCCGGGTGAACAATTCCTTGCCCACCTTCAACCCGCAATCGGCGGGATCGAGCTGGGCGACCAGGTTTTCGGCAGCAGCACGGTCCGGAAAGTCCAGCGCCACGTACAGGCTGGGTTGCGCCCGGTGCATCCTCATTTCAACCGTTATCCCGCCAGACCCGCTTTTTCGTTCACGCGCTCGCGCAGTTCCTTGCCCGGCTTGAAATGCGGGACGTACTTGGACTCCAACGCCACGCTTTCGCCGGATTTCGGATTACGACCGATCCGCGGCTTGCGGTAATTGAGCGAGAAGCTGCCAAATCCCCGGATTTCAATCCGGTCGCCGCGCGACATGGCGGCAATCATCTCATCGAGCAGCAGCTTGACTGACGTATCAATGTCGCGAATCGACAGGTATTTCTGCCGGTCAGCCAAACGATCGATCAATTCAGATTTTGTCATTCTTGTAATCCCATTTCCGATATCAAGACAGCCGGCAAACAGCCGACATCCTGAACAAATAACCCAGAAAGCCTGCGGAAAACCGCGAGTGAGGCTTTCGGCGTTACTTGGGCTTAATACGCACCAGAACGCAGTAACAGGAACAAAAAACGCCATCAAAGAAGATGGCGTTTCTACAAACGCTGAGATCAGCGAATTATTCGGAACGGTTCATCTGTTCCTTCAGGAGATCGCCCAGGGTCGGGGCGCTCACGGTGACGCGGCTCATCTCTTCCATGGCCTCGGACTCTTCCTGAGAGTCCTTGGCACGGATGGACAGGCTCACCATGCGGTTCTTGCGATCCACACCCATGACCTTCGCTTCGACGGTCTCGCCTTCCTTCAGGACGGTACGAGCGTCGTCAACGCGATCGCGGGAGATGTCGGAGGCACGCAGATAGCCTTCGACGCCGTTACCCAGGTCGATGACCGCACCGCGGGCATCCACTTCACGGATGGTGCCGCTGACGATCTTGCCCTTCTGGTTGTCCGCGGCGTAATCGCCGATCGGATCGCTTTCCAGCTGCTTCAGGCCCAGGGAGATACGTTCACGCTCGGGATCGATAGCGATGACCACAGCCTCGATTTCCTCGCCTTTGCGGAACTGGCGGACGGCTTCTTCGCCGCTTTCGTTCCAGGAAAGATCGGACAGGTGGATCAGACCGTCAATGCCGCCATCCAGACCGATGAACACACCAAAGTCGGTGATGGACTTGATCTGACCGGAAACCTTGTCGCCCTTCTGGTGGGTCGCCGCGAAGGCATCCCACGGATTGGCCTGACACTGCTTCATGCCCAGGGAGATCCGGCGACGCTCTTCGTCGATGTCCAGGATCATGACTTCGACTTCGTCACCAACGGCAACGATCTTGCCCGGGTTGACGTTCTTGTTGGTCCAATCCATTTCGGAAACGTGAACCAGACCTTCGACGCCATTGTCGATCTCGACGAAGCAGCCGTAGTCGGTCAGGTTGGTGACCTTGCCGAACAGGCGTGCGCCGATCGGGAAGCGGCGAGCCAGATCGCTCCACGGGTCTTCGCCCATCTGCTTCATGCCCAGGGAAACGCGATTACGCTCGCGATCGAACTTCAGGACCTTGACATCCACTTCATCGCCGATGTTGACGACTTCGGACGGATGCTTGACGCGCTTCCACGCCATGTCGGTGATGTGCAGCAGACCATCGATGCCGCCGAGGTCCAGGAACGCACCGTAATCGGTGAGGTTCTTGACCACGCCGCGGAGGACCATGCCTTCCTGCAGCTGATCCAGCAGCGCATCGCGCTCGGCACTGTATTCCTGCTCGACCACGGCACGACGGGATACGACCACGTTGTTGCGCTTCTGGTCCAGCTTGATGATCTTGAATTCGACATCCTTACCTTCGAGGTAGGTGGTGTCGCGGATCGGACGGACGTCGACCAGGGAACCCGGCAGGAACGCGCGGATTTCGCCCATTTCGACGGTGAAACCGCCCTTGACCTTGCCGGTGATCCGGCCGGTAACGATTTCTTCGTTCTTGAAGGACTTCTCCAGCGCGGTCCAGGCACGCGCACGCAGCGCCTTCTCGCGGGAGAGCTTGGTTTCGCCGAATCCGTCTTCAACCGACTCGAGGGCAACATCAACCTTGTCACCGACCTGGATGGTCAGTTCGCCGTTTTCGTTCAGAAACTCGGCTGCGGGAATCACACCTTCGGACTTCAGGCCGGTATCGATGAGGACGAAGTCACCGGTGATGCCGACGACGGTGCCTTCGATAATGGCACCGGATTGCATCACGGAATTCTTTTGACTCTCTTCAAAGAGTTCGGCAAAACTTTCAATTACTTCTGACATGTATACAACGTTCCAAAAAGTACGACCAGACGTTCCTAATGACTGTCTGCCGTAGTGGTTAAAGGGCTGTCCATTCCGAATCCGTGGGTTGGCAGTCACATCGAGTTAAACACAAACAAATCAACAGATTCCCCGAGCGCGCAGGTATTCCAACATCTGCGCCTCGACAGCCTCGATGGCGATATCGCTGGAGTCGATGACCAGCGCATCGGTCGCCGGCCTGAGCGGCGCGACGGCCCGATTGCGATCCCGATCGTCCCGAATGCGAATCTCGTCAACGAGGGCCGATAAATTAGCACTTAAACCCCGCTCGATCAACTGCTTATACCGCCGATTTGCGCGAATCTCGGCACTGGCGTCCAAAAACAGCTTGGCCGGCGCATCCGGAAACACCACGGTGCCCATGTCTCGGCCGTCGGCAATCAAACCGGGCGCCACCGCGAAAGCCTTCTGACGCGCCAGCAGCGCCGTCCGTACATCCGGTCGCGCGGCGATCTGCGAGGCCATGGCGCCGGTCTGTTCCGTGCGCAGCACGTCATCCACGCAGACGTCATCCAGATAGGCTGCGCCATCGGCATCGAAGCGCACGTTCAGGGATTCGGCCAAGGCGGCGACTTCCGGCGCATCCAGCGCGATGCCGGCCTTTTGCGCTGCCAAGGCCGTCAGCCGATACAGGGCACCGGAATCCAGCAGATGGAAACCCAACCGATTGGCCAGACGACGGGCCAGCGTGCCCTTGCCGGAACCGCTGGGTCCGTCGATGGTGACGACCTTCACGTCGCTCATGATGCCGCCCCCGCTTCGACACTCAGACCACCGCCACAGCGGGTAAACAGATCGGCAAAACCCGGGAACGAGGTTTCGACGAACTGGCAGTCATGAATCCGGATCTGCCCGCGTGCGCGCAGGCCGGCGACGGAAAACGCCATGGCGATCCGATGATCGCCCTGACTCCAGATTTCCGCCTCGCCGAAGACGTCCCGTTCGGCGCCCCGACCCACGATCACCATGCCATCCGGCGTGGCCGTCGCTTCGACGCCCAGCTTCTGCAGACCATCGGCCATCACGGCGATCCGGTCGGATTCCTTGACGCGCAGTTCCTCCGCGCCCGTGAGTACGGTCTGCCCCTCGGCACAGGCCGCCGCCACGAACAGCACCGGAAACTCATCGATGGCCAGCGGTACCAGATCCTCGGGGATGGCAATACCGCGCAGACGGGCGTGGCGCACCTGGATGTCCGCCACCGGTTCGCCGCCGACTTCGCGCGGATTGTGCACGGTGATGTCTGCGCCCATGGCCTTGAGGATATCGATGACACCGGTGCGCGTCGGGTTCATGCCGACATGTTCCAGCATGATGTCGGCCTCATGGGCAATGCTGGCAGCCACCATGAAGAACGCCGCCGAGGAAATGTCGGCCGGCACGTCGATCGCCCGTCCCTGCAGCGCTCCGCCGCCGGTGACGCAGGCCGTGGCACCGTGGCGCTCGACCGGATAGCCGAACCCGTTCAGCATCCGCTCCGTGTGATCGCGCGTCGGCGCGGGTTCGGTCGCGCAGGTCCGCCCTTCGGCATAAAGCCCGGCAAGCAGGACGCAGGATTTGACCTGAGCGCTGGCCATCGGCAGCAGGTAATCGATGGCCTTGAGCTTCTGGCCGCCGCGAATGGTCAGCGGCGAACGACCGCCCTCCGCCGATTCGATCACTGCGCCCATCCGGGTCAGGGGATCGATGACCCGCTTCATGGGGCGACGGGACAACGAAGCATCCCCTTCCAGTACGGTATCGAAGGCCTGCCCCGCCAGAATCCCGGCCATCAGACGCATCGAAGTCCCCGAATTCCCGACGTACAGCGGTTTTTCCGGCGCCTTGAGACCGTGCAACCCGACACCCTTCACGCGTACGACGCCATCGGCCGGATCCGTGATCGCCACGCCCATGGCCCGGAAGCAGCGCAGGGTATTCAGACTGTCCTCGCCTTCCAGAAAGCCCGTGATATGGGTCTCGCCTTCCGCCAAGGCGCCCAGCATGATCGATCGATGGGAGATGGATTTGTCGCCAGGTACGCGCAACGCGCCTTTCAGGCGTGCCTCGGAGGGCTGGGTCAGATAGGTGAGTGACGGAGCGGAGTGACTCATGACGGATAACTCAACAATTAATGGACGCCGAAATTGGCTTTTCCGGCTGGGTTTCAAATCGGTACAAGGGACAATGACACGGACAACTCAGGGCGGCTGACGGACTCAGAGCTACTCCGAAGCAGGTTCTGCGGCCGACGTCTTGGGTTCGACCGGCCGATACAGCGCGTCCCGCACCGCCTTGGCGCCGGAGAACATCTGCTCGATACCCGCACCGTCCCGGTGGTCGATCAGACCGCGCATCTGCTGCAACTCGGCCAGATAATGATCGAGCATGGGCAACAGTTCGTCGCGATTGGTCAGGCAGATATCCCGCCACATGGCGGGGTCGGAACTGGCAATCCGGCTGAAATCCCGAAAACCGCCCGCCGCATAACGAAACACTTCATAGCGTTCCTCCAGCCGCGAGAGCGCCGACACAAGGCTGAATGCCGCCACATGCGGCA
Source organism: Halothiobacillus diazotrophicus (assembly GCF_001663815.1). NCBI lineage: Bacteria > Pseudomonadati > Pseudomonadota > Gammaproteobacteria > Chromatiales > Halothiobacillaceae > Halothiobacillus > Halothiobacillus diazotrophicus. The sequence goes on from NZ_CP016027.1 coordinate 1,038,202, forward strand.
GATGACTCGTCGCCGCCAGGATATGATCATGATGCGCCACGTCCATGCACTCGACCTGGGCACCGACCGAACGCCACAGATCTTCGGCGCGCCGGACCTGATCGGCAGCGTTCTCCGGCATGGGCGTCAGAATGATCCGGTGATTTTCGAACAACTCGGCAAACGCGGCATCGGGACCACTGCGCTCCGTACCCGCAATCGGATGGCCCGGCACGAACTGGGCAAATTGCGCGGTCGACAGCGCCGCTTTCGCCGCAGCCACCACGGCACCCTTCACGCTGCCGCCATCGGTGATCAGCGCGTTTGGGGCCAATGCCTCTGCCATATCACGGAACACGCCGGCCATCGCCTGCACCGGCGTCGCGACGAACACGACATCGGCGCCGGCCACGGCTTCGGCCACCGAGTCCACCGGACGATCAATGATCCCCAGCTCGCGGGCACGCAACCGGGTCTGCAGTTGACGGCTATAGCCCACCACCTCGCCGACGAGCCCGCGCTGCTTCAGCGCGAGACTGAGCGAGCCACCGATCAGGCCGAGGCCAATAAGCGCCAGGCGCTGGATCATGAGGCCTCCGAAGCCGACTCGTTCAGCCGGAGCAACACGCGATCGAGCGCTGCAAGCACTCGTTCGTTCTGTGCCTGGGTGCCGATGGTGATGCGGATATGGCAGGAAATGCCGCCGGTGTCGCTCTTGCCGCCGAGGGGGCGGATGATCACCCCTTCCCGCAGTAGCGCATCGAACACGCGCCCCGCAGGGAGCCCCACATTGACGGTGATGAAATTGGCCAACGAAGGAATCGTCGGCAGCCCCCGCTCGGCGAAGGCCGCCGCCATGAAACGCAATCCTTCGGCATTGACCTGTCGGCTATGGGCGATAAAGTCCGTATCGCCCAGGGCCGCTTCGGCCGCAATCAGTGCCAGATGATTCACGTTGAACGGCTGACGTACTCGATCCAGCATCGCAGCCACGGCAGGCTGCGCCACGCCGAAACCGACGCGCAGGGCGGCAAGCCCATAGATCTTCGAGAAAGTCCGCGTCACCACCAGATTGCCAAACTGTCGAGACAGCGCCAGCCCATCTGGAAAATCATCGCGCTCGACGTATTCGCTGTAGGCTTCGTCCAGCACCACCAGCACCGTCGGTGGTACCGCCGCCAGAAAGGTCACCAGGTCTTCGCGATCCACCCAGGTACCGGTTGGGTTGTTCGGATTCGCCAGGAATACCACGCGGGTATCGGCATCGATGGCGCGGGCCATCGCCTCGAGATCCGCGCCATAGGGCATGGTCGGATGATCCGGCGGGAAAGCGGGAACGACCTTGGCGGTCGCCCCGGCTGCCTGAGTCGCCAAGGCGTACACAGCAAAGGCATAGGCCGAAAAGACCGCATTGCGACCCGGCGCCAGAAAGGCCCGAGCCACCATTTCCAACAGATCGTTCGACCCGTTGCCCAGCACGATCCCGTGCGGATCTAGCTCGAATTGAGCTGCCAGCGCCTGCTTGAGCGCATAGCCGCCCCCATCGGGGTAGATGTTCAGATCCCAGGCACGCTGACGCAGCGCCTCGCTGGCGCGCGGACTTGCGCCCAGGGGATTTTCGTTCGAGGCCAATTTCAGGATGTCGGTGAGCCCGTATTCCCGGGCCACCGCGTCCACGGGCTTGCCGGTGACATAGGGCGAAATGGCACGGACGTAGTCCAGTGCCTGTGCGGCGAGCGTTTCGCCCACCGAGGACGGATCGGGTCGATCGGAAGGATTCATCGTACGGATACTCAAGCTGTCGGGGCAGTCGGCGCGGCCGAAACGGCGCGCGGGTAGGAACCCAGAACACCGAGACGACCACAGAAGGGCAGCATTCGACTCAGTGCCGCCTGGATCTGGGGGTCGTCCTGATGACCTTCGATATCGATGAAGAACACATAATCCCACTTCCGATTCCAGGCCCGGTCGCGCGCGGGGCGCGATTCGATCCGGGTCACGTCGATACCCGCCTCGGCCAGGGGCGCAAGCAACTTGGCCAGCGTGCCGGGTTCGTTGTTGATGGACAGTACCAGCGAGGTCTTGTCCTGGCCCGACGGCGGCACGGCCTCGCGACCGATCACCACGAACCGTGTGGTGTTGAACACGCTGTCCTGGATATTCGCGGCCACCACCTGGAGCTCATGCCGCTCCGCCGCAAGCTGCGGTCCGATGGCATAAACGTCAGGGGATTCGGCAGCCATCCGCGCCGCCTCGCCATTGCTCTGAACGGCAATTCGCTCGACGCCCGGGTAGTGGACGTCCAGCCATTCTCGGCACTGTGCCAGGGACTGAGCATGGGAAACGATACGCTTGGGTGTGGTATCCAGCGCATCGCCTCGTGCCAGCAATTGCTGATCGATCTTCAGTGATACCTCACCACAAATCAGCACATCGCCCGCCGACCAGGTCGAACCCGCAGACCCGAACGCCAGGGCGTCCAGGGTCTGGGAAACGCTGCCTTCGGTGGAGTTCTCGACCGGCACCACGCCGAAATCCACGGCGCCGGCCGCCACCGCGCGAAACACCTCGGGAATACCCGGCTCCAGGGCCAATCGGGCACCGTGACCGAATGCACGCACCGCCGCCTGCTCGGAAAAGGTACCCACGGGCCCCAGACAAGACACGGTCAACGGCTGTTCATGGGCCAGGCACGCCGACATGATCTCCCGGAACAGCCAGGCGACGGTATCGTCGGCCAGCGGCCCGGGATTTTTCGCACGGATACCACTCAGGACCTGAGCCTCCCGTTCCGGCCGGTAAAAGCTACCGGTCGGCTCGGCGGAAGCCCGCTTGATTTCGGCAACGCGCTCGGCAAGCCGGGCGCGCTGGGAGATCAGTCGCAGCAGCTCCGAATCGAGGGCATCGATCCGGGCTCTGACGGCTGGCAAGGTGGCGGGCCAATCGCCCGGCACCTCGGGGTCGACGTGTTCAGTCACCAACGCACCTTACAGAACGCGGATGCGCAGCACCCCATTGATCTGACGCAGGGCGGTCAGAGCATCGGCGGGCACTTCGGAATCCACATCGATCAGGGTGTAGGCCAACTGCTTGCGTGACTCGTTCATCAGACGCTCGATGTTGATGTTGGACTGACCCAGGATATGGGAAATCTGACCAACCATGTCCGGCATGTTCTTGTTGGCGATCGCCAGGCGCTGCGCGCCGGAACGAGCCATGCGTACTTCGGGGAAGTTGACCGAGTTGCGGATGTTGCCGTTTTCCAGGTAATCGCGCACCTGATCGGACACCATGATGGCGCAGTTGTCTTCGGCTTCGCCGGTGGACGCCCCCAGGTGCGGGAAGGTCAGGCAACGCGGGTGGTTCTTGGTCAGGTTGCTCGGGAAGTCGGAGACATAGGCGTGCGCCTTGCCGGCATCCAGAGCCGCCACCATGGCCGCTTCGTCGACGATGCCTTCACGGGCGAAGTTCAGCACCACGACGTTTTCCTTCATGAAGGCCAGACGCTCGGCATTGATCAGGTTGCGGGTCGCATCGATCAGCGGCACGTGGAAGCTGACGAAATCGGCCTTGGCCAGGACTTCGTCGACGCTGCCGGCCTGATGGACTTCCGGCGACAGTTCCCAGGCGCGCTCGATGCTGATACCCGGATCGAAACCGATCACACGCATGCCCAGCGCCTTGGCGGCATTGGCCACCCGCACGCCGATGGCGCCCAGACCGATCACGCCCAGGGTACGACCCGGCAACTCGAAGCCCACGAAGTTCTTCTTGCCTGCTTCGACGGCCTTGTGGATTTCCTCATCGGTCCCGTTCAGGCCACGAGCGAAATCCCAGGCAGCGCCCAGGTTACGGATCGACATCAGCATGCCGGCCATGACCAGTTCCTTCACCGCATTGGCGTTCGCACCCGGGGCATTGAACACGACCACGCCCTGCTCGCTCATCTTGTCGACCGGAATGTTGTTCACACCGGCACCGGCACGGCCGATGGCCAGCACGGAGGCCGGCAGATCCATGTCATGCATCTTGGCAGAGCGGACGAGGATGGCATCCGCCTCGGCCAGCGGCGCATCGACGGTGTATTTATCGGCAGGCAGACGATCGGTGCCCTTGGCTGAAATGGCATTCAGGGTATGAATCTTGAACATGAGAACCTCGGAGATGAAAAATTAACCGTGACGTTGAGCGAAATCCTGCATGAAGCTGATCAGGGCATCGACCCCGGCTTCCGGCATGGCGTTGTAGATGCTGGCGCGCATACCACCGACCGAACGGTGTCCCGCCAGAGCGGCAAGGCCAGCCTTCTCGGATTCGGCCAGGAACGGCTTGTCCAGCGCATCATCCTTCAGGATAAAGGGCACGTTCATCCAGGAACGGGCGTTGACGTCGACGGGGTTGCGGTAGAAACCATCGCTGCCGTCGATTGCCGCATAGAGCTTCTTCGCCTTGCGCTCGTTGATTTCTGCCATCTTGCTCAGACCGCCGTTCGCCAGCAGGTGCTCGAACACGAGACCGGCGATGTACCAGGCATAGCTCGGCGGCGTGTTGTACATCGAACCGTTCTCGGCATGGGTCTTGTAGTTGAACATGGCCGGCACGGAAGCATCGGCGTGGCCGATCAGATCGTCGCGGATGATGACCAGGGTCAGGCCGGCCGGGCCGATGTTCTTCTGGGCGCCCGCGTAGATCATGCCGAACTTCGACACATCCACGGGACGGGACAAGATGGTAGAGGACATGTCCGCAACGAGCGGCACGGAGCCCGTTTCCGGAATGTAGCCGAATTCGACACCGGCGATGGTCTCGTTCGGGGTGTAGTGGACGTAGGAAGCATCCGGATTGAACTTGAGATCGCCTTGCGACGGCAGCGTGGTGTACTTGCTGGGCTTGGTATCGGCGACAAGGTTCAGGTCAACAAAACGCTTGCCCTCGGCAACGGCCTTTTCGGACCAGTGACCGGTGTTCAGGTAGTCGGCGGCACCGGAAGACGACAGCGCCTTCAGGTTCATCGGAATCATGGCGAACTGGGATGAGGCGCCGCCCTGCAGGAACAGGACCTTGTAATTGTCCGGCACGCCCATCAGGGTACGCAGGTCAGCCTCGGCCTTTTCGGCGATCGACACGAATTTCTTGCCGCGATGGCTCATTTCCATCACGGACATGCCGGTGCCGTCGCAATCCAGCATTTCCGCCTGTGCCCGCTCCAGAACCTCGACCGGCAGTACCGCAGGACCCGCTCCAAAATTAAATACACGCGCCATATTCTCTCCCCCAAAAAACCAGATTAGAAAAATTCAGAGATTGTCCTAGCATCCGCAATCACGGCAGCCGACCATGAGCGGCCCCGCGCACGAACACAGTACGATTTATTGATCCACTTCCGCCGCATCCTCGTCGGCATCACCCGGCTCGACCGACGATTCCATCGCATCGACCGGCTCAATCTGCACCAAACGTTCATCCTCACCCAGACGAATCAGGATCACACCCTGCGTGTTCCGGGATACGGAGGAAATCTGATTGACTTCGGTGCGGACGAGTGTACCGGCATCGGATATCAGAATCACTTCATCCGAATCCTCGACCAATGCCGCACCCACCAGAGCGCCGTTACGTTCACTGGTCTGGATGGCGATCACGCCCTGACCGCCCCGGCCCTGAATGGGGAAATCGTCGATCGGCGTGCGCTTGCCATAGCCATGTTCCGTCGCCGTCAGGACCTGACCCGCCGCGACGACGATCAGGGACACGACACGCTGTCCCTCGTCGAGTCGAATCCCGCGGACACCGCCTGCTGTCCGGCCCATCGAGCGCACGTCGCTTTCGGCAAAACGGATCGACTTGCCCGCATCGCTGAACAGCATCAATTCGCGGTCGCCATCCGTCAGTGCCGCGCCAACCAGTCGATCCTCGTCCCGCAGATCGATGGCGATGATGCCCGCCTGACGGGGTCGTGAGAAATCGACCAGCGGCGTTTTCTTGACCTGGCCGCTCGCCGTCGCAAAGAAGATGTAATGATCATCGACGAACTCGCGCACCGGAAGCAATGCGTTGATCCGCTCATTCTCCTGTAGCGGCAGAATGTTCACGATCGGCCGACCGCGTGCACCGCGCGCGCCCTGGGGCAACTGATAGACCTTGCGCCAGTATACGCGCCCCAGGTTGGTGAACATCAGCACCCAGGCATGCGTACTGGCAACCAGCAACTGCTCGATGACGTCCTCATCCTTCATGCGGGTCGAGGATTTTCCGCGTCCGCCACGACGCTGACTCTGGTAGTCGGCCAGCGACTGCGTCTTTATATAGCCTTCGCGGGACAGGGTGACAACCCGATCCTCCTCGGCAATCAGATCCTCGATCGACAGATCTTCGTAATCGAAGACGATCTCGGTACGCCGCGTGTCGCCGAATTCCTCGCGCATGGCCACCAGCTCGTCGCGAATGACCTGCATGAGCCGCGTCTCGGATCGCAGGATATCCAGGAGATCGAAAATCTTGTCCAGCAGCGCGCGATACTCGTCCAGGATCTTGTCCTGCTCGAGCGCCGTCAAGCGATTGAGGCGCATCTCGAGGATTGCCTGGGCCTGTTCCGTGGACAGGCGGTAATTCTGGTTCGGCTGTAAACCGAATTCGGCGGCCAGCGTCTCGGGGCGTGACGCCTGGCTGTCGGCGCGCTCCAGCATGGCACGAACGAGCCCGGAATCCCATTCCCGGGCCATCAGGGCTTCCCGCGCATCGTTCGACGTCTGCGCCGCCTTGATCAGAGCGATCATTTCGTCAATGTTGGCGAGCGCGACGGCCAGACCCTCGAGGATGTGCGCCCGCTCTCGCGCCTTGCGCAGATCGAAGATGGTCCGACGGGTCACCACCTCGCGACGATGGCGCAGGAACACCACCAGAATCTCGCGAAGACTGAGCGTTCTCGGCTGCCCATCGACCAGCGCCACCATGTTGATGCCAAACACACTCTGCATCTGCGTCTGCTGATACAGGTTGTTGAGCATCACATCCGGCAGCTCGCCACGACGCAGCTCGATGACGATCCGCATCCCGTCCTTGTCGGACTCGTCACGCAGCTCGGTGATTCCTTCGATTTTCTTTTCACGGACCAACTCGGCAATGCGTTCGATCAGACGCGCCTTGTTCACCTGATAAGGCAGCTCGGTCACGATGATCGACGCCTTGCTCGTGCGTTCGTCCTCTTCGAAATTGGTGCGTGCCCGCATGACCACGCGTCCACGCCCGGTCAGATAGGCCTCGCGAATACCGGCTGCGCCGTTGATGATCCCCGCGGTCGGGAAATCCGGACCAGGCACCATGGCCAGCAGGGCTTCGTCGTCGGTTTGCGGGTCGTCGATCAGACTGATCGTGGCGTTCAGAATCTCATTCAGATTGTGGGGCGGGATATTGGTCGCCATGCCCACTGCAATACCCGATGAACCATTGACCAGGAGGTTGGGGAAGCGGGCAGGAAATACGGAGGGCTCCCGCTCCGAACCGTCGTAGTTCTCGATGAAGTCGACGGTTTCCTTTTCAAGATCGGCCTGCAGCTCATGGGCGATTCGCGCCATGCGCACTTCGGTATATCGCATCGCCGCCGGCGAGTCCCCATCGACCGAACCGAAGTTCCCTTGACCGTCGATCAGGGGGTACCGCATGGAAAACGTTTGCGCCATGCGAACCAGGGCGTCGTAGACCGCGGTATCGCCGTGCGGGTGATACTTACCGATCACGTCACCTACCACACGGGCGGATTTCTTATAGGGCTTGTTCCAGTCGTTGCCCAACTCGCGCATGGCGTAGAGCACCCGGCGATGCACGGGCTTGAGGCCATCACGTGCATCCGGAAGCGCCCGACCCACGATGACACTCATTGCATAATCAAGATAAGAGCGGCGCATCTCGTCTTCGAGATTGACCTTGAATATCTCTTGCGCAAATTCAGACATTGTTCATCCTTACGATCGCCCGACGACATCCACAATCCGGGCAGCAAGGCCTCTCAGAGGCCCGACAAAAAAGAGCCGGAAGTTTACCATAAGATGACATGATCTCGCCTAGTCGCACGCCTTCACGGCAACTCTAACGAGCATTCGAAGAAACAACCGGCCCACGCGCCTCAATACGCCCGAATGGGCGCATCCTGGTGAACACAGTTCAAAGACTGACACCAATTCGCCCGCGACTCACCAAAGCGTATCGAATCTACGACGGATGTTGCGTTGTAGCAACACGGCAACCCGCCACGCCAATACTACGACGCCCCACAAGCAAATCGATACACAGAACCATATATATCAATCGGTTGCACAAGATTGCAGTGAGGACGATGGCGCAGAAACGCGCCAAAAAGGAACAAAAATCGAGAATCGACAGCTTCATTTCAGCAAGGTAATGCACCGAAATAGCGACCTGTGGCCCCTCAGGTTTGGCCCTTTCCGGTTCCAGCGACTACTATTTGCAACCAGATCGGTCATAATAGTTGCCGCATCATGCTTATCATTCTCAAGTGTCGATTTTATAGTAAGGAGACCTAACAGATGAATAAATTCACCGCCCTCACCACTGGTATCGTAGCGGCTTTCGCCCTGTCCGGTCAGGCCTTCGCTGACAGCACACACTCGCCCTACGTATTCAACAGTGCCGGCGAACCCGTCAAGAATTCCATTGGCGAGTGTGTTCACAACGGTCACGGCAAACTGACCCCCGAAACGGCAATCATGGCCTGCGATCCGGACATGCTGGCCAAGCCGAAAGCTGAACCGGCCGCTCCGCAAGCCCTGGTCGAACCGCCGCCGGCTCCGGAAATGAAGACCGTGACTCTGACCGCGGACACCTACTTCGATTTCGACAAGTACAACCTGAAGCCGGCTGGCAAGCAGGCTCTGGACAAGCTGATTTCTGAAATGGGCAGCATGAACTCCATCGCCAAGATCAAGGTTGTCGGTTACACCGACAGCATCGGTACCGAGAAGTACAACCTGGGTCTGTCCCAGCGTCGTGCCAAGACCGTTGCCACTTACCTGACCGCGCACAACATCCCGGCTGACAAGATCGAAACCGTCGGCATGGGCGAAGCGGATCCGGTTGCCAGCAACAAGACCAAGGCTGGCCGCGCGAAGAACCGCCGCGTTGTCGTCACCACCGAAGGTGTTGGTCAGTAATCTGACTGACGCGCGTCCCGCGCCCGTCGCGGGAACGCACGGTGACCCCAAAAAAACACCGCCCCGGCGGTGTTTTTTTTGTGTCCATCGATTTAACGATTCCGATTTACTGAATGGATGGGCTGCCCGGGATTCGCAATCAAAAATAGCAATCGAAACGAATCCGGCCGCTGATGATATTCATCGCGGGCTTGCCCCCATCGATATGCGGGGCCTGAGGTGGGCGCTTCACCACCCAGCGCGTGCCGGTTTGCAACCTGGACCAGGCAAACAGTGCATCGGCATCCTCGTCCTGCCCGACGAGGGCCTGAAAAATCCGCATGGGTTTCTTGACCAGCGCCGACTTGCGCCGCTCGGGAAACATCGGGTCCAGCAACCAGACACGTTCAGGGATGGAAGCACCGCCAACGATTTCGGACTGAATAAGTGGGATATCCACGGTTCGGGCATCCGCCGAAACCAGCCTGATTCGTCGTGCAATCGCGGCCGTTCCTTCGTTCGCCAGCGCCCGGCGCAAGGCATCTGCCAGCAGAAAGGCGACCAGCGGGTGCCGTTCGAACGCAATAACCTGACAGCCGGTACTGGCGAGCGCCCAGGCATCCCGACCCAGACCGGCCGTCAGGTCGAGGATCAAGGGACGGCGATTGGCGCGCAACCCAACGGCGCGCGCCAGCGGCTCGCGAAGCGGCATGGGTTGTTTGAACCGGGGATCCTCGACGAAATCGATCACGAGCGGCTGGCGACCGAACGCGTCGTCCACAGTGGGGGGCCAAAGCTGCCAGGAGCGATCCTGATAACGCAGGGAGAACTGCGCCCGACGCCCATCCAACGCAACACCGCAGTCTGCAATGGCCAGACCGAGCGTTTCTGCCGCCTGTCGCGTGAGCGCGGCAAGAGGGTCATCGGCGCCCGTTTGATTGGAATCGACCGAAACATAAACCCGCTGGCGCCAGTCCGGCCCATGCGCGAGATCCATGGACATCAATGCGACAGCCTGGCTGCCGTAAACGGCTCGCTGTCGATCGCGCTACCGATCAGAGCCATTTGCGGTAAATCCGCGAATTCCGCTTGAAGTTGTAGAGGGCCTGACGCTCGCTCGGCAATTCAGAGAGGTTTTCGTCGACAAACCCCTTTTCCTTGAAGAACGCCATGGTTTGCGTCGAGAGCAGGAAAACAGAACGCAACCCCAGGGAACGGGCGCGCGATTCGAGGAAGGTCAGCAATCGACCGGCACGCCCGCCGCGCTGGTAGGCCGGGTGCACGACAAGGGCAGCAAGCTCGGCCGTCGATGACTCCGGATAGGGATACAGGGCCGCGCAGCCGATGACGTCGCCATCGCGCTCGATGACCACGAACCGCCCGATTTCCAGTTCCAGCTGTTCACGGGAGCGTCGGACTAGCACGCCGGCCAGCTCCAGGGGTTCGATCAGCGCCACGATACCACCGATATCGTCCAGGGTGGCCGGCCGGATCTTCTCGAACGGCTCCGCCGAAATCAGCGTGCCGCTCCCATCCCGCGTGAACAGCTCGACCAGCAAGGCGCCATCCACATCCCGATCGATCAGGTGCACCCGATCGACACCGCGTGTACAGGCATGCATGGCACTTTCAAGATGCAGTCGGAATTCGTCGGAAAGATCGCCTTCCGTCCTGTCCAGCAGCATCCGCACATCCACGAGACTCATCACCGAAGGCAGATCATCTACCGGGTCGGTCAGGAAGATCAGCTTGTCCGCGCCCAGACTGACGGCAATGGCCTCCGCGACGTCTTCCGCGCGCAGGTTGAACAGCTCCCCGGTCGGAGAGAACCCGAGATTGCTCTGAACGACGATGGAGCCGTCGCCCAAAGCATCACGGATTCCCTCGACATCGATGCGACGCACCGCACCGGTAAAGCCCAGATCCACACCATCGATGACGCCCATGGGGCGCGCCGTCAGGAAATTCCCGGTCAATACGCGCTGCGCCAATCCCGAACCGGAGGACATGCTGAGCCGGGTCGACAACCAGGACAGGAGATCGAACTGGAGCGCACCCACCGCCTCGGAGACTGGATCGATCATCTCGAAGTCGGTGATGCGCAGCCCTTCATGAAATCGCGGCGCCAGTCCCGCCTGAGCCAGACGACGGTTGATCTGGGGCCGCGCGCCGGGCACGATCACGAGTCGGATACCCAGGTCGGCGATCAGAACGAGATCCCGAACGACACGCTGGAAGCTTTCGGGATGGTCGAGCGCCTCACCGCCGAAGGCAAGCACGAACACCTTGCCATCGTGCTCGCGAATGTACGGCACGGCATCACGTAGACCCTGCACGAGAATCTGCTGCGGGCTGAGCGTCATGACGGCCTCCTTGTCCATGTCATCGAGTCTCGGGAATCACACCGACAACGGCGTGCCGCCGACGTCTCCGAGAATCAGGAATTCGAGTAGCGCCTTCTGGGTATGCAGACGGGCCTCCGCCTCATCCCAGATCACACTCTGCGGCCCGTCGATCACGGATGCCGTGACCTCTTCGCCACGATGCGCGGGCAGACAATGCATGAACAACGCATCCGATTTCGCACGCACCATCACGGCATCATCGATGCCAAAGCCTGCAAAATCACGCAGACGGCGCTCCCGCTCGTCTTCCTGCCCCATGCTGGCCCAAACGTCGGTCACCACAAGATCGGCACCCTCGGCCGCCGCTTCGGCCGTCGAAACCAGCTGCACCCGGTCCCCAGCCTCGGCCACGGCAGCCGGATCCGGCGCATAACCGGGCGGTGTCGCGACGACGAGTTCGAAATCGAATACCTGAGCGGCATTGATGTAGGAGTAACACATGTTGAATCCGTCGCCGATCCAGGCCACCCGCTTGCCCTGAATCGAGCCACGATGCTGCTCGTAGGCAAAGATATCCGCCAACAGCTGGCAGGGATGATTCAGGTCGGTCAGGGCATTGATCACCGGGACACGGGAATAGGCGGCGAACTGCTCCACCATCGCATGATCCTTCGCGCGGATCATTACCGCATCCACCATCCGCGAAATCACGCGGGCGGAGTCCTCGATCGGTTCGCCCCGGCCCAACTGGGTATCGCGCGGCGACAGGAAAATCGCCGTACCGCCCAACTGCGCCATGCCCGCCTCGAAGGAGAGCCGGGTCCGGGTCGATGCCTTCTCGAAAATCATGCCGAGAACACGTTGCTGCAAGGTTGCCGGGCGAATCCCGGCCGTATAGTTCGCCTGCAATTCGCGTGCGCGATCCAGAATTCGGCGATAGTCCTCCAGGGAATAATCCAGCAGGCTCAGAAAATGACGAACAGCCATAACAAAAATCTCGAAATCACGTCAGCGCCCGGTTTGACCGCCGACGTCTTGGTAAATGATTAGTCCGCGATCCGTTCGGCGTTTTCCGCCAACCAGTCCCGAACGACACGAACGAGGCGCGCGACGATTTCGTCGGCGTCGGAATCGCTCAGAATGAGCGGCGGCAGAATCCGGATAACGGAAGTCGCCGTCACATTGATCAACAACCCGGCATCCAACGCGCGACGAACCAGCTCACCGCAAGGACGATCCAGTTCGATACCGATCAGGAGCCCCTGCCCCCGAATTTCGCGGACCGCCGTCTCGCCCGAAAACCCGGACGCGAGCCCCTCACGAATGCGTGCGCTCAGGGCCGCTGCACGATCCAGCAACTGATCACGCTCGATCACGGCGATCACGGTGTGCGCCACGCGACAGACCAACGGATTCCCGCCGAAGGTCGAGCCGTGATTTCCGGGCGCAAAGACCGAAGCCGCCTTCCCGGCAGCCAGGCAAGCACCGATCGGCACGCCATTGCCCAGGCCCTTGGCCAGACTCATCACATCCGGCAGCAAGCCCGGCACATGCTGGAAGGCAAACCAGCGACCGGTCCGCCCGATCCCGGTCTGTACCTCGTCGAGCATCATCAGCCAGTCATGACGGTCACACAAGGCACGGATGCCCTCGAGGTATCCCGCCGGGGCCGGACGCACGCCCCCTTCGCCCTGAACCGGCTCGACCAACACGGCCACGATATTGTCGTGCTGCGCAGCAAGTCCTTCGATGGCCGCCAAATCACCGTAGGGCACGCGCAGGAACCCGCTGACCAGGGGTTCGAATCCCTTCTGGATCGCGGCATTGCCGGTGGCGGTCAACGTTGCCAGCGTCCGGCCATGAAAACTCGTTTCCATGACGATGATCAGCGGGGCGTCGATCTGGCGCTGATGGCCGTACAACCGCGCCAGTTTGATGGCGGCTTCATTCGCCTCGGCGCCTGAATTGCCGAAGAAGATCCGATCCATGCCGGAAATGCGCGCCAGATCGTCCGCAAGCCGGGACTGCCAGTGCACGCCATACACATTCGAGGTATGGATCAGTGTCGACGCCTGCTCACAGATCGCATCGCTGATATCGGGATGAGAATGCCCCAAACCGGTGACGGCAATGCCACTCAACGCATCCAGGTATTCGCGCCCCTGCTCATCCCAGAGTCGTGCACCCGAACCCCGGACAAACGTGACGGGCTGCCGGTTGTAGGTGGACATCAAATGGCTGCTCATGGCGCACGGCTCTCCAAGCGGGTGATCGGTCATTCCGAAGGCATTAATTAATAGGCACTCGGACAACACTTTGCCGAATGCAACAAATAAAGGGGAATACCTCCCCCTTTTGCCCGATTCTACCACAAAAGGCCGCATATTCGAGTCGAAGGCTATTAATCTGACCACGGAACGCCGGTCGGAGCCCCGATTCGGTCTAGAATGGTCGGCACTCGGCCCGGCCCACCGAATACCGAGTTTTACGATCACCGAATTCCCGAAGGATCACGCCCATGTCAGGACATTCCGCCTCTTCCGCCAGTAGTGCCCGCGCCGACGAACTGGACAAGTTCAACCGGCTTGCCGATCAGTGGTGGGACGAAGAGGGTCCCTTTGGCGCGCTGCATGCCGTCAACCCCCTGCGCATGGAATTCATCGCCGAACACGCCGTGATCGAGGATGCCCGTGTTCTGGATGTCGGCTGTGGTGGCGGGATACTCAGCGAAGCACTCGCATTGGCAGGCGCGGAAGTGACGGCGCTGGACCTCGCCACCGACGGCCTGGACGCAGCCCGCCATCACGCTCAGGCGCAGGACCTCGCCATCGACTACCGCCTGGCCGACATCATCGACTTCGCGGCAGAAAACCCGGGGAAATTCGACTGCATCACCTGCATGGAAATGTTGGAACACGTGGATGAGCCGGCCCGGATCGTTCAGGCACTCGGCACGGCCGTCAAGCCTGGCGGCTGGGTATTTCTCTCGACCCTGAACCGGAACCCGAAATCCTGGCTGCTGGGCATCGCCGCTGCCGAATATCTGCTCAAGCTGGTGCCGCCCGGCACCCACGAACACAAACGCTTCATCAAGCCGAGCGAACTGACCCTCATGGCGCGTCGGGCCCGGCTGACGCCACGCGCGCTCTGCGGCATCACCTACAATCCTTTGACCCGACACTATGCGCTGAATCCGCACGATCTCGACGTCAACTATCTCCTGGCCTGCCAAAAAGATGAATAACGCCCAAGCACCTTCCCTGCCCGACGTTCGCGGAATCCTGTTCGACCTGGACGGCACCCTGATCGATACGGCCCCGGACATGGCCCTGGCCCTCAACCGCCTGCGGCTCGAATGCAACCTTGCGCCAATCCCCTTCGCTCAGATTCGCCCGCAGGTTTCCAATGGCGCACGCGGATTGCTGGAATTGAGCTTCGGACTGGGCCCGGATCAGCATGGCTTCAATCTGCTTCGTGACCGGTTCCTGCAGTTGTACAACCAGGACATCGCCAGCGCCTCATCACTGTTTGGCGGATTTCCTGCCGTTCTGGCAGAGCTCGATCGCCGCGCCATCCACTGGGGCATCGTGACCAACAAGCCCGGATTCCTGACCCGCAATCTGCTGAAAAACCTGAACATCGATGCACCGGTCGTGGTTGCCGGCGACGATCTCCCCCGGCGCAAACCCGCACCGGATCAGCTCATTTACGCCGCCGGCGGGCTCAAGCTCCGCCCGCAGGAGATTCTTTACGTCGGCGACCATGAACGGGATATTCAGGCGAGCCGAGCCGCCCACATGCCGGCCGCCGCCGCGCGCTGGGGCTATCTGGATGGCGAGCGTCCCATCGAGGATTGGCGTGCCGACGTGATCCTCGACCAGCCGGCGGACCTGTTGCGCTGGCTCGATGCTGCCCCGGGACGGGTCGCAGAACCTCGGGTCGTCCTCCAGAATGACTGAACCCATCACACGCTTCCTGCCTTGGCGCCAGACGAATCCTGGCCGCGCTCTGGCCGAACGGACACCGATGCAACCGCTCGATGAATTCGCGGATCTGATGGCATTTTATCGGGACCGGCTACCCGCCCTGCGCCCGCACGACCATGCCCAACGTCAGTCCAGTGATCCGGCCAGTGCGGCCCGAATCGACGGCCTGATCATGGCCTGCCTGGTGCTCGACGGCCTACTGTCAGCCCGGACCGATTGGTCGCTGGAACAGCCGATGCGACTCCCCGTTGCGGAGTTGACCGACGTCAAGGTCACGGACGAACATTTCCGCCGGGAAACGGTCGACTTCGCGTGGCGTCGTCTCTGCGAGCGATACGTCAAGCGCACCCGAGACCTGTTGCAGGCCTCGGCCCTGCTCGGCAAGCCCTGGCTCGGCGGCATGCGGTACCGCCTAGCCATTGCCCGGATCGAACAGATTCTGCGCGCCATCCAGGTCGACCCCGCCGTTGCCTATCGGGGAGGCATGTCTCATCAATGGAAGGATCGCCTGATGGCCGGCGTGCGGATTCTCTGGCGCACACTGACCGGCCGTCGCTGACGACTTAGACCGCCGTCGAGGTGGTCAGCGTCTTCAGTCGCGCATACCAGGCCGCAAACGTCGGGTTGTGCGCACAAGCCATGTTCACGGCCGCCAGCCCATCCGTGGAGCGGAACACGCCAAAGACGCTCAGATCGGCCAGATCCGGCCGCTCGCCGCCGTGAAAATCCCGACCGGACAGACCTTCGCTTACCCACCGATCCACGGCGGCCTTCAGACCGGCCGGTGCATCGTCGATCCCCCGCTCGCGCGCCTTCTTCTGTGCCACGCGCGACATGGCCATGGCCCCGGCAAAACGGACGAGAATCCGCTTGAAGCCCCCGTAACCGGAGGGCTTCAGCACCTGACCGAAGGTCTGCCAGGACGTGCCGAAGTCCTTGTGCACGATAGGCGGGAGAAAATGCACCAGAGTATCGTCCACCCAGGTGCGCCACGTGGACACCGACTCATCTCCGGCCGGCAGATGTGCATAGTGCTCGTTGACATAATCAACGATCACCGAAGACTCGGTCACGACCTTGTCGTCATCCGTGAGCACCGGCACCATTTTCAGATTCAGATGCGCCAGTTCCTGCTGGTTCATGGGATTGACCTCGATGGCCGTGTACGGAATCTTCGCATAATGCAGCAAGGCCTTGACCTTCCAGCAAAACGGACAGGATTCGAACTGATACAGGCTCAACATGGCACACACTCCCTCTAAATCTGAAATTGTTGGTGGCTAGGATTCACGGATGGAATCTTGAGGCCGATTCGCCGGAAAAAGTTCCACCCGTCCGTTCAATCGATCCGGACGGGCGACATTCGACCTCCGCGCGGACACGGCTTCTGATGTAAACTATGGCGCAATTTCCTTCTGAATGCTGTGCCATCATGACTCAACGCCCCGCCGATTCCGACAAATCCCCCCTGACCTACCGCGATGCCGGCGTCGACATCGACGCGGGCGACGCCCTGGTCGAACGCATCAAGCCCGCCGTCAAGCGCACCCAGCGCCCCGAAGTCATCGGCGGCCTCGGCGGTTTCGGTGGGCTGTTCGCGCTGGGCAACAAGTACCGCGACCCGATCCTCGTATCCGGCACCGACGGCGTCGGCACCAAGCTTCGGCTGGCGATCGACCTCGACCGTCATGACCACATCGGAATCGACCTCGTGGCCATGTGCGTCAACGACATCGTCGTCACCGGTGCCGAGCCCCTGTTCTTCCTCGACTACTACGCAACCGGCAAGCTGGACGTGGACGTCGCGGCGCGCGTCGTCACCGGCATTGCCGAGGGTTGCCGGCTCGCCGGATGTGCCCTGATCGGCGGTGAAACCGCCGAAATGCCGAGCATGTACCATGCGGGCGATTACGATCTGGCCGGCTTTGCCGTCGGTGTGGTCGAGCGGGACGACATGATCGACGGTAGCAAGGTCCAGGTCGGCGACGTCCTGATCGGCCTGGCCTCATCCGGGCCGCACTCCAACGGCTATTCGCTGATCCGCAAGATCATCGAGCGCGCCCAACCGGATCTGAATGCGCCCCTGGCCGATGGTCGTGCTATCGCCGAGCACGTGCTGGCACCAACCCGCATCTACACGGCCGCCGTCCTGGCGCTGGCCAAGACCGTCGATATTCATGCCCTGAGCCATATCACCGGCGGCGGGCTGACAGACAACCTCCCCCGTGTCTATGGCGACACGCTCGCGGCCGCCATCGATCGGGACAGCTGGCAGCGTCCGGAAATTTTCGACTGGCTGGCCGAGCACGGCAACGTCGTCGAATCCGAGATGATGCGCACCTTCAACAACGGCGTCGGCATGGTCGTCGTCGTCAATCCGGCAGATGCCTCCAAGGCCATGGCAGCGCTGAAGGCAGCGGGCGAGACGCCCTGGATGCTTGGGGAGATGATTCCGCGTGGCGACGGCGACGCCGTCGTCTACCGCTGAGCGGATCAGCCCCGCTCTGAACGGGTGACGCGGGCGCAGTCTGTCGGATTCACGCCGACGTTCCCTGCCTCACGCGCTCCGCACCGAACGAACCGACATGATCGATACAGACCGACAACTGTCCACCGAACCCCGCGCCCGCGTCTCCGTCCTCGTCTCCGGGAACGGTTCGAATCTTCAGGCGCTGATCAATGCGTGCCGCAATGGCACGACCCCGGCGGAAATCGTTCAGGTGATCAGCAACCGAGCCGATGCCTTCGGCCTGACCCGTGCCCGAGAAGCAGGCATCCCGACCGCGTTCATCGATCATCGGCTGTTTGACGACCGCGCGGCATTCGATGCCGCCCTGGCGGAAAAGCTGGGCGAAGTGGCTGCGGATTTCGTCGTCCTGGCCGGCTTCATGCGTATTCTGACGCCGGGTTTCGTCAACCGCTTCCTGGGCAAGCTGATCAACATCCATCCCTCGCTGCTGCCCAAGTATCCGGGCCTGGATACACACGCCCGGGCGCTGGCATCCGGGGACAAAACACACGGCGCCACGGTGCACTTCGTCACACCGACAGTCGATGCGGGCCCGGCCATCGTTCAGGGTGTTCTGGATATTCAACCCGACGAAACCCTGGACCACCTGAAAGCACGGGTGCATGCCCTGGAGCATCGCATCTATCCCCAGGCACTCACCTGGCTTGCCCGGGGGGCCTTACGCTATGTCGATGGTGCGGTCGTCTGGCAGATCGCCAACCCGCCGGAACGCAACCGCCCCAGGATCGTTCGCGAGTAAACGTAGAGCTCCCATGAGGATGGGCACGAACAATCAGGCGGCAGGGAATACCCCGGTCGACAGATAGCGATCGCCCCGATCGCAGATAATGGTGACAATCACGGCATTCTCGACGGTTTGAGCCAATTGCAGCGCCGCAGCCATGGCGCCGCCGGAGGATATTCCGGCCAGAATCCCCTCCTCCCGCGCCAGGCGACGCGTCGTTTCCTCGGCAGTGAACTGATCGATTTCCAGGGTGCGATCGACCAGTGTGGCGTCGAAGATCTTCGGCAGATATTCCGCCGGCCAGCGACGAATCCCCGGGATCTGCGCCCCCTCGGCCGGTTGCACGCCAACGATTTCAACCCCCGGATTCTGCTGCTTGAGGTACCGGGCCGTCCCCATGATCGTGCCGGTCGTCCCCATGGCAGAGACGAAGTGCGTCACCCGACCATCCGTATCGCGCCAGATTTCCGGACCGGTCGTCGCGAAGTGCGCCGCCGGGTTATCGGCATTGCTGAACTGATCCAGCACCACCCCCTCGCCCCGGGCCGCCATGGACTGAGCCAGATCGCGGGCGCCTTCCATGCCCTCGGCCCTCGGCACAAGAATCAGTTCGGCGCCGTAGGCCGCCATGGACTGCCGTCGCTCCAGAGACATGTTGTCCGGCATGATCAGGGTCATTTTCAGCCCCAGCGTCGCCGCCACCATGGCCAGCGCAATACCCGTGTTGCCGGAAGTCGCCTCGATCAGGCGATCACCGGGCGCCACATCGCCACGAGCGATGGCTTCACGGATCATCCACAACGCGGGCCGATCCTTGACCGAGCCAGCGGGATTATTCCCTTCCAGCTTGCCCAGAATGAGGTTGCCGCGCGCTGTCTGATCGGCCAACAGACGCTGTATCCGAACCAATGGCGTATTGCCGATCAACTGATCCAAACTGAAAATTTTCATCGAACACCCAGGTCCTCTATTCATGCCACGGACACGCCGGACGACAGGCGTCACGGGCGCAGGCGCCGACCGAACACATACCTCAGCCGATCGCCCCGCGAATTGTCGCATAATCTCTAGCCAGCTTCGTGTCGCCCGAGTAATCTTGTCGATCATGAACACCGAACCGTCCACCGCGCCCCAAGCGGCAAATCCCCCCATGTGGCGATCCTGGCCCTGGGTGGTGGGCACCCTGCTCGCGCCGGCACTCATCCTGACCCTCCAGCATCCGGACCTCCTGATCCGGCATGCGAACCTGCTGCCCGTAGGGCTTCAGCCACTGTTCGCCACCCCGGCGTCTCTGGCCGCGACCCTGAGCATCGTCTGGGTCGCCTTCTGGACACTCCTGTACGTTCTGGCCAACCTGCCCGCCGTCCGCCATGCCCTGTTCGGGAAAAGACAGACGGCACCGGGCAAAACCGCCGACGTCGAGAAAATCTCGGCGCAGCAAATCGCCCAGATCAATCAACACTGGATCACGCCCCTCGGTCATATTCGCGCAGCCACCGATGCGATCGCCGCCGCCAACGAAAGCGCCTTGCTGAACGAACGGCTCACGCCGGACCTGTCCGTCATCCGCAGTGCGAACGCCCAACTGAGACTGGCCATCGAAAACCTGCTGGACTATTACGAAATCTCCAACCATCGGCTAAAAGCCACGCCACGCAAGACGGATATCCGCCTGCAGATGGAAGATGCCGTCGCCGAATGGCAGGTTTCCGCCCAGCATAACGCCGGTATCATCCAGTACATCTGCTATCAGGACATTCCCAGTCTCGTCGCTGTCGACATCCGCCTCCTGCGCCGTCTGCTCGACAACCTGCTGGCCGTGCTGCTCGAGCAGACCCAGTTGCTGGACTGCTGCGTCACCCTGCTGGATGCCGATCAGGAGGAGACCGATCTGCGGATCGATACGGCGGAACAGGTCGAACCGCCGATGAACCAGTTCGAACTGGTGGTGGACGCGCAGACGCCGGAGCCCCTGGACCAACTTGCCGAAAATCTCCACGATCGACGCCAGCGGGTCGAGGCCCAGACCGTGGAGCCGCTGTTCAGCGGCGGCGAAATTTCCGCCTGGTTGATCGAGGCACTGGCAGAACAACTGAACGCCACGCTCCATATCGGCATTACCCGTCCGGGGCGTTACGGATTCCGGTTGCGTTTCAGCGCCCCCATTCTGGCGGAGCACCAGGCCTGGCAACCGCTGATGGAGGGCAAGCGCTGCGCCGTCCTCACCGAATCACCGACGCACGCCCAGGCCTGGCGTGGCCATCTTTCCGCTTATGGCGCCGATATCGTTCTGGACCCGGCGCACGATCGGAAACCCGTCGACTGCCTGTTCGTCGACCGCGCCACATGGCAGAAACTGAACGAGAAAGGGCCGGCATGGTTCACGACTCTCCCTGAAAGCACCTTGGTCATCGCACTCTGCAACCGCATCTCCCTGCGGGGTCGGCCCATGTCCCTGTTCGACTGGGCGCACATCAGCCTGCCGATCTTCGTCCGGCAACGCGTCCTGCAGACCCTGCTGCCCAGGATCCTGACAACGCAGAACCAGCCTGCACGGCCAGCCGTCGCACGCCCCTCGGTCGCCCCCATGCTGGACGTCGAACCGCCGGCGCAGAACAATCCGTCGTTCAAGGGACGTACGGCGCTGGTCATCGACGACGATCGAATCTATCAGACCCATCTCAAAAACCTGCTCACCCAACTCGGCATGAATACGCTGACCGCCGCCGACGGGAAGTCCGGCCTGTACAGCGCCGAACAATCCGACCTCGACCTGATCCTGACGGACATGCACCTGCCCGATATTCTCGGCACGGGCATCGTCCGCATGATGCGCAAGCAAAGCCGGCATGAACACACGCCGATCATCGCGATTACGGCGAACGTACAGACCGAGGTACATCAGGCATTGCTGGCCGCCGGTGCGGACATGGTGCTCACCAAACCCATTGCCCTGGGTGAGCTGATCAACGCAATCAGCCAGTTCATCCAGCCCGCCCACACGACGCCACCTCGAACGCCCAACGAAGCACGAGTGTCGGCGGACCCCGTGCTCAACAGTCTGCTCTGCGACGAGCTGCCGATCTACCGGCAAACCCTGGCGGAAAATCAGTACGATCTTCAATCCCTGCGCCACATCGCACACAAGCTTCGCGGCGCGGCTGCCTGCTGCCAGGCCAAGCAGCTTCAGACGCATGCCGGACGCCTTGAAGACAGTATCGTCGCAGCGGCTGGCTGGTCCCAGGTGGAGCAGCTCAAGCGGAACCTCGTGGCGGTCATCGACCAAACCATCGACGAACGGCACTGCCAGACGATCACCGCCAATACATCGGCACCCAGCCACTGAATCCGACAATGCGGATAAAGGCTCGATATTCATGGAGTTTTCTTGTTATGCTGGCGTCACGTTCGGGAACTGAACCTGTGGGATAGCTGCCTGTGATGGATACCACGGAGATTTTGTCAGCACTCTTGCACCCGGTAATCGTGACGGATGGCGACCTGATCATCCGCTTCGTGAACGAACGTGCACGCCAGATTCTCGGCATATCGACCGAGGATGCTCCCTCGCTGTCCAGCCTGTTCGCCAAGCTGTGCGAACGTAATGGCCGCCCACTCGCCATCGATCGCATCCCGCAGGGCCGCGCAACCGCCATTCATCTGAACTGCAACGAATTCCTGAAAGTCGATGCCATGCTCCATCGCCATGCCCTTGCCGACGGCGGGCACTGCTTCGAGATTCATCTCGACCAGAACGGCAGCCAGTCGACCCTGGACCCGCTCACCGGGCTCATGGAACGCAGCCAGATGTTTCACCTCATCAGTCGTCATCGCGAACTCGGAACGGGCGCCCTGATTCTGATCGATATCGACCGCCTCAAGATCATCAACGATTTTCTCGGCTATGCGACCGGGGATGAGGTCATCCATGCGCTCGGCCAAAGCTTCCGGGGGCATACCCCCGCTGAGGTATTGATTGCCCGGTGGAGCGGACACGAATTCATGGCGCTGGTCCCCCCCACCCACCTCGGCCGCACCCGAGAGCTCGCAGAACTGTTCAACCAGCTGGCCCACAAACTGCCGCTGGAGCACCTGCCGAAACTCCCCGGCGGCCGCCTCAGCCTCAGTATCGGCTTCACCCGGTTCGATGCACGCGACCGGACCCAGGATCCGCTCTCGCAGGTCAACAGCGCCGTATACGAAGCCAAACGGACGGGTCGGAACCGGGCCATCGACGCCCAGACCCTGACCCGCCCATCCATCTACCTGACCGGTGGTTCACTGGAGTCAGCGCTGGCGGAGAATCGCATCGTGGCGGCCGTGCAGCCAATTTTCGACCTGGCGACGGGCGAGATCGTGGCGGACGAGTCTCTGGCGCGCATGATCACCCCGGAAGGCAAGGTCATCGTCGCCGGGGAGTTCATCGAAGCGGCCTCCTCCCTGCAACTGGCCCATCAGATCGACCAGACCATCATCCGGCAGACCATCAACTACTGCGTGACCAGTCATTTCCGCGCCCCACGCGCCCATTTCGTCAACATTTCGGGGGATTTTCTGCGCCATCCCGAACTCATCGCGGAAACCATCGCGACCGCGATGGACGCCTGTGCCTGCACCCACCCGGATCAGATGGACGCGCGCCAGACCAAACCGCTCGTCATCGAGATCACGGAACGCGAGCTCGTCGACGACACCTCGGACGCGCTTCATGCCCTGCAACCCCTGCTCGATTTCGGGCTGCGACTCGCGCTGGATGATTTCGGCAGCGGGTACTCTTCCTACCGCTACCTGCTCGACCTCCCCTTCAGTTTCCTGAAAATCGAGGGCGAGCTGGTCCGACATATCGCCACCAACAGCAAAGCCCGGCGCATCGTGCAGCACCTGCAGGACATGGCCGAGGATCTTGGCCTGATCACCGTAGCCGAATACATTTCCGACCAGGCAATCGCCGACACCCTCGTCGAGATCGGCGTGAACTGGGGTCAGGGTTTTCATCTTGCCCGCCCCGAGCTGATGCATCCCGACCCGTTCAGCCGCATCAAACTCGGCACACCCATGAAGCACCCGCTTCAACACTGATCCTCAGCCCCGATCAACGCCCCCTCAGCAAATCCCCGGCATCGCGAGAACGGCGTCGCCACGGGCGAATCGCCAGGTGGGCCAATCCCGCGGAAGTCAGCCCGATCAGGGCGCCGCCCAGCACATCCACCGGGAAGTGTGCGCCCACGGCCATCCGCGACCAGATCACCCAGAACGCCAGAAACACCAATCCCCAGCGCAGAGGCCGCCCGGCCCCGGGCGCGAGACTGCCGAGCAACAGGAAGACGAACGCGGCATGGCCGGAGGGGAAACTGTGGGCGAATTCCGGCCGCCCCGCCACGTGGACCAGTGGCTCGCCCAACACCGCCAGCGGGCGCGGAAAATCGAAGAAGGGCTTGAGCGTCGCGATGACCGCCCAACTGATCAGATAGCCCCAGACCAACACCAGCACACGTTCCGGTGCCAGCCACTGCGGGCGGGCATAGGCCAGGGTCAGCGCCACGGCGATGTACACGGGATACCACTGATGCGCCCCGACGAACGTACCCGCCTGCGCCAGGGCATCCCGCCCCGGAAACGACAGATGATTGATCCAGAGGAACAAGGCCTGGTTCAACCCGCCCCAGTCGTACCAGAAGCCATGCCCCAGGCTTTGTCCAAGGGCATGAGCCGTCGGCTGAACCGTGGCAGACGCCACCGTCATGCCATCATCACCAGGGCGACGCCCCACAAACCGATGCCGATCGCCGCACTCACGAGACCCGCAACAAACAGCCAGCGGCGGCGTGTCAATGCCGTGATGGAAGCCAGCGAAATCGCGATCTGGAAGAAAATCATGGCGATTTCCAAATCATGGTGCGGCTTGTTGAGCAGCCGGGATTCCTCGTTCGCCTTTTCCGACTCCTTCTCAAGAAGATCAGCGCGCTGCTTGATCTCGACCTTCTGCGCCTTGTACTTGGCAATCTCGTCCTTGAAACCGGTCACCCGGTCCGTCGGCGCCAGCTCTACCGCCAGTTCCATCAGATGCATCTTGGTACTCACGGCCTGGTAGTAGTTCCACTCGTCGGTCGCCTTGGTCTTCTTGAGCACCGCCTCGTTCTTGTACAACAGCACCTCGTTCATCAGGTTGCTGCCCTGGTAACTCACCATGGCGCCGAGGGCCGCTATCAGGGCCGTAAAAATCGCGACCCACTGGTTCAGGCCGCGGGTCGGCTCATGCGCGCCGCCCTGGGCCGCCTCATGATGGGCCGCTTCATGGACCGCCTCATCATGCGGCGCATGGGTGTGTAAACCGTGACTCATCTGCAAAAACTCCTGAAACCAAGATTGAACAATCGAGAAAGCACAAACAGGAAGAACCACTTACAAAGCGATCACGACACACGCTCCTGAGAAACGATTCACAGTCAACCAAACCACCGGCAACCCTACCGAACGCAATCGACTGGCTTGGAAAATTCGGGAAAAAGCGCGCTATCGTCGAGCACACCCGAACTCCGGTCAAGGCGAAAATCTCAGGATTGCTGCAAGAAAACCACTTTCATCTTCGCCAGGATTCGGCTAAGATTCGCGCCTCGTTTTGGTTGGCAATCCCCCGCCAACAAGAACTTCGGGATGTAGCGCAGCCTGGTAGCGCACCTGCATGGGGTGTAGGTGGTCGGAGGTTCAAATCCTCTCATCCCGACCAACAGAATCAAAAATGCAAGAACCGCCGAGAGGCGGTTTTTTGCTGCCCATCTTGAACGGATGTCGGCTCAGGGCACCATCGGAAACAGCGCTGTCCCCCGCGCGGCCAGCAGAGCCGAGCCATAGGCCGCTTCCTGCATAGTGGCGTTCATGGTGGGCATACCCAGTCTCTGCGCGCGGATTCGGGTGTAGGTATCGTTGATCGCCCCGCCCCCGGATGAGAGCACCTGCCGCACAGGCGACGCGCCCAGTTCCTCCAGCTTTGCATAACCCCGCGCTTCGATATGGGCCAACCCGTCGAGCAAGCCGTGCAGAAAGGTCACGCGATCCTCGGGAACGGGTTCCAGTCGCGGCGGCAGATTCGGATCGTTGATCGGGAAACGCTCGCCCGGTCGCGGCAAGGGGTAGTAATCCAGCCCACTGGGTTGCTCGGGCTCAATGCGCGCCGACAATTCCGTCAGTTCCGTCGACGAGAAATACTGGCGCAGCACGCCGCCGCCCGCGTTGGACGCACCGCCAGCCAGCCAGTAGCGACCGTACCAATGGCTGTACACGCCGAAACGGGCATCGTCGACGCGCTGTTCGGAAATGAGCTTCAATGCCAACGTGGTGCCAAGGGAGGTGACGGCATCGCCCGGCTGACGGGCGCCGGCGGCGAGAAAGGCGGCGATACTGTCCGTCGTACCCGTACGAACGAGGCATTCCGTCGACAGGCTCAAGGCCCGGGCCTGCGCGCGCAAGATCGGCCCGATGGTCGCGCCGGGCAACAATACCGTAGGCAAGGTCGCACGTGGGATCACATCGGCCATCCACTGGGGCCACGCCAATGTGGCCGGATCAAACCCCATCTTCAGGGCATTGTGCACATCGGATACGCCCGACCCGCCCGTGAGCAGGCCCGCCAGCCAATCCGCCTGATGAAGCAATTTCAGATCGGGTTGTGCAGTGAGCCGCGAATGGAGCCAAATCGCCTTGGCGAGGCCCGAGGTGGCCGTCGCCACGGGATGGGTCTCACCCGCGATTTCGGCCAGCCGGGCCGACTCTTCCGTAGCCCGGGCATCGTTGTACAGCAACGGCGGGTGCAGCGGATTCAGTGCCCCATCGCAGGCCAGCACCGTGCCCGAGGTGCCGCTGATGGCAATGGCGGCCAGCCGTTTGCGCAACCCCAGCGGCAAATCGGCGATCAGATCGAACAAGACCTGCCGCCAACCGCCCGCAAGCTCGGATTCGGCCAATTCGCCAAACTCCAGACGGGCGAATTCCTCGATTTCCGTTCGTTCATCACCGAGATCCGCAATGACGCAGGCCCGTGCGCCGGAGGTACCGAAGTCCAGGCCCAGATAAAGGGGGGTGCTCATGCGGCTGTCCTTGCTGATGTCCTTGCTGATGTCCTTGCTGATGTCCTTGGGCTGCGACACCCAGTCGACCCGGGGCTGCTATCCGGTAAAACCATCGGCATCTTGCTCGGAACGACCGACCCAGGGATCACGCAGACCCGCTTCAGGCGCTGCCCAGACGCTTCAGAAACTCCGCACGCGACCCGGCATTGATCCAGCCGGTGACGATCGTCTTGCTGTGTTCGCTGTTCACCCGACCGCGGTGGATGTGGGAGGGTGCGGCCGGGAAAATCACCAGCTTGCCCCGCTCGGCCGCTTCATGATGCTGCTGCCAGTGGAACTCCGTACCGGCTTCCGCCACGGAATCGCAGTAGAGAATCCAAGCGAGCACGCGGTGCGATGGCTCCGTGGCATCGTCGTGGGTCGTCCAGTCGCAGTGCCATTGTCGGAAGCCTTCACCGGGCGCGTAATGCTGAATGTTGAAGATGGGCATCACGAACAGCTCCTGTTCCTGGCAGACCTGGCGGAACAGGGGCCGCTCCTGCAGGTAGCGCTCCAGACCTGCCGAAACGCCCCGCACGATCAGGTCGGCCAGAGCGGAGGCTTCAGGGTCGGAGCGGCCGAGCGCCACGAGGCTGATGTCCGTCGAGGTCTTGGCGGGCTCGGCTCCGCCGGAACCGAAGGCCACCCCCGGTCGTTGCAGATCCTGACGCCGCGCGAAGAAGTCCATGACGCCGTCGGCAACGGCCTCGAAACCGGCATTGTGGTAACGACCGATCAGATGCATGCCGGAGACTCCTTACAGTGAATTCAGAAGGGGCGATCTTAATACATTTCCCCGGTTCAGATGGGCGCGCGGTCTATTCGGTAGCCCGTGATTTCTCCCGATAGAACAGATTCCAGGTATCGAAGGGATAAATCTTGCCGTCCGGTTCCACGAAGTGGGTGCAGGAGCGTTTCACGGAACCGAGGTCGAAATCGTATTTGTCCATGAACGCCATGATCACGATGCGGAACACGTTGTCGTAGGTCAGCCCCGCGCTTTCAATGCGAGGCAGGCAGCACAGCATGGTCTGCAAATTGTCGGTGGTCCGTTCGCTGCAGGCATCCAGCGAGAAGAGCTTGAGGAAGGCATCCTTCAGGCCCGCGCTCTTTTCGAAGGTGATGGTGTTGTCCACGCCCTGGAGCAGTTCCTCGCGCGGCAGCAGTCCGGTAACGGGCACGACCTCATCGCCCAGCTTGATGCCGTAGCCGATGGAAATGTTTTCGGGATGGCAGGGCAACGGGATCATGTCCGCGTCGCCGAACGGGTTGTCGGCCTCGATGATCCGCGTACGGATCTCGCTCAGGGTAATCCGATGGGCTGGCGTATCACCCGCGTTGCGGCCTGCGTCCTGCACGGGTTGGAAGGTCACGCCCCGTACGCAGCGCCATTGTCGGGCGAAGCGGATGATCTCGCCGATCTCGTCGTCGTTCACACCCTTGCGGATCACGCAGACCAGCGTAGTGGAAATATTGTGCGCCTCCAGGTGTTCCAGCGCTTGCTGACGAATGCGGCGCATGTCCTGCCCGCGGATGTTCTGCAGGGCCTCGGCCTTCAGCGAGTCGAATTGCAGATAGACCTCGAACCCCGGTTTGAGGGTCGCCAGTTCCGCGACGAACGCGGAGTCGCGAGCGATGCGGATACCGTTGGTGTTGAGCATCAGGTGGCGGATCGGGCTGGCCTTGAGCCGACGCAGGATGTCCATCACCTGCGGGTGCAGGGTCGGCTCTCCGCCGGACACCTGGACGAGGTCGGGCTGCTGCTCGCTCTGCAGCAGGGTGTCCAGCATCTTCTCGATGTCGGCCATGCTGCGCGGGTTGCCCTTGCCCGGCGCGGAATTGGCGAAACAGACGGGGCAATGCATGTTGCACTCGTCGATGATCTCGAACAGCGCCAGGCAGGAATGCTGCTCGTGATCGGGACACAAGCCGCAATCGTGCGGACAGCCGCGATTGATCTCCGTCTGGAATCGGGATGGCATGTCGCCGGGCTTCAGGTAATCCTTGCATCGCTTGAAATACGGGATGTCCGTGGATACCAGGGTTTTCTGCACGCCGTGTTCGGCGCAGCGTTTCTGGTAGTACACGTTGTCGTTCTGGAACAGGATCTTGGCCGGCACGACCGCGAGGCATTCGTCGCACAGGGACTGGGTCTGGCCATAGAAGATATAGGGGCGCGCTTTATTCGACACGGGGCAGACTCCGTTTGAGCATGAAGACGGCGTACAGCAGCAAGGCGAGGCAGAGCCAGTGGAACAGGTTCAAGCCGACCAGCACGGGGGGATAGGGTTTGAGAAACTCCCAAAGAAAACGCTGCCCGGCATATACCATCACGAACACGTAAAACCCCTGCCGCTGCCAGAACGCGGCGCGGCGCGGATAGCTCAGCAGCAGCACGATCAGGAACGCCAGCATGGTGAGGCTCTCGTACAGTTGTACCGGATGCCGATGGATGCCATCGCCGAAATCCACACCCCAGGGCAGCGTGGTGGGCGTGCCGTAGGTAAAGTCCGGCAGACCGGCAAGAAAGCAGCCGATGCGCCCGACCACGATCAGCATGATCAGCCCCGGCACGAAATACAGCCCGGTGGATTGCCGGATGCCCGCGAACACCTTGAACGCTTCCGCCGCGACAATCGCCCCGAACACCCCGCCCAGCATGCTCTTGGCGATGCCGGGCCGCCCGGCCAGATGCAGATTGAGCGTGCCAAACAGCAGCCCACCCACCACCAGCCCCAGCAGCAGGGCAATCAGATAGGCGTGATATAGGGCAACGGGGCGATTGGCAAAACCCGTGGGGCGTCCGTCCGGATAGCGGCGCCGGAACCACCGACTGACCAGCACCGCACTGATCAGGGCAAGGACATCGAAGACGTTGTGGATGAGCATCCGACGACAAAGGTCACTGCGCGCTCATGACGCAGCCGCCAAACCCGATCAGCGGGATTACCAGTACCGTTACGAGCACCCACCCGAGCAGCTCGGTGGCCGATTTTGCCCCCCGAACAAACCACAGGGCACAGAGAAACAGACCGATCCCTTCGGCCATACTGATCAGCAAATTCCAAGGCCCCAGCAGCGAAGCTCTCCAGGCCTGTCCGCCATCCAGAATCATCACGGCAAAAGTCAGATACACCAGGCCTATCCCGGCGCCGAGCAGCCACAACAACCAGAACAACACACTGAAGGCGACCGAATAGCGATGCGTGTCTTGATCCGTCTCGGACATCTCATTTCCCTCCTGGCCAGATCCCTTCCGGGCAGACATACCGCAGCAACGAACTCGGCAAAACGATGTTGTTGACCCAATCGGATGACCCGACGCCAACGGTCTCATCCGCCTCCGAGCTTTTCATGAGTCTTTCCATGAGTCTTTCGCCAGCCCTTTCCCTGTTTCTCCGCAGGATCATAACCTGGAACCGCCTCCACCAGCCGGCCGAAGTGCACCGTGAGGGGCACTCATGCATCCACCGAACGGATCGACTACCCTTGGCAGCATGCCCCCTCGCCCGGCACAGCCCGGGCGCACGGGGAAAACACTGATTCACCCTGATACCAATCCGGAGCAGAACCGCATGCACATTGATCCCGCCCAACACACGAAAATGGACAACTACAAGCTGCTGACCAACCTCGTGATTCCCCGCCCCATCGCCTGGATCAGCACCCAGAATGCCGAGGGTGTCGTGAATCTTGCCCCCTACAGTTTCTTCAACGCGGTCGGCAGCGATCCGCTATATGTCGTGTTCAGCGCGGGCCTCAACGAAGCGGGACAGCCGAAGGACACCCTCCGGAATCTTCGCGCCAACGGTGAATTCGTGGTGAACCTCGTTACGCCCGAACTGTTCGATGCCATGAACGTTTCCGCGGCAGATTTCCCGGCGGATCTCAGCGAGGTGACGGCAACCGATCTGCACACCGCACCCTCCGTCCAGGTAAAGACGCCCCGCGTGGCCGAAGCCAAGGCCAGCCTGGAGTGCCGGGTGTTCAGCGAACAGCAGCTCGGCGCGAACACCCTCGTCATCGGAGAAGTGGTCGGGTTCTATGTGGACGATGCCCTGATCGGCGACCGGATGCATATCCACGATTTTGCCCCCATCGGCCGACTCGGCTCCCCCTCCGTATACTGCAACACGACGGATCGCTTCGACATCGCCCGCGTTTCCTACGCCGAGTGGCAGAAACAGCAGGTGTGATCACCCTGCGCAGGCCCGGTGCAGAGCGGGCGATCCCGACGGTCCGGGGCAGCCCATTGGGCCAATCGGACTAGGGGTTCGGATAGCGCTGACCGCGTTCGTCACGATCGGGACGTTGATCACGACTTTGATCACGACGTTGATCACTATGGCCCCGTTGCGATTCTCGGTCCTTGTCCCGCGGCGTACCGCGTTGGCCGGAATCCCGTTGTGGGGGACGATCGGCTGTGCCCTGGCCGGGCTGCTGATACTGCGGTCGGGGTTGTTACCCCCGAGGCGGCTCAGGACGACGATCCTCCGGGCGACGATCCTCCGGGCGCTGATATGGGTTCGGCGACTAAGCCACGGGGCGCGGCCGATCGTCGCGCCGATATGGATCGCCCCGATCCTGAGGCATTCGCGGCGGCGCCGGCACGAATCCCCGTTGTTCCGGACGATCACTCGGCTGCGGCATGCGGTATTGATTCGGATATCCGGGCTGATCTCGCTCCATAGGCGCCCGTTGCGGCGCCGGAATCACGCTTCGTGGCTGCGGTCGTTCCTCCGGCCTCGCCCGATTCGGATTCTGATAGAGCTGTCGCCCGACCGGGTCATGGGGCTGATAGCCATACAGTTCCCGACGGAGCTCCTGCTGCTGTTCGAACCGGGGATAGCGCGGCCCGGAATACTGCCGCTGATAAAGCGACAACGGCGCCGGACGCGGCGCGGCCGCGGGGTTCCAGCGATCCCATCCTTCCCGGTGTCGCTCCCACTGCGGCCCCCAATGCCCCCCCCAATGCGGCGGGGCATCCGGTCGCCAGCCCCGGAAATATAGGGGCGGATAGCGGTAGTAGCGTACCGGCACACGCAGGATGAACAGGGGCACCGACACTGGCGCAACGTAAACCCAGGGACCGTTGTACCAGGAAGCCGCATACCAATTGTCGTTCCAGAACACCCAATAAAAGCCGTCGTAGAAGAAGTAGTTGGCGCTCACGCCCGGTGCGTAGTAGACCGGATATCCCGGAATCGGATTGAAAAAACCACACTCAATATGGGGGGGGTGATTTGCGGCGGTACAAGTCTGGCAGTCGGCAAATCGTCAGATGCCTGACAATTGAGACCGCCTTCAGGCAAAGCTAGCAGCCACCGTCGATTTGCGCGGTCTGTGGCTGTCATCCGGGTTAGTGATGGCCGTTTTCCGCCACCCCGTCCCTGTGGTTCAATACCGCCCCATCCGATCATTTTCACATTACCTCTTGCGGAGCCGTTGCCACCGTGCGATTCCCGAAACTGCCCAAAGGCGAATACCCTGCCGAAATCGAATCCCTCACGCTCGAAGGCCGGGGCGTCAGCCATATCAACGGCAAGGCCACCTTCATCAGCCGCGCCCTGCCCGGCGAAACCGTGCGTTTCGTCTATACCAATCGCAAGAAACACTTCGACGAGGGCGATGCCGTCGCTGTCGATATTCCCTCGCCGGATCGGATCACGCCAGCCTGTCCGCACATCGACCAATGCGGCGGCTGTTCGATGCAGCATCTCACGGGCGACAAGCAACTCGCCGCGAAAGAGCAGGCGCTGCTCGACAACCTGGCGCGCATCGGCAAGGTCACCCCGGAAACGATCCTACCCGCGCTCTCCGGCGCCCTCTGGGGCTATCGACGCAAGGCCCGGCTCGGCGTCAAATACGTCGCCAAGAAGGAACGCGTGCTCGTGGGGTTCCGCGAACGGCACACCCATTTTCTCGCCAACCTGGACAGCTGTGTCGTTCTCGATCCGCGGGTGGGCGAACGACTGACCGACATCGGTCAGTTCATCCACACCCTGGATGCCCGCGACCGGATCGCACAGATCGAAGTCGCCTGCGGGGACGACCATGTCGCTCTGGTGTTCCGCCACCTCGATCCCCTGAGTCCCGGCGACAAGGAAAAACTCCGGACCTTCGGCGAAACGGAAGACTTCGACATCTACCTGCAACCCGGCGGTACCGACAGCGTGCACCCGCTCGACAAGGACCGGGTTCGGCCGCTGATCTATCGTCATCCGGCTTTCGACGTCGCCATCGAATTCCATCCGCTGGACTTCATCCAGGTCAACGGAGAAATCAATCGCGCCATGATCATCCAGGCCCTGCAATGGCTGGACGTGCAGCCCGAGGACCGAGTGCTCGACCTCTTCGCCGGGCTCGGCAACTTCACCCTGCCCCTCGCCCGTCAGGCCGCCCATGTCACCGCCGTGGAACTCGACGAACCCATGGCGCGACGCGGCGCGCAATCCGCTGCGAACAACGGCATCACCAACACGGAACACGTCGTCGGCAACCTGTTCGAACCGGACAGAAGCGATCCCTGGATGCAGCAAACCTACGACCGCGTCCTGCTCGATCCGCCCCGAGCCGGCGCCGAAGCGATGATGCCGGAAATCGCGCGGTTTGCGCCCAAACGGATCGTCTACGTTTCCTGCCATCCCGGCACCCTCGCCCGCGACGCCCATATCCTGGTTCACCAGCACGGCTACCGGTTGCGCGCCGTCGGCGTGATGGACATGTTCCCGCATACCGGTCACATCGAATCCATGGCGGTTTTCGAACATCCGAAGGCATAAGTTTGTTTGCCAAACGCGCCCCGGATTGCTAATATCCGCGCCTCGTTGAGACGTGGCCCCGGGTAACGCCGAAGTCCGCGACCTCAAAACTGGAACGGTGTCCGAGTGGTTGAAGGAGCACGCCTGGAAAGTGTGTATACGGTAACCCCGTATCGAGGGTTCGAATCCCTCTCGTTCCGCCAGATATCGTAAAAAAGCCCCTGTTTCCAGGGGCTTTTTTATTGGCGACGACATGCCTGCCGCGCCATGTTCGAATCAACTGAGCAGACGGATCACGCCACGCTCTGAAACTCCTCGTTCAGGCCGAGTTTCGCCAGACGATAGCGGAACTGGCGCGCGGTCATCCCCAGCAGGCGCGCGGCCTGTGCCTGGTTGCCCGATGTGCGGATGAGGGCCGCACGGATCTGTTCGCTATCGTGATCGCAAATTCGCATGTAGCTGCGCTTGGCGCTTTCTTCGCGGCCAGGGTCCTGCTCGGGATCCGCAAAGCCCGAATGACGGGCCTGGTAGAGATCAGATTCCCGAGCAGAAAGCACAGGCCGGGCATCATCACGCAGCGGGCTCTGCGACTGGCTGGCCTGATGCATGCTCCGCTCGATCTGCAGGATGCTGCCAATCTGCTCGGCACCGATCAGCTGGCCGCTCGCCTTCAGGACGGCACGCTCGATCACATTCTGCAACTGGCGGATATTGCCCGGCCACGCGTAGGTGCGCAGCTCCTCGTAGACGCCCTGGGTGAAACTCACGTTGCGGTCGTAGAGTTGTGCGTAATGATCGAGGAAATGCTGGGCCAGCAAGCCGATGTCTTCCGGTCGCTTGCGCAAGGCCGGCAGGTGGATCGGGATCACGTTGATCCGATAGTACAGATCAAGACGGAAACGTCCGTCGCGGATCGCTTCGGCCAGATTGACATGGGTGGCGGTGATCAGCCGGAAATTGACGTGCTGCGGCCGATCGCTGCCGATCGCCTGGATTTCCTTGTCCTGGAGCACCCGCAGAAGCTTGGCCTGGAGATCCAGCGGCATGTCGCCGATTTCGTCCAGAAACAGCGTGCCCTCGTGCGCCTGCTCGATCTTGCCCTTCTGCCGGCGATACGCGCCCGTGAAACTGCCCTTCTCGTGGCCGAACAGTTCGGACTCCAGGAGCGCTTCGGGAATCGAGGCGCAATTGATGCAGATGAAAGGCTTGTCCCGCCGCTGACTTTCCCGATGCGCCATGCGCGCGAACATTTCCTTGCCCGTGCCCGACTCCCCGAGCAGCATGATCGGCGCCTCGCTATCCTTGACCTGATCGATTTCCTTCACGGCAGACAAAAGACTGGGACTTGAACCGATGATGCTGTTGGATTCGCTCATGCGGACGAAACGATCCCCGTCGTGATCGAGCTGCGCGGGCAGGTAGCTGACGGGCTGCGCCTTGTGACGCATGTTCATCAGCACGGGGCCGATCATGCTGGCGATGATGCGCAGCAAATCGACATCTTCCGAGTAGGATCGGCGCGGGTTCGCCCGACGCTGGATCGACAGCACGCCGCATACCCGCCCGTCGATGTTGACCGGAATGCAGATGAAACCGATCTTGGCCATGCTGCCCTCGATCGGTTCGGCGATACGCTGGATGAAAATAGGCTCGTCCAGCACGTCCGTGATCAGCGCCACCTGCCCGGTACGCCAGGCAAATCCGGTCAGCCCCTGGTCGAACGGTACGGTGTATTTTCCGGCAGCGATCCGATCGGTCGGCAACCCGTAGCTATAGGCGACTTCCAGCGCCCGCTGACCGTAATTGGGCAACATGATCCGCCCGTAGTGCAGATTCGCCCATCGCGACAGAAGGCTCAGCACGCCCCTGATCTTGTGGCCAGACGACGCCTCCGACTTGCTCATGAGGCGCGACACCTCGAGCAGCAGCGCCGAATTCACTTCCCGCGTCCCCGTCAAATGTTTCATAGCGCCCCCGATAGATCCATTGAATTCGTATTCATCTTTCTTTTCTCACTCCTGACCCAATCAAAAAATCGGTCCGGAAACGAAGCGCCACCCACAGACGGGTTCAGGATGGAACACGGATACCCCTTCGTTTTCGGAAGTGCCGCGGCACGGGTTTCTGCACCCGTACCGCAGGCAGTTCATAACTACCGGATCAACCGCAACGCTCCGGCAACGCATTCAACGGCACGCCATTGGCCGCCACGGACTCCGTCTTGCAGACATCGTGGCAGGCCGAATCCAGCGAGCAGCACAAGGAGCAGATCGGCCCCTCATGGAACGGGCAGCAGGCCATGTCGGCCGGCTCGTACTCGAAACCGCAGACCGAGCAGTTCACGGCATCGTGATGCGTCCCGGCGTGGTAGTGCGGATCGCGGCTGATGTAGTACTTGCCCTGCGTCGCCAGCGCGATGATCGGCGACAGCACGAAGGCGACCCCCAGGGCGATGAACGCAGAGAACGCCTGGGCATAGGCGCCGAAGAAGCCGAAGAACGCCATGATCGAGATCGCGGAGGCGATCACCATGGCCCCGAAACCCACCGGGTTGAAGTTGTAGAGGTGTGCCCGCTTGAACTCGAGATAGGACGGACTCAGCTTCAGCAGCGGCTTGTTAATCACGAGATCCGCAACCACGGCACCGATCCAGGCCACGGCGACGTTGGAGTAGAAGCCCAGGATCTTGCCCAGCACCGAGAACATGTTCGCTTCCATCAGCGTGAGCGAGATGCCGACGTTGAAGAAGATCCAGACCACGCGACCGGGATGACTGTGCA
The DNA here is from genome assembly GCF_001663815.1 of Halothiobacillus diazotrophicus. Classification (NCBI taxonomy): domain Bacteria; kingdom Pseudomonadati; phylum Pseudomonadota; class Gammaproteobacteria; order Chromatiales; family Halothiobacillaceae; genus Halothiobacillus; species Halothiobacillus diazotrophicus. Next base: position 1,074,558 of record NZ_CP016027.1, read on the forward strand.
GGGTCCGCGAGAAGAAGTTGGACCAGGACAGCGACCCGGAATAGGCGTTGGTGACGTTGATCTTGATCTGCGAGAGGATCACGAAAAAGGTCGCCACGGTCAGTGCGACGCCGGCATGGCCGAAGATGTAGTGGAAGCCGGAGATGTACATCTGGATCGGCTCGTTGGCCTTGTCCAGCGTGGTGCCGTTGGCGACGGCCACCGAGGCGAACAGGGAGCCCATCAACTGCTTGCTGGCGCCGAGGATGACCCAGCCCGGTCCAGCCAGCATCACGGCCAGCCACCACTTCCAGCTATGCCCCTTGCGCTGGGCCGGCATGAACCGCAGGTAGTCGGCCTGTTCGCCGATCTGCGCGATCAGGGAGAGCGCCACGCCGGCGGCGGCCCCGAACAGCAGCGGGTTGAAACTGGCACCGCTGGTGGACTTGCCGGCAAAGGACGTCCAGTCGGCCAGTGCCTGATGATCACCGATCAGCACCGCGATCAGCGGCGCGAACAGCAGGGTCAGCCAGATCGGCTGGGTCCAGACCTGCAGCTTGGAGAGCAGCGTCATGCCGAACACCACCAGGGGAATGATGATCAGCGATGCCAGGGCGTAGCCCACCGGCAAGGGTATGCCGAAATAGATCTCGAACGCCTGCGCCATGATCGACCCTTCCAGGGCGAAGAATATGAACGTGAACGAGGCGTAGATGATCGAGGTGATCGTCGACCCCAGATAGCCGAAACCGGCGCCTCGAGTGAGCAGATCGACGTCGACGTTGTACTTCGCCGAGTAGTAGGCGATGGGGATGCCGGTCAGAAAGATGATCAGCGCCGCCGCGAGAATCCCCCAGAAGGCATTGGCGAAACCGAACTGGACGGCCAGGGAGCCGCCGATGGCCTGGTCGGCCAGATAGGCGATCCCGCCCAGGGCTGTGGAGGCCACGGCGAATTCCGACCAGGTACGAAACGAGGATGGCGCATAACGAAGGGAGTAATCCTCAAGCACCGGATTACTGACGAGTTTGTTGAATTGACGCCCCTTGGGCAGTGCGGATGCGGGTGTACTCATGGATCAATGACCTCGATGAAGAAGTTTGACGAACGTGCTACACCTGGAAACCGATGCGCCCGAAACAGAACAGATCCGATGGGCAAGATCGCACCTGCGTCACGCGTCGAAATCCAGCCTTTCTCCGGCTCCCGAAAAGTCCCTGGTTCGCGTACGATCGGGGCGTCCGGCCCTGTCTACCCGCGTTGTCGTAATCCGCTGGACACGCTCCGATCCAACGTTGGAACACAGCTTACAAAGCCACCTTCCAGACAGACATACGTCATCTGACGAATAGGGATCGCATCAAGCGGGAATGGAAGAAAATCGGGTTATGGCTATGCGGCTTATGCACTTCACGCGACTACGTCAAATTACGTATAGTGGGATCGCGAGGTCCGTCGCATCATCGAGTTCGACTGAGTGCAGCCAGCGTGTTTCCTGCAAGCAAGGAGGCGTATCAGCAACAGGAATGACCGGGCAACGTCGATCGGCACACACCTGGCCGGAATGCCGCCGAATCTGCCTGAAGACATTCCTGCATGTACGTCGGCCCCTAGCGAGAACACCATGAAGAAACTGCGCCGACTTCCCCGCCTCGACACGAACCCGCCGCGGCAGGTCAAGAAGATCCGCCGCGACTACAAATCCTGGGTCGCCAATGAAACCCTGGAAGACTACGCCCTGCGCTACGCGGCACAGGACTTCAGGAAGTGGTCCGTCTTTCGCGTGGCAAATACCGCTTTCGGTGCCGTCTCTTTCCTGGCCCTTGAGGCGATCGGCGCCGCGCTCACCGTGCAGTACGGCTTCATCAACACGTTCTGGGCCTGCCTCGCCGCCTCGATTCTGGTGTTTCTGACCGGCCTGCCCATCGCGCACTATGGCGCCAAGTACAATCTCGACATGGATCTCCTCACCCGAGGCGCCGGTTTCGGTTATATCGGATCCACCATCACTTCCCTGATCTACGCCTCGTTCACCTTCATCTTCTTCGCCATCGAGGCGGCAATCATGGCGCAGGCGCTGAACCTGTATCTGGGGGTGCCGATGACGCCGTCCTATCTGTTCAGCGCCTTGATCGTCCTGCCGCTCGTCGGCTATGGCATCACGGTAATCAGCCGCCTGCAGATGTGGACCCAGCCGCTCTGGCTGCTGTTTCTGGTCCTCCCCTATCTCTGCATTCTCTGGAAGGATCCCGAGGCGTTTCACCGGCTCATGTCCTTCGGTGGCAATCTCGGCGTGTCCGAGTTCAACCTGCTCGCCTTCGGCGCGTCGACCAGCGTGGTGCTGGCCCTGATCGCCCAGATCGGCGAACAGGCCGACTATCTGCGTTTCATGCCCCAGAAAACCGAAGCGAACAAGCGGGCCTGGCATCTGGGCATCCTGATTTCCGGTCCAGGCTGGATCACGGTGGGCATGGTCAAGCTGCTCGCCGGCGGGCTCCTGGCCTACCTGGCCCTGAGTTCTGGGATCAGCTCCGCCCAGGCCGTCCAGCCGGCAGTGCTCTACGAACTGGGCTTCGGTTATGTCTTCGACTCCCCGGTGGCCGTGATACTGGCGGCCACGTTATTCGTGGTGATCTCGCAGATCAAGATCAACGTCACCAACGCCTATGCCGGCTCGCTCGCCTGGTCCAACTTCTTTGCCCGCCTGACGCACAGCCATCCCGGTCGCGTGATCTGGCTGATCTTCAACGTCCTGATTGCCCTGATGCTGATGGAGGTCGGCGTGTTCGAGGCGCTGGGCGACGTGCTCGGCATCTACTCGAACATCGCGATCGGCTGGGTCGGTGCGATCGTGGCGGATCTCATCATCAACAAACCGCTCGGACTGAGCCCCCCGGGCATCGAATTCAAGCGCGCCCATCTGTACGACATCAACCCGGTGGGCATCGGTGCCCTGTTGATCGCCTCGACGCTGTCCATCATCGCCTACACCGGCGTGTTCGGCCCTCTGGCGCAGGCCTTTTCGGCTTTCATCGCGCTCGGTACCGCCTTTGTCGTCGCCCCGCTGATCGCCTGGCTGACCAAGGGTCGCTACTACATCGCCCGAGAACCGGAACCCACGGGCAAGAAGCAGACGCAGCGCTGCGTGGTCTGCGAAAAGGATTATGAAACCAACGACATGGCGCTCTGCCCGGCCTACCGCGGCGCCATCTGCTCCCTGTGCTGCACGCTGGACGCCCGCTGCCACGACATGTGCCGCCCCGGCGCAGGCCTGCAGGAACAGTTCATCGCCCTGCTGAACTACCTGCTACCCCGCAATCTGGCAGCCCGCATCAATACCCGATTGGGGTACTACCTGCTCCTGATGCTGGTGGTCGCCGGCGTCCTGAGCACCGTGCTCTCCCTGATCTACTGGCAGCAGACCCATCATCTCTCGGCAACCGACGCCCTCTTGTTCGAGGGGCTGCTGGTCAAGCTGTTCGTGGCCCTCATGGTGCTGGCCGCCGTCGGGGGATGGTGGCTCGTGCTCACGGTGGAGAGTCGCTATGTGGCACAGGACGAGTCGAATCGCCAGACGCACCTGCTGATGAACGAAATCGAGGCCCACCGCAAGACCGACGCCCAGCTGCAGAAGGCGATCGAGGAAGCCGAACGGGCCAACCAGGCCAAGAGCCGCTATCTTGCCGGCATCAGCCACGAACTGCGCACCCCGCTCAACAGCATTCTCGGCTACGCGCAGATCGTCGAACACGATCCGGCCGTGCCGCGCCAGCGACGGGACGAAATGAAGGTCATCCGCCGCAGTGGCGAACACCTGGTGTCATTGATCAACGGTCTGCTGGACATCGCCAAGATCGAGGCAGGCAAGCTCACCATCGAACCGGAGGAAGTGGACTTTCCGCAGTTCGTGACCCAGTTGGCCGACATGTTCCGCCTGCAGGCCAGCGAAAAGCACATACGCTTCAATTTCGAAATCATGGACGAATTGCCGACGGTGGTCCGCGTCGACAAGAAGCGCCTGGGACAGGTGCTCATCAATATCCTCGGCAACGCCATCAAGTTCACGAACGAAGGCCATGTGACCTTCCGGATTTCCTACCGGAGCGAAACCGTGCGCTTCGAAATCGAGGACACGGGCATCGGAATCTCCGAAGCGGATCGAAAGCGGATTTTTCTGCCCTTCGAACGCGGCAGCAATGCGACGGGACAGGCCGCCAGCGCCGGCCTGGGCCTGACCATCGCGAGCATGCTGGCCACCCTGATGGGCGGGGAACTCACGGTGCATGCCCGTCCCGGCGGCGGCAGCCGATTCCAGTTGCGCCTGCTGCTCACGGCCGTGCGCAACCCGCGGCCCCTGCCGGCGGAAGCCCCTTCCGACATTCTCGGCTACCGGGAGCCCAAGCGCCGCATCCTGATCGTGGACGATCAGCAGATCGACCGCGAATTCCTGCACAGCGTGCTCGCGGCCATCGGCTTCGAGGTCCTGCAGGCCGATTCCGGGATCACGGCCTTGCGCATGGCCGCCGAACATCAGCCGGACATGATCATCCTCGACATCAACATGACTGGCATCGATGGCTGGGAAACCGCCCGACTGCTGCGCACCAACGGCATTTCCGAGGCGCCGATCCTGATCGTCTCCGCCGATGTGCTCGATCGCGGCAAGCCGAACACGGCGGGGATCGCCGCCGAGGACTTCATCGACAAACCGGTGGATATCGGGGTGCTCCTGCAGCGCATTCGCGACAAGCTGCAACTTGAATGGATCACGAACGGCCAGGAATCGGCCGATCCCGCCTCGCCCGCGACCGTGACGCAAACCGTGAATCAGAACATAGCGCCTGACGAGTCCCTCGCTCCGATCCAGACGATACGCCCCCCGTCGACCGACGAGTCGGACGCAATCCCGACGGCCGACGAAGAGTCTCTGGAGGACCTGCCGAGCGTACAGGTGATCCGCGCCCTGCATGAACTGGGCGCACTGGGGTACATTCGCGGCATTCTTGACAAACTCGACGAACTGGAACATGCCCGCCCCGATCTCGCGACGCTGGTACGCGATCTGCGCGTACCCGTCCAGCAGTTCCAGCTTGGCGAGTACCTGAGACAACTCAAGGAATTGGAAGCCAGACATGAACGCACCCAAACCTGAGCGCGGCATCGTCCTACTGGTTGACGATGCCCCGGACAACCTGCGCATGCTGCATGAAGCCCTGCAGAGCCAGGGGTACATGGTGCTGGTCGCCACGGATGGCCAAAGTGCGCTCGACAGCGTGCAACGGCTCCCGCCGGACGTGATCGTGCTGGACGCGCGCATGCCCGGCATGGATGGTTTCGAAACCTGCCGTCGGCTGAAGGAAGGCCTGACCACCCGGGACATTCCGGTCATCTTCATGACGGGCCTGAGCGATACGGAGTACATCATCCAGGGCTTTCAGGCGGGCGGCGTCGATTACGTCACCAAGCCCATCGTCATCGACGAACTCTTGGCCCGGATCACCACCCACATGCACCGGGCACGTCTGGTCACGCATACGCGCTCGGCCATCGACTCGGCCGGTCGAGCCATTCTGGCCTTCGATCCCGACTTCGCCATCACCTGGGCCACGCCGCTCGCCCAACGCCTGGTTCAACCGCTGGTCGACATCCCCGACCATCTGCCCTCGGCGATTCGTCAATGGCTCAAGGAGCGCGATGGGGAAAGCGCCTACCCGCTCTGGCACAACGGCGAGCGTCTGCTCTTCACCCTGCTCGAACCTCAGCTGCTCTGCATCCAGCGTCACGCCGCGCAGGCAGAACCGGACATGCTCGCCCGGATGTTCCAGCTCACCGCGCGCGAGGCCGAGGCGCTGTACTGGGTGACGCTCGGCAAGACCAATCGGGAAATCGGCGAAATCATGCAGATCAGTCCGCGCACGGTGAACAAGCATCTGGAACATGTCTTCGAGAAACTGGGCGTGGAAACGCGCACGGCGGCCGCCGCCCTGGTGCTCAGCCGGACGAGTGCCTGAGCCTGAGCCTGAACCTGAACCTGAACCTGAACCTGAGCCTGAACCGCACCCACCCTGCCCGCCCGGCGATCAGTTGCGCACGGACGCCAGACGCAGGAACAGCCGCGACAACCGCTCGGGCAGATGACGGAGGTTGTCCAGCACGAGGAAATGCCGTGGTCCGAAGATGCGCGCGACATAACGATCCGCACCCGGATCGAGACTGACGCAAAAGACGTGAATCCCGCGACGCTGTGCCTGGAGCACCGCATATCGGGCGTCCAGCAAGAGATGCTCGGGATCGAACACATCGATGTCCGAAGGTTCACCATCGGTGATCACGAGCAGGATGCGTTGCGGTGTGCGTTGGGCACCCAGGGATTCGGTGGCATGACGGATCGCGGCCCCCATGCGCGTGGAATATCGGCCTGACAACCCGCCAAGACGGCTCCTCGCCGCCGCATCGAAGGGCTCGTCAAATCCCTTGACCCGTTGGAAGTCCACCTCATGACGCCCGTGGGAATTGAAACCGGCCAGTGACAGTGCGCTCCCCAGATCCGTCGCGGTTTCCGCCAGCAGCAGGACCGCCTCGCGGGCCAGGGCCAGGATCGATCGACCGCCGGCTTCCGTCGACACATTCACCGACTCGGAAAGATCCAGCAGCAGGGAAAATGCCGGTGCTTCGCCCTCTTCGGGATGCATCCGCGTGAACACGCGCGGATCCGGCTCGATGCCATTGCGGAAATCCGCAAGAGACCGCAGGGCGGCGTCCAGATCCAGTTCGTCCCCCTGCTCCAGTTTGCGCTGTCGCACAAGTTGCCGACTGTGCAGCGCCCCGACGACGCGACGCAGATTCGCGAGTAAGGGCCGATGCCGCGCCAGCACCGACTCCGCCCATCCGACATCGCCTGATGGCGCCAGCCGTTCCTGTACCGTGCACCAGTCGTTTCGCTCGAGCCCCAGACGGGCAAACCACTCGGGATAACGGACAGAGGAAACGGCATCCTCCGCCTGGTTCGGGTGGTAGACCAGCGATGCCTCCAGCGACTCAGTCGCCTCGACCCGGAATCCCGAATCGAATTCGGCACCGCCGCCCGATTGCCCCGATTCGATAAATGCGAGCTGTCGACCTTCACCGGCCTCTTCCATCCGGGCGCCTGCCTGAACGGCCTCGGTGAGGTCGTCGGCCGGCTCTTCCGACAGGGACATCGGTTGTGACTCGACCCAGAGATGGCGATTGTCGTCGCGATAACACGGCAAGGGCGGCACCTGCCCCTCGTCCATGGACAGGCGCATCTGCCCGACATCATGGGCGATGCGCAGCCCCACTTCCCGTGACACAAGGGGATCATCCAGGCGATCGCGGCGCTCCAGAAACAGCGCGATGGCCTTCCGGACCAGAAAATCGTCATCGACGGAGGCTTCCATCAGCAGCAAACCACGACTGATGCGCCACATCAGGGCCGGAAACGGCGCCGGATCCGGCGGTTCGACCGGATGCAGCGCGAGCCACCAGCGCCTGAGACCCGGAAACTGTCGGGCGGCCAGATATTCGACCCGCGCATCCTCCAGAAGCTCGACCATAAACCGCTGTCGCGCGTTCAATTCTTTGGTATCGAACGTTCCGGGGAACTGCAGATGGGCCGCCGCATGGGCGGCCGTGGCGACGTAGACCGTATGTGCCGCGAGCGTCGGTGCGTCGGGCATGCTGGGCGGGAACTGGATTTCTCGGCGCGACAAGCTGGGTTTCACTGGGGCATCCGTCGCATCCGGCGCTGGCTTGACCGTCATGGAGAAGGTTTGCCCCCAGAGTGCGGTCAGATACAGCTGCAGCCGCTGCTGCATGTCGCCAAACGCCAGACGCGGCGGCGTAGCGATCTCGGCCGAACTGTCGTGTTCTAACGTTTCAGACATGACACCCAACCATTCTGGTCGTAGCGCGTTACCGGGCATTTCCCCGGAAATCGTCTGGCCGATTCGGCCGAAATGGAGATGGAAAACATCCCAGGAAATCGTTCGCAAACAGGACATCCTGGGATGCCGCCCACGAGGCGGCGCGGCGCCAAACGACCGGCATGCCGACGGACGGCGTTCCGATCGATCGACGCATCTGCCTGCTGGCTCAACTGGCCAGCAGTTCCTTGAGCGCATCGTCGATGAACTTCACGTCCACCTTATTCATGCCCGGCCCGCCCGCGAAGTGGCCCCAGATCGACGGAATCGGACGGTATTCGGCGTTCGGCATCTTGCTGGCCTCGTACTCGTTGTCTTCCGGCGGGAAGTACAGGTCGGTCTGGCCCGGCATGACGATGGCCTTGGCCTTGATCGCGCCCAATGCCTTCTCGAAATCGCCGTTGTAGATCGGGTTGTTGCTGATGTCGCCCTGCTGCCAGGTCCACAGCATCGCGAGCAGGTTGTTGGCATCCTTCACCAGGAAGAAGCCTTCCCAGAACGCCACCAGGAAGTCCTCGAGCGAGGAATAGCCGTACTGGAGGTACAGCTTCTCGCGGTAGAAGGCCTGGGAAAAACCCCAACCGGCATAGACGCGCGCCATGGCCCGCAAACCTTTCTTCGGCGGCGTGTCGTACCAGCCGTTGTTCCAGGCCGCGTCGGCGGTCAGGGCTGCCTTGACGCTCTCGAGGAACACGAAGTTGTGCACGGAGGTCTTGGCCGAGCCGCAGAACGGCATGATGCGCTCGACCATGTCCGGGAACGAGGCACCCCACTGGAACGTCTGCTGCGCGCCCATCGACCAGCCGGTGACCAGCTTGATCTTCTCGATGCCGAACAGCTCGGTCACCAGGCGATGCTGGAGGTTGACGTTGTCGAAGGACGTGACACCTGGGAAGCGCGCCTGGTTGTAGGGCTCCGGCGTGTTGCTGGGCGAGGAGGACAGGCCATTGCCGAGCATGTTCGGGATGATGATGAAGTACTTGTCCGGATCCAGCGCCATGCCCGGGCCGATCAGCCACTCGTTGTCGTAGTGCTGACCGGAGTACCAGGTGGGATAGACGATGACGTTGTCCTTGGCCGCATTCAGCGTACCGAAGGTCTTGTACGCCAACTTGGCGTCGCGAAGCGTGGCGCCGGATTGCAGCACCACGTCACCCAGTTCGAAAATCTTGTAATCCTGCATGATATCAATCACTCCCGATAATCAGCGTATGGCGGCTTTGCGTGCATAGACGGTCATCAACACCCAATAGGTGATGCCCCCGACCAGCGCGGAAGAAATGGCGGTGGACATGCCCGGCATCCCCTTCTCGACGATGAAGGCGACCACCGAGCCGGCTGCCCAGGCGATGAAGGCCAGCGGACGCCAGTCGGCATCGATGTCGGACCCCGGTCGCTTGAGATACTGGTCGACGATGATGATGGCGCCGATGGGCGGCACGATGATCCCCAGCAGGCTCAACCACTGGATGAAAAAGGCCCAGACGTTGGTCGCGGCGACGATGATGCCGATCACACCAAGGGCGATGGCCATCAGACGCATTTCGCTCCGCAGAATGCGTGACCAGCCGGTGGAGGCGTTATACAGGCAGTGCGAACAGACGGAACCCAGGTTCGCCAGCAGGAACACGAAGGCGATGACCACGAGGAAGCCGGAACCGGAAGACATCATGTAACCGAACATGTTGTCCTTGCCGAAGGGGTTGGCATCCGGCACGGCCAATGCCGCCGTCATGACGCCACCGAGGATCAGGGCAATCATGTTCGCGAACGGGAAGGCGCTGAAGGTCGCTACCAGCGAGCTTTTCTTGTCCTTCGCCCAGCGGTTGAAGTCCGGCGTCACGGTGCCCGCATCGATGAACAGCGCGATGACCATGGTCAGTCCGACGCCGAACGGCAGCAGCTTGTCCGGATGGTTGCCCGGGTAGGCCATGACGGCATCGAAGGTGGTCTTGCTGGAGGCGTCGATGGCTACCCACAATGCAAGCACGACGAACAGCGGCGCGGAAATGATGCCGATCCAGTGCAGACCGCGGACACCGATGAAGGTGATCCCGATGAACAGCGCTCCGGCAATGATCGTCATCACGACGTAGTTGATGTCGTAGGAACTGCTCAACAAGGCACCGGCAATACCCGTCTGTACGGCGTACCAGCCGAGCAGCAACGTCGACAGCAGACCGGACGCGAGCGCATAGCCCTTGCGGCCGAACACGATGCTGGCAAGCAGCGCGAAGTTGAAGCCCTTCTTGGTGCCGAGCAGCCCCAGCAGCCCCACATAACCGAACATGATCAGGTTTCCGATCAATATCGCCCACATGGCATCCTTGAAGCCCATGCCGAGAACCAGCAGCGAGCCCGTCATGGCACCGGTGATGATCATCGGAAAGCCCATCCACACCATGCTCACGGAGAACATGCTGCGGCGCGCCGACATGGGCACAGCGGTATGCTCGTACTCCTTGCCAAGGGCGTGTTCTACTTCTTCCTCGATGTGATGAATTTCGTCGACAAGGTGCTCACCATAGTGGTGGCCCTCCCCTTTTACAGCAGCGGCTTTGTTGTCTTGGGTCATGATTCCGTTTATCCGTAAATTGTTTAATTGATTTGGGCGTGTTGCGTCTGGCAGCACGCCACTGGCTCATGTCAGAGAAAACGGTGTCGAGGATCCGGGGTTACTTGTGCCCGCCGGTTTCCTCGTTCGGGATACCTGCGATCGGGCATTCGGCCGTCCCGGGAGTGGAACGGGTAATCTTCTCGACCTGCTCGCGCGCCTTGGCCGGATCGTTGACCCAAGTGGAATAGAACTCGTACGGGCATTCCTTGACGCCGTTGACGTCGTCGCCGGAATTGGTGAGGCCGGTGTAACCACGGTGCAGGAGCTTGTAGAGGTGGTTCTGGCTCTGCCAGTTCTTGCGCGCGTCGCGGATCTGGGAGACCGAAAGCTCGGCGTACTGGATGCCATATTCTTCTTCGGCACACTCGCCCAGCGTGCGGCCATCGAAACCGACGATCGCGGAGTGACCGAAGTAGGAATAGACGCCGTCGAAACCGGTGGCGTTAGCGACGGCCACGTAGGAGTTGTTCATCCAGGCCATGGCCTTGGCCACGATGACCTGCTGCTCCTTGGACGGATACATGTAGCCCTGGCAGCGGACGATCAGCTCGGCGCCCTTCATGGCGCAGTCACGCCAGATTTCCGGGTAGTTGCCGTCGTCGCAGATGATCAGGCTGACCATCAGGCCCTTCGGGCCTTCGGTGACGTAGGTCTTGCCGCCCGGGTACCAGCCTTCGATCGGACACCACGGCATGATCTTGCGGTATTTCTGGACGATCTCGCCCTGATCGTTGATCAGCACAAGCGTGTTGTACGGGGCCTTGTTCGGGTGCTCCTCGTGACGCTCGCCGGTCAGCGAGAACACGCCCCAGGTCTTCGCCTTGCGGCAGGCCTCGGAAAAGATGTCGGTCTCTTCGCCCGGGATGGTCGAAGCGGTTTCGTACATTTCCTTCGGGTCGTACATGATCCCGTGGGTGCTGTACTCGGGGAAGATCACCAGGTCCATGCCCGGCAGACCCTGTTTCATGCCGACGACCATGTCGGCAATCTTGCGTGCGTTGTCCAGGACCTCGGCCTTGGTATGCAGGCGCGGCATCTTGTAGTTGACGACCGCGACGCCAACGCTGTCGCTACTGGAAGAAATGTCACCATGTCTCATTTGCTGTTACCTCTGACATTGTGGGTTTCATGCGGGTGCAAGGGCCCAGTGGCCCGGTTCGTTCCGGTCCCTTGGTCGTCACTTGCTTGTTCCTTCGTGGCCGGCAAGATGCGCCCTTGCCTTCCCTGACAGGCGAACGAGGAACCCCGTCCACCCATCTGTTTCGAATTACACCGACAGGTATTTGCTGACCTGTTCGGTGTCGACGTTCTCGCGCAGGTCGTCGTGGATGAAATTGCCCTTGTCGATCACGATGATTCGGTCAGCCACCGCCATCGTGAAGCTGAGCACCTGCTCGGACACGATGATGGTGATCTCGCGCATCTTGCGGATCTCGTTGAGGACATTGGCGATGTCCTTGATGATCGATGGCTGGATACCCTCGGTCGGCTCGTCCAGGAGCAGCACCTTGGGGTTGCTGACCAACGCACGGGCAATCGCCAACTGCTGCTGCTGACCGCCGGAGAGGTTGCCGCCCTTGCGGTGACGCATCTCCAACAGCACTGGGAACAGCGAGAAGATCTCGTCGGGAATCTTCTTGCTCTTGGCGGTTTCCAGCCCGGTCTCGATGTTTTCCATCACGGTCATGTGGGAAAAGATCATCCGGCCCTGCGGCACATAGGCGATACCGTTTGCCACCCGTTGGTGCGAGGCCATCTTGGTCACGTCGACCCCGTCGACCTTGATCGAGGAGCCGCCACCAGCCGGGAGCGCACCGATCAACGACTTGAACAGCGTGGTCTTGCCCATGCCGTTGCGACCCATGACCGCAATGGTCTCGTTGGTGTTCGCATTCAGGTCGATGCCGTGGATCACTTCACTCTCGCCGTAGCTCACGGAGAGTCCTGATACTTCAAGCATTTCCAGTTCCTCCGATTAATGGCCGAGATAGACTTCGATCACGCGCGGGTCGTTCTGCACGTGGTCCATGGTGCCCTGCGACAGGATCTTGCCCTGGTGCAGAACGGTGACCTTGTGCGCGATGCGCTTGACGAATTCCATGTCGTGTTCGATCACGATCACCGAACGGTCCTGACAGATCCGGTTGAGCAGGTCGGCGGTCTGTTCGCGCTCGCGCACGCTCATGCCCGCTACCGGCTCGTCCAGCATCAGCAGTTCCGGGTCCTGGATCAGCAGCATGCCGATCTCAAGCCACTGCTTCTGCCCGTGGCTGAGCAGGCCCGCTTCCATGTCCAGCAGATCGGACAGGAAGATCATGTCCGCGACCTCCTTGATGCGGGCCTCGACGTCCGGGGTACGCTTGAACATCAAGGCACCGAAGACGCTACGACCGCGCGGGAAGGAGATCTCCAGGTTTTCGAACACCGAGAGGTTTTCGTAGATCGACGGGTTCTGGAACTTCCGTCCGACGCCGGCACGAACGATCTGGTGCTCGGCCATCTTGGTCAGTTCCTGGTTCTTGAACTTGATCGACCCACTGGTGGCCTTGGTCTTGCCGCAGATCAGGTCGAGCACCGTGGTCTTGCCGGCCCCGTTGGGACCGATCACGACCTGAAGCTCGTTCTTGTCGATGTAGAGGGTCAGTCCGTCGACGGCCTTGAAACCGTCGAAGGAAACCGTGAGGTCCTCGATCGCGAGGACGAAATCGGTATTGCTGCTCATTTCGCGGCCTCCTCTTTCTCAGCCACGGCCGGTGCCGTCACTTTGGCCACAGCAGCCTTTTTCTTGCCACCGATGCCCACCTTGTCGAGGAACCCATCGACGTGCGGCTTGACGTAGGTCTGATACAGACCGGCCAGCCCGTTCGGGAAGAACATCACGACGGCGATGAACAGACCGCCCATCAGGAACAGCCACAACTGCGGGAAGGACTCGGAGAATGCGGTCTTGCCGTAGTTGACCAGCAGCGCGCCGTAGACCGCACCGATCAGCGACATCCGACCACCGACAGCCGCCAGGATCACCATCTCGATCGAGGGCACGATGCCAACGAAGGACGGGGACATGAAGCCGACCTGCAGGGTGAACATCGCCCCACCGATCGCCGAGATCACCGCCGCGAGGGCAAAGATGAAGATCTTGTAGTTGGCAACGTCATAGCCGGAGAAACGCACACGGTCTTCCTTGTCGCGCATCGCCAGCAGCAGGCGCCCGAACTTGGACGTCATGACGAACTTGCTCAGCAGGATCACACCGATCAGCAGCAGGCCGTTGACGTAGTACAGGATGTACTTGGCCGAATTGGTGTTGATGTCCCAGCCATGCATCGTCTTCAGGTCGGTGATGCCGTTGATGCCACCGGTGAAGCCCTGCTGACCGACGATGAGGATGGTCAGAATCGCCGCGACCGCCTGGGTGATGATCGCGAAGTACACGCCACCTACCCGACGCTTGAACATCGCTGCCCCGATGATGTAGGCGAAGATCGCCGGCACCACGAAGATCGCGATGATCGCGAACGTGAGACTGTGGAAGGGCACCCAAAATAATGGCAGCTGCGTGACCTGGTTCCAGTCCATGAAGTCCGGAATGCCGGGCGTGGTCTGCTTGGCGGTACTGATCGGATCGGATGCCTCAAGCTTGAGAAACATCGCCATGCAGTAGCCACCGAGGCCGAAGAACACCCCTTGTCCCAGACTCAGGATGCCGCCATGGCCCCAGAGCAGGACCAGGCTCACCGCCGCGAAGGCGTAGGTCAGGTACTTGCCGACCAGGTTCAGTCGGAAGATATCCAGGAACAGCGGCAGAATCGCAAAGATCAGCAGCGAAAGGACCAACAATCCCAGCGCACCCTGTCTGCCGCCAAGCCATCTTTCGTAAAAGGTACTCATGGTTCTTTCTCCTACCCCTTACTTCCGGACCTTGCTGGCGAACAGACCTTCCGGGCGCAGCATGAGGATCACGATGATGGTCAGCAGAGTGACAACCTTGCCCATCGCGTTGGTCATGAAGAACGTCAGGATCGACTGTGCCTGCGAGATGCTGAACGCAGAGGCAACGGTACCCAGCAGGCTGGCAGCGCCACCGAACACGACCACCAGGAAGGTGTCGACGATGTAGAGCGAGCCACTGGTCGGGCCAGTTGAGGCAATGGTGGTGAACGCCGCACCGGCAACACCGGCCACACCGCAACCCACGGCAAAGGTCATGCGGTCGACCTTCTGGGTATTGATACCCACGGCACCAGCCATCATGCGGTTCTGAGTGGTCGCACGGACCTTGAGCCCCCAACGGGACTTGTACAGCGAGATGATCACGGCCGCAGTCACCAGGATGGTGATGGCCATCACGAACAGCCCGTTGATCGGGATGTCGATGCTCGGCGTCGGCGACCAGGAACCCATCAGCCAATCCGGCAGGGTCGGGCTGACTTCGCGACCACCAAAGGTTGAACGGAAGATCTGCTGCATGATGAGGCTCAGGCCCCAGGTTGCCAGCAGCGTGTCCAGAGGACGTTTGTACAGGTGTCGAATCAATATGAATTCGACGAAATACCCGACGATGAACGCAATCGCGAAGGCCGCGAAGATGGCCACCACAAAGTAGTAGGGCATGAAGGCAGGGAAGTACTGCTCCGTGACCTTCGAGATAACGTAAATCGTGTAGGCGCCGATGGTCATGAACTCGCCATGAGCCATGTTGATTACGCCCATCTGGCCGAAGATGATCGCCAACCCCAGGGCCATCAGCAGCAGAACGCTGAAGAGGCTGAGGCCTGCGAAGCCTTGCATGACCAGGATGGACCCCCAATCCGACCATGAATAACCAAGCAACATGGAAGATTCTCCTGTGCAAAATTGTCTACAGGGCGGGCAGTGCCCCGGTCAGGAAAATCCGACCGGAGGCGCTGCGCACACCCGACTACCTGCTTAGTAACCCTTGGGGAACGGATTCGGCATGATGTACGGCGAGGTGTAGACGATGTCGGCCTGACCGTCGGCACGCCACTCACCGATCCGCAGACGGGTCTTCAGGTGGTGGTTGGGCTCGAGGTAGACCATGCCTTCCGGTGCGTCGAAGGTGATCTTGCCGCTCTCTTCAGCCTTCACGACCTTGTCGGTATCGAAGCTGCCCGCCATCTCGACCGCCTTCTTCCAGAGCCACGGACCCTCGTAGGCCGCCTGGGTCACGTCGCCGATCGGCGCATTGGCGCCCCACATCTTCTTGAAGTCGGCGACGAAGGTTTTGTTCTCCGGCGTATCCAGGGACTGGAAGTACTTCATTGCGGAGTAGAAACCGAGCAGGTTCTCGCCGCCGATGCCCTGGGCTTCATCCTCGGTAACGGACAGGGTCAGAAGGGTCTGCTTCTTGCCGGTAATACCCGCAGCCTTGAGCTGCTTGAACCAGGCAACGTTGGAACCGCCAACCACAGCGGCATAGATCACATCCGGCTTCTTCAGGCGGATCTTGTTGATGGTGGAACCGAACTGGGTGCTGCCCAGCGCAGCGTATTCCTCACCGACGATCTTCCCGTGCAGGACGGTTTCGATGTACTTGCGGGCGAGCTTCATGACCGTACGCGGCCAGATGTAGTCGGAACCGATCAGGTAGAAGGTCTTGGCATGCTTGTTCTTGGCCACCCAGTCCAGACCGGCGAACACCTGCTGGGTCGCTTCCTGGCCGGTGTAGATCACGTTCTTGGATTGTTCCAGGCCCTCATAGAAGGTCGGGTAGTACAGCAGACCGTTATCCCGCTCGAGAACCGGCAATACCGCCTTGCGGGAAGCGGAGGTCCAGCAACCGAAGATCGCGGCGACATGGTTGTCCTCCAGCAGCTTCTTGGCCTTCTCGGCAAAGGTCGGCCAGTCGCTCGCACCATCTTCCTGAATGATCTTGATCTTGCGACCCAGCACACCGCCCTGGGCATTGATCTGCTCGATCGCCAGCTTCTCGGCCTGCTGGGCACCCGTTTCACTGATGGCCATGGTGCCGGTCAGCGAATGCAGGATGCCGACCGTGACCGTGTCGTCCGTGACGGCCATACCGGTGGTATTCACTTCGGCGGTGGGCGGCCCGGCATAGACCGAGGACACCAGCAATACCGAAGACAGTGTCAGGCCATAAGCGGCCACGCGCACACTGCGCCAAATTCCCGATTGATTTTTCTTAATCATATTGATAGCTCCTGATTTAACACCGGCTAGGCGTTTTTCTACGAATAAGACACAAAGGGAAAAAATCCCTTCGCCAAACAACAAAGCAGAAACCGTGCCACTGAAAATACGCACACCAACGGAGAGAAAATCAAAGACGAATACCGATAGGGATTAATACCCAAAGAAAAGTCATCGAATCGGGAACAACGGGATATCTCAATCACTTACGGACGCCCAACACCCGATCAGTCAGGCCTGAATCGCGGGCATGCAGGCATGATCCGTGGCAACCCTCAACATAAATAATTCTTTATATACAACATGTTACCCGTTTTAAATCAACATCTTGCGTATACAGAAACAAGCTCAACCGGTGGCGTGACGCGATTGGCGCAGATTGTCGCGTTACATTTCGTGACATTTTCAGAATGTCACGTGCCATTGACAGATCAACTTGGGAAATTCGGCGCAAATTAAGCAGCAAAGCGCTTAAAAACGATTGGCACGGTACCTGCTACTTAGATCTTCGACAGCGAATTCTATTGACCAAGAATACGCAAAAAAAGCGGTCGCAAATCGTTTACTCATAATCAATGGATAAACGAAACGCCACTAAATAGAAAATCGACCACCAACCAATGCGACGGAGATTGATCCCATGGCGGAAAAACTGATCAAGATTGATTTTTCACAACCCCCGGAAGCCCATGACTGCATCCACAATCGTTGGCATCCCGATATCCCGATGTATGCCTGGGTCAAGCCCGGCGACGATTTCATTCTTGAGTGCATGGACTGGACCGGTGGTCAGATCAACAACAACGACTCGGCCGATGACGTCCGGGATGTGGATCTGACCAAGGTCCACTACCTCAGCGGCCCGATCGGCGTCGAAGGCGTCGAACCGGGCGACCTGCTGGTCGTGGACATTCTCGACGTCGGAACCCTCGAGCAGTTCCAGTGGGGCTTCAACGGACTGTTTGCCAAGGAGAACGGGGGCGGTTTCCTGACCGAGCACTACCCGGACGCGCGGAAATCGATCTGGGATTTCAATGGCATCTACACCTCTTCACGGCATATTCCGGGCGTGAATTTCGCGGGCATCATGCACCCGGGCCTGATCGGTTGCCTGCCGTCGAAGGAATTGCTGGCCGAGTGGAACAAGCGCGAAGCCGCCCTGATCGCCACGGATCCCGAGCGGGTTCCGCCGCTTGCCGCCCCCCCCTGCGCCGAGACCGCCCATTTGGGCCAACTCAAGGGCGATGCCGCCAAGGTCGCGGCGCTGGAAGGTGCCCGGACCGTTCCGCCGCGCGAACATGGCGGCAACTGCGACATCAAGGATCTGACCAAGGGTTCCCGGGTCTTTTTCCCGGTCTACGTCAAGGGCGGTGGTCTATCCATGGGCGACCTGCACTTCTCGCAAGGTGATGGTGAGATCTCCTTCTGCGGCGCCATCGAAATGGCCGGCTGGATCCATATCCGCGTAGACGTGATCAAGGACGGCGTTGCCAAGTACGCCATCAAGAACCCGATCTTCAAACCGAGTCCGCTGCAACCGAACTATCAGAACCATCTGATTTTCGAGGGTATTTCCGTCGACGAATCCGGAAAGCAGCATTATCTGGACGCGCACGTCTCCTACCGCCAGGCCTGCCTCAACGCCATCGAGTACATGAAGAAATTCGGTTACACCGGCGCCCAGGCCTATTCGATTCTCGGCACCGCGCCAGTTCAGGGCCACATCAGCGGCATCGTCGACATCCCCAACGTCTGCGCCACCTTGTTCCTGCCGACGGACATCTTCGATTTCAACATCGATCCCTGCGCCGAAGGACCGACGAAGTCCGTCAAGGACAACAAGGACATCCCGGTTTCTTACTGGGCGGACAAATAGCGGTCGGCAGCGTCTGGCGGCGCCCTTCTCAGCGCCGGCAGACCAGTGACCCATCGAATACCGAACGGAGGCATCCATGCCCATCTACGAATACCAGTGCAAAAACTGCGAACGCCAGTTCGAGCAAATGCGCGCCATGGCGGAATACCGCGATCCCTGCGAATGCCCGTGGTGCGGCCATGAAGCCGGTCGAATCCTGCTGACGGCCCCGAGACTGAACGACATGAAGGCCAGCGTCCGCAAGGCGCACCAGATCAACGAACGCAGCGCACATGAACCCCGATCAACGGCCCGGCATCAATGCGGCCCGGGCTGCAACCACAACCACAAAGCCAGCGCCGCCAAGGCCGCGACAACAGAGCAAGGAGGTCCACACCTGAAGATGCAACCCGGCAAGCGCCCCTGGATGATCGGGCATTGAGGCAGCCCCGCGACACCCAACGCCAACCGCCGACTGTTTCCCAAAAATTTTGCAACCCTGAAACCTAAACGCCCCATGAGGAGCATTTGAACTATGAAAAAGAAAATCCTTTCCCTGCTTGTTGCGTCGGCCGTTGCGGCGCCCCTGATGAGCACCCTGGCACAGGCGGACTCGTTTACCGGCAACATCGGCGTCGCGTCGAAGTACATTCTGCGCGGCATCACCAACTCGCCGGAAAACGAGAATGCCGCGCTGCAAGGCGGTTTCGATTACGGATTCGACAGCGGCTTTTCCCTCGGTTACTGGGGTTCCTCGCTCGGTTACTCGGATCCGGGCAAGTCGAAGGGCTTCGAAAACGACTTCTATGGTGGGTACAACAACAGTATCGGCGATTTCAATTACGGCATCGGCGTCGTTCACTATGCCTACATCAACATTTCCCACTCGGACGGAACCGAGGTTTATGGATCATTGGGTTACGGCCCGCTGACCTTCGGCGCCAAGACGCTCGTGAAGGATGTGGCCTGGGGCAACAAGGGCGATACGTACTGGACGCTCGACTTCAACCACGCCCTGCCGAAGGGCTTCACCTTCGACACCATGCTGGGCTACTACACCTACAAGAATAGTGGCAAGTACATCGCCTCTACCCCCAAATCCAGTGCCTTCCGCTACGCCGATATCGGCCTGTCCCATCCGATCGGCAACACCGGTGCGGTCATGGGTGCGCACTACATCATCGGCGGCCAGGACCGCAATGGCGTCCATCAGAAAAATGCCGTGTGGTTCAACATCAGCTACAGCTTCGATGTGAAATAACACCAAACCATTCCTCTTGGCCTTTGGCAGATTGCAACAAGACGGTTTGTCCTTCTCACATCGATACCACAAGAAAGCCGCCCTGCGCGGCTTTCTTTCTGTCTGTCTGTCGATCGCCCGCCACAATCCGTCATCTTTTCAATCAGAGCGGCAAGCGCGTTCGATCAATTCACGCACACCCAGGCAGTGGCGTCACGCCCCTCCCCCCGATCTTTCCCGTACACTGGACACTCATAATGGATGCGCTGAATAGGGCGATGGCGTAGCACGGGTGAACAGGGAGTTTGCATGACTGCATTGATTGTCGTTTTCATCATTCTGCTGGTACTGACGCTGCTCGTTCGTCACGGCTGGAAAACCGGACAGCGCCGGTTCATCGAGAACTATGCCTTTCCGCCATCGCTGCGTGGCAAGGTCAAGCATCGATACCCCCACCTCTCCGAACACCAGCTGGATCTCGTTTTCGACGGCCTGCGCGATTATTTCCTGCTCTGCCAGAGGGCTCCGAAACAGATGGTGGCCATGCCCTCCCAGGTCGTGGACGTCGCCTGGCACGAGTTCATCCTGTTCACGCGGGCCTACAAGAATTTCTGTCAGCGCGCCCTGGGGCGATTCCTGCATCACACCCCTGCCGAGGCGATGAAATCCCCGACCGTGGCACAGGAAGGCATCAAGCGCGCCTGGCGCCTCGCCTGTGCGAAGGAAGGCATGAAACCCACGGCAGCCGCGTATCTGCCGCTGCTGTTCGCCATCGACGATCTGCTGCAGATCGAGGATGGCTTCCGCTATCGCCTCGATTGCATGGATCCGACATCCCCCCTGTACGGAACCGGCTATTGCGCCGGCCACATCGGTTGTACTTCGGGTTGCGCGGGCGGTGGGGATTCCGGCATGGGCGGGAGTGACGGGGGCAGTGGGTGTGGCGGTGGTGGCTGTGGTGGCGGGGGCGATTGAGCGTTCCGAACTCGCGTTTCCGTCATGACGACGGCCATAACCCGCAGAAAAATCAGGGTCATGCCGACACTCCGGACCCTTCGCGCTTTGTGGCTACATCTGCCAAAATCTACGAAAGGCATACCACCATGAGGCCAATGATGGCAGAAACGTCAAACAGAGAGTTATTGCGCACATATTCCGGAATCGCGGCATTCCTACTGGGCGCGATTGCGATACTGGGCTGGTTGACCGGTTATGCTCCGCTGATCCATATCCAGCCAGGCTGGAAACCCATGGTACCCGCCACGGCGCTGAGCTTCATGCTCAGTGGTTTGCTGATCGGGATACGGCGATCGTCCACGACCTACGACAACCGGAGTCGCTGGCTCGAAAATCTATTGGCCAGCGTCGTATTCCTACTGATTGGCATCCGCGGTCTCGCCCTGCTTGGCGGAATGGAAACGGACGCAACCCAAACGCCCCTCTGGACCTGGCTGTACGAGAATCAGGGGCAGATGTCCGCCCCGACTGTCTGGGGCTTCCTGATTTTCCTCGCCGGTTACCTCCTGGCCCGCCGGGCCAGATCAAAACACGCAGTACTGGCGGCGCAAATTTTGTCAGGGTTACTGATCGGCGGAGGTCTGGTTTTCGTCTTTGCCTACACCATCAATCTCCAACAGCTCTTCGAATCCGAATTCTTCACGTTTGGTCTGGTCTGGCTGAGCATGCCCACGGCCATCGGACTCTTGCTGCTGGGTCTGGGGGTTTGGGATATTGCCCGTCAACGCACGCAGCCGAAGGTGTCGATCACGAACGTCGAGGCACAGGCCGGCCAGATCTATCGCGCCACGGTCGTGGTGATCACCCTCACGGCCCTGGCAACCGGTACGCTCGGAATCGTCTTTCTCGAGGAAACGGCGCTTAACCAGTCCAAGACGGACATGGCCCAGACGCTCCAGACAAAACAATCACATCTGTCCAGCCTTATCCAGAATCATGTGGAACGCGCCCTGCTGGCCAGCACCGACCCGACCCTGATGACCTCGGTGCAGAGCCTCCTCCAGAACATCCGTCACCGGATTCCGGTCACGGTACAGTCTCAGATCACGGATCGCCTGATCTTGCACGGGTTCACCGGCGTGGCCTTGCAGGCCGGCGATCAGACCAAGATCATCGTCGGCAAACTGTTGCCGGAATCGGTTCGGGCATTTCCGCTCAAAAGCACACCGGACGGTTACCTGCTCTGGGACCGGAATTATTATTTACGGATGCGGATTCCCGTCGCCGACGAGAACCGCAGCACGCGGGTCGGTTATCTCATCATCGAGCAAGTCATGCCGCGCGTCGGCAAGCTGATCGACGATGCCAATCACTGGGGAGATACCGGCACGCTGCCGATGTGCGGCCGCCTGAACGCACACCAACTGATTTGCTACCCCCAGCGGGAACAATCGGATATCTACATCGTTCCGGACCATATCAACGGCACCCCGATTCCCATGAACTACGCGCTGGCCGGCAAACACGAAGTGGCCATTCGTACGGACTATCGCGGCCGCCACGTCCTTGCCGCCTACGGCCCCGTCGACCACTCCGGGCTGGGTCTCGTGCTCAAGATGGATCTCTCTGAGGTCTATGACCCGGTCAAACGAGAGTTGCTGTTGCTCCTGCCGCTCATCGTGATTCTCGCCCTGATCGGCCTGGGCCTCATCCAATTGCGGGCCCGCCCGCTGTTGGCAGACCTGGCCCGGAGCCATGCCGCCGAAAGCGAGGCCCGGTCACGCTTTGAAGCGGCCATGGACAGCAGCCCGGACATCTTCATCATCTACGACGCCATTCGGGATGAATCGGGTGAAGTGACCGACTTCCGCGCCTCGTTTACCAACAAGAATGCGGCAACCAACACCCGCCTCTCGGAACGGAACCTGACCGGACACTCCTGTATCGAACTTTTTCCGGAGCAGAAGGGGCTCCTCGAAAGCTACCGGACCGTTCTGAGAACGGGCAAGCCGCTCATCAACGAGTGCACCTGGACCGATGACCAGGGCCAGGCCCATTGGTATCAGCGGCAGGTCGTCGCCATGCCTTCGGGCGTCGCGGCCACCTTCCGAAACATCACCGAGGAAAAGCGCCTGTTCGAGGAGCTGGATTATGCCAACCGTCTGCGCACAGCCATCGTCGAAAGTGCCGCCTACTCCATCATCTCCACGGACGTGCACGGCACGATTCTTTCCTTCAACAAAGCCGCCGAACGGATGCTCTGGTATCGTGCCGAGGAAATGATCGGCAAATGCACGCCCGGCGTGTTTCATGATCCGGAAGAAGTCAAGGAACGGGCGGAGAGTCTCAGCCAGGAATTGGGTCATCCGATCGAGCCCGGCTTCGAAGTCTTCGTCGCCAAGCCGAAGATCCAGGCCGTCGAGGAGCGAGAGTGGACCTACGTCCGCAAGGATGGCTCCCGATTCCCGGTACAGCTATCGGTCACGGCCCTGCGCGGGCCCAAACACGAAATCCACGGTTTTCTCGGCATCGCCTACGACATCTCCGAACAGAAGCGCGCGGACGAATACATCCGCCACATCGCCCTGCACGATGCCCTGACCGGTCTGCCGAACCGCGTCCTGCTGGAGGATCGCGTGGCGATGGCCATCGAGCAGCAGCGCCGAAAAAACACGCCACTGGCCCTCGCGATGATGGACATCGATCGCTTCAAGCATATCAACGACTCCATGGGCCATCATATCGGCGACAAGGTACTCAAGGAATTCGTATCCCGGGTCCAGTCGTGCCTGCGGCAAACCGACACCCTCGCACGAATGGGCGGGGACGAGTTCGTCCTACTGTTGAACGATACAGACGAAACCGGCGCTGAACAGGTTGCCGATCGCATCAAAAAAGCGCTGATCGCGCCCGTCGACGTTGGGCTGCAGGAGATCCACATCACCTCGAGCATTGGCATCAGTCGATGCCCAAACGATGCCAGGGACATCAACGAACTGCTGCGTTGCGCCGACGTCGCGATGTACTGGGTAAAAGCCCATGGCCGTAACGGGCACAAGCTCTTCTCACGGGATATGGACCTCGGCGCCAGCGAACGCCTCAATCTGGAACGAGATCTGCATCGGGCCCTGGACCAAGGCGAGTTCGAGCTTTTCTACCAGCCTAAGGTGGCATTCGAGACGCAGACCATCATCGGCGTGGAAGCGCTGCTCCGTCTGCGCAAAACCGACAATCAGTTCATTTCACCCGCCAACTTCATTCCTCTGGCCGAAGAAACCGGCCTGATCGTACCCATCGGACAATGGGCCCTGGAAGCCGCCTGTCGTGATGCGGCCCTGCTGCATCGCAAGTTGGGCGTTCCGCTGACGATGGCCGTCAACATATCGCCCAGGCAATTCGTCAACGACAATCTCATCCTGCAGATCCAGGAAGCGCTCAAACACGCCGGGCTTTCCGCCAGACACCTGGAACTGGAAATCACCGAAGGCGTGCTGATGAACGATCGCAACGGGGTGGAGCACACCCTGAATGCGCTCCGTAACCTCGGCGTACGGATTTCCATCGACGATTTCGGCACGGGCTATTCCAGCCTGAGCTATCTGAAACGCTTTCCGATCAGCCAGATCAAGATCGATCAATCCTTCGTTCACGACATCACCAGCGACCCCGAAGACGCGGCATTGGTCGAGGCCATCGTCGCGATGGGGCACAGTCTGAGGATTCCGGTCATCGCCGAGGGCATCGAGACGTCGGAACAATTGGATCATCTCGCCCGTCTCGAGTGCGACGAGGGCCAGGGGTACTTCATCGCCCGACCGATGCCGCTCGACGCACTCTTGGCCTGGGTCAACAAGGAGAATACCTGGCGCCTGTCAAATGCGAGTCCTATTGGCTGAAAGCAAGCGTCCGAAAATTGTATGCCCCAAAAACAACGAGTCTTCGCTTGAACCCATAGATCACGCTCTAGCGAACTCTGCCCCCGGCTTCAGGGATATGCCATGCAGTTCGACTTGCTTCTAACCAATGTAATGTGCCCGGAGGCGACGACCAGACGCCCGTCACGCAATTCCTTCATAAATCACGCGATTACGCCCGGCGGCCTTTGCGGCATAGAGACGCTTGTCGGCCATCGTAATCAATTCTTCCGATGAGACAGTCCGACTTCCCGAAATGGCTGAAACGCCAATACTGGCTGTTACAGTCAAGGCATGATCCCCCACATCAACCGGGCTATGACTGATCGCGAAACGAATCCGCTCTGCAACCTCCCGCGCATCCTGGAGGCTGGCTCCGGGCAAAACGACAACAAACTCCTCTCCACCGTAGCGCAGCAAAATATCCCCCTCTCGCAACATCTCCCGCGTTACATTGGTCATTCGCACCAAAACCTTGTCCCCGCTGAGATGTCCAAACGTATCGTTGATTCGTTTAAAATGATCCAGATCGAGCATCATCAATGCCAGAGGCGTTTTATTCCGAGCGGCGCGCGACAATTCCTCATCGAGGCGCTTCATTCCGAATCGACGGTTGTATACATTGGTCAAGGGATCCAAAGCGGCAACCCGCTGCAGATCGTCATGCATCAATGCATTGTTTAAGGCGAGCCCCAAACCCTGCATCAACATGGGTAACAACCGGGGAACCCGATCTGGAAATGTGGTCGATGAAGCCAGGACCACCCATCCCAAGACCAAACCATGATGCATTATGGGCGCCAAAATCACATCCGCGGGTACAAAATGGGTCAGAACCGCGTCAACGGTGACGCCTGGCGGCAAAACGATACGGCGCACAATAGCCTCTCCCTGACGCACCTGGAATAATTCGCTATCCGCTACGCGATCCGGTTGGGCCAAACCATGGGAAACAAGCAATTTCCATTCGCCCTGTCGATCCATCACAATTGCCCCGCCTTGGGCCGTGGCGATTTCTTGAAGAAGCGTCAACGCTTGATCACCCAGTTCGTTCAATTCCAAGCTACTCGACAAGGTCTGAGTAAAATGCCTAATCTGACTCTCAATCTGGTGTGCATCGTGCAATGCATAAAGCAAAGCATTGTAACTACCGGCTACGGCCCCCAACTCACCCTCATCCTGTTCTGTCAAAAGGCAAACCGCTGGGTCGCATCCAGACCAATCGCCCGTAAACGCAGCCTGGTCCATGACCTCGCTTACCTCCTTCATGCCTTCAGACAGCCGCCTCAACCTGGGGCGAACAATCTTGCTGGCCAAAAAATAGTTCAGGATGCCCACGGCAAATCCGGCCACCAACGTTGCCATCATGAATAGCGTTGAGAACGCCGTCGCCTCCGCTACGCCGAACAACATCACAAACAATGGAAACACGGCCCCCATGATCACACCCATCGTGACCATGCCCCAGGCCAACGCTCTAAAAACATTCTTGGTTTTCAGCATCCTCGCCTCCCCAGCGCAATCTCAATCCTTACGGCCATCTCATCTTTCAACGTATGGGCATGCCCAAACAAACACAGTTTCGCTCCGGAAAAGCACCAAAACCGTTCGCCAAAGACCGGTTATTCCGACCCAACGCCATCGATAGCAAAGCGAACATAATGAGCCGATGCCACCCACGAGTCTAGAAAACCATGGCGCATCTAAATTTTGTAGGTTATGTGATGAGCGGCCGACCGAACCTGGTTTCCTTAGCAACGCTGATAATGACAATAACGCAGGAGAATCGACAAAAACCAGAATCTATGCGTAGGTTCCAACCCATGTTTGTGGCAAAATCTTTACAGAAATTATTCCATGGCGCCTCAAAACAGGAGTTGATTTGTGGCAAAAATTCTCGTTGTAACTTCAGGCAAGGGTGGCGTGGGTAAAACCACCACCAGCGCGGCCATTTCCAGCGGTCTGGCAATGGCAGGTAAAAAGACCGTCGTCATCGATTTCGACGTCGGCTTGCGGAATCTGGATCTGATCATGGGTGTGGAGCGCCGCGTCGTCTATGACCTGATCAATGTCATCCAGAAGGAAGCGGGCCTGAATCAGGCCATGATCAAGCACAAGGAAATCGACAACCTGTACATCCTTCCTGCCTCCCAGACGAAGGACAAGGATGCACTGACCGACGAGGGCGTCAAGCAGGTATTCGACGACCTCAAGGCCGACGGATTCGACTACATCATCTGCGACTCGCCCGCCGGCATCGAGCGGGGTGCGCAACTGGCCATGTACTACGCCGACGAGGCCATCGTGGTCTCCAACCCGGAGGTTTCCTCCGTGCGGGACTCCGACCGCATGCTCGGCATCCTCGCCAGCAAATCGCAGCGGGCGAAAAGCGGCGAATCGCCCATCCGCGAGCACCTGCTGATCACCCGCTACGCACCGAATCGCGTCGAAGCCGGGGAAATGCTGTCGATCGAGGACATGCTGGAAATTCTGGCCGTGCCGCTGCTGGGCGTCATTCCCGAGTCACCGGCCGTCCTGCAGGCATCCAACGCGGGCCGTCCCGTCATCCTGGACCAGACCGCCGATGCCGGTCAGGCCTATCAGGATGCCGTGGCGCGTCTCCTGGGCGAGGAGCGTCCGATGCGCTTCATCGAAGCGGAGAAACGCTCCTTCCTCAGCCGCCTGTTTGGCAAGGGGTGATCATGGGATTGCTTGACCTTTTTCGCGCCCGTCCGAAACCCACCGCCCATCTGGCCAAGGAACGACTGCAGATCCTCATTGCGCACGAACGCAGCCAGGGGCAGGCACGCGATCCGGATTATCTGCCCCGCCTCAAGAACGACCTGCTAGACGTCATCCGCAAGTATGTCTCCGTCGAGGAAGACGCCGTCCAGGTTCAGATCGGTCACAACGAGGGCATGGACATTCTCGAACTGAACATTGTCCTGCCGGAGACCAAGACCGACGACCAACCCTGACTACTCGCCGTTCATTATTTTATTTGATACCAAATAAAATGCATAGACGACATCAATAGGCCAATGAAAATGTTTAGCGCGCGCAACGGCAATTGACGCGCTAATGTTAGTGTCATCCTTGTTTCCTCATGCGAGAAGACACCATGACACATCCCATTCTATCCGTCTGGTCACAGCTGACGGATCTATTCACGGCCCCGCTCTGGCCGGCCTGGGTAGCCGGCGGCGCCATCGGCCTGCTGGCCTTCGCCCAACGCTGGATCACCGACCAGCCCTTGGGCTGCTCCGCCGCCTTCGGCAATGCCTGTGCCCGCATGGGCAGTCAATTGCCGCTCTTCCAGGGCCCCGCCCACGGACCCGCAACCGACTGGAAACTCTGGTTCCTGGTCGGCATATTTCTGGGCGGCCTGATCGCCGCACTCAGCAGCGGCCATTGGGCGGAACCCACGAACTTCGGCAATCTCTATCAGTCGCTGATGCCCGAATCGACAGCCGGACGCGTCCTGTGGTGGCTATTCGGCGGCGTATTGATCGGACTGGGCGCCCGCCTGGCCGGCGGCTGCACCTCGGGCCACACCATCAACGGCGTCGCCATGGGCACACCGGCCAGCATCGTGGCATCGGCCCTGTTCTTCGCCGCCGCGGTCGGCACGGCACAACTGACCCATCTCCTTCTGAAAACCGGCATGATCGGAGGTTGAGCATGAACAACGAAAGTCTGTTATTCCGTAACATCCTGTTTCTGTTGATCGGCCTCGTCTTCGGGTTCCTCCTGAGTCGAGCCGGCGCCACCGAACCCGCGCTGATTTCCGCACTCCTGCTGTTCCAGAACTTCCACCTCCTCTGGGTCATCGTCGCCGCGGTGGGCGTCGGGGCCGTACTGAACCTCCTGGCCAAGTATGGTCAGTGGCGCAGCCTGGCCAGCGGAAAACCCATCAGTTTCCCGCACAAGCAATTCATCCGAACCCTGATTCCCGGCGCATTGCTCTTCGGGGCCGGTTGGGGGTTGACCGGCGTCTGCCCGGGCACCGCACCGGCCATGCTCGGCGAGGGCAAGTGGTTTGCCGGCATCATTCTGATCGGCATTACGCTCGGCACCTGGCTGGTCGGCTGGATGGATCATCGCGCACAACAAAAGCGTGCCCATGCAGGAAACCACGCCTCGGCAACCCGCTAAGCCGCCGATCGCCCGATATGCCCAGAACGACCGAGTACTGATCAAGCCAGCCATGTCCAAGACGGAATCGACCCCGCTGGGGGAACAGCGTGTGGACAGCTGGCTGTGGGTAGCCCGATTCTTCAAGAGTCGCTCGCTTGCCGTGACCGCCATCGCCCAGGGCAAGATCCGGATCAACGACCAGGAATGCCGCAAGCCGGCCAAGGTCGTCCGGCCCGGCGATCGCCTGCAGGTCGAACGGGGCGGCGAGCACTGGACCATCGAGATTCTGGACCTGGCACGGCAGCGCGGCCCGGCCAGCGTGGCGCAGACGCTCTATGCGGAGACCCCGGACAGCGCGGACGCCCGACGCATCGCCGCCGAAGCGCGCCAGCAGGAACGCGCCCTCAATCCGACCCGCCACAAGCCCGATCCCCATACCCGCGCCCTGGTGCGGGCCCTACGGGGCAAGCCCGGCTGACCGCAGTTAATTTCGGCCATCTGTCGACATCATGTCGCCAAATGTCGCGATTCTGTCGACAGAAAACCCAGGCAAAACACACAAGCCCGCATGGACATTCCGCGGCGGTCACGGCACAATGCCTGCACCCAAATTTTCATTTGTGCATGACACCCGCGACAAGGAATAGCGACGCATGGCAACCATTTTGCTGTTGAACGGCCCAAACCTGAACCGTCTGGGAACGCGTGAACCCGAACGCTATGGCCGTACGACGCTGGATGACATCCTGTCCCGCCTTACCCAGCACTGTCAGAGCGTCTCGGCCACGCTGGAGCACCTGCAGACCAATGCAGAACACGAGATGATCGAACGCATCCATGCCGCCGCCGACGCCGGTGTCGCAGGGATCGTGATCAACCCCGCCGCCTGGACGCACACCAGCATCGCCCTGCGGGACGCCATGCTCGCCAGCGCGATCCCGTTCGTGGAAGTGCACATCAGCAACATTCACGCCCGCGAACCGTTCCGCCAGCATTCCTATTTCTCGGACATCGCCATCGGTTCGATCGTCGGCGTTGGCGCGCTCGGCTACGAGCTGGGCCTGTTCGCCCTGTTTCAACACCTCGGCATCCAACGGTTGCCCACCCTACCACACGCCTGAGCACACGGTCCGGAATCGACGAGACCCCTGTACGCCCAGGCCGACACCCAACGGAGCAGTCCATCCATGGATATTCGCAAGATCAAGAAACTGATCGAACTACTTGAGGAATCCGGTATTGCCGAAATCGAGATTCGCGAAGGCGAGGAATCGGTCCGCATTGCCCGCGGCTCATCGGTCGCCCAGGGCGTTGTCCAGCCCGTGATGAACTATGCGCAGCCTGCGGCCGCCCCCAGTGCGCCCAGTGCACCGAGCGAATCACCGGCGCCCGCCGCCAATGGCAAGACCATCCCCTCCCCCATGGTCGGCACCTTCTATCGGGCCCCTTCGCCAACCGCCAAGCCCTTCGTGGACGTCGGCAGCGTCGTCAAGACCGGCGATACCCTCTGCGTGATCGAGGCCATGAAGATGTTCAACCAGATCGAAGCGGAAACCAGCGGCACCATCACGGCGATCCTGGTTGAGAACGGCCAGCCGGTCGAATTCGATCAACCGCTGTTCATCATCGAATAACGACGGGGCCTGGCATGTTGAATAAAGTATTGATCGCCAACCGGGGCGAGATTGCGCTCCGCGTCCTGCGCGCCTGCCGGGAGCTTGGCATCCAGACGGTCGCGGTCCACTCCACGGCAGACCGCGACCTCAAGCATGTCCGTCTGGCCGACGAATCCGTCTGCATCGGCGGTGCGCGCTCGACCGAAAGCTACCTGAACGTGCCGGCCATCATTTCGGCCGCCGAAGTCACCGACGCCGTCGCCATCCACCCGGGCTACGGCTTTCTCTCCGAAAACGCGGATTTCGCCGAGCGCGTTGAACAATCCGGCTTCATCTTCATCGGCCCGACCGCGGAAAACATCCGCATGATGGGTGACAAGGTCACCGCCAAGGAAACCATGCGCGCGGCCAACGTGCCCTGCGTCCCCGGTTCCGACGGCGCCTTGGGCGATGATCCCGACGAAAACCTGCGCCTGGCGCGCGAAGTCGGTTATCCCGTCATCATCAAGGCGGCGGGCGGCGGCGGCGGGCGCGGCATGCGCGTCGTGCACACCGAAGCGGCCCTGCTCCACGCCATCGAGATGACGCGCAGCGAGGCGGCGGCCGCCTTCAACAACCCCCAGGTGTACATGGAGAAATTCCTGGAACACCCCCGCCACATCGAAATCCAGGTGCTGGCCGATGCCCATGGCAACGCGATCTATCTGGGCGAGCGGGACTGCTCGATGCAGCGCCGCCACCAGAAGATCATCGAGGAGGCCCCGGCACCCGGCATCACCCCGGAACAGCGGGCCGAAATCGGCGCGGTCTGCGTCGAAGCCTGCAAGCGCATGGGCTATCGCGGCGCCGGCACCTTCGAATTCCTGTACGAAAACGGGCACTTCTACTTCATCGAGATGAATACCCGCCTGCAGGTCGAACACACGATCACCGAGATGATTACCGGGATCGATCTCGTGAAACAGCAACTGCTGATCGCCGCCGGCGAACCCCTGGGTATCACCCAGGATCAGGTCCACCTGAACGGCCATGCCATCGAATGCCGCATCAATGCCGAAGATCCCGCGACCTTCGCCCCCAGCCCCGGCAAGATCACCAACCTGCATTTCCCCGGCGGCCCGGGCGTACGCATCGACACGCACATCTATAACGGCTACAGCGTACCGCCGTACTACGACTCGATGATCGGCAAGGTCATCACCCATGCCGACAATCGCGAGCAGGCGATCCGCCGCATGGCCGGTGCGCTGGACGAAATGGCCATCGATGGCATCAAGACCAATATCCCGCTGCATATCGACCTGATGAACGATCAGGCCTTCATCGACGGCGGCGTGGATATCCACTTCCTGCACAAGCGGCTGGGCCTGAACTGATGACGATGGACGACCCCGCGCCACGTCAATGGCAGCGCCTGAGTCTCGACGTGCCGCAAGCGGACGTCGAGTCCACCGAAGATGCTTTGCTGGCGGCCGGCGCCGTCTCCGTCTCGCTGGAAGAACTCGGCGACGAACCGATTCTCGAACCCGGCCCCGGCGAAACGCCGCTCTGGCAGAAGGTCCGGGTGGCGGGACTGTTCGAGGAAGGCGTCAGCCCCGCCGAGATCATGGCCATCCTGCACCAGCATCTGCGTCCGGCGCTGC
Organism: Halothiobacillus diazotrophicus; assembly: GCF_001663815.1. Taxonomy (NCBI): domain Bacteria; kingdom Pseudomonadati; phylum Pseudomonadota; class Gammaproteobacteria; order Chromatiales; family Halothiobacillaceae; genus Halothiobacillus; species Halothiobacillus diazotrophicus. Next base: position 1,106,633 of record NZ_CP016027.1, read on the forward strand.
TGGGCGACTTCGACTATCAGGTGATCGAGGACACGGACTGGGTACGCCAGACCCAGGCGGATTTCGCCGCCGCCTGCTACGGCGACGGACTCTGGGTGGTCCCCCATTGGGAAACGCCGCCGGCTGACGCCAAGGCGGTCGTGCGCATCGATCCGGGCCTGGCCTTCGGCACTGGCCAGCACGGGACCACGGCCCTCTGCCTGGGCTGGCTGGATCGGCAGGCACTACAGGGATTGAATATTCTGGACGTAGGCTGCGGTTCGGGCATCCTGGCGCTCGGCGCGCTCGTCAAGGGTGCCGAGATGGCCTGGGGCACGGACATCGACCCCCAGGCGCTCAAGGCCAGTGCCGACAATGCGCAGCTCAACGGGATCGGGACGGACCGGTTCAGCCTCGGCCAGCCGGAGGAATTGCCTGTCGAGGCACGCTTCGACATCCTGATCGCCAACATCCTGGCCCAGCCGCTGATCGACCTGGCGGGTGAACTCGCTCCCCATCTCAAGCCGGGTGGGCGGTTTGCGCTCTCCGGCATTCTCAATCATCAGGCCGAAGCCGTCGCGGCGCAGTGGATGGCGCAGGGACTCGTCATCGATGCCATCGACAGCCTCGGCGACTGGTCGCTCGTTCAGGGTCATCGGCCCCACTAGCCTCATGCGCCCGGTACGGGCGGATGGGCATTGATCCATCATCCCGTGGCAATGCCTAGCCGCCCGGCCCGTGCCCGGGGTTGAATACCCGCCCAGGCCCCACACAGACCGCGCCAGAAGCAATCTCAATTCCCGATGAGCCCAAGACCCATGTCGACGACCGTGACGCCCAAACAAATCTTGCAGGACGTGTTCGGCTATCCGGATTTTCGGGGCGATCAGGCGCGCGTGGTCGACCATGTCACCGGTGGCGGGGATGCGCTGGTGTTGATGCCGACCGGCGCCGGCAAATCCCTGTGCTATCAGATCCCCGCCCTGTGTCGACGCGGTGTCGGTATCGTCATTTCGCCCCTGATCGCGCTGATGCAGGATCAGGTGGCGGCGCTGCAACAGCTGGGCGTTGCCGTCGCCTTCCTGAACTCCAGCCTCGACGCCGAAGCGGCACGTGCGGTGATGCGCCAGTTGCAGCAGGGCGACCTGAAGCTCCTCTATGTCGCGCCCGAGCGGCTGATGACCGACGGCTTCCTCAATTTCCTGGATCGCCTGCAGGCCGATCAGGGGCTCGGCCTGTTCGCCATCGACGAGGCGCATTGCGTCTCGCAATGGGGCCACGACTTCCGTCCCGAATACCGGGCCCTGAAGGTACTGCACGAGCGATTCCCCGACGTGCCGCGCATGGCGCTCACGGCCACGGCGGATGCGCCGACGCGACGCGAAATCGTCGAGCAGCTGGGCCTCGAGCAGGCCCAGCAGTTCGTTTCCAGCTTCGATCGACCCAACCTCCATTTCCGTGTGACGCAAAAAACGAATGCGCGCGAACAGTTGCTGAATTTTCTCAACGCGGAACATCCGAACGACGCGGGCATCGTGTATTGCCTGTCCCGCAAGAAGGTCGAGGAGACGGCGGCCTGGCTCAAGGCACAAGGCTGGGACGCCCTGCCTTATCACGCCGGTCTGGATGCCGCCACGCGTCATGAGAACCAGCAACGCTTTCTCCGCGAGGAAGGAATCGTCATGGTCGCCACCGTCGCGTTCGGCATGGGAATCGACAAGCCCAACGTGCGCTTTGTCGCCCACCTCGATCTGCCCAAGAGTCTCGAAGGTTATTACCAGGAGATCGGCCGTGCGGGCAGGGACGGGCTACCGGCGAATGCCTGGATGACCTACGGTCTCGGCGACGTCGTGTCGATGCGCCGGATGCTGCTGTCCGGCGATGCCCCGGAAGAACGCAAGATCGTGGAGTTGCAGAAACTCGATGCCCTGCTGGGCTACTGCGAATCGACCGTGTGCCGCCATCAGACCGTGCTGCGTTATTTCGGCGAAGCGCATCCCGGCGACTGCGGCCAGTGCGACAACTGTCTGACGCCCGTGGATACCTGGGATGCGACCCAGCCGGCGCAGATGGCGCTGTCCTGCGTCTATCGCACGGGGCAACGCTTCGGCGTGGCCCATCTGATCGACGTGCTGCTGGGCAAGGAAACCCCCAAGGTCGCGCAACTCGGCCACACCCAACTGAGTACCTTCGGCATCGGCAAAGCCCTGGATCGGGCGCAATGGCGCAGCGTGTATCGCCAGCTTACCGCATCCGGCCTGCTGAACGTCGACATGGCGGCATTCGGCGGACTGAAATTGACCGAATTGGCGAAGCCGGTACTGCGGGGCGAACAATCGGTATGGCTGAGGCGCGACCCCGAGCCGGTCAAACGCAAGACCAGCACCGCCGAGCGGGCATCCCGCCTGCGCGAGGAATTCGCCGAGGTCAACGACGATCCCTTGTGGTTGGCGCTCAAGGCCAAGCGGCTTGAACTCGCCCGCGAACAAGGCGTGCCGCCCTACGTGATTTTCCACGACAGCACCCTGCTGGCGCTCTTCAGGCAGCGACCGGATTCCCTGGACGCGTTCAGCCAGATCAGCGGCGTCGGACAGGCAAAGCGCGACAAGTACGCGGCCCATTTCCTGGCCGTGCTGGATGCACATCGGTGATCACGAACGCCGGGCAATACCTGCCGGCCATGACGAGGGCAGACGGTCTGCGTCAGGCGGAAGCCCCACCACCTTCCGTCGTCCGTAAACACCAGAGGGGCTGACCGCTCGCCCGATACTTGCGCTCGAACAGGGTCAGCGGCGGCTCGGATTCCGGAACCGGGACGATTTCGGCCGGCCGACCATGGAATTCGAGTGCCAGCGCCAGCTCTTCCAAATAGATGCGCCAGTTGCTGCGGCTTTCGAAATGCCCGCCGAGCGCCACCAGATCGGGAAACACGGGATGCGCGTGAAACCGCCGCTTGAGGTGTTTGGGCTTCGGTTCGGGATTCGGGTACAGCAGGTAATGCCGCTCGGGACGCCAACCGGCCGCGCGGGCCAGCCGCCAGAAATCCACGAGATCGGCCCGCAGGAGCAGGCAGTTTTCCGGGCTGCCCCCCCGCTGCCGAGAGAGTCGATCGGCCGAACGATCGATACCGATCACCGAATGCGTCGGGTGGCGCGCCGCCAGCAACCGCGTGCTGTCCCCGGTGCCGCAACCCGAGTCGAGAATCAGCGGCTGCGGTCGACCGGCCAGCCAAGCTTCGGCCGCGGCAAAGGCCTGCCGGTTGTAGTCGGCGATGGGACGCGCCCATCGATGACGCGCATGCTTGGCCACCTCGGCAAACAGGTCCTCGTGCGGACCGGTCTGCCGGGAAACGACCTGACGGGAATTGCCGGGCACGGCAGTATGCATGCGTTCCATGGCCGATCAGGGGGAGGATGCGGGCGGCTCGGAATTCGGCAACCGGACCGCCGGTTGCCGCACCTGATCGCTGAGCAGAATGCCGGCCCAGCGCGTCTTGGGATTCGAGTCGAGCGCCAATTTGGCGATCATCGTCAGCGGCACGGCCAACAGCATCCCAACCGGGCCGAATACCCAACCCCACACCAGCAGCGAGATCAGGACAACGACGGGCGAGAGACCCAACGAGCGCCCAAGCAGACGTGGCTCCATGATGCTCCCGATGGAGACGTTCACCACGAGGTACAGTCCGATCACCATCAGGATATGCAAAATATCCGTGCTCACGATGGCCACCAGAAGCGCCGGAATGGCGGCGATGAACGAACCGATGGTCGGGATGAAATTCAGCAGACCGGCGACGATGCCCCACAGAATCGCGAAATCGATACCCATCAGGCTCAGTCCAATCCCCACCAGTAGGCCGGTGAGTGTGCTGGCACCGGTCTTGATCAACAGGTAGCGGTAGACCGAGCGCAGAAATCGTCGACTGCGCACCCGAGCACGCCGACGATTGGGAAACGCCGCCGTGAGCTTGTCCGATAGGGTCTGTTCCTCAAGGAGCAGGAACATGAATGCCAGCAGCACCAGCAAGGTCGTGGCGGTAAACTGCCCCAGGCCGGCGGCAATGGTCGTGGCCAGGTTGGTAACGGCACTGGCCTCCGGCAGGGGGATGTGCTGGGGAATCAGTTCCGTCGGCACGCCCCGGGCCGTCAGCATGGTCTGGATACTCTCCCACCAGCCGCTGAGCTTGGCCTGATACTGAGGCGCCTGGACGGCAAGACTTTCTGCCGCCCCCTGCAAGGCGAGGAACAGGAGGAAGAAAGCCACGCCGACCAGGACGAACAACAGCAGGATCGAAATGACACTCGGCACCCCGCGTTTCTGCATCGCAGTCATCAGCGGCGCACTGATAATAGCCAGGAATGCAGCCAGCAGGAACGGCGTGACAATGTGACTAACCGTCCTCAAACCGGCGAGCACAATGAAGGCCGCTGCCGTGCCGATAAGCCAATACAGCACATTCGGCTGCGGATTGCTGGGCTCGCTGTTCACTGTCGTGGGTCCAATCTGGAAGGGCCTGGGCTTCAGCCCATTGCGCGAATGCCATGCTGGCGCAGCAATGGCTCGATGCTCGGCTCGCGGCCCCGGAATGCCTTGAACAGCACCATCGGTTCCTCGCTGCCGCCGCGTTCGAGGATATGCACCAGGAAATCGGTGCCCGTCTGCTCGTTGAACACCCCCTCCTCCTCGAAGCGCGCATAGGCGTCGGCCGACAGCACTTCCGCCCACTTGTAGCTGTAGTAGCCGGCCGCATAGCCGCCCGCGAAGATGTGCGAGAAACCATGCTGGAAGCGGTTGTACTCGGGCGGGTGCAGCACCGCTACGCGCTGGCGTACGCGGTCGAGGGTTTCCTGGATGCGTGCCCCGGTCTCGGGATCGTAGTCCTGGTGCAGGATCAGATCGAACAGGGAGAACTCCAGCTGACGGACGATCTGCATGCCCGACTGGAACTGCCGCGCCGCCTGCATGTTCTCGAACAATGGCTCGGGCAACGGCGCCCCGGTTTCATGGTGCCGGGCGAACAGATCCAGCGCTTCGCGTTCCCAGCACCAGTTCTCCAGGAACTGGCTCGGCAGCTCGACGGCATCCCAGGCCACGCCATTGATGCCGGACACGCCGATGGTCTCGACCTTGGTCAGCATGTGATGCAGACCGTGGCCGAACTCGTGGAACAGGGTGGTGACCTCGTCGTGCGTCAACAAAGGCGGCGTGCCGCCCACCGGCGGTGTGAAGTTGCAGGTCAGGAAGGCGACCGGCGTCTGCAGGCTGCCGTCGGCACGACGACGACGCGTCACGCAATCGGCCATCCAGGCACCGCCGCGCTTGTGCTGACGGGCATAGAGATCGAGGTAGAACTGGCCGCGCAGTTCGCCGTCCCGGTCGTGGATATCGTAGAACCGGACGTCCGGATGCCAGGTGCTGACCCCGGCATGCTCGGTCACGCGAATGCCGAACAACCGGTTCACCACCTCGAACAGCCCGGCCACCACGCGATCCGCCGGGAAATAGGGCTTGAGCTGCTCCTGACTGATATCGAAATGCGCCTTGCGCAGCTTTTCGCCATAGAACGACAAATCCCAGGGCTTCAGTTGCCCGGCATGGCCAAATACGGGGCCGCCATGCTTGCGGGCAAAATCCGTCAGTTCGGCCAGTTCCTCCCGCGCGCGCGGCAGCGCCTGATCGGCGAGGGTGTTCAGGAAGTCCAGCACCTGAGCCGGGCTGTCGGCCATCTTGGTGGCCAGGGATCGCTCCGCGTAATTCGCAAAGCCCAGCAACTGCGCCAATTCGTGGCGGATGGCGAGGATGCGATCCATCAGCGGGCCGTTGTCCCACTGCCCGGCATGCGGCCCCACCTCGGAAGCACGGGTGACAAAGGCGTGGTAGACGGTCTCGCGCAGGTCACGGTCCTCGGCATAAGTCATCACGGCGATGAAGCTCGGGAAGTCCAGCGTGATGCGCCAGCCGGCCTCATCGGCCCGTTCGGCGCCCTGACGGAACATGGCCATGGCCGAATCGGGCACGCCGGCCAGCCGCGCTTCGTCGGTGATCGTCAGCGACCAGGCATTGGTCGCGTCGAGCACGTTGTTGGCGAATTGGGTCGTCAGTTTCGAGAGCTCGCTCTTGAGCGCCTTGTAGCGCGCCTTGTCCGCCTCCGGGAGGTCGACGCCGGACAACCGGAAGTCGCGCAGGGTGTTCTCGATCACCTTCTGCCGCTCGCCGGAGAGCGTCGCAAACTCCTCACTCTGGCGAATGGCCTCGTACGCGCGGAACAGCGCCGCGTTCTGGCCCAGCTCGGTGTGGTAGTCCGACAGCTTGGACTGGCAGGCTTCGTACACCGTGCGCAGTTCCGGCGTGTTCACCACCGCGTTGAGTTGGCTCACGGGCGACCAGGCGCGATCGAGTCGATCGGCCATCGCATCCATGGGCTCGACGAAATTGGCCCAGGTGAAGGGCGCGCCCTGTGACAGACGTTCGGCAATGGCGGCGCGGTTCTCGGCCAGAATTTTGTCGATGGCCGGCTCGATATGCCCGGGTTGGATTTGATCGAAGGCGGGAAGATCGGTGGTGTTCAGCAAGGGATTGTTCATGGTCTGAATTCTGTGTGGTCTCGATTCTGTGTGGTGTTGATTCTGAGTGGTCTCGATCTGTTTGGTTGGTGGATCACGCGCGGGTCGAAGCATTATCCGGCTCATCCCCGGCAAGGGCGGGCCAAAAAGCCAGAAAACAGCCTGGCAAATGCGTTGAGCCTAGCATCATTTGCCCGATACGAGACCGTATTTGCCCCCTGTGTACTCGACAGCCCCCTCGGCGCCTCCCGTCACGCCGGGATTTCGGGGGGTGCCGCCGTCTCGAGCAACCAACGACGGAAGGCCGCGACCTTGGGCAGCGTCAGGCGATTGGCCGGCGTCACCAGATAATAAGCCGAAGGGGTTTCGATATGCTGATTCAACAGGTGCACGAGCCGACCGGATTTCAGATCGTCCTCGACCAGACTGCGCCACGCGAGCGCCACACCCAGACCCGCCACCGCCGCCTGGATGGTGAGGTTGCTCTCGCCAAAGTGCTTCACGCGCAAAGGCGTATCGAGCGCGACGCCTTGGGCCGTCAGCCAACTCCGCCAATCCGGAAAAAGATGATGCGCGGTATGCCATTCGTCGTTCAGCAGCGGCTTGCGGGCAATATCCCCGATGGAACGGATGTCCGCCGCCACGGCCGGCGACGCCACGGGTATGAATGTTTCGGGGATCAGCAGATCCACCTGAAGCCCCGGATACTGCCCATCGCCGAAGCGGACCGCACAGTCCACATCCTCCAGATCGAAATCCACCATGCGCCGGGTGGCGGACAGACGCAACTCGATCTCGGGATGACGGTTCTGAAAATCCTCCAGGCGCGCCATCAGCCAACGGGCGGCAAACGCGGGCGGGCTCGACACCACCAACGGCCCGTTTTCCCGATCCGAGCCAAGGCGGGCGGCGGCCTGCTCCAACCGGTCGAAGGCATCGGACAGGAGCGGCAATGCCGCCTCGGCCGACTCGGTCAGGGTGATCTGCCGACCCCGTCGAAACAGCGGCTGCCCGAACAGCTCCTCCAGCTGACGGATCTGCTGACTCACCGCCGCCGGCGTCACATGGAGCTCCTCGGCCGCCCGCGCCATGGAACGATGGCGGGCGACGGCCTCGAAGGCACGCAGGGCGGTGAGGGGCGGAAGCTTTCTGGACATTAGAAATTCTTAACCAATCCGCAACGAAGTATCGTTTGTAACAGTTTCAGGCACTGGGTAGAGTGGCTACCAATTTAGCAAAACTAAGCCCATAGGTGCACCATGCCTGTCAATCTCGTCCTGCTTCTGCTCACGACCTCGGTGTTCTTCTGGGGCGTGAACTTCGCCCTCGCCGGCCCCGTACTGGCCGACCTGCCGCCGCTGTGGGCGGCGGCCCTGCGCTTCATCCTCGCGGCAGCCATCATGCTGGCGATCGCCGCCTACCGGGGCGATCAACTGCTCAAGCTGCTGCGCCAGCACGCACCGGTCCACCTGCTGCTCGGCGTCCTCGGTATCGTCGGCTTCAATTGGTTCTTCTTCCACGCCATGCAGCAGACCTCGGGGGACAACGGTGCCTTGATCATGGCCACCAACCCTCTGCTCACCACCCTGCTGGCCGCGCTGTTGCTGCGGGAACGTGCCTCGGTGCGTCAGCTCATCGCCATTCCCATTGCCTTGCTTGGCGTATCCGTCGTGATCACGGCAGGCGATCTGAGTCGGTTGGCACAACTGGATCTGAACCGGGGGGACGTACTGATGCTGTTCGCCAACCTCAACTGGGCGCTGTTCAACGTGGCCACCAAGCGCTTCATGCCCAAGGAAGCACCCATGGGCAACACGGCCTGGATGATGGTGATGGGGGCCCTGATCCTCACGGTCATGGCGCTGGCGAGCGGGGAGACCTTCACCCTGCCGGGCGCCCACGCCGGGTTTGCCCTGATCGTGATGACGCTCGGCGGCACCATACTGGCCTACCTGTTCTGGGGGATGGGCGTACGCAATCTCGGTGCCGGTCGCGCCGCATTGTTCCTGAATCTCGTACCGGTCTTCGCGATGCTGGTCAGTGGTGCCATGGGCATCGCACCCACCGTGGCGCAGATCACCGGCGGATTGATCGTCCTGGCGGGCGTCACCTTCGCCATGATGCCCATGCGGACCAGAGTTGCGGCCTGACTGCACGCCCAATGAATCGCTGAGTGTTGGGCTGCACTGCGTTTAGCCCAACCGACAAGGCGCCTCGCTCGGGAAACAGGGCCGCTTCTCGGTACTCCGTAGGTTCGGGTAAGCGCGCCCCCCAACAATCCCGACAAGACGTTTCAACAGGCGACCGAGCCTGCCCTACAGGACAACGCGACGAACGGCACCACTCACCCCGCACGCTTTCGGGCGATGGCGTCCCAATCGAGGTTGTTGCAGGCATGGCACGGCTCCTTGAGGACGCGCAGCCGCACCAGCAGGGAGTGGAGCTTGCAGCCCAGGCAGAAGCCCATCACCGCCTCCATCCAGATCATCGCGAGGCACACCCAGACCAGCGCTACGGGGATCTGGTAGGGAATGTAATTCACCGTGGTTGGCAGGATGTCGTGGGCGAACACCGTATTGATCCCTTGCGCGAACACGCTGGGGTTGAAGAACACCAGGCAGAACGTGGCGAGAAACAGGCCCAGCCCCCAGGCAAAACGCTTCGGCCCCAGGGGCTTCCACTCCGACGGCCGGTTCCGTGCCAGAAATGCCGAGAGCTGGATCGTCGGCGAAAACCGCGACGTCCAGACGGTCATTCCGGCCAGCAGATCGAATACGGCATAGATCAGCACCCAGGTCTGTGGGGTGTACTCGATGATGCGCCGCTCCATGTGCCCCGAGTAGATGATGTGGTAATCGGCCGACAGATCGAAAGTCTGCTTCACCGTGGCCGGATCCACGATCCACGGCGAGGTATAGAACACATAGAACAGCGTCAGCACCATGAACAGCGGGATGAACAGCAGGAGGCCGGCGCGGATGCGCACGGCGTTCTCGTTGATGAACAGATCGGGTTCGGTGGGGTCCCGAAACCAGGTGGTCTTGAATCTATGCACGGTGAACCTCGGTCGACGTGTGCCTGACGCAAAATCGCGCGGGCGGTACGTACAGGAAGACGCCAAGGCGGCCGAAGGGTTCCGTGCGGGCGGATAACCCGCCTGATCTATAGCGCCAAAACACGACAAAGCCGGTCTGAATGCAAGGCCGGACACTCAAACCAACAGCAAATGGTCCAACTTTCCAGACAAAACGATGGACAAGCAGACACCGATTCGCCCCTTTTTTTGTTCATCACGGAAAACGGCAAAACTGACCACAAAGGCCAATTTTCCTCCATCTACATGACTTTAGCCAGATGAAATCCTGACCAAAAGGAAGAAATATACGCTCCGCCAGGGTGCGGATGCATGAACGGGTTGCGTGGATTCGGTGCAGGAATCAGGGATGCCCGGTTAGAGGAACGAATCGATAATCCCCAAACCCATTTTTTTATTTCCCCACTATTTAGCAGACAAACCCAATTCTGACGCCATCGTCCGTATCGTATCGGCCTGAGTTGCCCAATGCTGCACCTGAAATGGCACAGTCCATGCCTGACCATCTGGACAGATTCACAACAACCGGTCAGGAAAAACAAGATCATGAGCACTCAACTCAAAGCCTCTTTGGGCCCCCTGCATCTCTGGGGTATCGCGGTCGGTCTCGTCATCTCCGGCGAGTATTTCGGATGGAGCTACGGCTGGGGCGTCGCCGGCACGCTCGGCTTCCTGATCACCACGCTGCTGGTCGCCGTGATGTACGTCAGCTTCATCTTCAGCTTTACCGAGCTGACCACCGCCATCCCCCATGCGGGCGGCCCCTTCGCCTACAGCCGTCGCGCCTTCGGTGAAAAAGGCGGCCTGATCGCCGGCATGGCTACCCTGATTGAATTCGTGTTCGCGCCCCCCGCCATCGCCATGGCGATTGGCGCCTACTTGAACGTCCAATTCCCGGAACTGAGCACGAATCTCGTCGCCGTCGGCGCGTACGTCATCTTCATGGGTCTGAACATTCTCGGCGTGACCCTGGCGGCCACCTTCGAACTGTTCGTCACGGTGCTGGCCGTACTCGAACTGCTGGTGTTCATGGGCGTGGTGGCACCGGGCTTCAGCTTCAGCAATTTCGTGCTGAACGGCTGGGCGGGTTCGGGCTCCTTCGGCATGCCGGCGGTCTCCGGCATTTTCGCCGCGATTCCCTTTGCGATCTGGTTCTTCCTGGCCATCGAGGGTGCTGCCATGGCAGCCGAGGAAGCCAAGGATCCCAAGCGCACCATTCCGAAAGCCTATGTGAGCGGAATCCTCACCCTGGTGTTCCTGGCCATGGGCGTGATGATCTTTGCCGGTGGCGCCGGCGACTGGACCAAGCTGTCCAACATCAACGACCCGCTGCCGCAGGCTATGAAGATGATCGTGGGCGCCAACTCCGGCTGGTTGCACATGCTCGTGTGGATCGGTCTGTTCGGCCTGATCGCCAGCTTCCACGGCATCATTCTGGGCTACTCCCGCCAGTTCTTCGCCCTCTCCCGAGCCGGCTACCTGCCTGCGGGTCTGTCCAAGCTCTCCCGCTTCCAGACGCCGCACCGCGCCATCATCGCCGGCGGCCTGATCGGTATCGCCTCCATCTACAGTGACGGCATCATCAACATCCAGGGCATGAGCCTGACCGCCGCCATGATCACCATGGCCGTGTTCGGCGCCATCGTGATGTACATCATGAGCATGCTGAGCCTGTTCAAGCTGCGCAAGACCGAGCCGGCGCTGGAGCGTCCGTTCATGGCCCCGGGCTTCCCGATCGTACCGGCCATGGCGCTCGTGATCGCCGTGATCTGCCTGATCGCCATGGCCTGGTTCAACCCGGTCATCGGTCTGATTTTCCTCGGGTTCATGGCCATGGGCTTCATCTACTTCCACTTCACACATGCTCAGCGGGCCAATGCCCCGGCAGACTCGCTGCTCTCCGGCGAGACGAGCGTATGAGGCATCGCCCGGATCGGGCGCGGCCGATAGGAACAGAAATCGGCCTATACTGACGAAACTGGCGCAGACCTTGTCTGCGCCTTCGTACTTCCGGATATCGGCAAGAGATCACGACAGGATTGCGATATGGCATATCAAACCACCGTCGGCGGGCGGCTCTACCGCTTCGACGATCTGAAAACCCTGATGGCCAAGGCGAGTCCGGCCCGATCCGGCGACATGCTCGCCGGACTGGCCGCCGCCACGAACGAGGAGCGCATCGCGGCGAAGATGACGCTCGCCGACGTGCCACTGCAACGCTTCCTCGACGAGGCGCTGATTCCCTACGAAACGGATGAGATCACCCGGCTGATCATGGATCGCCACGACCGGGCCGCCTTCACCCCTATCAGCCATCTGACGGTCGGTGATTTCCGCAACTGGCTGCTGAACGACACGACGGACAGTGCCCAGTTGAGCCGCGTGGCGCCGGGCATCACGCCGGAGATGGCGGCGGCGGTATCGAAGATCATGCGCAATCAGGATCTGATCCTGGTCGCGCGCAAATGCCGCGTGGTCACCCGTTTCCGCAACACCATCGGCCTGCCAGGGCATCTGTCGGTGCGCCTGCAGCCGAATCACCCGACCGACGACCTGCGCGGCATCGCCGCCAGCATTGTGGACGGCCTGCTGTACGGTGCGGGGGATGCGGTGGTCGGCATCAACCCGGCGAGCGATGCCCTGCCGACCCTGACCGCCCTGTGGCAGATGGTGGACGAAGTCCGCGACCAGTTCGCCATCCCCATGCAGAGCTGCATCCTGACCCACGTCACCACGCAGATCACGGCCATGGAAAAGAACGCGCCGATCGATCTCGTGTTCCAATCCATCGCCGGTACCGAGCAGGCCAACACGGCCTTCGGGATCAATCTGGGCATTCTCAAGGAGGCGCACGAAGCCGCGCTGGGTATGGGCCGCGGCACCGTGGGCGACAACGTCATGTACTTCGAGACCGGCCAGGGCAGCGCCCTGTCGGCCGATGCGCACCATGGCGTCGACCAGCAGACCTGCGAGGCGCGCGCCTATGCCGTGGCCCGGGAATTCCGCCCGCTGCTGGTCAACACGGTCGTCGGTTTCATCGGTCCCGAATACCTCTACGACGGCAAGCAGATCACCCGGGCAGGTCTGGAGGATCACTTCTGCGGCAAGCTGCTGGGCCTGCCGATGGGCTGCGACATCTGCTACACCAACCATGCCGAAGCCGATCAGGACGACATGGACGGGCTGCTGACCCTGCTGGGCGCGGCCGGCGTCACCTTCATCATGGGCGTGCCGGGCGCGGACGACATCATGCTCAACTATCAGAGCACCTCGTTCCACGACGCGCTGTACCTGCGCCGCGCGCTCAACCTGAAGCATGCGCCGGAGTTCGAAACCTGGCTGGAGCGCATGGGTATCACCGACCGTGGCGGCCAGCTGTACCCGACGGCATTGAACAATCCCCTCCTCCGCCAACTGCCCCATATCCAGGTGCCGGCATGAGCCAACTCGAACCCCGCACGCCATCCGATGAACTGGGGCAGGAAAGCCCACTGATTCAAGAGAATCCCTGGGCAGACCTGCGCCGCTTCACCCAGGCCCGTTTGGCTCTGGGCCGTGTCGGCGCCAGCCTGCCGACCGACGAGGTGCTGCGTTTCGGCCTTGCCCATGCCATGGCGCGCGATGCCGTGCACCTGCCGCTGGATACCGACACGCTGGCAACGGCACTCACGGGCGAAGGCTTTCGGGTATTGCATGCACACAGCGCGGCACCGGATCGGGCCGCCTACCTCCTGCGCCCGGATTGGGGGCGTCGCCTGGCGGACGAGAGCCGCCAAGCCCTCGAACGGGAAAAGACGGCATCGAGCGAACTCGTGGTGGTGATCGCCGACGGACTTTCCGCCATTGCCGTGGAACGTCACGCCGTCGCCGTCATGAAGCAATTGCGCGCGCAGATCGACACGGACTGGTGCCAAACGCCGGTGGTCCTTGCGACTCAGGCTCGGGTCGCCATCGGCGACGACATTGGCGAGGTCTTCGGCGCGCAACTCGTCATCGTACTGATCGGCGAGCGGCCGGGTCTCACCGCACCCGACAGCCTGGGCGCCTACCTCACCTACCAGCCCCGCCGCGGGCGCATGAACAGCGAACGCAACTGCGTGTCGAACATCCACGCGGCCGGCACCAGCTACGCGCTGGGCGCCCACAAGATCGGCTATCTCGCCCGGGAAGCCCTCCGACTGAAACTCACTGGCGTGGCCCTGAAGGACGACAGCGATACGGCGCTGATTACGGCCTGATACCCTGCCTGACCATCCTGACTTCCGCGCCGGAATGTACCCTCAACCCGGTTCGGCCAGCAAGGCGCGGATCCTCGCCACGGCACTCGGTTGATCCCAGTCGGCGCCGCCGAACAGGCCGTACCGAATCCGCCCGCTCTTGTCGATGAGGTAGGTACTGGGATAGGCGAACACCTGCCAGGTTTGCACGGCCGAACCGCTGGGGTCGAGCAGCACCGGGAAGTTGACCGGATGTTCGCGCAGGAACGCCTCGATGGCAGGCTTGTCCTCCGCCAGATTCACCGCGAGGATTTCAAACGGCTGCCCCTTGAGCAACGTCTTCAACCGCGCCATGGACGGCATCTCGTGCACGCAGGGTGGGCACCAGCTGGCCCAGAAATTCAGCAGCACAACCTTGCCGCGATAGGCGTGCAGGTTGACGGGGCGGCCCTCAAGATCCGTCAGGGCCAGGGGTTTGTTCTGCGCGCCCGCGTAGGGTTGCAGTTCGGTCGATTTCGTCTGTTCGACCGTCGCGGGGGTATCCGCCGCCAGCCGCCCGGCGATGCGGGGTTTGTCGAGATAAAACCGCAAGGCCGAAATCGCCAGCTTCAGCTGATCGGGGAATCCCGCGCCCAGCGCCTGCTCGCCGGCCATCGCATCGGGTCGGAAGTAGAACCGATCCCGAACCCCGGGCAAGCGCTTCACGAAGACGTCGCTTCCCGAGGTGGTCAATTGCTGCACCAGTTCCGCGACATGCCAATGCCAGGGAGAAAGCTCTGCCTGGAAGATGAATACCGGCGCATTGAATGCCCGTGTCTCCGGCCAGTAGCGCGCCGTTGCCCCCGGTTCCGGCGTATTCAGATACAGGTTGGGGTTGATGAATAGGAACCCCACACCCTGCCGGGGCGTTTTCTGCGCGGCAACCCAGCCGCGCACGGCCAACTGCGCGGCCTTGTTCGCCGCGATCACGATCAGTGGCCTGCCATCGGTTTGCGCGCGTTCGATCAGCCGTGAAATCCAGAGCGTGGGCACCTGATCGACGGCACTGGGCGTGGGCGGCAGGAACAACGGTTCGTAGAGATCGACGAACCAGCTCTCGAATCCCGAGCGGGCCAATACCTCCGCCCAATGTTTTTCCGCCGGCAGAATGCCGTATTCAGAGGGCAACCACAGCAGGCGAGCCTGAGCAGTGCCCTGGAATGCAGTATCAGATGCCACCACCTGAATGCTGAGCGGTCCGTCGGGAACGTTTAGGGTGACGGTGTCGGCATGTGCCAAGGCAAACGACAGCAGCCAACTTCCGACGATCAGAAGAAAATTCCATCTGGATATCGTGTTCATCGCTTTCCTCATTCATCCGTCCGTCCGGGACCAAGCGACGCCTGCACAGGGTCTCAGACGAAATCCTGACGCATCCAGTGCGGATCGGGTCGCCAATTCCGGACCCAGCCGGCAAATTCGCCCGCAGGCATGGGGCGAGCAATCCCGTAACCTTGGGCCAATTCGCAGCCCATCTGCAAAAGCACGGCGCCATGTACGCCCGATTCCACCCCTTCGGCGATCACGTCCCGGCCGAAGGCCCGGGCAAGACCAAGCACCCCCTGCAGGATCGCCATGTCGTCCGGATCGTCCAGCATGTCCCGCACGAAACTCTGGTCGATCTTCAGCATCGAGACGGGCAGCCGCTTGAGATACGTCAGGGAGGAATACCCGGTCCCGAAATCGTCGATGGCGCTCGAAATCCCGAGCGCCCGGCATTCGGCCAGCACGCGGGACACCTGCCCGATATCCTGGAGGGCGCTCGTCTCCAGAATTTCCAGTTCCAGTTGCGTCAACGGCAAATCCGGCGAGGCCGCATGGAGCGCCTTCAATCGCTCAATGAAATCCGGCTGCTGCAGTTGCCGCGCACCGATATTGACGCTGACGGACAGCGTCAGCCCCTCGGCCTGCCAGGCCTTCATCTGATGCAAGGCGGTGGCGATCACATATTCGCCCAGGGTGATGGCCAGCGGCGTTTCCTCGATGATCGGCAGGAAGGTACCCGGAAACAACAGACCCTGCTCGGGGTGCTGCCAACGCACCAGCGCCTCGGCACCCACCACCGCCCCCGTGCGCATGTTCACCTTGGGTTGATAGTGCAGCACGAACTCGCCGGCCGCCAGTGCCGCCCGGATGTGCGCCTGGCTCTCGTGGTGCTGGCGGATGGTCTTGTCCTGATCCGGATCGAAGACGTGATAGCGGTTTCTGCCGGACAATTTTGCCTGATACATGGCCTGATCGGCCTGACGCAACAACTGATCCGCATCCACGTCATTCTGCTTCGGCAGGAAATAGGTCACGCCGATACTGGCCGACACCTGAAACACGAGATTCTGCACATCGATCGGCTCATTGGCCGCATGCAGCAATCGATCGAGCAAAGGTTGGCAAGCATTCATGTCCTGCAAATCCTGCAACACGATCACGAATTCGTCCCCCCCCAGACGGGCGAGGGTATCGCTATCACGCAAGACGAGCTTCATTCGCGCCGAAACGGCCGTGAGCAGCGCGTCTCCCATTTCATGGCCATGACGATCATTGACGACCTTGAAGCCATCCAGATCGAGATAGGCAACCGCCAGCAGTCGATCGTCCCGCTGAGCGAGGGCAATGGCCTGATGGAGCCGATCGGCCAGCAACACACGGTTGGGCAGCCCTGTCAGGGCATCGTAATGGGCAATGTGCTCAAGTCGGACCTCGTGGGCCTTGAGCGTGCTGATGTCGGAAAGCAGTCCCACGTACTGACGGATATTACCGGCCTCGTCGCGCACCGCACTGATCGTCATCATTCCGGGGAAGATCTCCCCATCACGCCGACGATTCCAGATCTCCCCATGCCAATAGCCCAGCGCTTGAAGCCGCCGCCACATCTCTTCGAAGAATGCTGGGCTGTGACGATCCGATTTCAACAGGCTCGGATTCTGACCGATTACCTCATCGCGTGAATAGCCGTACATCTCACAGAAGGTGGTATTGACGTCGATGATCTTCCCGGCGGCATCGGTAATCAGGATACTTTCGCGCGCATGGCTGAACACATTGGCGGCAAGGCGGATCTGTTCATTCGAGCGGCGGCGTTCGGTGATGTCTTCGTACAAGCCGAGCACACCGATGATTTCATTCTCCTGATTGCGCAGGGGTACCTTGGAGGTGCGCAGCCACAGTGCCCGACCATCCCGGGTGGTCTGCGGCTCCTCGTAGAACAGACGCGCCACGCCGGAATCGATGACCGCCAGATCATCCGCACGATAGGTTTCGGCCTGTTCGACCCAGGCCAGATCGAAATCGGTCTTGCCGACCAGTTCTTCGGGGGATTGCCTGCCCGCGTCCTGGGCAAACACGATATTGCAGCCCAGATAACGGAGATCACGATCCTTCCAGAACACGCGCATCCGAGTCGTATTGATAATGGTGAGCAAGAGATTACGGGTTTCCGCAATCGCCATTTCCGAAGCATTGCGCTCGGTAACGTCCCGGCTGGCGCCCTGAAACCCAGTCACCGCTCCTGAAGCCTCGAATATCGGCGAAACGCCGGATTCGAGCACGCGGATCGCGCCCTGACGATTCCGACAACGCAACATCACACCCTGCCCGACCTGTGGTGACGACGCGACCTGGCGCAGTATCCCGCGATACCGTTCGCGATCCTCCGGAAGGAGGAAGGTCCCCAGATCTTCCCCGACAAGGGCTTCGCTCGGCAAACCCAGGATATCCTGCGCGCGATGATTGCTGTAGGTCAGGCGACCACCCAGATCGCTCATCCAGATCCAGTCAGAAGCGTTTTCCGCGAGATGCCGATAGCGCTCCTCGCTCCGCTCGAGTTCGGCCCGGCCCATCTTAAGGTGTCGCGTCTGTCGTACAACCTGACGTCGCAGAACCACGCCCCGAAGCAACGCCAGCAGCAGCAGAACCGCAAGCCCGCCGCCAACCCACCACACCCAGGCAGGCAGGATCAGCCGCGGGGCGACCTGTCCCGTCCATTTCTGCAGAATCCGTGCATAGGGGGAGTCGGATTGGTTGCGCCAGGTCTCAAGACGCCCATCGATGGCCGCGAGCAGGTCATCATTGCTGCCGTGGCGCGTCGCAAAAAAAATCTGGGCCGGTTGGAACATGATCGGCGTCGCGGTCAACCCCAGGCGTCGGGCTTCGTTATCGCCGTATAACTGATTCGACACCATGGCATCTGCCCGCCCAGCGGCCACCCATTCGAATCCCTGCTGAAAGGAAGCCACCGGCACCAGCTTTGCATCGACGCCGAAGCCGGCAAACAGGGTCCGAAGATAGTCTTCCTGAATCGAGCGGCCAAGCACGGCAATACGCTTGCCACGCAGATCGAGCACCGTGTTGATGCTGCCACCGGGACGCTCGTAGATTTGCGACCAGCTATGCAAAACCGCAATGCGGTTGAAATCGAACTGTCGTGCACGACTTTCGGTATAGGCTACGTCGGGCATGAGGTCGATGCGCCCATCCTGCAGATCGGCCAGACAATCTTCCCAGCGGCAGGACACCGGTTTGATCACCCATCCCGAATCATGGGCGATCGCGTCGAGCAGATCGCCCATGATTCCCGAAATACGGCCATTCGCATCGAGGAAAATCTTCGGCGCATTCGCGTAAACCCCAACCCGGACCACACGGTCGGATGCCAGGGAGGACAATGGAAACAGCAGACCTATCGCGAAGATCAAGCCGGCGGAACGGATGCCGCGAATGATAAAGGCGGCCCCAAGGAGTGACGCCCAGGTACCGTACGCAGAGCGGGGAGAGGCAATAATAGAACCGGCCAAACGATGCACCCCTGAGAACCACCGGCAAATCCGGACAACCCAGCCACTTGACCACTGGACAAACCAACTGGGATTCGACCAAAGCGTATCATTGCCACGCAGGGACGGCAGCGGGAATTTTCCCCTGGCTGGCGGCACGCAGAGCAGCCTCCGGTGATCGACCCTTGAGGCTTTGATCCAGCCGCAGGACTTACGCCCCGTTCTTTAAAGCCGCTCGATGCGCGTCCGCTGGGATTGGAGGTCACCGAGACTGGCGGTGAATTTTTCCAGACGCTCGCGCTCCTGAGCCACCACGGCCGGCGGCGCCCGGTCGGCGAAGCCGGGGTTGTCGAGCTTGGCCCGCGCCTTGGCGATCTCGGCCTCGAGCTTGCCGATCTCGCGATCCAGGCGCGCGAGTTCGGCATCCTTGTCGATCAGGCCAGCCAGCGGGATGTGGATCTGCATGCTGCCGACCAGGGCCATCGCCGCTTCCGGCACGGGCTCGCCCTCGGCCAGGGTTGTCACGTCACTGATCCGGCCGACGCCATTGAGCAATTCACCAAACCGGGCAAACCGCGCCTGTTCCTCGGTGGTCGCCTGGGTCACCAGGATCGACAGCGGCTTGCCGGGGGCGATGTCCATCTCCGCGCGAATACGGCGCACCCCGAGAATCACCTGCTTGAGCCACTCGACGGATTCGAGCGCCTCGGCACTGATCTTTCCTTCGTCGGCTTTGGGGTAGTGCCGCGCCATGATGCTGGATGTGGCCGCCGTCGTGTCGATACCGGCCAGGGGCGCGACCCGCTGCCAGATCGTTTCCGTGATGTACGGAATGATCGGATGCATCAGGCGCAGCAGGGTTTCCAGCACCCGGACCAGGGTACGGCGGGTACCGCGCTGGGTGGCCGCATCACCGTGCTTGAGTGCTGGCTTGGTGAATTCCAGGTACCAGTCGCAGTACTCGTTCCAGGTGAACTCGTACAGGGCGTGGGCGGCGAGATCGAAGCGGTACTCGGCGAAATGGCGGGACACCTCGGCCTCGCATTGCTGCAGACGACTGACGATCCAGCGGTCCACGTCACCGAGCGTCACCGGTTCGTCGCCCAGTCCGGTATCTTCACCCTCGCACTGCATCGCCACGAAGCGGCTGGCGTTCCACAACTTGTTGCAGAAATTGCGGTAGCCCTCGATCCGGCCCAGATCGAAGCGGATGTCGCGACCGGTCGTCGCCAGCGCCGCGAAGGTGAAACGCAGCGCATCCGTGCCGAAGGCCGGGATGCCGTCCGGGAACTCCTTGCGCGTGTCCTTCTCGATGCGCTTGGCCATGGCCGGCTGCATGAGGCCGGAGGTCCGCTTGGCCACCAGGGCCTCCAGATCGATACCGTCGATCAGGTCGATCGGGTCGAGCACGTTGCCCTTGGACTTGGACATCTTCTGGCCCTGCGCGTCGCGGATCAGGCCATGCACGTACACTTCGCGGAACGGCACGTCGCCGGCGAAGTACTTGCCCATCATCACCATCCGGGCAACCCAGAAGAAGATGATGTCGAAGCCCGTGACCAGCACGCTGGTGGGATAGAAGGCGGCCAGTTCCTCGGTGTTCGCTGGCCAGCCCAGGGTGGAAAACGGCCACAGTGCCGACGAGAACCAAGTATCGAGCACATCGTTGTCCTGGTTCAGCGCCACGTTGTCCGCCAGCTTGTGCGCCGCGCGTACCTCGGCCTCGCTCCGCCCGACGAAGACATTGCCTTCGGCGTCGTACCAGGCGGGAATGCGATGGCCCCACCAGATCTGGCGGCTGATGCACCAGTCCTGGATGTTTTCCAGCCACTGGAAGTAGGTGTTCGACCAGTTTTCCGGCACGAACTTGATCGCCCCGCCGCGCACGGCATCCAACGCCGGACGGGTGATGGCCGCGAGGCCGCCCGGACGACCGTCGTCGGTCGTTTCGCGGGTGAGATCGACGAACCACTGATCAGTCAGCATCGGCTCGATCACCGCCCCGCTGCGATCGCCGCGCGGCACCATCAGCTTGTGATCGTCGATCTTTTCCAGCAGATCGCGTTCCTTCAGATCGTGGACGATGCGATCGCGGGCTTCATAGCGATCCAGACCGGCATAGGCCTTGGGCAGATCCGCATCCACGGACTGGCTTTGTGCGCCGACCCGCTCGCAGGCCGCGCGGATGCGTGCATCCGGCGTCAGCACGTTCAGCAGGGGCAGGTTGTGCCGCTGACCGACCGCATAATCGTTGAAATCGTGGGCCGGCGTGATCTTGACGCAGCCGGAGCCGAATTCCGGATCGACGTAATCGTCGCCGATGATCGGGATTTCACGGCCGACCAGCGGCAGGGTCAGGGTCTTGCCGATCAGGTGCTTGTAGCGCTCGTCTTCCGGATGGACTGCCACGGCCGCATCGCCCAGCATGGTTTCCGGGCGGGTGGTGGCCACGATCAGATGACCACTGCCGTCGGTCAGCGGATAGCGCAGGTGCCACATATGGCCGGTTTCTTCCTCGCTCAGCACTTCCAGATCGGAGACGGCCGTCTGTAGCACCGGATCCCAGTTCACCAGTCGCTTGCCCCGGTAGATCAGGCCGTCCTCGTAGAGACGGACGAATACTTCGCGCACGGCCTCGGACAGGCCCTCGTCCATGGTGAAGCGCTCGCGGGACCAGTCGCAGGAGGCACCCAGGCGACGCATCTGCTCGGTGATGAATCCGCCGGACTGGCTCTTCCAGGCCCAGACCTTGTCGGTGAACGCCTCGCGCCCCAGATCGTGCCGGGTCTTGCCTTCGGCTTCGAGCTGCCGCTCCACCACCATCTGGGTGGCGATACCCGCGTGATCGGTACCCGGCTGCCACAGCGTGCGGTCCCCCTGCATGCGATGCAGGCGGGTCAGCATGTCCATCAGGGTGTCCTGGAAGGCGTGCCCCATGTGCAAACGACCGGTGACGTTCGGGGGCGGCAGCATGATGCAGTAGCTGGGCGCATCGGCCGGCAGATCGGCTCGGGGTTGGAAATAGCCGCCAGCCTGCCAGCGGGCATAACAGGGGGCTTCGATCTCGGCAGGGCTGTAGGTTTTTTCCATGGAATTCGTCAATCAGGTAATGCTAAAAAACAGGCTCAAAAAATGGCTAGAAATAATGGGCAAATAAAATCTGTCCGCGGTCAGTCGCCCTCGCGATCGACGCGCGGAATCGACCGATGCTGCGGCATGGCACCGGCCTGCTGGTAATCGCGCCAACGGGCGCGGGCCGCTTCCCGACTGGCTTCGCTGGCATCCACGATCTCATCGACGGTCTGGCGCTCGGCCACACGCTCGATCGCCTTGCCGGACAGGTTGATCACGTGATCGAAACCGCCTGCCGCCGGGTCCATGCCGATGAACAGAGGCGCATGCGCGGCATCCTCGGGATCGGCGGTGTGCGGCACGAAGGCATCGGGACGATAGCCCCACAGATACTCGTCGAAGCTCTCGACATGCTCGAGGTTGGCGCAGACCACATAGGTCATGCGCTCTTCGGCAGCCGCCTGGGCGCACAGATCCGCGGCATAGAACCAGAACGCATCCAGTTCCGCATCGTCGATCAAATGAAATATCACTGCACTCATGAATCGTGATTCCTGACCTTTTTATCTGGTTCGATTATCTGGCTCGACTATCTGGCTCGACTATCTGGCTCGACTATCTGGCTCGACTATCTGGCTCGTATTAGCAGCCCCGTTCGGAGGCATGCCTGGGGCGCACGCGGGTTTCTCCGCCCGGCTGTCGACGAAACGGCGGCCAACCTGCCGGACAATCAGCCTGTGACGCCATGGCGGGGAGTGCGTATTATGCCCAATCCGGACCGAGGACGCAGCGCCCCATGACCCCGCCCACAACGACATCCACCAGACCCCGTCGCAGACACGCCCTGATCCTGGCCTGGCTTGCTGTTCTCGCCGCTCTGACGGCGGTCGTTCTGTGGATCGGCCCTGAGAAGCTGATCGCGCCCTGGCAGGCCATTCCCCCCGGGAGCCTGCTCGTGGTGCTGACCCTGATGGTATTGAGCTACGTCCTGCGCGCCCTGCGCATCCAGCGGTATTTCCACGCGGAGCTTTCGGGTCAGTTCTGGGCGACAATGAAACTCGCCACCTGGCACATCCTGCTCAACAATCTGCTGCCGATGCGGGCTGGCGAAATCAGCTTTCCCGTCCTGATGCAACGGTACTTCAATCTCTCGGCCCGACGTACGGTACCCGTGCTGTTCTGGTTCCGACTGCTCGATCTGCAGGCCATCGTGCTGATCGGTCTGCTGGCCGCCCTCTGGGGCACCGGGTTTTCCGACCGATGGCTCTGGCCCGTGCTGATTCTGCTTCCTGCCCCGCTGCTGGCCTATCTGGCGCGTCATTGGGTCGCTCACTGGCTGATCGGACGACCCGCCGGAAAATGGCGCGACCGCCTGCTCGACAGCGTCGAGAGCCTGCCGGAAAACGCCCGCAGCTTTCTGTCCACCCTGGGCTGGACCTGGATCAACTGGCTGGTGAAGCTGCTGACCCTGGCCTGGGTACTGGCCGCGCTGGCGCCGGTTTCCCTGGTACAGGCCGTGGCCGGGGCGATCGGCGGGGACTTGACGACGGTACTGCCCATCCACGCCCCGGGTGGATTCGGCACCTTCGAGGCCGGCGTGATGCTGGCACTGCAGCCCTTTGCCGTGCCGGTTCAGACGGCGCTGGCCGCTGCCGTCAATCTGCATCTGTTCCTGCTGGGCTCCTCGATCCTGGCGGGCTTGGCCGTACTGATGATTCGCACGCCGGAACCCGTTCTGTCGACCGGCAACGCGTCACCCAAACACTGAGCCAGCCCCACTCGGTGCGATCGGCCAATGTCCCCCGGAGTGACGCCCGTTAAGGCAGCCACTCTTCAGACACCCACCGCTAAAATCCCCGGGGTGCCGCGTGGCGAAGGCTTGACTCAGGCCACCGGCTCGACAACAGGATGGTGACCGGCGCGGGCCGGCAAATCGCGCCACCACCGCACCGGTGGATCGCAGGGATTCATCGGGCGGATATAACGCTCGGCCTCTGCCTCTTTCCCTTCGTTGTCGTAATCCATCCCATGCTTGTTGAAGCTGTCGAGAATGCGCGCCCGGGAAACCGGTTCCTTTTCCGGGGTCAGGCTCGGGTGTGCCCGCAACACGAAATCGGGCTGGAAGAAGAAATAGGTGTGATCGAAACCGTAGGGATATCGGGGGTGATTTTCCGGGTAGCAGGTACCAAACGCCGTCAGGAACATCGGTTCGCCCGCCCAATCGAATTTCCAGCCCATCCCGCCGACTGGGCCTTCCAGGCAGGTGGAATGCGCGGGATCGATGCGGTTCAACGCGTCGAGAAAACGGGCCGTCGTGCGCGACAGGCTTTCCACACTGTCGCTCATTTCGGCGGGCAGGCGTACGGCAAACCCCTTGAACTTCTCCTGTTTGGCAACCGCCATGAAACGGAACAACCCCTCGCCGAAGCGCCGCACGTTCGCCTCGAAGGAATCCGCCGACCGCCAGTCGTCCGCGCCCCAGTACTTCCCTGAAGGTGCAAAGATGCAATGCGTCTTCTCGATCGAGGTCATGAATTCGATGTGCGTGGGGGAAAACACCGGCTCGTAGTCTTCGGGATCACGGGCAAACGGCTGCAATTGTTCGAGCACGTCGGGGTGATCCCAGTCCTGCGCGAGTTGCATCAGGTGCTCCGGCGTGTGCACGGCCAGGACCGCGAACAATTCGTTCGTCAGATCCTGAACGCTACGCACATCCGATTCGGGCAAAGCGGGGGTCACCTCGATACCGGCATAGAACCACAGGGTATCGATGAGTTCGTCGATCAGTTTCGGCAGCCGATCCAGGCCGTGTTCGTCCAGATATTCCAACTCGCGGCAGGTCTTCAGCAGCCGATCGGCCTGGACATTGTAGCGATGCGCCGTCAACAGGATCACGAAGGAAAGGACCGACAGCGAAACGCGCTCCAACGGACCGGAGGTGTTGAGAATCGGACGCAGCGCCGACAGGATCTTGAGTGTGCCGGCATCGTCCAGTGCACAGAGCCGCCGCTCGGCAAAGGCCGCACTCTCGCGCCGACCCAATACAAAAACCTTCATCATGTTCATAGTCGAAATCGCCAGTCAGGATCCTTCGCGGGGAGCGGGCACCTTCCATGAATACCCGTGATGCAGACAAGGCGCGCATCCCGCCCGGGCGTACCCGTACCGATAATGAGCGATCTCGTCATTTATCGGACCTGCACGCCGGAATCGGGATCGGAAAGCTTCAGGCAGGGTCGGGCACAATGCGCCCCGATCGTTTGAGGGATCGGAGCGCCTGCCGGACACCCGGTCGACTCAAGCGCGCGTGTTCATTTCAGATTACCGGACTTCTGTAACCAATTGATGTCGCTATGGACAGTCACAAGTCATGGCCGGGTTGCGAACCCTACAACAGGAGTCGATTCAGCGCAAACCGCATTCCGGCATGCCCGACTGATTGCCCGCTGCAGCCAGGACCATATATCCCTTTCATATCAGCTTCTTGCACGAAATCCTCGGCGCCAGACACCCTTCCGATCGTAACGAGCGCCGATCTAGGGCAGCGGACAGAGAAAAACGAACGCAGATTGTCACAATCAGGTAAGATGGGCGGTTCTATCCCCCAAATTCATCATGGCCTTTCGAAAACATGATCTTTCGAAGGGCCTGCTCACTATATTTTCATTCTGGAATGCCCATGTCATTTGCTGATCTCGGCCTGATGCCCGAGCTTCTGACCGCGCTCGACGCTGTCGGTTACACCACCCCCACCCCCATCCAACGCGAAGCCATTCCCGTGGTACTGACCGGTCGCGACCTCCTAGCCGCCGCCCAAACGGGTACCGGCAAGACCGCCGGCTTCACCCTGCCCCTGCTGCAACGGTTGAGCACGACACCCGTCCTGCACCCGGCACCGAAGCACCGGGTTCGGGCACTGGTCCTGACCCCGACGCGCGAACTGGCCGCCCAGGTCGGCGAAAGCGTGACGGAATACGGCCAACATCTGAACCTGAGTTCGCTGGTCATCTTCGGCGGGGTCAACATCAACCCGCAGCGCGACCGCCTGCGCAAACGGCTGGACATCCTGGTCGCCACGCCGGGCCGACTGCTCGACCACGTGAGCCAGGGCAACATCGATCTCGGCGGGATTGAAATCCTCGTGCTGGACGAAGCCGACCGCATGCTCGACATGGGCTTCATCCGCGACATCAAACGGGTTCTGGCCCTGCTGCCGAAAAAGCGGCAGAACCTCCTGTTCTCTGCGACGTTTGCGCCGGAGATCAAGACGTTCGCGCATAGCCTGCTCGACAACCCCGCCAAGGTCGAAGTCGCACCGCAGGTCACCACGGCCGAGCGCG
Organism: Halothiobacillus diazotrophicus; assembly: GCF_001663815.1. Classification (NCBI taxonomy): domain Bacteria; kingdom Pseudomonadati; phylum Pseudomonadota; class Gammaproteobacteria; order Chromatiales; family Halothiobacillaceae; genus Halothiobacillus; species Halothiobacillus diazotrophicus. Next base: position 1,132,709 of record NZ_CP016027.1, read on the forward strand.
TCAGTCAGCGCATATACCCCGTGAACCGGGATGCGAAAAAAGCCCTGCTGCAGAAGCTGATCGACGAGGGGCAATGGCATCAGGTGCTGGTGTTCACCCGCACCAAGCACGGCGCGAACCGCCTGGCCGAGCAGCTCGACAAGGACGGCATTCCCGCCATGGCGATCCACGGCAACAAGAGCCAGTCGGCGCGTGAAAAGGCGCTGGGCGCCTTCAAGGCGGGCAAGCTGCGCGTCCTGGTGGCAACCGACATCGCCGCGCGCGGCATCGATATCGACGCCCTGCCCCACGTCGTGAACTACGAGCTGCCAAATGTGCCGGAAGACTACGTGCATCGGATCGGACGGACCGGCCGGGCTGGGGCCGGTGGGGAGGCCATTTCGCTCGTCTGCGTGGACGAACACAAGCTACTGGCCGACATCGAACGCACGATCCGCCAGAAACTGGAACGAGTCATCGTACCGGGCTTCGAACCGGACCCGAACGCCAAACCCGAACCGCTGCGCAAGCCGCAGGGCCAGCGCCCGCCGCGTCGCCAAGGTGGCCAAGGCGCCCCTCGTCGTGAAGGGGCTTCAGCCAACGGGAATCAATCACGTGGCAACGCTTCCGGGAATCGCTCCGGCGACGTCAACGGCAACCGCGCACCACGGCCCAGTCGCCAAGAACACCGTCAAGATAACCGCCGGAACAATGCTTCGGGCAATCGCAGCGGCCAGTCCAGACGAAGCCAGGGACAGTGATCTCCGACTGAATCGGCGGTTGAGCGGGCATGCAACTGGCCTGCCCTGCCCTGCCCCGCGGGTACCATACGTCCCTGTTGAGCGAAAATGAATCCGGATGAGGTTCATCCAAGAGAAAGCCCCCAAACGTTAAACGCTTGGGGCTTTTATCATGTCAGAAGGCAAACCGGGCAGCGCCAGTCGATCCACAAGGAATCGGCAAGCCGGACGACTACTTCTTCAGAATGGCATCGACGAGATCGGCCATGCCCTTGCTGATCTTCGCGGCAGCGGGACACTTCGGTACCCGGTGTCGCCGGGCGATCCATTCCGGATCGTTGTACCCCAGCCAGACCTGACCCGCGGCGTCCTGCCAGACCAGAATCTTCAGCGGCAGATCGATCCCGACGGTCTGAGCGCATTGCATGAAGGGGGTCCCGCCCTTGGGATTCCCGAAGATCAGCAGTTGCGTCGGACGCAGCTCATCGCCGACGCTGGCACCGCCCTTCGCGTGATCGACCATCGCAAAGATCGTAAATCCCCGTTCCTTGACTATCTGCTCGGCACGACTCATGGTTTCTTCCACGCTCCAGGCACTCTTATGACGGATCAATCCGACATCCGCCATGGCATTCCCGGCAACGAATGCAAGGACCACCAGCAAAATACGACGCAACCAGTTCATATACCCCTCCTTGAATGCCTTGAATGGTCCAAAGAACCAAACAGTACTCCGCTGAGACGATTTTGAAGACAGAGCCACATTAACACATGGATCCCGCGGGGCTACCCGGAAATTCTATGAAAAATCCATCCCTTGAGATCCTTGTGATCGCCTACGGGGCGGACAGAACGCACCCGACGGACGTTCGGCTCTGTTGCCGAGCGCGACGAAAAAAGCAAACCCACTGATAAGAAACAGGATAGCTCAGCTAATCGTTATTTAATTATATTAGTAGCCTGAATTTCACGAATTATGCAGGCAATTTCATATAGGACTCATAACCCAGAACAATAAACCAGACAACAAAATAAAAACCATAAATCCCTGTATATTCAGCATCTTGACCAGGCATTTATCAATACTGACTTACCATCAAAAAAATAGGCCATTTCTTGTTAATTCTCCGAGTACAATCCGCACTCGTTTGTTAAATAAAAAAAGCAGGAAGTCAGATGAATAAAGAACTTGCAGAGCAAATCCAGAGCGATCCGGATTTCCAGGCTCTGGTTCGCCACCGCACGCGAACCAACTGGATCATGGCCATCACGGTGATCGTGGTCTACTTCGCCTTCATATTAATGATCGCCTATTTCCCCAAAATGCTGGGCACGAAGATCGCCGCAGGGTCCGAAATTTCCGTGGGCATCGTGGCCGGGTTTCTGATCATCGTCTTCTCCTTCCTCATGACCGGATTGTACGTACGCAAGGCCAATGCGACCTACGATGCGTTGACCGCCCGCATCAAGGAGACAGCACAATGAAAAACCCAATGCTGATCCTTGCCGGCCTGGCCGCACTGTTGACCACATTCCTCTTCTCCACGGGCGCTCTGGCCGCCGACGCCGCCCAGAAATCCATCAATGCGCCGGCGGTCACGATGTTCGTGATCTTCGTCGCACTGACTCTGGTCGTGACCTACTGGGCCGCCAAGAAAACCCGTACGGCCAAGGACTTCTACGCTGCCGGCGGTAACATTACCGGCTTCCAGAACGGCCTCGCGCTGGCCGGTGACTACATGTCCGCCGCCTCGTTCCTCGGCATCGCCGCCCTCGTCTACGCCAATGGCTTCGACGGCCTGATCTACTCGATCGGCTTCCTGGTCGGCTGGCCCATCATGCTGTTCCTGCTGGCCGAAAAGCTGCGCAACCTCGGTAAGTACACCTTCGCCGACGTCGCTTCCTACCGGCTCTCGCAGGCCCCGATCCGTACGGTCGCCGCCATTTCCTCGCTGATCGTGGTCGCCATGTACCTGATCGCTCAGATGGTCGGCGCCGGCAAGCTGATCCAGGTCCTGTTCGGCCTGCCCTACAGCTACGCGGTCGTGATCGTCGGCGTATTGATGATGGTCTACGTCACACTCGGCGGCATGCTCGCCACCACCTGGGTACAGATCATCAAGGCCGTACTGCTGCTCTCCGGCGCCACCTTCATGGCGCTGGCCGTTTTGTATGCATTCGGCTTCGACTTCAACGCCATGTTCAGCAAGGCGGTGGAAATCAGTCCGAAACATGAAGCGATCATGGCACCGGGCAGCCTGATCCACGACCCGATTTCCGCGATCTCCCTGGGCCTTGCACTGATGTTCGGCGTGGCGGGCCTGCCGCACATCCTGATGCGTTTCTTCACCGTCAGCGATGCCAAGGAAGCGCGGAAATCCGTCTTCGTGGCCACCGGCTTCATCGGCTACTTCTACATCCTGACCTTCATCATCGGCTTCGGTGCGATCATCATGGTCTCCACCAACCCGGCCTATCTGGATGCGGCGCACAAGCTGATCGGCGGCAACAACATGGCCGCGATCCACCTGTCCCACGCCATCGGCGGTGACGTGTTCCTCGGCTTCATCTCGGCCGTCGCCTTCGCCACCATCCTCGCGGTGGTTTCCGGTCTGACGCTGGCCGGCGCCTCTGCGGTATCCCACGACCTCTATGCGAACGTGTTCCGTCACGGCCGCGTGGACGAGAAGACCGAAATGCGTGCCTCCCGCCTCGCCACGCTGGCGCTGGGCATCCTGGCCATCTTCCTGGGCATTGCCTTCGAAAAGCAGAACATCGCCTTCATGGTGGGTCTGGCCTTCGCGGTTGCCGCGTCCGCCAACTTCCCTGTGCTGTTCCTGGCGCTGTACTGGAAAAAGCTCACCACGCGTGGCGCGGTGATGGGTGGCCTGGGTGGTCTACTGACCGCGATGGTTCTGGTAATCCTGTCCCAGAGCGTCTGGGTCGATGTCCTGGGCAACGCCTCCGCCATCATGCCGTACAAGTACCCGGCCATCTTCTCCATGCCGGTGGCCTTCGTTCTGGCCTGGCTGTTCTCTGTCACCGACAACAGCCAGCGTGCCCAGGAAGAACGCGCGCGCTTCCACGCCCAGTACGTCCGTTCCGAGACCGGTATCGGCGCGGAAGGCGCCACCCGCCACTAACGGGAACCGCTGCCGAGGTGTACCTCGGCATCATGACCCGATCGACCAATGCCCGCGCCTGCGGGCATTTTTTATGTCCGTCATGCCACCAACTACCGCTTTTAATCGCCAGCCCCCGTAGCCAAACCACCCTAACGGCATACCTCGGACCGCACGGGAATACGCTTTTAGATTCCCCAACGCCCTACCTAGGTCGTACAATCGAGCGAACTGCGCGCTGGACGTCGCGTATCCGGTCAGCAGCACAGACCGTCACCCCCCAATTCAGGACGAATGCCCCGCATGAAGTTGCCCCGATACGCCAACACACTGGTCGCCCGCCTGATCGGCTTCGGGATATTCCTGGTACTCCTTGGCACGGTCGGTCGGTATTTCATTCTGGTCGGTTACATTCGTGACAACCTGATCGAGATTTCATCCGCCCAACAAACAACCCTGGCGCACGCGGCAGCCCAGGACATCAACGAACGACTCACCGAGCGGCTCAGTTACCTGAACAGACTGGCGGCCGCACTTCCCCGTGATCGGCTGAAAAATCCCGAACAATTACACGCCTGGCTTCAGGATCACGCAAAACTCCAGTCGCTGTTTTCCCTAGGCATCATGATAGCCGACCCACAAGGAACGGTACTGACGGATTACCCCGCGATTCCCGGGCGAACGGGCCGCTCCCTCGCCAGAAACCCCGATTTTGCCCACCTGCTTGCCGGGAACGCCGGCGTGGGCGCGCCCATGATCGGTCAGTTGACGCGGGAGCCGCTGATCCCCATGGGCGTTACCGTCCACAATGCCCAGGGACAAGTTCAGGCCGTCCTGATCGGCATCAGCGCATTGGCCGCACCGCATTTCCTGAGTTTTCTGGAAGAAGGGCGACAGGCGTCATCAAGCACATTTCTGCTGGTTTCGCCCAAGGACAAGCTCATGATGGATTTCAGTGGGCCCGTACCCACGCTTCAACCCTTGCCTTCGCCCGGTATCGCCAACACCTTGCTGGAACGTGCTGTAACGGGCTTTCGCGGCAGTGGCATCACCCGAAATCCCCGAGGCATCGAAGAGATCGCAGCAGTTGCCGACATCCCCAGCATGGGCTGGTTCGTGATGGCTTCCGTGCCCGCCTCGGTAGCATTGGCCGCGGTCGAGGAAACAAAATCCTACCTGCTCTGGCATCTGTTGCTTTTGCTCGCCATCGGCCTGCCCGCCATCGGCCTGTTCGTCACCTGGGTACTGCGCCCCCTGTTTCTTGCGGCGGAAAAGGCCGAAAAAATGGCCCGCGGCGAGATTCCGCTCGAGCCCCTGCCCGTCGTCCGCGCGGACGAAGTCGGCCACCTGACCGGTGCGTTCAATCGATTGCTGAACAAATTGGCCCAGAGTCAGGCCGAATTGCAGCACATGGCCTATCACGACACACTGACAGGCTTGGCGAATCGCAGCCTGCTCGTGGACCGCCTGGGGTTGGCGCTGGCGGGGGCCAATCGTCATGACACGCGACTGGCCGTACTGTTCATGGATCTGGACGGATTCAAGATCATCAACGACACAATGGGGCACGAGGCGGGCGATGCCGTCCTCCGGACGGTAGCCCAGCGCCTGTCGTCGGTGGTTCGCCAGGTCGATACGCTGGCGCGCATCGGCGGCGACGAGTTCGTGTTACTGGCCGTGGATCTGCCGCACGAACCGGACGATTGCGCGGAGCGCATCGCGCGCAAATGCATCAACGCCGTCACGACCCCCTTGCGCATTCGTGAAATCGAATGCCGACTGGGAATATCGATCGGCATCGCACTCTGTTGCGGCGACTGCCAACCTGAGCGCATTCTTGCCGAAGCGGACAAGGCCATGTACCAGGCGAAGCAGCAGGGGAACGGCAGTTATCGGATCATCTCGTCCTGCACCGAACACCACATGTTGGCATTGGAACACTGAAGCAGCCCTTCGGAATGACGGCTAGCCGTGTTTCCTGCCTGGACGTGGCCTTCTCAGGGTTTCGCCCGATAAAACGTGATCGGCACAGCCTGAACCTCGCTTTGCATCGTCTGTTCAAGGGCCTTCGCGCGCGCCTGCGCCACCCCGCGCTTGAGCTTGCCGACCACATGCATCTCGCAGGGTTTGCAGTCGAACACCAGCTTCAACCGTTCGCTGCCATTGACGAGTTCGAGGGGTTCGGCCTTGATCGTCCCGTGCACGCCGGTCACGCCCCGCGTCTGCTTGGGACAGAGGCTCAACGAGAAGCGCACGCAGTGCTTGGTGATCATCAGACTCACCTCGCCCGCTTCCTCATGAGCCTCGAAGGCCGCATCGATCAGCTTCACGCCGTGTTTCGCGTAAAAATCGCGCGCCTTGTGGTTGAAGACGTTGGCAAGGTAGCTGAGGGTTTCCTCGGGGTACGGCACCGGTGGTTCGACCGGCACCGCGCGCGGCAGGCGTTGCAGGGCTTCTGCCCGGGCGGTTTCAAGGGCCTCGATGCCGGCACGGCGCAGGTTGTTGACGACCGAAGCCGGGACGAACCAGGGCTGGGACAGGTTCAGGTCGATGTCGACGGGCGTAAAGATCGTCGTACCGAGCTTGCCCAGGTTCTCCCGCAGGCTGGCTTCGGCGCGCGCGGCGTCCTTGGCCGGTTCCTTGGCCATGGCGAGCGGTACCGTCGCCGTGCAGCCGTCCTCGTCGGTCAGGGTCAGCGCCAGGCCATCAGGGGTGTCTGCCAGTCGCAACCGAACGTCGATGCGGCGCTCGGCGGATTTCTTGTCCATGAGCCGTTGCCAATTCATGTCGCGGTTGCGGTTGAGTTCGGTACCGACTTTCAGGTGACGCAGTTCGGCAATCGGATCCTTCGGCACGACGCGCCAGCGGCCCGCGCCATTCACGGGGCTCAGCTTTTCGGCGGTATTGATCGCCATGCCGACGAGTTCCTTGTGCAGGTCGAAGTAGCACAGGCCATCGCCGTTGTTGAGCGACGTATCGGCATCGGTTTCGATTTCGACCGAGTCCTTGTTGATCTTGGTCACCCAGCCAATATGGCGACCGGGGTTCTTGGGCGAGTCGAAGGCGCCGATGTCGATCTGGCGCCCCTGCACGAAGTAATCGGTGGCGTCGCGGTTGAAGTTCTGCGCCGGATCGGGCGTGAAGTTGAACGTACTGTGCCCGCTGGACGTGCGACTCAACTCGGGGCGCTGCTCGAGAATGCCATCCAGCAACTGACGGTAATGGGCGGTGATGTTCTTCACGTAGCCCATGTCCTTGTATCGGCCTTCGATCTTGAAGCTCTGGATGCCGGCCTCGATCAGTGCAGCCAGATTGGCGCTCTGATCGTTGTCCTTCATCGATAGCACGTGCTTGTCGTGGGCGATGATCCGGCCCTGAGCATCCCGGACCTCGTACGGCAGGCGGCAGGCCTGGTTGCACTCGCCCCGGTTGGCGCTGCGCCCGGTGTGCGCCTCGGAAATGAAGCACTGCCCCGAATAGGCGACGCAAAGTGCGCCATGGATGAAGAATTCCAGCGGGACGGTGGTCGCCGCCCGCACGGCCCGGATCTGTTCCAGGGTCAGCTCCCGGGCCAGAACGAGTTGCGACAACCCCGCATCCTGGAGAAAGCGCGCCTTGACCGGCGTGCGGATGTCGCACTGGGTGCTGGCATGCAGTTGGATCGGCGGCAGGTCGAGTTCCAGCAACCCCATGTCCTGGATGATCAGCGAATCGACGCCGACCTCGTAGAGCTGGTAGGCGAGCTTGCGTGCCGGTTCCAGCTCGTCGTCGCGCAGGATGGTGTTGAGCGTGACATGGATCCGCGCATGGAAACGGTGCGCATAATCGACCAGCCGGGCGATATCTGCCACGTCGTTGTCGGCACTCTTGCGTGCGCCGAAACCGGGACCGCCGATATACACCGCATCGGCGCCGTGATTGATGGCCTCGATCCCGATATCGGCATCGCGGGCCGGGGCAAGTAGTTCCAGTTGGTTCGGCCCCATGATCCTACCCGCGCATCCCGATGCCGCGATGGAACAGCCGCAGCGTGAACGCGAACAGCAGCACGATGCTGACGATCAGGATCAGGTAAGTCGTGTAGATCGGCACGTCGGAAATGCCGAGCATGGCGTAACGGAAGCCGTTGATGATGTAGAGCACCGGATTGAACATCGACACGCTCTGCCAGAACGGCGGCAGCATGTGGATCGAGTAGAACACCCCGCCGAGATAAGTCAGCGGCGTCAGCACGAAGGTGGGCACGATCGAGATATGGTCGAAGCTGTTGGCGTAGATGGCGTTGATCAACCCGCCCAGCGCGAAGAGCATGGAGGTCAGCATCGCCACCCCAAGCAGTGCCAGCAGGCTATGCACGTTCAACTCGGCGAAGAACACGGCCACCACCGTCACGGCGGCGCCAACCGCCAATCCACGTGCCATGCCGCCCGCCAGATAGCCGACGATGATCAGCCAATGGGGCATGGGCGACACCAGCAGTTCCTCGATATGGCGGGCGAACTTAGCACCGTAGAACGACGATACGACGTTCGCGTAGCTCTGGGTGATCACCGACATCAGGATCAGGCCCGGCACCAGATAGTTGATGTAGGGCACGCCGTCGATTTCCCCGACGCGCGGGCCGATCAGGTGGCCGAACACGATGAAATACAGGGAAGTCATGATCATCGGCGGCAGGATGGTCTGCACCCAGATCCTTCCGAAGCGCAGCACTTCCCGAACCAGCAGGGTGTAGAAGGCATTGAAGGTCTGCCGCAGGCTCAGGCCGTTCTGGGCGTCGCTGGGCGTGGTGTGTTCGATATGAGTACTCATTGCTCGGCCTCGTTGCTGCTTTGCACCAGTTTCAGGAAGAGCTCTTCCAGCCGGTTGGTCTTGTTCTTCATCCGCGCCACGTTGATGCCATGGCCCCGCAGCACGTCGAAGACCTCCGACAGCGATTGCTCCTTGGCCAGATCCACCTCGATCACGTCCGCCTCCGTCAGGCGGGCGCTGATGGCCGGCAGGGCCGGCAACGATTCGACGGTCTGGTCGCAGTACAGCACGAAGGTTTCCTGGGAAAGGTTATCCAGCAGATCCCGCATGTTGGTGTTTTCGATGATCCGCCCCTCGTTGATGATGGCGATGTTGCGGCAGAGCTGCTCCGCCTCCTCGAGATAATGGGTCGTCAGGATGATCGTGGTACCGGCCTTGTTGATCTCGGTCAGGAACTGCCACATGCCGCGGCGCAATTCGATGTCCACACCCGCCGTCGGTTCGTCGAGAATCAGCAGACGCGGCTCGTGCACCAGGGCCCGCGCAATCATCAGGCGGCGCTTCATGCCGCCGGACAACTGCCGAGACATGGATTTGCGCTTTTCCCACAGACCGAGTTCCTTCAGCAGATGGTCGCTGCGCGACCGGGCCGCCTTGCGCGTCATGCCGTAAAACCCGCCCTGGTTGATCACCACTTCCTCAACGGGTTCGAACTGGTTGAAGTTGAATTCCTGCGGCACGATGCCGATCTGCGACTTGACCCAGGCACGATCCGTATCGAGATCGCGACCAAAGACGCGCACCACGCCCCGGGACTTGTTCACGAGGGACGACAGCACGCCGATCGTTGTCGATTTCCCGGCCCCGTTGGGGCCCAGCAGGGCGAAGAAATCGCCGGGCTGGATGACAAGATCGATGCCCTTCAATGCTTCGGCACCACTATCGTAGGTTTTGAACAGGTTATGAATTTCAACGGCAGGCGTCATGAATATTCGGCTCTTGTTTGAATGGAACGACCCGGCTCAGGAAGCACGGGCGGCAGGCAGGTGCCAATGGTAGACGATCCCCAACCCACGGATGATCAGTGCGGCGACGAATCCGACGATCAGGGCCCAGATCGGCTGATGCAGCACGACGGCCAACAAAACATAGACCACGCCGCCGATCAGCGCCGCGCTGGCATAGATTTCCCGGTGCAGCAGCAGCGGCGGCTCGCCCGCCAGTACATCGCGGATTAACCCGCCGAACGCGGCCGTCATCATGCCCATGATGATCGCGATGAACGGGCTCGTCCCGCTCGTCAGGGCGATCTGAACCCCAAGCACGCTGAAGGCAGCCAGTCCCACGGCATCGGCCCAGAGCAGCCAGCTCAGCCGGCGATGCACGTGACGCAGCAGATAGAACGTCGCCAGCGCCGTGACTACGCAGATGACGATGTACTCCCAGTGCACGATCCAGAACACCGGTCGGCCCAGCAGCAGATCGCGCAGGGTGCCGCCGCCGATGCCCGTCACCGTCGCCAGGATGGAAAACCCCATCCAGTCCATGGACTTGCGCGCCGCAACAAGCGCACCACTGATGGCGAACACCACCGTGCCGAAAAAATCGAGGCCGCGCAGCATATCCGCGATGATCAAGGCTCGGATCCTTATGAGAAATGGGCAAATCCGAGTAAAAAACTCGGGCGAAGGAAAAAAGTGAGTCTGCTATTGTATGCGAATGTACGACCGAACATGGAGCCGGCGTTCGCCCCGGACGATGTTTTTACGAGAATGCCCATGAGCACCGCCGATACCCCGACGCCAACCCGCCCCGCCGATGCCAGGCTGTTCGATCCCGACCTGATCCGCCGCTACGACAAGTCCGGCCCGCGCTATACCTCCTACCCGACGGCAGTCCAGTTCCACGACGAATTCGGCGAAGCGCAGTATCGGGCCGCCGCCCGGCGCTCCAACGCCGTCGGGGGGCCGCTGTCGCTCTATCTGCACGTCCCCTTCTGCGACACGGTCTGCTACTACTGCGCCTGCAACAAGGTCGTGACCAAGGATCGCAGCCGTGCTCAGCCCTATGTCGACGACGTCATTCGCGAACTCGCGCTGCAGGCGCCCCTGTTCGATGCCGGTCGTCCTGTCGACCAACTGCACTGGGGCGGCGGCACGCCCACCTTCCTGTCCGAAGAACAGATGCGGGCGATCATGCAGGCCACCGGCCGGCATTTCGAACTGAAGACCGACGACACGGGCGAATACTCCATCGAGATCGATCCCCGGGAAGCCGATGCCCACACGATCGCCGTCCTGCGCGAACTGGGCTTCAACCGCATCAGTCTCGGCGTTCAGGATTTCGATCCGACGGTACAAAAGGCCGTCAATCGCATCCAGAGTCTGGCCGAAACGCGTGCCGTGGTGGATGCGGCACGTGCCGAAGCCTTCCACGGCGTCAGTCTCGACCTGATCTACGGCCTGCCCTTCCAGAGCCGCGATTCCTTCCTGCGGACCCTGGACACGGTGATCGACATGGCCCCGGACCGCCTGTCGATTTTCAACTATGCCCACCTGCCGACCCGCTTCAAGCCGCAGCGCCGGATCAATACCGAGGATCTGCCCTCCGCCGCAGAAAAGCTCGCCATCCTCGGCGGCAGCATCGAACGCCTGCAAGAGGCGGGGTACGTCCTGATCGGGATGGACCATTTCGCCCGCCCCGACGATCCCCTGGCAATCGCCCAGCGCAACGGCACCCTGCATCGCAATTTCCAGGGCTACTCCACCCATGCCGAGTGCGACATGGTTGCCGTGGGCGTTTCCGCCATCAGCCAGGTCGGCGACGCCTTCAGCCAGAACACCAAGGATCTCGAGGTCTACCACGAGGCCGTCAGCGCCGGGCGGCTGCCCATCGAGCGCGGCTATGTGCTGACGCCCGAAGATCATATCCGCCGTTTCGTCATCGTCTCGCTGATCAGTCATTTCCAACTGGATTTCGACGCCGTGACCCAACGCTTCGGCATTGACGTACCCAGCCATTTCGCCACGGCACTGGCGCAGTTGCTGCCGATGGCGGACGACGGTCTGGTGCGGCTGAGCCCGAACCGCATCGAGGTTCTGCCCCGGGGTCGGCTGCTGATCCGCAACATCTGCATGGCCTTCGACGAATACCTGAACCCCGAAGGCCTGCAGCGCTTCTCGCGCGTCATCTGAGATGACCGCGGCACGCATCCCCGTCACCCTGCTGACGGGGTTTCTGGGTAGCGGCAAGACCACCCTGTTGAATGCTTGGGTCAAGCAGCCGGCGTTCGCCCGCAGCCTCATCATCGTCAACGAATTCGGCGACGTCGCCCTCGATCACCTGCTGGTGGCACACAGCGCGGATCAAACCGTCGTCGAATTGCCCGGCGGCTGCCTGTGCTGCACGGTACGTGGCGACCTGCAGAAAACCCTGCTGGATGCGCGCTGGCGTTTCGCCCGCGGCGGGCAACGGCAGTTCGATCGCGTGCTGATCGAAACCACCGGACTGGCCGATCCCGCCCCGATCATCAACACCCTGGCCGCCAATGACCCACTGGCGCGCCATTATCAATGGCAGGGCGTCGTCACGACGGTGGATGCCGGTCAGGGCGAAGCCACCCTCAAGCGCTTTGCCGAAGCGCGGCGGCAAGTCGCGTTTGCCGATCTCGTCCTGATCACCAAGGCGGACGAAACCGGCACCGCGGCCATAGACAGCTTGATAGGGGAAATCCGAACCAGGAATCCGTCGGCCGCCATGCTGCCGATCAGCCTGCCGCCGATTGACGAGGTCGCACGCAATCGACTGTTTTCCGCGCTAACGGCTGTCACAATGGGCGACGCCCAACCTTTGAATCAGGTGGACGACACGACGGGACTACGCATCCGGAAAATCCATCCCGTGAGAATCCCGGAAGCGGGGGAAACGCCGCACGCGGACGCGGATGCGATGACGAGTTTCAGCTGGGTGTCAGACCAACCGGTTGCTTCGGAAAAATTGGCGGCATGGTGGGCCTTCGTACAGACCCATGCCAACGAGCGCCTGTTACGACTGAAAGCCTTGGTCCGGACGACGGAGAAGCCAGAACCCCAGTTGATGCAGATCGTGCAGCATCGGGTGCATCCCACGATCACGCTCGCCGACTGGCCAACCCCGGATCACCGCAGCAGGATCATCGCCATCGGGGAGTCGTCCGTGGTGGATAAACTCGCCAATGCGACCAAAGCCTTGGAGTCTGCGCCGGCGGTTTGATCGGCTCAGTTGACGCCCATGCGCCGGAAATAGCCCATGACGCGATCGGACAATCCCGTCAGCAGGGGCTTGGCCGACTTGGCCACCGCATGTCGCTTCTGCGTTTCCGGCTTGAGTTGCAGTACCTGGTGGTAATCCAGCGCCGACTGCATGTTCTTGGTGAAGGTGCCGATATGGCCCGGTTTCGGATGGAACCGGAACACTTGGCCCTGATTGATCAGCTCGACCAGCAGTTCGTAGTCGCGTAATTGCGTCAACACGATGGTAACAAGTCCTGGATGCGTCTGCTTGAGTGCCTTGATCGCGCCGACATGGCTGGCCTGACCGTCCATCACGTCGGCCACCATGACCCCGATGTCCTGCTGCGCCAACAATTCCGTCGCCTCGTCGAGATTGCGCGCCCAATAGAGGGCATTACCCGGCGGCGTGGCCCGCCGAACGAGTTCATGAGCGGCGGGATCGCGATCCAGCAGGAGAATGCCCGGCCGCGATTTCTCGGGATCCGGCGCAGGCTGTGACTGCTGGTGGCGTGCCGCCGCAAAACTGATCTCCGCCGCCTGGGCCGCAGCCCGTACGTCGGCGCGAATCTGTTCGACATCCCAGGGTTTCTGCAGAAAACGGAAAATTTCGCCTTCGTTGACCGAACCGATCACCGCAGCCAGATCGGCATACCCGGTCAGCAGGAGGCGCATGGTGTTCGGTGACACGTCACGGATGCCGCGCAACACATCCACACCGCTCATGATCGGCATCCGCTGGTCGGAAATCACCACCGAGATGGTCTGTTGTCGCGCCATCTCGATGGCTTCGTGCCCGTTGTCGGTCGTCAGGACCTCGAACTCGCCCCGGAACAACATCTTCAGGGAGCGGGTGATGCGTGCCTCATCGTCGACCAGCAGCAAAGTAGGTTTGGTGAACAGTTCGCTCATGATGTACTCCTCGACAACAGCGCCTAGATGGAACCGACCATGATGGTGTTCTCGGGCAAATCGTCATGATGGGTTGAGCGCATCCCTGCGGTGGCTGACGGCTCGGCATCCTGGGCATCGTCCCTCGCCGTATTCGTTGCTGAAGGCCCTTCGATCGGCAGACAGATCTCGAACCGGGTCCCGACACCGACCTTGGTGGCCAGGCGGATATCGCCACCATGATCCTTGATGATCCGGTAGCTGATCGACAGGCCCAGGCCTGTCCCCTCGCCGACTTTCTTCGTGGTGTAGAAAGGCTCGAAAATCCGTGCCACGTGCTCATCGGAAATCCCACTGCCGTTATCCTCGATGCTGATGCAGGCGAAGGGGCCGCGCACGTAGGTGCGGATCAGTAGCCGACCACGATCGTGATTGATGGCATGGGCCGCGTTCGTGAGGATGTTCAGCAGCACCTGATTGATCTGGGAAGGCGCGCACGGCACATCCGGAATCGGTTCGAATCGCTTTTCGATGGTCACCTTGTTCTTCAGGTGGTGTTGACCAACCGTCAGGGCCGTTTCGATGTTCTCGATCAGATTCACCCGATCGGTGGATGCTCGATCCACCCGGGCGAAATTCTTGAGACTCTGGACGATCTCGCCGATCTGCTTCAATCCGAACCGGGTGTCCTGGAATAATTCGTTCAGATCGGCAAGATCCGAGACCACGTCGAAATCTTCCCGCATCGATGCGATCGACTGGATCCGCGCCTCAATTTCCTGCGGCTCGGCCGTTTGATTGACCAGGCCATCGAACAGATGTTCGTATTCCTGCATCAGATCCTGGATCTGGACGAGCATCTCCTGGGCCATCTGCACGTTATTGCCGACGTAACCGAGGGGCGTGTTGATCTCATGGGCAACGCCGGCCACCATCTGCCCCAAGGCGGCCATTTTCTCGGACTGGATCAGATGCGCCTGCGATGCCTTGATCTCCTGGTTGGCCTTTGCCAGCGCCTGATTACGCTGACCGAGCCGCTGCTCCACCATTTTCAGCACGTCGGCCACCGAGCCCAATCCCGCATAGGTCCCATCGGACTCGGTAAAGATGAAATCCTCGACGATCGGAATGCGAATCTGGCTCGTGACCGTGGAAATGACCTCGGTCACCGCATCCGACAGCGACACGACCACCGGCGTAGCATTCATGAAGAAGCGGATCGGCCGTTTGCCGAACAGATCCCGCGAATACTTGTTCAGCAGGAGTTCCATCAGTGCATGGCGACTGATCAGTCCGATCGGCTGATTCTTCTCGTCGACGACCGCCAGGGAAAGCATGCGCTCGAACCCGCCCTGCTGGAATCGATCCGTCACTTCATTGAGCGGCAGATCGGCTGACAGCGGGGGTACGGATTCGAGCAGGGCTCGTAGAGGCGACGACATCGTGGATCACTCACAGGACTTAGCGATCTTCTAATGTAGAGTCCCAATATGACAGCTTAATGATCGGTCCCCGACCCCGCCAAAGCCATATCGCGCCGCCAGACGTAGGGCCAGACTTGCGACCGATAGCCGCCGATCGTGCCCGCTACAAGGTGAATTTCGCCCGCATGGGCCGTATTGAGCACAGGTATCCCCGCCTGCCGATAGCGCGTCATCACCGAGCGATTAGGATGGTGAAACGGATTGAACAACCCGGCGCTGACCACGGCCGCCCGCGGGTGCACGGCAGCCAGAAACTCCGGCGACGACGAGGTTTTCGACCCATGGTGCGGCACGTACAGCCAATCGGCAGACAGATCATGGCGCATCAACAGATCCGTCTCCGCCCGCTTTTCGATATCCCCGGTCAGCAACAGACTGCCCGAGCGATCCGTCACCCGAAGCACACAGGATCGATCATTGTCGCTGGACATGCCCCGGGCGTGAAACAGCTCGAAACGCACGCCGTCCCAGACCCAACCCGAACCATCCCGACAAGGCTCCGAGGAAACGCTGGTCAGCGGCTCGCCGGAAATAACGGGCGTCTCCGGATACCGGGCGAGCACACTGCCCAGCCCACCGGCATGATCACGCGCATGGTGGCTGATCACGATCCGGTCCAGTCGGTCCACGCCCAGGGCACGTAATGCGGGGATCACGGTACGGGCACCCGCATCGCTCGACAGGTAGGCGGGGCCGGTATCGTACAGCATGGCATGGTCAGCGGTTCGCAGAATGACGGAAAGTCCCTGCCCCACATCGAGCACATGAACGTCGACGATGCCGATCGGTACGCCCGGCGGCCGATAGACCACGGCGGGCAGACACAACAGAACCCCCAGATAACGCCTGGGCCAACCCCGAGGCATCAGCAACCAGGCCATGCCAAGGAAAGCGAGCAGGATTGTCCAGACGGGCGGTGCTGCCAGTTGACTGTCCGGCGCCCACCGGGCCAGAACGTGCAACACATCGAACAACCCCTGGGCCAGCCAATCGAGCACGATGAACAGAGCATGGGCAACGGGCGTCGCCCACAGGGACAGCAGTCCGATCAACAGGGCCAGCGGCGTGATGACCAGTGTCACCAGGGGCACGGCCAGGAGATTGGCCGGCAGGGAGGACCAGGCAATCCGATCGAACATCAGCCAGACCGCCGGCAGGAGCGCCAGGGTCAGCACGACCTGCAAACGCATCGCATCGCGCCAGAACGTGAGCACCGCATGGTACTGCAACCAAAGCACCATGACGAGCACAGCACCGAACGAAAGCCAGAATCCAGCCGTCAAAGGCGCGAACGGGTCCAGCAGGAGCACCGCCAGCAGCGCGACCAACCACAGATCCAGCAATCGCCAGGAACGGCCCAACAAGACACCGGCCAGCAGAATGGTCATCATCAATGCCGCCCGCTCGGTCGGCACCGACATCCCCGCCAACAAGGCATAGCCCCAGGCAGCAATCACCGCGCCATAGGCTGCTATACGGCGCGCCGGCAGAGCCTCGCACCAACGGGTCCGAGACCAAAGCCCTCCCAGAAACCAGGCAAAAAGGCCCGCGACCATACCGACGTGCAGACCGGAAATCGCCAATAGATGATTCGTTCCCGTCGCGAGCAGGGCATCCCAATCACTCGGAGGCAAGTAATCGCCGTCGCCGATCGTCAACCCCAGCAACAGACCTCGGCCCGGTCCACCCTCGCCGACCTCCGGATCCGCCGCCGAAACCCGCAACATGCTGGCTCTGAGCTCTGCACGCAGGGCGGCCAGGCGCAACAACAAACCATTGCCAACAGGATCGATGAGGACGGGGGTTCCGCGAACACTGGCCGTTGCCACGATATGGTGGGCAAACAGCCATCGTTCGTAATCGAAGCCCCCCGGATTCAAACCCCCATGAGGCGGCTTCAGGCGCAGCTCAAAGGTCCAGACCTGCCCTGCGACATAGTCTGGCGGGTGACGCGCATAATCCCGGATGAGCAGTTGCTGACCGACATGAAACACGGAACAGCTCGGTTCGTCGGCGCGGTCGGAAACGGCCTGAATACGCCCCCGCAATCGCTGAACCCGAGCGCCGGGCTTCGGCAGGTCAGTAAGCCCCACCGACAACCGACACGTCAGTGGTGCTGCGAATTCAGCAGGCTGGGCGCGCAAGAACGTACTGATACTGGCCAGCGTCCACCAGACGCCAGATATCACGGCAAACAGCACGATCAGTACGCGGAAACGGGGGAAAGCCCGGGGACGGCGATTGACCCGAACGACGAGCACACCGACCCCGACCAAACCGATCCACGACAGCCAAGGCTCGGTCATCCAGGGTATTCGAGACAGCGCATCGACCGCATCCGCCACGCAATTGAGCAGCCAGCGACTCGGCTGGGGCCAGGTACCAGCCACCCTGCCCCAAGGCAGCACCCAGGCCATGAGGGCGCCGACCACCCAGGCCAGCAGCCAAACCACGCCCAAGGTACGACCGGAAAAGGTACGATCGGAAGATGAGATCATCGTTGTGTTGGTACGGGCGTCCATTCGACCCTCACAACCTGAGAAGCGCCCTGCCGACACCGCCGGCGGAACGCAAAAGAAGCGTCAGCGTTTCAGACGAAACACCATGCCACCACCCGTGAGACGCTCGACATCGAACCGATCACTCAACTGCTGGACGGACTCGGAAGCCCCGAGAATCAGACAGCCATTCGGCACGAGGGCATCCGCAAGGCGATTGATGATTTTCGATTTGGTCTCGCGAGAAAAATAGATCAGGACATTTCGGCAAAAGATGATGTCGAAACGTCCGAGGCCACTGACGGAATCCAGAAGATTGGCCACCTGAAAACGAACCCTGCGCCGGAGTTCCGGCTTCACCTGCCACCCCTTGTCCACCGGATCGAAGAATTGGCGCCGCCGAGATTCGGACAGACCGCGCCCCAGGGAGAGTTCGTCATAGATCCCCGATTTGGCCTGCTCCAGCACGCGCGATGACAGATCGGTACCGACGATTTCCACGGAAAACGGCGGATTGACCTCACTGACGATCATGCTGATCGAATACGGTTCCTGCCCCGAGGAACAGGCGGCGGACCAGATACGCACGGTCCGCTTGTGTGCGGGAATTTCGGGGAACAGGACGTTTTTCAATGCCTGGAAGGGATACTCGTCACGGAACCAGAGGGTTTCATTGGTGGTCATGGCTTCGATGACAGACTTCAGCAAGGCTGGATCGTGTCGCTTGAACAGCCGGTCTACCAGCTCATCCATGGTCGCCAACTGCTGTTCCCGCAACACCCGCCCCAGGCGCGTCTCCACGAGATAGCGCTTATCCGCGCCCAGCAAAATTCCACTCTGACGTTCAAGCAGCTCACAGAACTGCTGATATTGCTCCGGCCGCATCCTTACACCGATTCAGCCAGATGCATCGGTCTGTTTTTCAGGGCTTCGGCGATGACGTGCGCTAGCTCGTCGGGGTGAAACTTCGCAATGAACTGGTCGGCCCCCACCCGTTTGATCATCGACTCATTGAACCCGCCGCTCAATGAGGAGTGAAGAATCACGTACAAACCTTTCAATCGCGTATCGCGGCGAATCTGGGTTGTCAACGCATACCCATCCATGATGGGCATTTCGATATCCGAAATGATCATGGCCAAGCGATTCAACTGTTCCGGCGAGCTATCGGCCCAGCGACGCAAAAGGCTATATGCCTCCTTACCATTCGAGGCCAGTACCGACTCGATACCCATTTGTCGCAAGGTGTTGCGTACTTGATTACGCGCGACAAGGGAATCGTCGACCACGAGCGCAATACTCCCCGGCTGGGCCATGCCCTGCACCTCATGAAGCACATCGGCGGAGATATCTTCCTTGACGCCCACCACCTTGGAGAAGATCTGCTCGACGTCGATGATTTCCACGAGAGCGCCATCAACGCGTGCCACGGCCGTCAGGAAATTCGAGGTATTGGTGCCCGTCGGCGGCGGCATGATCTCTTTCCAGGAAAGGTTCACGATCCGATCGACCGAGTTCACCAAGAACCCCTGCACGGCCCGGTTGTACTCGGTGATGATGACGAAGGCGTCGGAAATGGCCTCAAGGGACATGCGCGTCGCACCGATGGCATCGGCGAGGTCGATGATCGTAATGGTATGGCCGCGCACATCCGCGATGCCGCGAACCGCCGACGTGGCCTTGGGCACATCGGTCAGCTTCGGGCAGCGGATCACTTCTCGCACCTTGAATACGTTGATCCCGAACAGTTGGTCATCGCCCAAGCCGAACACCAACAGCTCGAGGCGATTGTGTCCGGCCAGACGCGTACGGGAATCCACCGAAGAGATGACATCTTTTTTCACGACGGTACTCAACCTTGATAGTGTGACTCTTGCGAACAGATCCGTTTATCGGCGCGATTTCGGCAATCTTTAGAACCGCCGAGTACGCATCATGTCTAAACGCCTCATCCGCACCCCAAAGGCGCATGTCGCACCCACGCTCAGCACTAGCAATAGCACTTGCATTTTTGCAAGTCAATCAGATAGATGCGCGCCTCGGCAACAAATGCATATGAAAATCATAACGGATATTGACACAAAATGCGCCCACGGGTTGTGCACTGCAGGCGTTTGTACACAAACCGCAACAAGGCAACTGTCAGAATAATGTAACAAAGGCCCCGCATCATGACCGGCATCATACGGATTGATGAGTCGCCCTTTCACCGCCAGACGAACGAGTCCTTCTGACATGCTCAAAGAAATCCGCTTTGCCGGTGATTTGTTGATCGAAGCCAGTGCCATCACACCCGACTACAAGAACGAAGAAGTTCTCGGGCTATTCGCCCAGAAATCCAGCCTGCAAAATCTCCCGGTTATCCTGGATGACGGACGGCCCATGGGGCTGATCAACCGCAACCTCTTCCACAGCAACATGACCAAACCGTTCTACCCGGAGCTGTACAGTCAGAAAAGCTGCATCGCCTTCATGGATAAGAACCCGCTGGTCGTGGAGGCCGCCGTCAGCATCGAGCAGTTGACCGCCCTGGCCGTCGAGGCCGGCAACAAGGTCTTCACCGACGGATTCATCATCGTCGATCAGGGCAAATACCTCGGTATCGGGCAGGTGCTCGACCTCATGCAGGCGATGACGGCACTTCAGGCCAGACAGCATCGTCAGCTACTGGAGAGCATCGAATACGCCAGCGTCATCCAGCAATCCCTGCTCAAACCGTCCCGACTCGCACTACAGAAACATCTTCCGGACGATCATTGGCTGATCTGGGAACCGCGCGATGTCGTGGGCGGCGACATGTTTCACTTCGTGCCGCTCGAGGACGGTTTTCTCGCGGTGCTGTTCGACTGCACGGGGCATGGCGTTCCCGGCGCCTTCATGACCCTGATCGCCGAATCGGCCCTCGAACAGGCATTGATTTCCGAAGGCGCGCGCGACCCTGCCGCCCTGCTCGGCGCCATCAATCGCCACATCAAGCGCGCCCTGAACCAGCACGGCGGAGACGCCAACGGCCAGGAAAACTCCGATGACGGCCTGGACGGCATCGTCGTCCGATTCGACCAATCCAGCTGCTCGCTCACTTATGCGGGCGCGCACCAATCCCTGTTCGTCCTTCCCCGCCATGGCGATGCGCCCGTACGGATCCTTTCGGGCGATCGGCAAGGCGTCGGTTATGCCGGCACAGCCATGACGGCCGCCTGGAACAACCGGACCGAAATCATCGATGAACCCAGCCGCATTTTTCTCCTGAGCGACGGCGTCATCGACCAAGTGGGCGGCCCAAAGCGAATCGCATTCGGCAAACGTCGCCTGAACAACCTGCTGATGCAAACGCGCAATGAGCCCATGCCGGTTCAGCAGGCTGCGTTTCTCGCGCAATTTGCGGATTATCAAGGACAACAGATCCGTCGGGATGACGTGACCCTGGTAGCACTGAACATTACTCCTACAACCCACTCAACAGGGACCACCACCCATGACGAATGACATGTCGCTACAAGACATCAACCCCTGCTTCCCCGGACTGGACGAGCACCTGATCTTTTTCTACGCAGGCTATTTTTCTCAGAACATCATCAACGCAATCGGTGATGCAGTTCGTTTGCGCATCGGTCAATCCGACGCCAGTGGCAGCGTTCGTCGCAAGATCTTCTCGACCTTCATCGAGATGGCTCAGAACATCGTCCATTACTCCAGCGACAGCCTGACCCCGCCCGAGCAGACCACGCTGGAAATGCGTGCCGGGTCGGTACTGGTCACGCATGTCGACAACGCTTTTCTCATTCTGTGCGCCAATCCCGTCAGCCAGGAATTCGCGGAGCAGCTCACGCCACAACTGGAACCGCTGCGCGCCATGACGAACGAGCAGATCAAGGACGCCTACCGCAAGGCCCTGCGCTCGGAAACCAACGAAAACAGCAAGGGGGCCGGACTCGGGCTCCTGACCATCGCCAAGGACAGCAGCGCGCCCATCGAGTACGGATTCAATCCGATAGGCAACGGAATGCTGATGTTCACGCTGAAGGCGACAATCTGAAAAGACCAATTAAAATTAATAGGATATCATCATGAACAAACTATATCTGGCGCCCACCAGCAACACACCCGAAGTCGATTTCGATTTTGCATCACGTCGACTGTCCCTCAAGGGGGAATCCTACCCGGAGAGCGCGGCCGCCTTCTATGGTGACATCCTGAACCAGACTTCCGATTTTCTCGGCACGCTGAGTAATGAAGATGTCCATGTCGTCGTCCAGCTGAACTACTTCAACAGCTCCAGCACCAAGATGCTGTTCAGCTTCTTCGATCGCCTGAATCAGGCCGCCGAGGACGGCAATCAGATCACGCTGGACTGGCATCACGATGTCGATGACGAGACCATTCTCGAATTCGGACTGGAAGTTGCCGAAGACTTCCCAGCCATCGAATTCAACGCCCACGCGCTCGAATCGTAATGGACCCGCACACCCTCGGCCATCCGGATCTTTTCGAGCGGGAAAAGGCCGTTCTCGACCGCGCTGTCGCTGCGCACAATCAAGGGCCTGACACCCCGCATCGCGAAGCATTGGGCGAATTGATCGGCGAATTCGAACGTGTGATTCGCGAAATGCGCCGCGTCATCGGCCACTCCGATCGTACGGAATTGGAACTCAATATCGCCAACGTGCGCCTGCGCGAACTGACCGAAGCGTTGACCTATCAGAACCGGCATGACGGGCTCACCCGTCTGCTGAATCGGAACACCCTGATTCACGAAGCCGAACGGCTCCTGATGCAAGGGCCAGTCGCGCTCATTCTTCTGGATATCGACCATTTCAAGCAGATCAACGACCGCTACGGCCATCCTGTCGGTGACAAGGTGCTCACCGGGCTGGCCACGGAAATCGCCAAACTCGTGACCTACCCGGGATTTGCCGGGCGACTGGGTGGCGAGGAATTCGCCATGGTGATCCCCACTGCAGACATTCGACAGGCCATCATCCTGGCCGAAGAGGCCAGTCACGGCATCCGCAACCTGCGGTCGAGCACGGAGGAAGGACTGCGGATCACGGCGTCGTTGAGCGTCACCATTGCGCCCAAGGGATTTCCTTTCGAAAAGCTCTATCTGTGCGGGGATGACGCCCTCTATCGAGCCAAGCACAACGGCCGGGATCGAATCGAAATCGTCTGGTCGCCACTGGCCCCGATGGACGCACCGAAAGCCAGTGACCCGGTAAGCGCGCCCCAGCCACAATAAAAGTTTTCACCGCCAGGCATTGCCGCTCATAATCCGGCTTACTCAAATTCCCCGGACACAGCCCGATGAGCAAAACGTTCGACGTATCCGCCAGGACGTGTCTGGCAACCTGTCTCTTTCTCCCCATGGGCGCTCAAGGGGCTTCGCAGCCCGCATCGGGGGACCCACTAACCCGATGTAGCGTCATCACGAACGACCAGTCGCGACTTGCCTGTTATGACGCGTTGGCCAGGCGTTCGCTGCCCGCCTCGGAGACTGTCGTGCACGCCGCCCCCCTTCATCCGGAGCGCTTGTCCGAAGCGATGCCACCCGCATCGGCCGAACCCATCGGGTCGCCATCATCGGTCGAATCCGAGGAGGATGCGCTTGGGAAGCGTCTCGCCGATGAAGAACAGAAGAACGACAACCCCTTCCTCATCCGCGCGTTCAAACCGAACTACATGCTGGTAGCAAGCTATACGCCAACCCGTCTGGATCGCCCGGTATATGATTTCTCGCCACAGCAGGTCGAAGCAAAGTTCCAGTTATCTTTCCAGTTCGACTGGTGGGATCAGCCATTCGGCAAGGACACCGCCTTCTACTTCGGTTACACGCAGTTGTCCTTCTGGCAGCTCTACAATAGTGAACTGCTCGGCTCCCATGCTTCCGCCCCCTTCCGTGAAACCAACTACGAGCCCGAGATCGGCCTCGACATGACCACGCACCATCGTCTCGGCGACATGGATTTTCGGAAACTGCGTTTCAGCTTCATCCATCAGTCCAACGGACAGGGCGGCGAACGTTCCCGCAGCTGGAACCGGCTGGCGGTACAAAGCGTGTTCGGTGCCGGCAATCTGGCGGGTGCCATTCGTGCCTGGTACCGGCTCCCCGAGTCCCGCGCCACCGACGACAATCCGGACATTACCGACTATCTGGGCTACGGGGATCTGACGTTGGCCTACAAGATCAAGGACGCCACGCTTTCGGCGACGCTACGGAACAACCTCAGAAGAAACAATCGCGGATCGATCGAAATCAACTACAGCCAGCCACTGAACAAGCACATCCGAGGCTATGTCCAGTATTTCAACGGGTACGGCGAAAGTTTGATCGACTACAATCGTTCCATCAGCCGCTTCGGTATAGGCGTGGCGCTCACCGACTGGCTGTAATCGACCCTCTAGGCGGGTTGGTCGAGCAGTGCACCCCAGGCGCCATCACGCACCGATCATTTGTGCCCGATCCATCGCCTTGGCCTCGAGAGCCTGTGCTACGGTTTCCGAAATCTCGTCGATCGGATCGAAAGCAGCCCCACCTACCGCAGCGGGAATGCCTTCCGCTTCCAGCGCCGCCTTCAGCTTGTCGCCCAGCCGCTCGGAACCCATGGCCCCGCATTCCAGCGCCAGGACAGCGAACTCGCTCCCATCGATGCGCGCCAGCAGATCGCTTTCCCGCACGCAGATCCGCATGCACGATGCGGCACGACTGACCAGCGCGTCGTCCACCTCGGCACCCGGCGCGATTTCGACCACGAGGACACAGACAGCCACGCCATATCGCCGTACGCGTGCTGCCTCCAGAGCAATCCCCGCCTCCCAACCCCGACGGTTGAGCAGCCCCGTCAGATCGTCGGTCTGTGCCGCCTCAAGCGTGCGCTCGAGCAATCGCTGCTGCGCCACCGCCTTCAACTCGTTATCCAGCACAATGCCCAGCAGACGTGCCAGCAATTCCATGAGCGGGACCAGACGGGCCACATCCACGTCCTGCGGATCGGGGTCCATCGCGCACAGCGTCCCCAGAAAAGAACCATCACCCCGCATCATCGGCACACCGACATACGCGCCAATCGGCAGGGACTGGCAGAGCGGCGCCTCTGCATAAACGGCGACATCTTTCACGGAAGGTGCCGCGCGAGGTCCCTCGTCGTACAGCATGCGGGCGCAGAGGGTTTCACTCCAGGGATAGACGCGTCCCTCGTGAAGGTCGTACCCGTGGTTTTCCGCCTGGAGCACGATCCAGTCGTCCCCTTCGGTCCGGGTCGTCATCCAGAGCTTGAAGCCGAACTCCTGATGCAGATAATTCAGAATGGCCCGACTGGCTGACTCGAACCCTTCAGCGACAATCAGAGCCGACAGATCGGGGATAATCTTGGTATCGACCGCCGATGACAACGATGGTGCGTTTTGATCCTGTGACAAGTGACGACTCCCTATGACTGGCGCCCATGCGGCCCCGCAATCCCAGCCAAACGACATGGCCGGGCACGCGAAGCAGACGGCACTGGGGCGCTTTTCGGTTGCAGAACCTAAAATAATTCCGGGCCTTACCCCCGCTTCCTACTCCCGGTAATATACCGAAAAAGCGCGAATACGCTACCTGGTAATAATCTCCCAGGTGCACGCGGTGACGCGAAAGGCTCATTCCGCAACCTGAGTCAGGACAACCTCATGCCATTGACTGAATATTGGACCTGGGACATATCCATGACCCCATAAGTAAACAACGAAACGGAACAACCGTCTCAAAAACGGGATGCCAATCGCCAAGAGCCCGCCACCATGCGTTGATCGGGTGATATCGGCGGCGGTAGCAGACAGAGCCCCATTCCGTGACGAAATGCAATAATTAGTATGCTATCTTTAGTCGTCCATACCGTTGCGTAAACCGACTTCAGGACACGACCCTTTCGCCATCGGGCAACAGAGGCGCTTTGCCGAACGACTTCCATGATCGAGGAGTGGCTTTGAACATGCATGACTGCCCTGCCCCAGCCCACTCTGCGTGGCGGCCGCTCCGCGCGAGCCTCCCCGTGGGGTTCGTGCTGATTGCCCTGACCGGCTGCACGGCAGTCGGCCCGGATTTTCACAGCCCGGCCGCGCCTGATGTCGCGCAGTACACTCAAACGACGTTACCGAAGCAGAATCAGGCAACGAACAGCACCGCGCAGGGCACTGCGCAAAGTTACACCCCTGCGCAAACAGTCCCCCGCGACTGGTGGAAGCAGTTCCACAATCCGGCGCTGAACGCACTCATTGCAAGAGGATTGACGACCAGCCCTACACTCACGGCCGCCGAAGCCAAGTTCCGGCAGGCCCAACAGACATTCGCGGCACAGGCGGGCTCTACCCAATTGCCTCAGGTGAACGGCAAACTCGCGGCACAGAGTCAGGGCATCAACAACTCGGCCTTCGGCCAGAACGGCGGGAAACGCTCCTTCGAACTGTACAACGCCGGGCTTTCCGTCACCTACAACCTTGACCTCTTCGGCGCCAACCGACGCGCGCTCGAGGCACTTGCCGCACAGGCCGACTATCAGCAGTACGAATTGGAAGCGGCTCGACTCTCACTGGCCGGAAACATCGCGATCCAGGCCATCGCCCAGGCCATGCTGAACGAGCAGATCGCCACGACAGAGGCCATCATTCGGTCCCAACAAGATCAACTCGATCTCGTTGAAAAACGGATCAAACTCGGGGCAGCCACCCGCAGCGACGCGCTCAGCCTACAGACTCAGATCCAGCAGACGCGGGCGACACTGCCCCCCTTGCGGACCAAGCGAGCGCAGGCCAACCACCTGCTCGCCACCCTGACGGGCCAGTTGCCCGGTGCGGCCTCGATTCCCCAATTCACCCTGGCGGACTTCGTTCTGCCCGATACCCTGCCAGTCATCGTACCGTCCGAATGGGTCCGTGCCCGTCCCGACATTCAGGCATCCGAAGCGCTTCTGCATGCCGCCAGTGCCCAATACGGGGTGGCCGTGTCAAATCTCTACCCGCAAATCAACCTGACGGGAACCCTCGGCAGCCAAAGCATTGCCCCCGAGAAACTCTTCCGGCCGGACTCGCTGATCTGGAGCCTGATTGCGGGCCTCACGCAACCCATCTTCAACGGTGGTCTCAAGGCGGGTGCCGATGCAGCACACGAGGCCTTGTCTGCTGCAGCGGCGAACTACCAGCAAACCGTCCTCGATGGATTACGCAACGTCGCCGATGTCCTGCGCGCCAGCACCAACGATGCAGACACGCTGGCGGCACAGACGGCGGCGGAACAGTCCGCACAGGCATCCCTGACCCTGATCGAACAGCAGTTGAAACTGGGCAGTGCCAATTATCTGCAACTATTGATCGCGCAACAGCAGGTCGCGCAAACCCGATTGCTGACCCTGACCGCACGCGCCCAGCGCCTGAACGACACCGTCGCCCTGTATCAGGCCATGGGCGGCGGCATGACGAGCCCGGCGCCCCCCATGGCCAAGAACACGACAACACACGATACCCCCACCCCCTGAGCACCGGAGAGAGAGAAAATGTCGAAAGGAACCCCTCTGCGCATGTTTGTCATGCTGTTGCTGGTCGCTCTGGTGTTTGGCGGGATCTACGGTTTTCAGCAGTTCCGAAACACGATGATCGCCAAGGCCATCCGCGGTCATGGCATCCCGCCGCAAACCGTATCGACGACCATTGCCGAAAAATCCCGCTGGCAACCCACCATCCAGGCCGTGGGCACGCTGCGCGCTTCCCAGTCCACGCAGCTGTCGGCCGAAGTCGGCGGTCTGATCACCGCCATTCATTTCGAATCCGGCAAGCAGGTCAAGGCGGGCCAGACACTGCTTGAACTCAATGCCGACCCGCTCAAGGCGCAATTGGCCCAATTCAAGGCCAATGCCGAGCTTGCGCGCCAGAATCTGACGCGGGATCGCGCCCAACTGAAGATCCAGGCGGTCAGCCAGGCCGTGGTGGATAGCGACGCCGCGACCCTGAAGAGTGCCCAAGCGCAAATCGCCGCCCAACAGGCGCTGATCGATCAGAAGATCATCCGTGCGCCCTTCTCCGGCGTCTTGGGCATCCGTCAGGTCGATCTGGGCCAATATCTGGCACCCGGCACGGACATCGTGAGTCTGCAGAAGCTTGACCCGATGTACATCGATTTCACCGTGCCACAAACGCAGGTCGACCTGATTCATCTGGGTGAACCTGTGGCGGTTTCGACCGACGCGCGCCCCGACCAGTCCTACGAAGGCAAGATCACGGCCATCGAACCGCAGATCAATACGGCCACGCGCAATCTCACCGTGCGCGCCGCGATCGACAACCCCAAGGGCGAACTGCTGCCCGGCATGTTCGCCACGCTGACAATCAACCAGGGGCCGCCGCAGGACTATCTGACCCTGCCCAGCACGGCAATCGCGTTCAACCCCTACGGCAGCACCGTCTTCGTCGTAAATCACGGTAAGTCCAAGGACGGCAAGGAATCCCTGACCGTTTCCCAGCACTTCGTGACGACCGGTGCCACCCGGGGCGATCAGATCGCCGTACTGAGCGGCATCAAACCGGGCGACACGGTCGTGACGGCTGGCCAGATCAAACTGCGCAACGGTGCGCCCGTCCTGATCAACAATAGCGTGAAGCCGACCGACAATCCGCACCCCGAGGTGAAAGACGAATGAGTACGGTTTCGGACAACATGCGCAAATTCACCGACATCTTCGTCGCCCGGCCGGTGCTGTCCATCGTCATCAGCCTGGTGTTGCTGGTGCTCGGTATCCGCTCGTTCGGTCTTTTGCCCATCCTGCAGTTTCCCTATACGCAAAACGCGGTGGTGACCGTCACCACCGCCTACCCGGGGGCGGATGCAAACCTCGTTGCCAGTTTCATCACAACGCCACTGGAGAACGCCATCGCCCAGGCGGATGGGATCGACTACATGACGTCGAACAGCACGCAAGGGCTGAGCAACATCACCGTCAACCTCCGGCTCAACTACGACCCGGACAAGGCGCTCACCGAGATCAACACCAAGGTCAACTCGGTACTCAACCAGCTGCCGCCGCAGTCGCAGAAACCCACCCTATCCGTCAGCATCGGACAGACCATCGATGCCATGTACATCGGCTTTTACAGCGATGTACTCAAGCCGAATCAGGTCACCGACTACCTGATTCGTGCCGTACAACCCAAGCTGCAAGCCGTCGAGGGCGTCCAAAACGCCGAACTTCTCGGCGCCAAGAATTTCGCCCTGCGCGCTTGGCTGAACCCGCAGAAACTGGCCGCCGTCGGCCTGACCGCCGCCGATGTCTACAGCGCTCTGGCCGCCAACAACTATCTATCGTCCAGCGGGCAGACCAAAGGCCAGATGGTGCAAATCAACCTCAATGCGTCCACGGCCCTGCATTCCCTCGAACAGTTCAAGCAACTGATCCTCAAGGAAAACAAGGGATCGATCGTACGACTGAAGGACGTCGCCAAAGTCACGCTGGGCTCGGACGACTATGACTCCAGCGTTTCCTTCGATGGGCGCAAGGCCGTGTATATCGGCATCCAGGTTGCACCGGGCGCCAACCTGCTGGACGTGATCAAGCGCGTGCATGCAGTCATGCCGGACATCGAATCCCAGCTACCCCAGGGGCTGAAGGCGAACATCGTCTACGATTCCACCAAATTCGTGAATTCGTCGATTCATGAAGTGCTGAAAACCCTGATCGAGGCGATCCTCATCGTCACCGTGGTGGTTTTTGTCTTCCTGGGCTCGTTCCGCTCCGTATTGATTCCCGTCATCGCCATTCCCCTGTCGCTGATCGGCACTTTCACGGTGATGCTGGCACTGGGCTACTCGATCAACCTGCTCACGCTACTCGCCTTCGTACTGGCGATCGGCCTCGTGGTCGACGACGCCATCATCGTCGTGGAAAACGTCAGCCGTCACCTCGAGGAAGGTGCGAGCCCGCTCCAGGCAGCCACTCAGGCGGCACGCGAACTGGCCAGCCCCATTCTCGCCATGACCGTGGTACTGGTTGCGGTCTACATCCCGATCGGCTTCATGCGGGGTCTTACCGGCGCCCTGTTCACCGAATTCGCCTTCACCCTGGTCGGCGCCGTGACGATGTCCGCCATCATCGCGCTCACCCTCTCGCCCATGATGTGCTCCCGGCTGCTGCGCCCCCCCAGGCGCGATGGCGGCGGCTGGCAGGATCGACTCGTCGTCTGGCTGGACCGACGCTTCGATGCCGTACATGCCAGTTATTCCCGCAAGCTGGGCGGCGTCCTCAACCATCTTTCGGTCGTGGCCGTTTTCGTCCTCCTGATGCTCGGCGGCATCTATTTCCTCTACACCACCTCGATGACGGAACTGGCGCCCCAGGAGGATCAGGGCGTCCTGCTGTCGATCGCCTTCAACTCGCCGACCGCCACCCTGGAGCAACGCGACCTTTACGGCGAGCAAGTCATCAAGACCTTCCAGAAGTTCCCCGAAACAAACCATATCTTCCAGCTGAATACACCCACCCAGGTCATCAGCGGCATGGTGCTCAAACCCTGGGACGAGCGCAGCAGGACCGCCGGCCAGTTGCAGCCCATCATCCAGCAGGATCTCAGCCATATCGCCGGCACGCAGAACGCGGTGTTCCAACCCCCGCCGCTACCGGGCTCGCGTGGCCTGCCGATCCAGTTCGCCATCACGACGACCGAACCCTTCGATCAACTGTTCAAAGTGGCAAACGACTTCCTGCAGACGGCACTCAAAACCGGGGACTTCATCTTCCTGCAGTCCGATCTGCGCATCGACCTGCCGCAGACCACCGTGGTCATCAATCGCGACATGGCGGCCCAGCTCGGCATCAACATGCAGGATATCGGCTCGGCGCTATCGGCCATGCTCGGCGGCGGCTACGTCAACTACTTCGAACTGGGCGGGCGATCCTACAAGGTCATCCCCCAGGTCCAGCAACGCTTCCGACTGAATGCCGATCAACTGAAGCACTACTATCTCAAGACGGCGAGCGGCCAGATGGTCCCGCTCTCGACTGTCGCCAAGCTGGAAACCCACGTGGAACCCGAGTCTATCAACCACTTCCAGCAGCAGAACACCGCGACGATCCAGGGCGTGAACTATCCGACGATTCCGCAAGGCGAAGCACTCGACAAGCTGACCCAACTGGCAAAAACCACCTTGCCGGTCGGCTACGGCTACGGCTACACCGGCCCCTCGCGCCAGTTCATCCAGGAATCCGGCGGCATGGTAGTGACCTTCTTCTTCGCCATCGTCATCATCTTCCTGGTGCTGGCCGCCCTGTTCGAAAGCTTCCGTGACCCGGTCATCATTCTCGTGTCGGTGCCGCTGTCGATCGCCGGCGCCTTGATCTTCATCAACCTCGGCGTCGGCCGGGCCACGCTCAACATCTACACCGAAGTGGGCCTCGTCACACTGATCGGCCTGATCTCCAAGCACGGCATCCTCATCGTGGAATTCGCCAACAAGCTGCAGGAACAGGGCAAGAGCAAGCGTGACGCGATCATCGAAGCTGCCGGCATGCGCCTGCGCCCGATCCTGATGACCACCTTCGCGATGGTGCTGGGTGTGGTTCCGCTGATCACCGCCACGGGCGCCGGCGCGGTCAGCCGCTTCGACCTGGGCCTCGTCATCGCCAGCGGCCTGGGCATCGGTACCTTCTTTACCCTGTTCATCGTGCCCGGTGTCTACATGCTGCTGGCCCACGACCTCGGCAAGCGCAACACCCCACCAGCCGAGCCTGCGACACCCACCCCATCGGCATGATCGATGGAGATAGACGATAGAGATAGACTATGGGCAACCGCACCCACTCAGCACACCTCGCCAAGGAGCCACGCGAGGCCGATTGAACAGAGCGATCCAGCGGCCCCACGGTGGACAGCACACCCCCGAACGGCTATGATTCGCGCTCAAATTTTGCGCCCGTAGCTCAGATGGATAGAGTACAGCCCTCCGAAGGCTGGGGTCACTGGTTCGAATCCAGTCGGGCGCACCAAAACCTTGCAGCAAGTGCATGTAAACAAAAGCATTTGCCGCATAGAGAGGTATCACACTGGGGACACATTGCTCTCCAAGAGGTGGTACCGTGCTCTCTGTCCTGCTCAATTCCAACATCTTCAAAGTGTCCATCAAGCATATCTGGCAAAAGCGTACTGATGGCGTCTTCTACTACCGCAGAAGATATCCAGAACAGTTCCGCGAAGCGATGCGCCAGCAAGGCATTGACTTGCCCACTTTCAAGGTGGTCTCCCTCAAGACAAAGAACAAAGTTGAAGCCGCCCGAAAAATCGTCCAACTAGCCCAGGCTGACGACCGGGAGTGGAGTTCAGCACTCAACGGGACTCCAACCTCCGCAGTGAAGGCTGATGCGCTCAAGCTCATCAAGGCTCAAGGGCTGCTCGCTCTCCCATTGAACAAACAACCGAATCCTGAGCAAGCCGCACTTGCGTGGGACATCTTCACCGATGACCTAGAACGAAGAGTGTTGAGGGAGTCTCAATACAGGCCGCATATCGACCTCGAAGAGCACTTCGATGACTTCATATCCCCTGTTGAGCGTACAGCCATCGAAATCGTCTCAGGCCGCTACAAGTTTCACTTGAGCGACGCCAAAGACCACTACATCAAAACCCGCTCACTCGACCGGAAAGGTATACACGCCACAGAAGCCTCCTTCAGACTGATTACGGATGTCCTTGGGGATAGGCCGATTGAAGACTACAGGCGGGCTGAGGTTTCCACTGCGATTGATGCAGCATTGGCATCAGGCTTGAAGACTGGCAGTGTTAGCAAGCGCGTGGGCACTGTTCGGGCCGCTGTATCCGAACTCATCAGAGATGAAGAGCTAGAAATCAAGAACCCCTTTGAAAAGCATAAGATTCGCGGGAATGGCGAGGATGTTGAGGAAAGGAGTTCCCTAAACCAAACACAGATGGACAAGCTCAGAGGCTACATACGCGCGAGAAGCACGCCCACCGCCAACATGCTGGGCATGCTGATTGATACCGGAGCGCGTGTCAGTGAAGTTGCAGGCTTACTGCGCGAAGACGTGAAGATTGACGATGAAATCCCGCATCTCATCATCCATGCAAACCCATTGAGAAGGTTGAAGACAAAGGATTCAAGGCGGAGAGTCCCGCTCGTAGGAGATGCACTCCTAGCCGCACAAAGAGCCCTCAGGGAGTCTCAGAGTCCATTCCTGTTCCCTCGGTACATGTCAGAGCATGGGCTCAAGAACGACAGTGCATCAGCAGCAATGCGGAAGGCAACTCAGGCGCTTGATTGCCATACGCCCCACTGGCTTCGGCACACTATGAGAACCCGCCTGAAGAACGTGAACGCCCCAGAAACTCTCATCAATGAGATTGGCGGATGGGCCAGGGTTTCAGTAGCCCAGAGCTACGGCCAACAGACAGCACTCATGCTGATGCAAGAGGTTCTGGAGAAGTCTCTCACAGCAACTCTGGAGTAGGACTAGCTGACTTGGTAGTCCCTGAGACAGCGTCTCTTTACCTTCACCACAGTCATGTTCCCAAAAAAACTATTAGCCTTACCACCAAAATGAAAAAGACAGCCCTCACCCCTTGAGCCCTTCCAATTGGAGAGAGTCATGGGGCCTAGGGCCACTTGTCTAACGCGCTTAGGCAATGTCGAACGCTGAGGAAGTCGGGACTGCATCCATAGACACTGGATGACCACTCTCTACCACCGGCCTCCCCCACCACATCGATCAGGGACGAAAGCCAAGCAGACGACATCAGGCTACCTGTGGTCTTCCCTCAATGATTGCTTTCAGGGAGGAGAGAGAAAGAGATTGTCCATGGAGAACACTTAGGACAACTAAAGACATCTTCAGTAGCTACTGTAGTTGTTACTATAGCTATGCTTTACAGAGCCACCTTAGATTTCCCCCATCCGCAATCACCACTGAGTTTTTCAGTGTTGCCTGGTTTCAATGAGGTTCCATCACCTCCTCACTAACCACGTCAGATGTTAGCCAAGTACGTAGGCGGTGCGAAACCGAGGCTCGTACAAGACTTCTGAAGCATAAAGATTGCGTCTAGGGGAACAGTTGCGTGAAGCTTTACGTCGCGCACCTTGAGTTTCCCAGAGGTTTCCCCTCCTATAGTGCTACCTAATTCCGTTGAGGGGTCATATCTGCGCTTCCTGACGCGCTCCTGATAGCTCTCGTGGCGGCTTTGGTGCTTGGCAGGCCCTCTTGACCGAGGCGGTGGATATGCCCCAATGCGTCGCGGTTTGCTTGATGCTGGCGGCGTTGTCCTGCCTCCACTTCGCCACGGCGGCATCATCAATGACCTTCTCCCGGCCTAGAGCCTTGCCCTCAGCCTTGGCCCGCTCAATCCCTGCCATCTGCCTTGCCTTGATGTTCTCCCGCTCCAGTTCGGCCAGTACCGCCAGCATACCCATCATGGCCTTGCCAACAGGAGTGGATAGGTCGAAACCCTCACGCAGAGACACCACGGAAACACCTTTGGTCTTCAAGGTGTCCACGGTGGACAGCACATCAATCGTATTCCGTCCCAAACGGTCTATGGCACTCACTATGACCGTATCTCCCTCCCGGACATAGGCGAGCAAGGCCGAGAGTCCGGGGCGCTGTGCGGCAGGTATAGAGCCGGATACGCCATCATCTCGAAACCACTTGTCTACCTTGTGGCGGGTCTCAATCTGCCTGCGTTGGTTCTCGGTGGTTTGGTCGTCGGTACTGACACGGACGTAGGCGATGACTGATGACATGCGAGGCTCCCTGAGTGGCTCATTGACTATGGCTCATATCATGGATGATGGCTCACAGAATATCAACAGTAATGAGCTATGGCTGGCGCTGTGGGCCGAGGGTGGCTCTCAGGGTGTACCTTCTGGACCATGACCTATGACGCACCCAGTATAGAAGTTGCTTGGAAG
This sequence comes from Halothiobacillus diazotrophicus, assembly GCF_001663815.1. Taxonomy (NCBI): domain Bacteria; kingdom Pseudomonadati; phylum Pseudomonadota; class Gammaproteobacteria; order Chromatiales; family Halothiobacillaceae; genus Halothiobacillus; species Halothiobacillus diazotrophicus. The sequence goes on from NZ_CP016027.1 coordinate 1,167,370, forward strand.
GGGAGAATGGTTTGGTGGCATGCCACGGGGGGGAAGTGATTCTTCCCATCATAATGATGCCTCTTCGGAAATTTCAGTTAAATCCATTGGGTGTCTTCAAGCACGGTGAAGCCGCACCTCAAAATCAAAGACACCCCCAGGTACAACTCTGCATAGGGGGGCTTCGCTAACTGACGAGCCCCAACCTCAGGTTTGGGTACTTTTTAATACGTCTATTTCCGGGGACTAGACAGCCGCTCTTCTTGTTCGGCCAATTCAGCCGCCAGTCGCAAGGCCTCGGGGAAAGAGTGCGACATCTTCAAAGCAGATGACTCGACAGGCTTGAGAATGGTCAGCTCAGCCTTCCCCGTGAGGATATCGTCAATCACCATGCTGCAAAACAGCTCAAACTTTGTGTCTAGCCACTGAGCAAAAAAGACTGCCAACTTTGGGTGTCCCCAGGTTCCTACAGTCGGCAGGTTGCCATTGCCTCGCTTGGCTTTAATAGGTTGGATTCCGGGGAATAGGTCTTGTAATACTTCAATGTAAGCAGCGGTGCTGGCATTCTCGAAGAAGTGGTCCAAGCGCTTGCCGTAGGCCTTTGCGGCCTTGGTCATGTTGAAGTAGCCGTCATCACGGAAGTGGTACCGATGGCCTTCGTAGGTATGGGTGATGAGATTGTTCATGTGTGTGCTCCTTGTTGTGGTTTATCCGTAAGTGCAACCTAATTGGCACCAACATGAACTCCCACGGACGCAACACGATGATTTTTCCCCTAAACCCAATTCATGCACATGGAATCAAAATGAGTGCAGCATTTATACCGCAATGACCTCGTCTGTCTTAGTGACGGTCAATTCAGGCCAAAAATACTTTCAAGTGACTTCGTAACCATATAATGTGGCAGCATATTTGAAATCAATAGCCACAATAGGGATTAGGATACGAAATGACGCGCATCAAATTGGCCACCCTTGCTGTAGTCCTAGCATTACCCGGTTGCGCTACGATGGGTCCACCGAAGTTCTTGGTCAATGTTGACTCGCTAGCCTCACCGAGTGCGGCTATGAAAAAATCGTATATTTTGCTTCCAGGTAACAAAGGGGTCACAAAGGACGACCTCCAGTTCCAAGAGTACGCTCACTATGTCACTCGTGGCCTTGCCGCACACGGATTTACACCTGCCGAAACCGTAGCAAATGCCAACGTAGCTATCGTTCTCTCATATGGCATTGGCGACCCACAGTCCCATCAGTATTCATACTCACTTCCAGTTTATGGACAAACTGGCATTGCCTCATCCAACACCTATGGGACGCTTTCGTCTTACGGCAACTCTTCATCGTACTCGGGCACAACAACCTACACTCCCTCGTATGGTGTAACTGGGTACACCTCTGAAACTGGTTCTTACACCACCTACTACAGGTACGCCCAAATTACGGCATATGACTTCCAGAGGTACCTCAGGACCAAAGAACAGCGGGAATTATGGAAAACAACTGTATCGAGCACCGGGAGCAGCGGTGATTTGCGACTGGTATTCCCTATCCTCATAGCTGCCGCCGCACCTTACATCGCAACAGATACGGGCCGGAAAATTCAAGTCGTGTTAGAGGAGTCGGACCCTAGCGTTGCAGCAATCGAACTCTCATCGACCGCCCAAAAGTGACTCCCTACACCACACTAGATGTATTTCTATCAGTGACTGAAGGTGTGGGCCATTTCGAATGACAGCCCTCCCCGCGAACCGAAGTCATGACCTTAACTGAGGGAAACCCCATACAAGGCTAGAACCCAACGTTGAGGGAAGCCTCAGAGCTCTGACGTTCTTCCCAAACACCTTAGCGACCTTGGTCATGTTGAAGTTGCCGTCCTCACGAAAGGTGAAGATGTTGCGGGAGGGGGCACGGGGGTATGTTGCCGATTTCCTTAGTAATCCTGCCCCTTCAGAAATTAGTGGTGAAATTGGTTACCGTCACCTGTCCCAACATAAGTGGAGGGTCAAGCCCCGCCTTCCTTAAGGCTCGTGCTAGTAGCTTGGCTATCAGATTCGGTTATGATTCACCTTGAAGCTTTCCGACTAGCGAGCCGAAGGACATGAACGAGTTAGCCATCACCGTTGGCATCATCTTATTCCCAGGTCTGATTGCTGCGGTGATAGCAGACAAAATCTCCCCTCACACTAAGAGTTGGGGAACATTCAAGTACAGCATCTACTCGTTCATCTTCGGGGTCTCATGCTACGTACTTCTACAAGGCGTGCTATATGGGTTCTGGATACCAGCACACTACCTATGCCCAGATAGACTAACGCTTTCATCTGTCACACTTGATGTCTGGTCCTTAGTAAGTACCCAAACTTTTTCCATCCGTATCTCGGATGTGTTCTGGGCTACAAGCCTATCCCCGGCGGTCGCAGCCATCACTGCGTATATCTACAACAAAAAAATCATCAACAAACTCGCATCCAAGCTAGGAATCTCAAGCAAGTATGGTGATGAGAATCTTTTCTCGTTCTACCTCAACTCCCCAGACATTGACTGGGTGTATGTTCGAGACATCCCCAACGAACTAACGTACCAAGGGCGTGTACTCTCATACTCGGAAGCTGATGATATACAAGAGCTTGTGCTCCGTGATGTAACTGTGTTTGACTATGCTACGTCCGATGAACTCTACTCGCTGCCGAAGATATACCTTTCAAAGCCGAAGGGCTCGTTCATTATCGAAGCGGTACCCCCCAACACACTGATAGAGGTGCAAGATGGAGAAGAAACCAACACTAGCCAATGATGGATCTGTAGTCCTTCAGAAAGGACAAACCCTTGACGTTGCCGCACTTGGCGGAGAGAAGGCAGGCAACAACAAGCCTGGGCCTACAACGAACATGCGCCCATCAGGCCCGCCACCGGCCCCAAAGAAGAACAAGTAGCCCCACCCTCATCAGATGCCGCCAACGGAACCCCCTGCAGGATACTACTCAGAGGTATCACAATGGGGGACACATCCCGGCAATCTGGCAAAGAAACCCTTCCATTCGTTCATATGAATCAATATGATGCAATCACAGTCACCCCAGTAAGTCGCCAGTCGGGCGCACCAAATAAATCACAACGACCAAAGCCACCGCCCGGTGGCTTTTGGTTTTGGTGTGTTTTCGACGCCGGACATTCGGAACAATCACCGCGACAAGCCTGCACCCAGCCTGCACGATGAGCCGTTCTTTGTCGCAATGACGACGGACATCCCCCGGCTGCACAATGACAATACTAATGACAATGAGGCTCAGGACTGCATCGGCCTCCTCTACTATCCTAATGAGTAGTCATGGATGAAAGGCAGGTTATGACGCGCTTTCAGGACAACCCGGCATCAATGCTTCATTGCGCAAATCGAAGAAAATGTCGAAAACATGATCAAACTGCCCGTATAGGCCCAGATATTGCTTAATCATTGCGCGCATAAATGTAATGGCGCCAGTGGATTAAACGAATTCCTGACCAGATTTGGCCCTAAGAAAATCGTAAAATTAACCGGATAAAAATCAGCCCCTCTCCCTGAAATCGCTATTAATCGGATTGAAAAGCATGGAAAACATAATCGCTTGGTATGCCAAGGCGAGGAGTAACAGACGCAATATCCTGACAAAAACACTGAGAAATACCAGATTTTCCAACCACCTAGCCAAAAAGTAACAATTTGTTGCAAATAGTGCGAAATTAGACGATTCCACAAAAAATAAAGGTAGACTGGGTAACGATGAACGATTCAGGAATGAATTGGAAAATAAGCGTTCACTGATTCTGCCACCAGATCAGTTGCACCATATTCAAACATTTGAGCCCCTGTCTGAAGGTTTCCATCCCACTCATGAACATTTTTGCAAGATTGGTCGGACGACTTTCCGTATCGCGCAAATTGTTGTTGATCTATTTGCTCGATCTGACCGCCGTCATTTTCATCACCTCGATTCTGATCAACGAAAGCTTCATCGCCATCGATTTCGCCCGAAAGGAAATCGTCGGGAATGCTTACATCGATACGGTACGCAAGGCCCTGTTCACGATCGTCGATGTCCACGACGGCAAGAACGCATCAAATATTGCCGAAGTCCGTGAGGCCCTGCAAAACGCCGAGAAGGCCTATGGCGCAAACATGAACACCGCCCAGCTTGCCCATGGGCTGGATGAGGCCCTGGCGGGTCTGACGACGACGAAATCGAGAAATACCGCCAGCAACCACGCGCTCCTCGCCGGTAACAAGCTGCTGGCACATATCGGGGATCAGTCGAACCTCATTCTCGATCCGGATCTGGACAGTTATTACACGATGTCCCTCACGGTACTGCGCTTCCCGGAACTGCTCGAGCAGCTGCTCAATTACGACAGCCCGACCATCGGCGGCGACAAGGCGCAATACCTCATCGCCCAGGGCCGCCTCAGTGCACTGCTGGACGGGATCGACTCCGATTACCACGCTGCCTATGCCGGCAACCCAACCCACATGCTGCCCGGCAAGCTGGATGCCACGCGCATACCATTGCTCACCGACTTGCACAGCCTCCTGCGCGTCGAAGTCAATCAACCTGCCAAGCTCGCCGCCGCACGCAACGCTGCCCTGAAGAGCACGCGGGCTGCCTGGCAGGCTACGGCGGAAAATCTCGACATCCTGCTGCATGCCCGTGTCGAAATGCTTTTCAAACGCATGTGGGAACATCTGAGCATGGCGGCCGCCCTGTTGTTGCTGATCTTGTCTCTCGTGTTCTACGTCGCGCGGCAAATTGCCCTGCCCCTACGGCGGCTCGCGCTGGTTGCCGACCAGGTGCAGGCGACGAATGACTATACGTTGCGGGCCGACTGGCGGAGCGGCGACGAAATCGGTCAACTCGTCACGGGCTTCAACAGGATGCTCGCACAGCTCGATCATGAGCGACTCGTCCAGCAGGAACTCGCCGCCCAAGCTCGCGCCAGCGAAGCGCAACGCGAATTGATCGAGGCGATTCCGATCCCGTTGCTGGTGACTTCGGTCCCGGAACATCAGGTACTCCACATCAACGCCCAAGCCACCACCTGGGTGAAAATAGACCGGGAGGATCCCTGGGCAGATGGACTCGATCGGGTGACCCGGGCAAGGTTCTTTCAACGCTTGGCAGACGAGGCGGCCGTTCACGAGTTCGAGGCACGCTGGAATGGCCCAACCGGTCCGTCCTGGGCCTTGCTGTCCGCCGCACAGTTACGCTACCAGGGCCAGGATGCCGTATTAACGACCTTTGCACCGATCAACACCATCAAACTGCTTGAAGCGCGGCTGCGTTTGTGGGCAACCATTTTCGAAGCCACATCGGAGGGCATCCTGGTACTGGGCCCGGACAACACCATCCTGCTGGCCAATGCCGCGCTGGCACGGGCCACCGGCTATCGTATCGACGAAATGGTCGGACGAGACACGGAGTTCCTGCGGGGTACGCATGGTACAACAGGACCACAGCCCAGCTTTGTCGAACTGATTCGCCAGCAAGGTGCCTGGCAGGGCGAAACCCGACTCAGAAAGAAAAGCGGCGAGGAATCCCCCCAATGGCTGGCGCTGAACACGGTTCGTGACGAACAAGGCGCGCTGAGTCATATCATCGCCCTCTTCGTCGATATCACGGAGCGGATCGAGCAGGAGGAGAAAATTCGCCATCTGGCCCATCACGACATTCTCACTGGACTGCCCAATCGCCTCCTGTTCGAAGATCGGCTGCGCTTGGCCCTGGAACAGGCCAAACGTCATAAGGAGCGCGTCGCCCTGCTCTTCATCGATCTGGACCGCTTCAAGAACATCAACGATTCATTGGGCCACCATGTAGGCGACGCACTGCTGAAATCCGTGGCAGAGCGACTCGGCGAAGTGATCCGTGCCGGCGACACGGTCTGCCGACAGGGGGGCGACGAATTCGTCATGATTCTCAATGCGGTCGACGATGCCCAGGAAGTCGCACACATTGTCGAGCGCAGACTCATCCCCCTCATCCTGAAGACGCACCTGGTCTGCGATATCGCACTGCATATTTCCTGCAGCGTCGGTATCGCGATCTACCCCGAGGATGCAGACAACATGGAGGGACTGATGCGGAATGCCGATGCCGCGATGTACGTGGCAAAGGCGCAAGGCCGCAACAATTTCCAGTTCTTCAGTGCCGAGATGAACCGCAATGCTCTCGACCGGCTCAACACGGAAAATCATCTGCAGTCGGCACTCCAGAACAACGAGTTCGAGTTGCATGTCCAGCCGGTCGTCGACTGCGTCAGTGGCGAGGTCGTGTCTGTCGAGGCCCTGCTGCGGTGGCGCCAGCCGGATCTGGGGCTGATTCCGCCGTCGCAATTCATTCCCATCGCCGAGGAAAATGGCCTGATCCATGACATCGGTCGATGGGTACTGGCGGAGGCCTGCCGCCTTCATCAATACTGGGTGGACGCAGGCATGGCGCCTCTGCCCATCGCGGTCAACGTGTCTGCCGTCCAATTCAGGCGCGGCGACTTCGCAGACATGGTCGCGGCCGTCCTTGCGGATAGCGGGATGCCCGCTGCCTGCCTTCAGTTGGAACTGACCGAAACGGTAATGCTGACCGCAAGCGAGCGTAACCTGGCGGAAATTCACCGTCTCAAGGCAATGGGCATCGGCCTGTCCCTCGACGACTTCGGCACGGGCTACTCGAGTCTGAGCTATCTCAATCGCCTGCCTCTCGACAAGCTCAAGATCGACCGCAGTTTCGTCTCCGACATGATTGCCGATCCCGCCGACATGGCCATTACCCGTGCCATTGTCAGCCTGGGGGGCACGCTGGGGTTGCAGGTCATCGCCGAGGGGGTCGAACACGAGGAAGAACTCAAGGCCCTGCAGGAAATCGGTTGTGCGGAAGCCCAGGGCTATCTGATTTCCCGCCCCTTGCAGGCGCACGAATTTTCCAACTGGTTCCGGGAGTTTCAAGCCACACCCTGGAGCCAAGGGTGAAGAGCCCTCGAAACGGGCTGGCCGCAGATCGCGCAATCCGTGCTTGAGGCCCGTCCATCAGCTGTGATACATACTCAGGTGGCGCATGGTCGCAACCCGACATGCTTCCGCTTTTCTTTCCAACACGCACCCCTCGGTGGGCGATACCCCCCGACCGGCGCTGCTGTTTTTTCATGCTGTTTTAATGGAGTGTCATTATGGCTGTACTCGTTTGCAAACCCGCCCCGGATTTCACCGCCAACGCGGTCATGGGCAACAACGAAATCAAGCAGATCACCTTTTCCGAACTCACCAAGGGCAAGTACGCGGTCCTGTTCTTCTATCCGCTGGACTTCACCTTCGTCTGCCCGTCCGAGCTGATCGCCTTCGATCACCGTCTGGCCGAATTCACCAGCCGCAACGTCGAAGTGATCGGCGTCTCCATCGACTCCGAATTCACGCACCTCGCCTGGAAAAACACGCCGGTCGATAAAGGCGGCATCGGTCCGGTCAAGTACACCCTGGTGGCGGACATCAGCCATGAAATCGCGAAGGCCTACGACACCGAACTCGATGGCGGCGTTGCCCTGCGCGGTTCCTTCCTGATCGATCGCGACGGCATCGTTCGCCATCAGGTCGTCAACGATCTGCCGCTGGGCCGCAACATCGATGAAATGCTGCGTCTGATCGACGCCCTGCAATTCACCGAAGAGCATGGTGAAGTTTGTCCGGCCGGCTGGCAGAAAGGCGACGCGGGCATGGATGCATCCACCGAAGGCGTCGCGAAGTATCTGGCTGAGAACGCCGACAAGCTGTAAGCAGCTCCGCTCCGGGACGCCATCAGGTGCGCCCGTGCACGATCAGCGGGGCCGGCCACACGCCCGGCCCCGTCAATCCATTCCGATTTCTTGCCCGCCCCCCCCGGAAACGGTCGGCGCAAACCTTCAGCCGCCCCCCGAACGCATGTCATTCCCCCTATGGCATCTCCCTACCTTATTTGCGACAACCATGTACCCTGGGCTTACCGCTCACTTCGATGACGCATCCCGAGCAGATTTGCCCCTCAATCAGGCTTGAACCAGCTCAACCAAATCATATTGGCACGGCACATGCTTGAAATCACATCATGAGTGTTAACGCCACACCGACTCGACGTTTGATTGACGCATACCGGAAAATCCGATCCGGGCTCATGAACCCAATCCATCGTGTACTTCAATGCTGCTCAGGTGAATTGCCCTACATGTCGCATAAACGAACCCATCCGCTGGATCCACTTGCCACAGTCCGCCCATGGACACGCGCCCTACTCTTTGGTGCCGGCCTCTGTATGTGCGCTAGTCTCGTGTCGGTTCGGGCTGAAACGAAACAACCCCAATTCCAGAGCCACGAATCGATCAAGGAGGCAGTCGAGAAGTTCATGGCTACGCGTTATGACGCGGGCGGATCGGCCACCAGCTTCCAGGTCAGCCGCCTTGATCCCCGCCTCAAGCTCAAGTACTGCGATCAACCACTGCACGTTCATTCCGGCAGTCAACCCAATCCGCGCGGCGGGCGGGTGACGGTTCAGGTCGCCTGCGAAGGAACCAGTCCGTGGCGGATCTATGTCCCGGCAGAAATCCGAAACATGGTTCAGGTTCTGAGCCTTTCAAGACCCATGTCTGCGGGCGAGCGTGTTACCGAGGCGGACCTTGCGCCGCTTACGGTAAATGCCAATCAGCAGACCCAGGCCTACCTCACCGATCCGGCTCAGGCAATCGGCCAGGTGGTCGCACGACCGATGCAGGCGGGCCAGATACTGACCCAGACGGATTTGAATATTGCGCAGATCGTTCATCGAGGCGATCATGTCACCATGATGGCAGGCACTGGCGGAATCACGGTTTCCGCAGAGGGCATTGCGCAGGCGGCTGCGGGCCAGGGGCAACGTGTCATGGTCAAGAACAGCCGATCCGGACAGCTTGTCGAGGGGATCGTTCGTGATGCCCATACGGTCGTGATTCCCTGATGCACGATGGCGCTAAAGTTTTTGGAATTGCTGCCGACATAACGTGCAAGTATCGAGCGGATCACGGCATGACCGCTGTAAGAAGCAAACCGTGATTTGCCTGCCCAACGAATTCGTAGAGGACATTTACCATGGATATCATTGACGGCGTCAGCGGCAAGAACGGCTATGGCAACTCGGCCATCAACAACCGCAACACCAGCAAGGCCGACTCCACGCAGAACAGCCAGGCCACGAACGGGGCACCGACCGAAGGCTCGTCCGTCAGTCTCTCCGAAGGGGCCGCGAACATGAAGTCGCTCACGCAATCCCTCGCAGCGGAACCGAGTTTCGATCAGGCCAAGGTCGACCGGATCAAGGATCTCATTGCCCAGGGTCAGTACACCATCGACCCGGCCAAGATCGCCGCAAAATTTGCCTCGATGGAAGGCCAGTCGAGTTAAGTCGTCGGTTCCACTTTCGTGAGCACGCCTGACATCACTGCCGATAGCCAACGGATGATCGAGGATCTGCGGGGTGCCGTGGATAACCTCACCACCTGCCACCGCCATCTCGCCGACCTGATCGCCTCACCGGCAGAGGCGGAACAGGCAAACCGGCAACTGGACGATATCGTCCTCGCCATCAAGACAGGGAACGAGCGACTCGAGACCGCCGAACGCCAGCGTCAGCAATGGGCCGCCACCCACGCGCCCGGAATGGACATGGTGGTTGCGCTCAAGCGGATCGACCAGATGAATCAGGGACATCTGCTTGAGGACTGGCTGCAACTGCAGCCCGGTATCGAAGTGCTCCACACCCTGATGCAGCGTCATCAGGAAGTCGTGAATCGACTGGCTTTCTACATCCATGAACGCGTCAATGTTCTGACCCAGGCCTTATCGCCCGCCGATACCAGCCTGTACGCATCCAGTGGAAAAACTGCCCCGGGCTCGGGGCGTCAGCGCTCCCTGGGAGATGCCTGAACGCGCGCCGAGCCCGTAACCATCCTGGCCACATATCTGACGCCAATTAGTTGACGGCCATATCCCCTCAACCGCACCTGCAGTCCACTTACCCTGGGGGCGATACATCGGCACCATCCGCCCGACGCGCCCACAACATGAACAGGCTTTCCCCGGCCTGGCCCTGTCGTGTCCTTTCCCAGCCCGGCAGTTCGATGGGCGCCATGGCGGCACTGTGCTCCACATAAAGGATCGCATCCGGTGCCAGCCAACGCACTGCATTCAAACCGGCCAGCACCGTCTCAAGCAATGCTGGCTCCGCAAACGGCGGATCGAGAAAGACCAGATCGATAGGCGCCGTACCTTCCAGCCACTGCTCGGACTGCCGGATCCAGGCGGTCGCATCCGTACGCCAGATCCGGACCTGTTCGTCGGGCACGGCCAGCGTCATCATGTTCTGCCGGATCGCTTCGGCCACCCGTGCCGATTGCTCGACGACACCCAGCCAGGCCGCACCGCGCGACAACGCCTCCATGCCCAGCACCCCGCTCCCGGCGAATAGATCAAGCACCCGCCAACCGGTCAAATCCTGTCCCAACCAGTTGAACAGCGTTTCCCGTACGCGATCGGGCGTGGGGCGCAATCCTCGCGCGGCGGGAAACGTCACCTGACGGGAACGCATGACGCCCCCCGTGATCCGAACTTTTTGCCGACCATGCATCGTGGCCGCGTTACCGGGGCGACGCGGTGCGCCATCCTCGCCGGACTGATCCCGCGTTCTCGATCGGATTCCCGCCAAGGGGGGCTTCATACGCGCACGACTCACGAAAGGCTCCTGATATTCAACTCCATCACAACGCAATTATGACCTGCCTGATCCGTGTAATCGAAGCGTTTTGCCCATGGTAAGATGCGTCATCACTCGGGAGCGGACAAACTCGCACCCCGACCCGTTCATTCCGTATTTGCCCCTGCCAAAGGCCACCTGATGTTTGGATTCTTGCGTCGAAAAAAAAATACCGAGCCCGTTGCAGAGCCCGTCCGACAGGAACAAGCCCCTGAAGAACACACCCTGGCAACGCCAGAGTCGTCGACACCCACCGAGGAAACTGCCGCAACCACGGTTTCACCGCCATCCGAACCGGCGGAGATTGCCCCTGTCGAGGCCATGGCCGACAAACCCAAATCACGCTTCTGGCAACAACTCACGCGATCCCGTTCCAGCTTCACCGAAGGTTTGGCCGATCTGGTGTTGGGCAAGAAACAGATCGACGACGAACTGATCGAAGAACTGGAAATGCGCCTCGTTCTGGCCGACGTCGGGCAAACAACCACCCAGGCCCTGATCGACGAACTCCAGCAGGCCGTCTCACGCAAGATCGTCAACGACCCCGAAGCGCTGTTCGAAAAGCTCAGCCAACTGATGGTCGACCGGCTTCAGCGCGTCCATCAACCCCGTCCGCCATTGAACGAGCACCCCCATGTCATCGTGGTCTGCGGAATCAACGGCGCCGGCAAGACCACCACCATCGGCAAGCTTGCCTTTCACTTCAAGCAGTCCGGACGGAAGGTCATGCTGGCCGCAGGCGATACCTTCCGCGCGGCAGCCGTGGAACAGCTCATCACCTGGGGCGAACGCAACCAGATCCCCGTGATCGGCGAACCGGGCCGACAGGATGCCGCTTCGGTCCTGTTCGATGCTGTCCAGTCCGCTCGCGCACGCGGCACGGACGTGCTGATCGCCGACACCGCCGGGCGGCTGCACACTCAAGGCGGACTGATGGACGAACTGAAAAAGCTGGTCCGGGTATTGGGCAAGGCCCAACCGGACGCTCCGCACGAAATCCTGCTCGTGCTCGATGCGAGCATCGGCCAGAATGCACTGAGTCAGGCGCGACTGTTCCACCAGGCCGTCGGCGTCACGGGCCTGATCGTCACCAAACTCGACGGTACGGCCAAGGGCGGCATCCTGTTCGCAATCGCCGACGAACTGGGGCTGCCGATCCATTTCGTCGGCGTGGGTGAACAATTGGCCGATCTGCGTCCCTTCGAGCCGCAGCAATTCGTGGATGCACTACTGGACCGAGAGGCCATATGATCGAATTCGACGGGGTCAGCCGCCGCTTCAGCAACGGCCACTTCGGCCTGCAGGATGTGAGCTTCCACATTCCGGAAGGACGCATGGTTTTTCTCACCGGGCACTCGGGTTCGGGCAAGTCCACCCTGTTGCGCATGATCCCCGCCCTCGATCACCCGACCAGCGGTCAGGTGCGTATCGGCGGCCATGACCTGCAGAAGATGCGCCATCATCAATACCCCAAGCTGCGCCGCCAGATCGGCGTAGTGTTTCAGGATCATCACCTACTGCCCGATCGGCGCGTCTACGACAACGTCGCCCTCCCCCTTCAGGTGTCCGGCTATGGCGGCAAGGACATTCGGCGCCGCGTCGAGGCCGCCCTCGACAAGGTCGGTCTGCTCATGCGCCAGCGGGCACTGATCGAGGAACTCTCCGGCGGCGAACAGCAGCGGGTCAACATTGCTCGGGCCCTGGTCAATCGACCCAAGATCCTCCTCGCCGACGAGCCGACCGGCAACCTCGATCCGGAACTGTCGCGGGACATCTTCAACCAGTTTTCCGATTTCCACGCCGTCGGCGTGACGGTCCTGATCGCCAGTCACGACCTGCACCTGCTCAAAACCTACGCCGTCCCGCGCATCGTGCTCAATCAGGGTCGGCTGTCCCACATCGAAGAGGCCTTCTGATGAGCCGCGCCCAACCGAAGGACCTTTCTGCCGCCCGAGTCAACAGCAAGAGCACAGCGCGCGGCGAGCACGCGCTGTCGGCCTGGGCCCAACACCATCGACGCTGTTTCAAGGATGCGCTCTGGCGCCTGCTCAGACGGCCCATCAGCGCCTGGGCGACCATCGTTACCATCGCCATCGTCCTGGCATTGCCCGGCTTCATCATGACCCTGGCCAGCCAGATCAAGGAAATCGGCGGCATGTGGGCCAGCGAGAATGGTCAGATGAACGTCTATCTGGTGGCCAATGCGCACAACGACCAGATCGAATCCTTTCAAGCCTGGCTCAAGCAACAGCAAGTCGTGAGAGACAGCCGGTTGATCACCCCGGAGCAAGGACTCGACGAACTCGCCAAGCGACTGAACATCAATAGCCTGGGCGACATACAACCCAACCCGTTGCCGGCCGTCATCCTGGTACATCTGAACCAACTGACCGGGGAAACGGTCGAATCCCTGAAACGGCAGATTCGCGCGAACCCGCTGGTCGCCAGCATTTCGGAGGGCGGCGCCTGGATCAAGCGCCTTCAGGAAATCAGCGGCTTTTTCGATCAGTTGAGCTGGTGGCTGCTGGGTCTGTTCGGCATCACGGTGATTTTCGTGATCGGCAACACCCTGCGACTCGAACTGCAGGAACGCCGCGAAGAACTCGCCCTGATGGCGCTGATCGGCAGCACCAGTCGGTACATGCTGAGGCCCCTGCTCTACGATGGCGCCATCACCGGACTGCTCGGCGGCATGCTTGCCAGCGGGATCATCTACGGCCTGTTGACGGCGCTGGCAACGCCGATCAACAACCTGGCGACCAATTACGGGGCACACATTACGGTCATCGCGCCCCTGCTGATGACCGGACTTCTCGGCAGCATCGGGCTCTTCCTCGGCTGGCTCAGCGCTCAAATGATCGGTCGAAACTTCATCAAGAAATCCGTTCGGCTGTGATTCCCCCACAGAATACAAGGGAACCAAATCCGCGCCCCGCACTCTAACAAAGAATGCTAAAATTGAACGATCCATACGAACGCCCGACGATTGGCTATACATTTGAGAGGTCTCAATCCATGAACACCCCGAATCAAATCGCCGTCGCCCGCACCATGCCGGTGATCGGTGATTCGTTGCAGCAATATCTCGCCGAAGTTCGTCGCATCCCCCTGCTCACGCCGGAAGAGGAACAAAACCTCGCCGAGCGCTTGAAGGATACGGGCGACATCAAGGCCGCTCAGGCGCTGATCATGGCGCATCTGCGTTTTGTCGTGCACATTGCGCGAGGCTATCGCGGTTACGGCCTGCCCTTGGCCGACCTCATCCAGGAAGGCAACATCGGCCTGATGAAGGCCGTCAAGCGCTTCGAACCCGAGCAGAAAGTCCGGCTGGTGACCTTTGCCGTGCACTGGATCCGTGCCGAAATCCACGAATACATCCTGAAGAATTGGCGGATCGTGAAGATCGCGACCACCAAGGCCCAGCGCAAGCTCTTCTTCAAGATGCGTCAGATGAAGGGTTCGCTGGGTTGGCTTACCGCCGAGGAAACCCGTGCGATCGCCGCCGAACTCAACGTGCCCGAGCGTGAAGTGGTCACGATGGAATCACGGCTGTACACCCACGACGTCGCGCTGGACGCACCGGTTCACGACTATGACGACGAGGGCAACGGCCCCTCCTACGAACAGACCCTGATCGACCACAACCAGATCTCCGTGGAAGATCTGACGGCACAACGGGATGAAGACGTTCGCGTCAACGCCATGTCGCAGGCCCTGAGCAGCCTCGACCCGCGGAGCCGGGACATCCTCGAGCGGCGCTGGCTGAGCGAACCCAAGGCGACGCTGCAGGCCCTGGCAGACGAGTATCAGGTTTCTGCCGAGCGCGTACGGCAAATTGAAAACGCGGCGCTCAAGAAGCTGAAAATGGCGCTCCCGGCACCCGAGTAACCGCTCTCGGCCAGAAGCGATCATCACGGCATCTGCCATTGAAAAGCCCCCGACACCGGGGGCTTTTTCTCATTCCGGACGCCAGGAAGCACCAGCGCGGCCGACCGGGTCAAACCGTCGAGTCAGCCTACGCCAACCCTAGCCCAACACACCGGAAGATTTGACGCCCTCCAGGAACATCTGCACACCGATGACGGCCAGGATCAGCCCCATCAGCCGAGTGACCACCGCAATGCCGTCGCGCCCGATTCGGGCCAATATCCGTTCCGCGAAGATGAAGGAGAAAAAGGTGATGGCACAGATCACCACAAACACCGCGAGGGTTGCCCCGATATAGAGCCAGTGCCCACTCGGCGAATAGCTCATGGCCGTCGCGATCGTCCCCGGCCCCGCCAGAACCGGAATGGCCAGCGGCGTGATCGCGACATCGGTCTGATCCTCGGTATCGACCTCCTCACCCGCCTGTGCGGCAATCGGCTTCGGATGCGAAATCCGCGAATGCTCCCCGTGCAGCATCCGGAAACCGACCAGGGTGATCAGGATGCCACCGGCAATCCTCAGGGCCGACAGGGTGATGCCGAACAGGGAGAAGACCAAGGGTCCGAACAGGATGAAGACCAGCACGATCAGAAAGGCGACACGAACCGAACGCCAGGCGACCTGACGAGTCGTCCGAACACCCATCTGCGCCGTCAAGCCGAGAAAGATCACGGCATTGGCCACAGGATTCATCATGGCGAGAAATGCGATGAACACCGCTAGCACATGATGCGTCAATTCGGGCAAGACAACCTCCTGTACGACTTATCGGATGTCACTCGCCACGGCGGTGACCGTTTTACCAACTTAGGCCATCATCTGGATGAAGCTTTGCCGATGGAATTGGTAGAGCCAGGTTTCGCTGACGACCTCCCCACCAATCGACAGCACGCCATTGAGTTCGACTGGGGCATCCGTGTCGACAAACAGATCGAATTCCGTACGCCAACGGGGGGTGCCCGCCACCCAGTCGACATTCACGTTACTGATCTTGCCCGCAGAAGCCGTCACGGTAAACGTACCTTCCGACGTCTGGTGTCCCTGGAACAGCTGACTTTCCCACTCGATGACGAGCTTGACCGTATTGGCTGGGCGGGAACGTCCGAAATCCCCCCCGGGGCCGGCCCGCAATGCCACGGCACGCGCCAGATGCCCATGCGGGAAGAAGGGTTCATGCTCCGTCCAGTACAGTCGATACTTGAAGTTCAGCGATGAACCCGCCAACGCCGGCCCTTTGGGTTGCCAGAAGGCCACGATGTTGTCGAACGTTTCGTCATCGGTCGGAATCTCGATGAGCGTCACCGACCCCTTGCCCCAGTCATCGTATTCCTTGCTGTCGACGATCGGTTCGACCCAGACCGAGGGCCGTTTCTCGTAGCCGACGCCATCCAGGTAGTGGGAAGGATCGCGATCCCGTTGCAACAGGCCGAAACCGCGCGGGTGCTCGTCGATGAAGGCGGAATACGCCAGTGCCGGCGGGTTGGTCAGAGGGCGAACCGCCCGTTCGTTATCGCTGCGCCAGATGGCCAGGGTATCGGAATCGTGCACCTCCGGTCGCCAGCCCCGCAGATGCTTGTTCGGGGTTTCGTCGTACCAGAACATCGAAGTCAGGGGCGCGATACCCAGCTGATCGATGGTCTTGCGAATGAACAGATGATTTTCGATCACCATCTCGGTATCGCCATCGAATCGCAGTTCGAACCGATAGGCACCGGTAATCGATGGGCCGTCCAGCAGGGCATAAACCACGACCGGATCGCCCTCGTTCAGAGCCGGTTCGAACCAGAACGACCGGAAGTCGGGAAACTCCTCGCCCTGGGGCAAGCCGGTATTCACGGCAATGCCGCGGGCGGACATACCCACCTGACCCTGCCGGGAAATGGCGCGGAAATAGCTCGCCCCCTGGAACGTCGCCCACGGCTCGGACTTCGTCCAGTCGCCGATCCGCCGGGATCGCTGCACCCAGAAACCGGAGATGGCCGATTGACCCGCAGGAACCTGATGCAGCGGACTATCGGCCGGCATCGTGAAATAGTCGGGGCGATACTCGACTTCACGCGCCCGCCCCCCCTCGACCACGTGCATGTTGACCGACTTCAGGAAATATTCGCCGAGGGGACGGAAGGTAATGGGATAAACGGAGGGCCCATCGCGCCAAAGCGCGTCCTTGGCATTGAACTGAATTTTTCCGGCCGCATCGTAGTTGATGGCCTTGATCGCCTCGGGGACGGGGGATGGGGGCGCCTGATAGGGCGCCTTGGCCATTTCCTCGGCACGACTGATGAGACTCTTGAAGGAGAACGGCTTGGGTGCGCCCAGACTGAGACCCTCAGGCGTTGCGGGGGGCACGGGCGCCTTGACTGCCGTGGTCCCGGCCGGTGCCGCAGTTGCGGGGGTGGCGGGCACCTCGGCGGCCTGCGCTTCCGGAAAGCCCAATGCCGCCAACGCACCGGCATTGGCCAATGTGAACAGGAATGCGCGACGGGTGTATTCGGATGGCGTCAGTTCGGAATGTGAAGACTCTTTCGACATGGCCGGCAAAACTCCCAGAGGGTAAAAGATCACGGAGGAATGAGTGTAAAACGATTCGATTCGATACGGTGTACGGCGGAGATCTAACGGACGCAGATCGATCGGGTCAATTGATCGATTGCGCGCCCCCAGACATCGTCCGGCGCCGCCATCCAGGCATGACGATGAATCCGCATGACAGCATCGGCATCGTCAAGCACACGGGCCGCCTGCCGACGCGGTATCGACCCCAGGCCCTCGAGCAATATACGCTCGCCCAGATCGCTGCTGGCGCGCTTGGCCGCACCAGTACGATGCGCAGCCAAGGCTGCGGCGATCCGGGCCTGGTTGGGATGTAGCAAGGTCCACCGAAGCCAATCGGGCGCATTGACCGGCTTCAACGGTGGCAAATCGATCTCGGAAAAACGGACCAGCACCGGGCAGCCCACGCCCTGTTCCGGCGGCGTGACCCAAATCCCTTTTTCACGCCAGGAATCACCCAGCGAGAACCGGGACAACCACACCGTGATCGGCGCCGCCAGCAGGAGCGACACGCTGATCGGTATGGTCCAGTAGAAAAAGTTCGCATCCATCGCCAAGGCGATTCCCGACCAGGTCAATGCCAGGATCATCCCGGGCATATGCCGGAAAAATGCCTGACCCCAGCCGACTTCCGAACTGCGGTTCTGGCCGGCCCAAGCGACACTGACGTTGATCACGGCTTGAACGACATAAGCCGAATGAGCCAGCATCCGAATCGGCGCGAGCAGAATCGAGAACAGATTTTCCAGGAAGAATCCTTGCAGCAGACGCCCGGTAGAACCGAAGCCGGGCAAGCGTTTTCGGTCAAAGATGAGTAGTTCGAACAGCGCCAGCAGTTTCGGCAGGAAGAGCGTGATCAAGGTACTCGTCACAAGGATGATGGCCCACTGCGGATGCCATTGCGGCCAGTTCGGATACAGACTGCGCGCATCGGGGAAGTAATTGATGTCCCCCGCGGCGAACTGTGCCACCTCGATCGTGCTGAACAGCAGGAACAGGAACCAGACCGGCGAGGCCAGATAGGCGAAAATGCCGTTCAGAAATGCCATGCGATGCGCCGTCGCGATTCCCCGCTCGAAACCCAGAAACCGCAAATGCTGCAGGTTGCCTTTCGACCAGCGCTTGTCGCGGATCAGTTCGTCATCCAGCGACGGTGGGGATTCCTCGTAACTGCCCTCGATTCCCGTCTCCAGCCAGACTTCATAACCTGCGCGACGAATGAACGCGGCCTCGACGAAATCGTGGCTGAGCACCGTCCCGCGCCACAACCCGAATCCTTTCATGCTCTTCAGGCCGCAATGGGTCATGAAGGCTTCCGTACGGATGATCGCGTTATGGCCCCAGAACACCGCCTCGTTCAGTTGCAGAGCCGCCAGTCCCTCGCTGAACAAGGGGCCATACAGGTGCGTGACGAACTGCTGCATCCGGGCGAAGGCCGAGCGCGCGTTGAACAGGCGCGGCACCGTCTGAATCATGCCGGCTCTGGGTTCGCACTCCATGAGCCGGGCCAGCGTGAGCATGGCCGGACCGGACATCACACTGTCGGCATCAAGCACGATGAAATACTTGAATCTGCTGCCCCACCGACGGAGGAAATCGGACACGTTTCCGGTCTTGGCCTTCAGGTTCACGCGGCGCCGACGGTAATGGAGCCGACCATGCAAATTCAGGGTTTCGCACAAGCGCAGCCAGGCGGCGCGCTCTTCCAGCCAGACCTCGGGATCCCGACTGTCGGACAGCACGAAGAACTCGAACGCCGCACCCTGCCCGGTCTCCAGTACCGACTCGATGGTGGCCTGCAATCCCCGGAAAACCCGCTCGACATCCTCGTGATAGATCGGCAGAAGAACCGCGGTCGGCGCCGGATCAACCGTGGACAGTCTGCTGCCGAACCGCGCCAGCAGACCGTTGGCATCGCCTCGCCCCCGGTAACGCCGACGAATGTAGAATCCGAACAGGGCCATCCACGAACCCGCCGCCACGAAGGCGTACAAGGGAATGAAGGTTGCCAGGATGGCCTTCTCGATCCAGGGGCTGCCGTGGTAGGGCAGGACCCAGATCATCCCCCAGACACCCAGCCCCGTCTGGGTCATGACCAGAAACATGAACGCCCAGCGGCGGATCAGCGCCGTCCGCAAGAACGGATCGCGAGAGGCAGCGAGGTTCATTCCGAAACTTCCGTACGCATGGACTTCTTGTGCGCGTGCTGAACGCTGCCCCGCTGGATCTGAGGCATCGTCTGTAGCACGGGGACGGCAACCGCGAGTCGATCGGCCAGATCGGTACGGTTACGCTGGATCGAGAGGTCCGCCTCGAGATCGATGGTCGGGCACCCCGTCTGCATGAATTGATAGAACACGCGACGCTGCAACCAGCGCAACTGATCGCAGATCGCCTCCGGATAGCGACAGGTCGTTCCCGCCCCCGTAATGCGGACGATATCGTCCGGCGACGGGCGATCGACCGAGGTGACCTCGCTATGCGTGTCGGACATGGTCATCCCTACCTGATCAATCCGAATCGACTGGTGTCGGAAGGCAACTCATAACGCCAGGTTTCCGACAGCACCTTCTTGCCGATGGCCAGGGTGGCATCAACATGAATCTCGCCACGCCCCGTCGGCGCCAACATCATGGACAAACGCCAGTGGCCCGGCTCGGGAAGCGGCACCACCGCCTGTTCGAGCACGTTGGCCGTCCCACCCGTGTCGATTTGCGCGATCACCGGGGAATTCGGTGCGAGCCCGCCCAGTTTTCCGCCCGCGAAATCCAGGTTGATGCGATAGGCCTTGTCCGTCTTGTCGTCCACATTGACCTTGGCGGTCCCGATCATGGGCCGACGAACCTCCGCCAGCGGTTCGTCCGCGACGGAACTGTCTCCGACGGTCAACGTATAGGCAAACGACACGGGGTGATCGGCGTCGACCGTGTCACTGGGCTGGAAGAAGACGATCTGGTTTTCATGCAGATCGCTGTTGGTCGGAATCTGCACCAGGACGATCTTCCCCTTGCCGAAACCGGCCTCGGTGGTAATCCAAAGCGAGGGCCGTTTCTCGTAACGCGCAAGCACATCCTCGAAATAGCAGAATCGCTTCTGGCGTTGCATGAAGCCAAAACCCCGAATTCCGTCGGCATCGAACTGGTTGATGCGCAATTCCGACGGATTGCGTAATGAGCGATAGACCCAGTTCCCTTCCCCCAGGTGCATCAGCAGGCCATCCGACTCGAACACACCGGGCCGCCACTGCCCGGCGGGCCGCTGGCCGATCTGTCCATAGAAATACATGGTCGACAAGGGAGCAAGTCCCACCCGCGCGATGCGCGTACGCGGAAAGAGGCTGGCGGTCACGTGCACCGACACCCGTTCACCATCCGGTCGGATCACGAACTCGTAGGCACCGGTCAGCGACTGGCCATCGAGCAGGGCATAAATGGTCATGTGGTGGTCGGCCGGATCGGGACGGACGAGCCAGAACTTGGTGAACATCGGGAACTGTTCGCCCTGGGGCAGACCAGTGTCGATGGCGACGCCGCGGGCATGGGCACCCTCCACCTGATTGGCGGCTACCACACTGAGCTGCGTACCGCCCAGAAACGTCAGCAGAAGATCCTTCGCGTCCTGGCCGGACAGGGGGTAATCCACCGAAAAACCGGCAAAGCCGAGGTTCGCCGGAACGCTCTGGGCAAAACTGGGACTGGGCCAATCGAACTGGCCCTTGTCGAAGACGATCGGTGCGACCGACTGGGGCGTCACCTCATACAGTTCGACCGGTCGCTGGTAGATATAGCCGGCTGCGATCGGCAAAACGCTGAACCGACTCGACGACCATAGCTGTGCGCTCGGCTTGAACGCGATTCGGCCATAGGTGGATTTGTCGATCTGGGTCAACGTCTCAGGAATCTTCGGTACCGGCTGATAGCCCGAGGAAGCCAGTTGCTTGGCCTGAATCACCACATCGTTCAGTCCGAATGCGTTGGCGGTGGAACTCATACCTCCCAAAGCCAGAAATAGAGCCCCCACCGCAGCCAGCGTAATTCTCGAAGACCGAACCCACCGCGCGGAACTTACTCTCAAACAACGCATAAAAGTCCAATTTTGTATAGTGATCATCGATAACTTGACGCTGTGTCAGAAACCGCCTGCAATCCACATCTGCCAAAACCCAAGTTAAGCTTTAGCAGCATCCTTCATAAGTTTCACTCCGAACTGCCTACAATAAATTAAATCATCATGCATTCATACTGCACAGGCACGGGGAGACGTGTCCCCTGACCAGCCAACCGGGCTCGACCGTGGCGGCTCTACAACGACCCACACCTTTGTGCCCAATCTATCGTTCAGAGCCACATATCCCAGCCTTGAAATCGCCTGCGGACGAATGTCGCCGCTAAAGACGTAAAGGTCTGGGCAACCGCGACAATACCGATTGAACACGCTCGCCTGGAACCAGTTTGGACGACAGGAACGAACATCAGATCGGCAAGAAACAATATCTTCGGGACCGGGCCGCCCCCAGTGTGCCGAAGATCGTGCGGGAAGAGCTTTCCGGTCAGCCGAACGGATCAACCGCGCTGGGAAAGCACCATCTGACCGAGGTTCTCGTAGCCTTTACGTTGGACGAATTTGCAGAGCAAATCCTTTGCGGGGCCATACCGACGCTCATCTCGGAAGCCAGATGCCTGTTCCGCCTCGCGCAATCGGCGGAATAAATCTTCCCAGATCGG
Organism: Halothiobacillus diazotrophicus; assembly: GCF_001663815.1. Taxonomy (NCBI): domain Bacteria; kingdom Pseudomonadati; phylum Pseudomonadota; class Gammaproteobacteria; order Chromatiales; family Halothiobacillaceae; genus Halothiobacillus; species Halothiobacillus diazotrophicus. The sequence goes on from NZ_CP016027.1 coordinate 1,189,327, forward strand.
GATCAGGTCCGCCCGCGGAAGAAAGCGGGCCGAGGTATACCCGATCGGTCGGTTGTCCTGCCTCAAGATCGCAACCCGAGTCATCACCCAATAGTGATCGCCGTTCTTGCAGCGATTCTTCACGATGCCGTAAAACTCCTCACCAGCCTGAATCCGTTGCCACATCAGGTAGTAGACGGTATCGGGCATATCGGGATGCCGCAAAATGTTGTGTGGTTGACCGATCAGTTCCTCGACCGAGTACCCGGAAGTGTCCGCGAGCGACTGACTGGCGTGGGTGATGATGCCTTGCAGGTCGGTTTTGGACTGCAAGGCGCGATGCGAGCCCAAACCGATCACGCGATTCGTGACCTGACGGATGTCGACCGGCGGGTGATAGCCCATGGATAGCATGATGGGAGATACCTCATTGCTTGATTGCACGGATTGGTCGCGGCATCGGAAACAGGGTGAAAAATAGATGCCGCGTCATGAAAGTGACATGATCCAGGAGGCGATCATGAGAGCTCTCCCAATAATTTCAACCCAGTAGATTTGTCTGAAATAATCGCACCAAGTCGCATGGCGCACCTCTTCGAGGCAGTTTCGAACCGAGACTATATGCTGTTGCCCCTGGCAACCGGACTACCCGGCAAATTCTTTCATCAATGCCTCCTGTCATGCCCCCCAAAATGTCAGAATACGCTCCCTATGGGTCGACCCGACCGCCACCTTCTGACCTAGCCCCACGAAGGAACCCCGAGCCGAATGAGTTTTGTCCATCTCCATACCCACAGCGAATTTTCCCTGGTCGACAGCACCCTGCGCATCAAGCCCATGCTGGCCGCCGCCCGCGATCGCGGCATGCCGGCCCTGGCGCTCACCGATCAGGGCAATCTCTTCGCGATGGTGAAGTTCTACCAGGGGGCGATCAAGGCAGGGATCAAACCGATTCTGGGCGCGGATTGCTGGTTGGCCGACGACAAACAGCAGGTATCGAGCCGGGTCGTCCTCCTCGCACAGAACAACGACGGATTCCGGCATCTCACTGAACTCCTTTCCCAGGGTTACTGCGAGGGACAGATCGACGGGCGCCCCACCCTCAAGCGCGAATGGCTGACGGTGGCCCAGTGCGAGGGCCTGATCGCCCTGAGCTGCAGCATGGGCGGCGGCGTGGGCGGCCCCATTGGACAACGCCTGCTCCAGGGCAAACCCGCCGATCTCGAGGCCGAACTGGCTTTCTGGCTGGAACGGTTTCCGAATCGCTTCTATCTGGAATTGACCCGAACCGGTCGGCAGGACGAGGAAACCTACCTGCATGCCGCCGTCGAACTGGCACAGGCGCGAAATCTGCCCGTTGTGGCCACCAACGACGTCCGTTTCATGGATGCCGACGATTTCGAGGCCCATGAACTGCGGGTGTGCATCCACGACGGACGGACGCTGGACGATCCGCGTCGGCCGCGCCTGTATTCCCCGCAGCAATACCTGCGCTCCGCCGAGGAGATGCAGTCCCTGTTCGCCGACATTCCCGAGGCCCTCGCCAACAGCGTGGCCATCGCCGAACGCTGCAACGTTACCCTGCGGCTGGGCAAGAACTTCCTGCCGAACTTCCCCACGCCCAACGGCGAGAGCGAAGCCGAATATCTGCGGACACTGAGCGAGCAGGGTCTGGCCTACCGTTTCGAGCGGGTACCCGAAGAGCAGCATGCCGAATACCGGGCGCGACTGAACATCGAGCTGGACGTGATCATTCAGATGGGCTTCCCCGGCTACTTCCTGATCGTCGCAGACTTCATCCAGTGGGCGAAGCGCCAGTCGATTCCGGTCGGCCCGGGCCGGGGCTCCGGTGCGGGTTCGCTGGTCGCCTGGGCACTCCTGATCACGGACATCGATCCGATCCCCTACGACCTGCTGTTCGAACGCTTCCTGAATCCCGAGCGGGTCTCGATGCCCGACTTCGACATCGACTTCTGCATGGAAGGCCGCGACCGGGTCATCGAATACGTGGCCGAACGCTATGGCCGCGCGGCGGTTTCGCAGATCGCCACCCACGGAACCATGGCGGCCAAGGCTGTCGTGCGCGATGTGGGCCGGGTCATGGGCTATCCCTACGGCTTCGTCGACCGCATCGCCAAGCTGATTCCGATGAAACCGGGGCTGGACGTCACCCTGGAGGACGCCCTCGGTCGGACGGAGCGCTCGCAGAAGGAAGCCGAACGCTTCTCGGCCGAATTCCGTGATCTGTACGAACGCGACGAGGAAGTCCAGGCCATCGTGGACATGGGCATGGCGCTCGAGGGCCTGCCGCGGAACGTCGGCAAGCACGCAGGCGGCGTGGTGATCGCGCCCAGCAAGCTGACCGACTTCACGCCGATGTACTGCGAAGCCAACGGCGCCTCGGCGGCCTCCCAGCTCGACAAGGACGACGTCGAGGCCGTGGGTCTCGTCAAGTTCGACTTCCTGGGTCTGCGCAATCTCACGATCATCGACTGGGCACTGACCGCCATCAATGCGGAACAGAAAGCACGCGGCGCCCCCCCCGTCGACATCTCCGCCATTCCCCTGGACGATCCGGCCAGCTTCCAGCTGCTCAAGCGCTGCGAAACCACCGCCGTCTTCCAGCTCGAATCCCGCGGCATGAAGGATCTGATCCGTCGCCTGCAGCCGGATACCTTCGAAGACATCATCGCCCTCGTCGCCCTGTTCCGTCCCGGCCCGTTGCAGTCGGGCATGGTGGACGACTTCATCCTGCGCAAGAAAGGCGAGCAGCGGATTGAATACCTCCATCCCTGGCTGACCGAGGTCCTGACACCTACCTATGGGGTCATCGTCTACCAGGAACAGGTGATGCAGATCGCCCAGATCCTGGCGGGCTACACGCTGGGTGGCGCCGACCTGCTGCGGCGTGCCATGGGCAAGAAGAAGCCGGAGGAAATGGCCAAGCAACGGGCCATTTTCCTCGAGGGCGCGAAGAGCAAGGAAGTCGACCCGGATCAGGCCGGCCACATCTTCGACCTGATGGAGAAATTCGCCGGCTACGGCTTCAACAAGTCGCACTCTGCCGCCTATGCGCTCGTCGCCTACCAGACCGCCTGGCTCAAGGCGCACTACCCGGCCCATTTCATGGCCGCCGTGCTCTCCGCCGATATGGACAACACGGACAAGATCGTCGGCCTGATCGGCGAGTGCCAACGCATGAATCTTCAAGTCGTACCGCCGGACGTAAACCGCTGCGCCTACAAGTTCCAGGCCGCCGACGCCGGCACGATCATCTATGGTCTTGGCGCCATCAAGGGCGTGGGTGAAGGCGTGATCCAGCAGATCGTCCACGAACGGCAACGCGGCGGCCCGTTCCGGGACATGAACGATTTCTGCCAGCGCGTGGGCACCCAGGCGCTCAACAAGCGCGTACTGGAAGCCATGGTGCTCGCCGGAGCGCTGGATCAGCTCGGCCCGAACCGAGCCAGCCTGTTCGCGCATATCCCCGAGGCCATGAAGGCGACCAACCAGCTGCAAAGCGCGCAGGAAGCGGGCATGGGCGACCTGTTCGGCGGGCTCGACACCCCGGAAACGGCCATCGCCGTTCCCATTCGGACCCTCGACCCCTGGCCCGATACCGAACAGCTGAAACAGGAAAAGAATACGCTGGGGCTTTATCTGACCGGCCACCCCATCAACGCCTTCAAGGCCGAACTGGCCAAGATCGTCTCCGATTCGCTGGCCGACCTCGGCGAACGGCTGGATGCCCCCGCCCCCGGCACCTTCAGTCGCGGCGAACCCGTCACCGTAGCCGGCCTGTGCGTTGCCGAGCGCGTCGTCCGCCAGCAGAACGGCGACCGTCAGCTCTTCATCACGCTGGACGACGGTGGCGGGCGCTGCGAGGTACGCATTACCGGCGACGACATCGACGCGCTGGCACCCTGGATCGGCATGGATCAGCTCGTGATCGTGGAGGGCGATGCGACTTTCGACAATTTCAGCGGCGGCGTCCGCGTACGTTGCAAGCGTCTGATGCCGCTGGAGCAGGCCCGATGCGAGCGGGCGCGCAGCCTGATGATCCGACTGGCGCCCGACGCCGGGGAAACGGAGATCGACAGTCTGCTCGACGTGCTCCAGAAGCACCGGGCGGAAGCTGACGGCGTGCCGGTGCATTGCCTCGTGCAATCACCGCTGGCACGCGCCGTGGTCCGGCTCGGTCCCTCTTGGCAGGTCCCGCCGACGGACCCGATACTGAACGACCTGGGCGAGAGACCCGGCGTCGATGAAGTACAGGTTCTGTACCGGCGCTGACCGGAAGCCCGAAAAATTAACGTCAATTATTGTAGGGATTATCGCTATACTGCCGCCGCCTTTCAATCTTCAGCCTGGAGAACAGCGACCATGCAGATCGAACACCACGACCTCGTGCACGAATTTCCGGAATTCAAGGAAAAAATCCATCAGCTCAAGATGGATAACCACCACTTCGCCCGTCTGTTCGAGGCCTACCACAACCTCAACAACGAAATCGAACAGGCCGAGAAAAACGACCTGCCGATCAGCGATGAGCATGCGGAAACCCTGAAGAAGCAACGGCTGGAACTCAAGGATCAGCTCTATCAGATGCTGACTTCCGCCTGATTGCCCTGCGACGCCCGTGCGTCGCCAACGATCACTCGGTCCCGGTCTTTTCAAACAATGCCAGGGCCTTCTTCACCTCGGCGATATGCGTCAATGCCGGGCCGCCGCCCATCAGGATGGCCACCTCGCAGACCTCGATGATCTCTGCGTGCGTCACCCCGGCCTTCAGGGCCCGATTCGGCGTGACGCCCATTCGATACCTGCCGAAACAACGGGTTAACAGGCAGCACTTGGAACGCAGGGAACCACGTCGTTCATGACAGCAACATGAAGCTGTCATCTGTATCGCCTATAGATACCTGTCATCTGCTGAGCGACTGGAACTCGATCATGCGCGAACAAGCCATCCACCCGGCCCATGAACTGCTGGAAGAGATCGACGCACTGCGCCAGGCAGGCCTCCGCCTGGAGGCTCGCTATGCCGAAATGCTGGACGAGATCGATCCGAACTATCGGGCCAGTGCAAAGAATCTCCTGCACTATCTCGGGGTTCGGCAACACGACATTCGACAGCTGCAATGGGAACTGTCCCAACTGGGTCTTTCCTCCTTCGGGATATTGGAAACCCACGTCATGGCCTCGCTGAATGCCGTATCGGAACGGCTGAACGATTCCACCGATGGCCCAACGACGGAACCACCGTCCGAACCGGTCGATTTCCGATCGGGTATCGAACACCTGAAAGCCCACACCCGCGACCTGCTGGGCGACGGACGAAGCGACCGGGAAGTCCGCTTGATGGTCACCCTGCCCAACGAGGCCGTCACCGACTCAACCCTGATTCCCAGCCTCATCGAGGCCGGCATGGAAATCGCCCGCATCAACTGCGCCCATGACGATGTCTCCGCCTGGCGGCAGATGATCGCGCAGGTGCGCAACGCCGCGCTGACGCAAGGCCGCTCCTGCCGAATCCAGGCTGATCTTGCGGGACCAAAATCACGCACAGGCAGCATCCAGGCACAGGGGCGCCTGCTGAAAATCCGACCGAAACGGGATTTCCGCGGCCGCGTCGTCCAACCGGCACGACTCTGGGTCAGCGGCCCGGACGCACCCACTGCCCCCCCAACCCCGGACATCCCCCAACTCATGCTGCACAGTGAGCACACGGGGCGCCCGTGGGGTAGCCTGGAATCCGGCACCCGCTTCACGTTGACCGACGCGCGCAGCCACCACTGTCTCGGCTGGCTGATCGAACAGACGACGGACGGTCTTCTGATCGGTTTCGCGCAAACCGTCTATATCGAGGAGGAAACGCCACTGAGCGCCCTTGATCCCCACGTTCTGAGCGGCCGACTGATTGGCACGCCGGTGGTGCCTGAGGAAATCCGTCTGAACGTCGGCGACACGCTGATTCTGACACGTGCCGACGAGCCGGGAACGGCGGCCCGAACCATCGAGGACCGCGTCGTACCCGCCCGCTTGCATTGCACCCTGGAAGCCGCATTCACGGAGGCCCGTCGGGACCAGTCGGTATGGCTCGACGACGGTCGGATCGGTGCGCTGATCACGGCCAACGATGGCGACGAAATCACCTTGACCATCACGCACGCCGCCCCCGGCGGGAGTCGGATCAAGGAAGAAAAAGGCATAAATTTTCCCGATACGGATTTCCATGCGACCGCCCTGACGGACAAGGATCTCGCCGACCTTGCCGATCTCGCCCACGAGATCGACATCGTCGCGCTCTCGTTTCTGCGCCGCCCCTCCGACGTGGCACTTCTGCAGGATCATCTCAACCGTCTGGATGCGTGCCAGCTGGGCATCGTGCTCAAGATCGAGAACCGTCAGGCTTTCCGGCATCTGCCGCGCATCCTGCTGACGGGCATGCGCAGCCCCCGCCTCGGGGTCATGATCGCCCGGGGCGACCTTGCCGTGGAACTGGGCTTCGAGCGCCTGTCGGAAGTGCAGGAGGAAATTCTCTGGCTCTGCGAGGCGGCCCACATTCCGGTGATCTGGGCCACCCAGATCCTGGAGAACATGGCCAAGAGCGGCGCCCCTTCCCGCCCGGAGGTGACCGATGCCGCCATGAGCATCCGGGCGGAGTGCGTGATGCTGAACAAGGGGCCGCACATCGTCGAAACCCTCCGTTTCCTCGGGGCGGTGCTGGGCCGCATGGAGGGCCACTACAACAAGCGGATGGCCATGCGCCGCAAGCTGACGATCGCAGATTTCGACTGACCGCGATAGACGGGTACCGAGTCTAGCGGTACGGCCAGCGCCACTGGGTGATTTCCGGCATGTCCGCGCCATGGGTACGGATATAGGCCTTATGGTCCAGGAGTCGATCCTCGAGCATCTGCTTCACATAGGCGGCATGGGCGCCGATCGACGGCACCCGGTCGATCACGTCCATCACCAGATGGAACCGATCCAGATCGTTCAGAACCACCATGTCGAAGGGCGTGGTGGTGGTCCCCTCCTCCTTGTACCCGCGCACGTGCAGATGCGGATGACAACGCCGCCGATAGGTCAGGCGATGGATCAGCCAGGGGTATCCGTGATACGCGAAGATCACCGGCTTATCCGTCGTGAACATCTGATCGAATGCCCGATCGCTCAGACCGTGCGGATGCTCGCTCTCCGGCTGCAGCTTCATCAGGTCGACCACGTTGATCACCCGGACGCGCAACTCGGGCAGGTATTGGCGAATGAGATCGACGGCAGCCAGCGTTTCCAGCGTCGGTACATCGCCCGCGCAAGCCATCACCACATCCGGTTCGGAATCCTGATCGTTGCTTGCCCAACCCCAGATGCCGAGTCCGTGGGTACAGTGCTTCACCGCGGCATCCTGATCCAAAAACTGCAGGGCGGGCTGCTTCCCCGCCACGATCACGTTCACATAGTTGCGCGAACGCAGGCAATGATCGGCGACCGACAGCAGCGTGTTGGCGTCCGGCGGCAGATAGACCCGGATCACGTCGGATTTCTTGTTGACGACGTGGTCGATGAACCCCGGATCCTGGTGGGAAAACCCGTTGTGGTCCTGGCGCCAGACATGACTCGTCAGCAGATAGGTCAGCGACGCGATGGGCGCGCGCCAGGGAATGTGCCGGGTCGTCTTCAGCCATTTCGCATGCTGGTTGAACATGGAATCGACGATATGGATGAAGGCCTCGTAGCAGGAGAAGAAGCCATGTCGCCCGGTCAGCAGGTAGCCTTCCAGCCAGCCCTGGCAGGTATGCTCGGACAGAATCTCCATGACGCGTCCCTCCACGGAAAGATCCGTGTCGAATTCGCAATGGGTAGCGTCCCAGGCCTTCGGGCTGACTTCATACACCGCATCCAGCCGGTTGGAGGCCGTTTCGTCCGGGCCGAACAGGCGGAAATTCCGGGCGTCCAGGTTCGCTTGCATCACGTCGCGCAGGAACTGACCCAGGATGCGGGTCGCCTCCGCCCGATGCGTGCCCGGCTGATCCAGTCGCACGGCATACTGGCGAAAATCGGGCATCGTCAACGGCTTGAGCAACGTGCCGCCATTGGCATGACGATTGGCCGACATGCGTCGCTCGCCCAGCGGCGCAATCTGGTTGATCAGATCCACGGGACGACCCGACGCATCGAAAAGATCCTCCGGCCGGTAGCTGCGGAGCCATTCTTCCAGCAAGGCGAGATGCTCCGGATTCTCCCGGACCTCGCCGAACGGTACCTGATGCGCCCGCCAGAATCCCTCGGTCTTCTTGCCATCGACGGTTTTCGGACCGGTCCAGCCCTTCGGGGTACGCAGGACGATCATCGGCCAGCGCGGACGGGTCACATCGCCTTCCACCCGGGCCCGGAATTGAATCGCCTCGATCTCGTCGAACACGATTTCCAGCGTTTCGGCCATCTTCTGGTGCATCTCCTGCGGGTCGCTGCCTTCGACCACATAGGGCCGGTAGCCATAACCGCGCAGCAGCTCGTCCAGTTCCTCGGGATCGATACGCGCCAGCACCGTCGGATTGGCGATCTTGTAGCCGTTGAGATGCAGGACGGGCAAGACCGCGCCATCCCGCGCCGGATTCAGGAACTTGTTGGAATGCCAGGAGGTGGCCAACGGACCGGTCTCCGCCTCGCCATCGCCGACCACGGCAAAGACGACCAGATCCGGATTGTCGAACGCCGCCCCAAACGCATGGGACAGCGAATAGCCCAACTCCCCACCCTCATGGATCGATCCGGGTGTTTCCGGCGCCACATGAGAGGGGATGCCACCCGGAAAGGAGAACTGAGTGAATAGTCGCTTCATCCCCACCGCATCCCGGGATACTTCGGGATACACCTCGCTGTAGGTGCGCTCCAGCCAGGTATTGGCCACCAACCCCGGACCGCCATGTCCCGGACCGGCGATATAGATGGCATTCACGTCCCGCTCGCGGATCAGGCGGTTCATGTGCACATACAGAAAGTTCAGCCCCGGTGTGGTGCCCCAGTGCCCCAACAGACGCGGCTTGACGTGCTCCGGCTGCAATGGTTCGCGCAGGAGCGGATTGTCCATCAGATAAATCTGCCCGACCGAAAGATAATTGGCGGCACGCCACCAGGCATCGATCTGGGCCAGTTCGTAATCGCTGAGCGCCGCGCCCGGCACCTCATTCGTCGCGACCTGCGTCGCCCGCTGATCTTCCATCGCCGTACCTCCCCGCTCGGTAACCACCCGATTCAAGTAGCCAGTAAGGGTGCCGCCAAACGAACCATCTGCTCGGCCTCCCGGCTCGGCACCACGTAAATGCCCGGGAAACTGCCTTCGGCATGGAGCGGCGTCACCTCAGCCGGACCGAGGGTGGCCACGTTGCGCGCCGGATCCAGATGCCAACCGAACAGGCCCATGCCCGACAAAGCCTGTGACCGGACGATCGCATCGTGCTCCCCCACGCCCCCGGTGAAAATCACACCATCCACCCGCCCCAACAACGCCATGAACGCCCCCAGATACTTGCGGATCCGGTAGGTGTAGACGGCCAAGGCCAGTGCAGCCAGTTCGGCGGCATCATTACCCGCCGTCATGGCCTCATGAATCGCCCGGAGATCGGCGTGGCCACACAGACCGAGCAGCCCGCTCTCCCGGTTGAGCAATCGGGCCACATCGGCGCCGCTCAACCCGGTATGGTTTTCCAAGAAGGCCGGTATCGCCGGATCAAGATCCCCTGCCCGTGTCCCCATCACCAATCCTTCCAGCGGGGTAAACCCCATCGTGGTGTCCACGCTGCGCCCTCCACGGATGGCCGTCAGGCTGGCACCGTTCCCCAGATGTGCCACGATCAGGTTCAGGGACGCTCGTGGCTCTCCCAGGCTTTCGGCCAGCTGTCTGCTGACCGAGTCGACAGAAATCCCGTGGAAGCCATAACGGCGAATGCCGAACTCGCGATAGAAACGGAGTGGCAGGGCATAGTGAAATGCCTCGGGGGGCAGATCATGGTGAAAGGCGGTATCAAAGACCGCGAACTGAGGCGTTCGTGCATCCAGCGCCAGTGCCGCATCGATGCACTGCAGCGCCAGGGGATTATGCAATGGCGCCAGAGGTATGAGTGCCTCGATGCCCGCACGGACGTCCGGCGTCAATTGGATCGGGGCCGTGAATCGCTCTCCACCATGGACGACTCGGTGCACGATCCCCATCAAATTTTCGGGAGAGACGAGGACCGATTGCTGACGCCAGTAGCGCAAGCCCTGATCAAACGCGCGGCGATGGTCGGCGGCGGCAATCGTCATCACCGGCAGATCGCCAGCCAGTAGGTGGGCATCGGGGGTACCGATACGCTCGATCTGCACGACGGCAAAAGGTTTTAGTGAGTCGGCTTCGAACAGGACGAGCTTGAGCGAGGATGAACCCGCATTGACTGTCAACCACAACTGACGGTTATTGGCTGCCATCCGATCCTCACCTACCGGTTCACCCAGGTACCACCCATGCTAATTCAGCCGCATGTCAGCACCAAGACAAAGCGGGACGATGCCCCGCTGCCAATATCATCAGGTGCCGGCACAACCCGCTTATTGCCTAGTTCTTGAAGCCGAAACCCAGTGCAACGTGGCCATGAGACGCTACCGTAAAAGTACGATGCAGCGTTTGACCATCATGAGTCGCCTGTATCT